>CAJTZD010000008.1:13613-111552 GCA_910584235.1 uncultured Acetatifactor sp.
AACCCGGGAACCTCCGGGTCCGGCAATAATGCTGGTTTCGGCAGCAGCAATGGCAGTGGCTCTGACAATGCACAGAACCCGGGAACCTCCGGGTCCGGCAATAATGCTGGTTTCGGCAGCAGCAATGGCAATGGCTCTGGCAATGCGCAGAACCCGGGAATCTCCGGGTCCGGCAATAATGCCGGCAGCGGCTTCGGCAACGGCTCCCACGGACAGGAGAATCCGGATGCCGCCTTAGACCAGCCCAAACAGTATGCTTTCACGGAGGTGACTCCCGATTATTTTGACGACGCCCTGTTCATCGGCGACTCCCGGGTGGAGGGCGTAAAGCTTTATTCCGGCTGGGACAACCTTACTTACTATGCCGAGAACGGCATGACCGTCTACAACATGTTCCAGTCCAAGACAGCCCAGGTAGACGGCCAGACCCTTACCATAGAGGAAGCTCTCCAGAAGCGCTCCTTTGGCAAAATCTATCTGGAAATCGGTATCAACGAGATGGGCACCGGTACCGTGGACTCCTTTATGGAAGCCTACGAGGCCGCCGTGGCCCACCTGCAGGAGCTGCAGCCGGACGCCATTATCTACGTCTGCGGCATCATGTATGTAAAGCAGACCCGATCGGAATCCGACCCGATTTTCAACAATCCGGCCATTCAGGAGAAAAACGACCGGATTGCGGCATTGGCAGACGGAGAGAATATTTTCTATCTGGATATCAATGAAGTGGTAACAGACGAGAGCGGCCACCTGAACCCTGACTATACCTGGGATGAAGTACATCTTCTGGGTAAGTATGACGTGATCTGGCTGGAATATTTCTCCAGTCACGGCATTGTGAAAGATGCCAAGGATAAAAGCCTACCATAAATATCCTTGTTTCGCTGCCGCACAGCTCCACAGCCTGCGCCATCTTGGCGCAGACTGTCCCCAGCGCCGCTTTCTGCTCTTCCTCAATCTTATATCAAAGTAACATAGCCAAGACCAAATTACAATTGAAATATGTCTTGACAAACATACCGGCAGTATGATAGCATAATACATACCGTTAGTATGTAAGGAGATTAAAATCATGGCAAGAAACAAGCATCCGGAAGAAACGGTTCAATTAATCCTGGCCGTGGCCTTTCGCCTGTTTATGGAAAAAGGGTATGAGCACACCTCCATACAGGATATCATCGATCAATTGGGCGGGCTCAGCAAGGGCGCTATCTACCACCATTTTAAGTCGAAAGAGGATATTCTCATTGCCGTCACGGATCAGATGACTGCCGAATCCAATCAAATGCTTGCCCTGATCCGCGACCGGGCGGACTTAAACGGCAGGGAGAAGCTCAAGGCCATTTTTAAGGAATCCATCAGCCGGCCTGTACAGAATGATATCTTTACCGTGGCCCCGGATTTCCATAACAACCCCAAGCTGCTCTTCAGCCTCCTGCACGATACCATGGACAATGCGGCGCCCAACTACATTTTGCCGATTATCCGCCAGGGAATCTCCGACGGCTCCATCGAGACGGACTATCCGGAACAACTGGCGGAGCTGATACTGCTGGCGGCAAACGTGTGGATGAATCCCATGATATTTGACAGCACAGAGGAGGAGTCCTGGCGAAAGTTCATGGTATTTCGCCGGATGCTGCAGGGCTTCGGGCTGGATATCGTGGATGATGAAATACTGGAAAGAATTCAGGAGCTGACCTCTATCTATCAGAAGAAAAAACATGGATAAGCACTCTTTTTTACGGGAGAAAAACTGCCCTGAAAACGGGCAGATTTCTTTTAGGCTTATACATACCATCATGCGGTATGTATAAAGCTATTATACATCATTTTAGACAAAACAAAAAGACGGAGGATTCAAAATGAAACAGACATTATTTTCAAAAGATTTCACATTGGTAGTAATCGGCCAGATCATCTCCCTGTTTGGGAATGCCTCTATCCGCTTCGCCCTGCCCCTGTACCTGTTAAATCTCACGGGTTCCTCGGCGCTTTACGGAACCGTCACGGCCTGCGCCTTTATCCCATCCATCCTGCTGTCCCCCATTGGCGGTATTGCGGCAGACAGGGTAAACAAAAGGAATGTTATGGTAGTACTGGATTTCTTTACGGCCGCGGTTATCCTTACCTTTTCCCTGCTCATGGAAAGCTTCCCGCTCGTCCCGCTTCTGACGGTTACTTTGATGTTTCTCTACGGCATCGCAGGGGCGTATCAGCCCTCCGTACAGGCCAGCATCCCGGCTCTGGTACCCCAGGCGCATTTTATGGCGGCGAATTCCGTTATCAATGTGATAAGCTCCTTTGCTTCTTTGACAGGGCCCGTGCTTGGCGGCGTTCTGTACAGCGCCTATGGGTTAAAGCCTGTCCTGGGAGTCTGCACCCTATGCTTTATTCTGTCGGCGGTCATGGAGCTCTTCATCAAAATACCTTTCCGGAGACAGATTGCACAGGGCAGTATCCTGCAGACGGCAAAAAGGGATTTCGCACAGAGCATCCGCTTTATCCGAAAGGAACAGCCTGCCATCGGCAAATCGCTTCTGGTGATCTGCGGCGTCAATCTGTTCCTGGCCGCAATGATCATGGTGGCATTGCCCTATCTGGTAACGGAGGTATTGGATTTGGAGCCCGCCCAGGCCAACAGGCTCTATGGCTTTGCGGAAGGGGCATTGGCGGCGGGAGGCCTTTTCGGCGGCATTGGCGCAGGTGTCTTTGCAGATAAGCTGGCAGTCCGTAAATCCGGCAATCTCGTGATATCCTGTGCGATCTGCGTGTTCCCCATGGGCCTCTCCCTGCTCTTATTCTCATCCGGGATCGTGAATTACCTGGTCATCACCGGATGCTGCTTTGGGGTGATGGTATTTTCGACGATTTTTACCGTGCAGATGATGTCCTTTATCCAGGCAAATACGCCGCAGAATCTCATTGGGAAAGTCATAGCCGTCATTCTCACCGTTTCCATGTGCGCCCAGCCCTTGGGGAACGCATTCTACGGCATTCTGTTTGAGATCTGTGCGGGTGCCGAATATATGGTTATCTTATTTTCGGGCATTGTGTCACTGCTCATTGCTGTCCGGGCAAGGAATATTTTCCGCACATTTTCCGGGGAAAGCGCCTGTGACCGTTTGTCCTGACCCGCATATGCCCACGGCCCGGAGAGCCGTTCAGGATTTATGGTAAAAATCCCCGAACAGATCACCGGGCCGGTATAGATTGTAATGGGAAAGACCCTTATCATGGCGCCGCTGCAGCCTGACAGCAGAAGAACGGTTGCCTTGCCGCCAGTCCCGCAATCGGCACTCCACAGCATATGGCAATTCCGATGATCAGACTTGCCAACAGCATGTTATCACCTCCCTCCGCCCCCGCGTCTATGTCTTTATTCCAGAACCCCCATCGCAAAAAAGCAACCTGTCAGAAATCCCGGCTTGCCCCCCGCCTCAGGCTGCTATATAATGGTTTCTAGGAAAGGCAAGGGAAGAGATATGTATAAAATCATGATAATAGAGGACGATCCCGCCACCCGGGATGAACTGACGCTGCTGTTAGCGAATGAAGGGTATCAGGTGCTGGCGGTGACGGATTTTTCGGATGTGGCCGGGCAGCTGCGGGATTTCGGGCCTCATCTGGCGCTGCTGGACCTGGGGCTGCCGGGAAAGGACGGCTTCACTTTGTGCATGGAGATACGAAAGGGTTCCGATGTGCCCGTCATCTTCCTCACCAGCAGAGACTCCGCCATGGACGAGCTGCAGGCCCTGAACCTGGGCGGGGACGATTATATCACCAAGCCTTACCATATCCCTGTACTGCTGGCCCGGATCCATACCGTGCTGCGCCGGACCTGTCCGAGACAGGAGCCTGACAAGCTGGAGGTGAAAGGGCTGGCGGTAAGCCTGTCCCAGGGAATCGCCTCCGCGGGCGGCGCGGCGGTGGAGCTCACCCGCAACGAACTGCGGATTCTGACCTATCTGATGCAGCACGCGGGCGAGATCGTCTCCCGGGCGGATCTGATCGACGTTTTATGGGATAACCATATCTATATAGACGATAATACTTTGAGCGTCAATATGACCAGGCTGCGTGGGAAGCTGGGGGAACTGGGGCTGCCGGACTATATCAGGACACGGCGGGGATTGGGGTATCAAGTATAAAGTGCGGGCATTCTTCCGGTTTTGCACCGATTGTTGTGGGGAAGTATGCGAAGAGATTTATTTTTCGGGCAGATGGAGGCAGGGATATGACATTGGGCGAATTTTTGTGGGACAGGTTCGGGCGGCTGGTCTTGCTTTTTGTGACCGGGGCGGGTTCCGTCCTTTTTCTGTATGTTACGGGCACGCAGTCCGGCATCCTGACGATTCTGGGGCTTGTTTGGGCCATTCTCTTCCTGGCGGTGCAGGCCGCTGACTTCCTGAAATCCAGGGGACGGCTTCAGGAACTGGAAGCCATCCTGGAGGGGCTGGACCAGAAGCATTTGTTTGCGGAATGCCTCCCCAGGCCGGAGAGTGTCCGGGAGCGGGAGTTCTTTGGGCTGATGCGCCGGGCGGGCAAGGGGGCAATCGAAGCGGTCTCCGATGCCCGGGCGGCTCAGCGGGAATACCGGGAATATATCGAAAGCTGGGTGCACGAAATCAAGACTCCCATCACGGCGGCGCAGCTGATCTGCCGGAGCGCTGACGGCGCTTTGCGGAGGAAATTGATTACAGAACTGTCGCAAATCGAGAACCATGTGGAGCGGGCCCTGTTCTACGCCCGGGCGGAAAGCCCGGAGCAGGATTTCCTCATCCGCCGTTCCCCGCTGGATGTCATCGTCACGGAGGCTATCGAACAGCACCGCTCCCTGCTGATCCAGAGCGGCGTGCGCATCGAAACCCATGACCTGGAGCATACAGTGTATACCGACGGGAAATGGACGTGCTTCCTGCTGGGGCAACTCCTGCAGAACGCCGTCCGCTACAGGAGCCGGGAGCCTGTGATCGTCTTGGCCGCAAAGTCCCTGGGGCGCCAGGTGCAGCTTACCGTCAGCGACAACGGACTGGGCATCCCGGCCCAGGAGCTGCCCCGCATCTTCGACAGGGGCTTCACGGGCAGCAACGGCCGGGCCCGGGGCGGCTCCACCGGCATGGGCCTGTATCTGTGCCGGAAGCTGGCCGCCCCGCTGGAGATCCGCCTGGAGGCCCAATCCTCGGAGGGGCAGGGCACAGTCATGACCCTTACCTTTCCCGCCAGGGAGGCACTGCCCTGAGCCCTGTTTCTGTTCATGGCACAGCAGCCCCAATCGATTATCTTACAAATCTGTAACCTAAATCAATATCTCTTCGATACCATTTCCTCCGCAGATGGTGTATGATTTCTTTATCAGGAAAATGAGGAAAGGAGACACGGTGATGTCTCGGACGGACATTTCGGCAGAACGCGCGGACATTACCGAAAAATCATATGCTGCAAGTACAGGCAATCGAGAAATATTACGGAAGTAAGAACAATGTCACCAAGGCCCTGGACCGGGTCAGCTTCGATGTGGAGGAGGGGGAGTTCATCGCCATCATGGGGGCCTCGGGCAGCGGCAAGACCACGCTGCTAAACTGCATCTCCACCATAGACACGGTCAGCGCGGGCCATATCCTGCTAAACGGTCAGGATATCTCTAAACTCCCCCGGCAGGAGCTGGCCCGCTTCCGGCGGGAGAAGCTGGGTTTCGTCTTCCAGGACTTCAACCTGCTGGACACCTTGACCCTGGAGGAGAACATCGGCCTGGCCCTGACCATCAACCACATGGATCCCAACCTGGTAAGGGACAGGGTGCAGGATGTGGCCATGCGCCTGGGAATCGACGATATCCTGGAGAAATTCCCCACCCAGGTCTCCGGCGGCCAGAAGCAGCGGGCGGCCTGCGCCAGGGCCATAGTGGCGGGGCAGTCCCTGATCCTGGCGGATGAGCCCACAGGGGCGCTGGATTCCAGGGCCTCCAAGAACCTGCTGGAGATTATGACGAAGATGAACCGGGAAATGAAAGCCACCATTCTCATGGTGACCCATGACGCCTACAGCGCAAGCTACGCCTCCCGGGTATTGTTCCTAAAGGACGGGCGGCTGTTCAATGAGCTGCTCCGGGGGAAACGGGCCAGGTCTGCGGTGTATCATGAAATCCTGGATGTGCTGGGATTGTTGGGGGGTGACATCAGTGACGTTATGTAAGCTTTCCCTGCGGAATGCCAGGCGGCAGGCCAGGGACTATCTGGTGTACCTGGTCACGGTGATCCTTTCCGCGGCTTTGATCCATGCTTTCAACGGGCTGGTGTTCTCACAGGAGCTCCAGGCCCTGTCCCCCTTTATGCGCAGCCTCCCCTTGATCACCGTCCTGGTAAGCGCCGTTGTCATCGCCATTATGGGGTGGCTGATCCGGTATATCACGAATTTCATGCTTTCCAGGCGCAGCAAGGAGCTGGGCACTTATATCCTCATCGGCCTGGAGAACGGACAGGTGGCGCGGATGTTCTTCCTGGAGAACCTGGCGGTGGGAGCGTTGGCGTTGCTCGCGGGGCTGTTGCTGGGCGGCCTGCTCTTCCAGATACTGCGGGCCGTCACCCTGTCCCTGTTCCATGTTCCCTATACCTTCCGCCTTTCCGTTTCTCCCAAGGCCGTGACGCTGACGATTGCCTACTTCGCCGTAATCTATCTGCTGGCGCTTCGCAGCTGCGGGAAACGTCTGCGCAGAATGCAGATTTGCGACCTGCTGTCCTATGACAGGCAGGGAGAGGAAGAGATGATCCGGAAAAGCCGCAGCCGCCGGCGCGTCTTCACCCTTTCTATCGCCAGCGGCATTCTGGGGACTCTGCTGCTGCTCACGGGAAGCCTGCTTTTTGGCATCATAGGCGCGGCTTTGGTAATATTCTTCCTGTACGGCTTTTTCTTAAGCTTTTCCTCCGGTGTTCCGGCCTATTTCAATGCCAGGCCCGGGAAGAAGTACGGCACTCATACGCTGCTGGTGTTCCGCGCCCTTTCTTTCAAGATGGGCACTATGGGGATGACCATGGCCACCATTGCCCTGCTGTTCACGGGCACTATAATCAGCGAGGGCACGGGCATGCTCTTCGGAGTCCTGTTCCAGAGCCGGGTGGAGGGGACTACCTGCTTTGACATTTTCCTCGGCACCACGGATGGGGAGCCTGCAGATTTTGGACCCTATCTGGATTATATCGAGGAAAACATTTCCCTGCGGGGTTCCAGGCAGTACCGGATCTATCAGGGGGAGACCCGGCAGATAACGGATTATCTTCTGGAGCACACGGACTATTATGCCTACTATTCCTACGACCCGCTCATGGCCTACAGCGATTATGCCGCCCTCCGGGCCATGCTAGGGTACCCGGAAGCGCCTGCGGAGCCGGGGCGGTATCTCATCCATTGCATGGCATATCTGGAGGATGCCCTGGAAGATTATGACACTATTGTCAGTGTAGGCGGAAATGCTCTTTCTCCGGGTAATATCTATACGGAATCTTTCTCTCAGAAGCTTTGGGACGGCAATGGACGGGGCTTCCTGCTGGTGGTGCCGGATGAATGCCTCGTCTCCCGGCCGGTGAGCCACAGCGTCTATGGAGCCATGACGGCGGAACCTTTGAGCAAAGCGGATTATGAGCGGCTGGCGGACATCCATGACGGCGCGGGGGACGATTACGGTCGGGGGTATGCGCAGGATTTCTATACTTTGCTGGCTAAGGACGCTGTGGCCAGGGAATACGCCTCCTTGTCAGCCAGCACGATTTTTCCCCTTTTCTATCTGGCTTTGGTGCTGACCCTTGTGTCCGCCACTATCCTCACCGTGCAGCAGCTCAGCCAAGGGCCGCGGTTCGCCCGGCAGTTCGGTCTGCTGGAGAAGCTGGGCATGGACAGGCGGGAGATGGCCCGGACGCTGCGCAGGCAGCTTGCCGTGTACTACGCCATGCCCGCTCTGCCGCCTTTGCTGATCAGCGTACCCTTGCTGGTGGCCATGGGGCATTCCTTTGAACCGGGGACCATAGCCGGAGCCTGGCAGCTGGCCGGGATACTGGGTGTGACGCTGGGACTGTTCTTCCTGATTTATCTGCTGTATATCCTGACAGCCTACAGCAGCCTGCGGCGCAGCGTGCTGCCGGATTGAGATTGTAAGCTGCTGGCGAAACCCTATGACAACATGCGGCCTGCCATACAGCCCACTGCCACCCACTGCTGCGCCGTAGGGCAATCGGGATCACTTCCTGATATATCCAATAAATGCAGAAAAGAGGGGTGATTTATTGCCCCTCTCTTACTTTGTTTAAAAGTCTGCTGTACCAAGCGGCAGTCGCAAAGCCATATTCCATGGCTTAATGTGCACGCTCGCCTGGCCCGTTGCCCGCGGGAATCAATAATTCTGCGCATGTACCTCAAAGTAACTCTGAGGATGGTTGCAGGTAGGGCAGATTTCCGGCGCTTTCGTGCCCACTATGATATGCCCGCAATTACGGCACTCCCATACCTTGACCTCGCTCTTTTCAAAGACAGCGGCTGTCTCCAGATTGTTCAGCAAGGCCCGGTAGCGCTCTTCATGGTGCTTCTCAATCTCGCCCACCAGCCGGAATTTGGCCGCAAGCTCCGGAAAGCCCTCTGCCTCCGCGGTCTTGGCGAAGTTCTCGTACATGTCTGTCCACTCGTAGTTCTCGCCGTCGGCGGCCGCTTTCAGGTTCTCCTTGGTATCGCCGATTCCCTTGAGCTCCTTGAGCCACATCTTGGCATGCTCTTTCTCGTTGTCCGCCGTCTTTAAGAACAGGCCCGCGATCTGCTCATAGCCCTCCTTTTTCGCCACAGAGGCAAAATAGGTGTACTTATTTCTCGCCTGGGATTCCCCGGCGAATGCGGCCTCTAAGTTCTTCTCTGTCTGTGTACCTGCGTACTTTGTCGTGCTCATGTTTTCTTCCTCCTTGTCATGAAATGGTGCGCCCGGCGTGATCTTTTGTGCATGACCCCCTTGCGCAAAGTCTGTGTGTCTTATTATTTCCTCGCTGATGGTGTATAAATCATCAGCGGACACCTCCTCTTACTTGTTCCCTCTGTACTTCGGGCAGAGGCAGAATACCTTTCAATTATAGGACAGAATCCCCTGTCCCAGCTGCTCCTCCAGATTGCCGGTGATGTCGCCAAAGCTGATATCTGACAGGGCCCCGCAATTTTTGCAGTATTCTCACCCAGGAGCCGATGGCCAATTGGACTTATCCGGCCATTTTTCGGCCGCTTTTAATATACAAACCAGTCCCCGTATCCCATGGCAATGAGATTATCCTGGCTGATTTTCAGGCTTTCAAAGGGGTCTCTGCCGTAGGTGTCGTCCTGCTCGATGAGGAAATACTCGCTGCCTCCGGCAAGCCCGGCCTCTATGCACTCCCGAATGGGCAGATTTCCCTCCCCCACTTCGGCGAATTCCACCAGATTGAAAAAGTCAGCGAAAAAGGCTTTCATGTCAAAGCCCTCCCCGGGCACAGGCAACCGGGCGATGCGGTAATCTTTCAAATGCAGCAGGCGGATGCGCCCCGCATATCTGCGGATGAACTCCACAGGGTTCTCGCCGCCCCGGTGAATCCAGTGGATGTCCAGCTCAAATCCCATCTTCTTCGTGTTGTCCCGGATGATGTCCAGCAGATACTGGCCATCGTATTTGACGAACTCCACATGATGATTGTGGTAATACAGGTCGATTCCATGCTCTCCCAGGCGCTCCGCCATCTCATCCGCCCGCTTCACGAAATCAACGGCTTTCTCCCGGCTTCCCATGCAGGTGATGGGCAGCATGCCAATCCGGAGCATATTTGTATCCAGCGCCTTGCAGTCCTCCACAATCTTGTCAAAATCGGACACCAGATACTCTCCCGGCATCCCCGGAGCCATGGGCTCAAGCGCCGCCGAGTTCGCCGCAATCTTGATTCCAAACTCCCGGCATGCCTTTCGCATGCCGGACACGTTCTCCGCCGTCATGGGAATCTGGCTCACTTCCATACAGTGATACCCCATTTCCGCACATGCTTTCAGCGTCTCATAGGCGCCCAGCTCATCCACCTTTTTCTTGATGGTGCTCATTTGAATGCCAATTAACCCTTTTTCCATAGGTACCTCCTTTTCCGGTGCTGTCTGTACAGTCTGTATTTTCTATATTTCTTATCTTATTCTCAGATGCCGGTAATGTCAAGGAACTTTCCTTTGGAAGAAAGGATGAAGTATGAAAATCCCCGATTGCCCCCATTCCGCTTTGTCTGTTTTATGTCGTTCCTATGCGGCCAAATTTTACTCTGTTGCCGTTCTAGTTCCGCCATTCTGTACCCAAATAATGCCACTCTCCTACAATTCGGTTGCTTTTGAAAGGATTTGGAGCGAAAATAGAATTAGAAAAACAACAGGAGGGACAACAGATGTTCAATATCGATAAGGAAAAATTCGGTGCATTCATAGCCATGCTCCGCAGAGAAAAAGGCATTACCCAAAAGGAGCTGGCAGAGCAGCTTGCCATATCCGACAAGGCCGTAAGCAAATGGGAGACTGCCGTAAGCGTCCCTAACATAGATTTGTTAATACCATTGGCAGATCTGCTGGGCGTCACAGTGACGGAGCTTTTGCTGTGCAGACGCATGGAGCAGGATAATGTGCTGAGTACTACCCAGGTGGAACAAGTTGTGAAGACGGCCATCTCGTACTCCGAGGAAAAGCCGGTACGCGCCTATCAGGTCAATCGGAAATGGGGGGTTATCTTTCTATTCTGTTTTATAACCGCCTGCCTGGAAGCCCTGTTCTGCTATAGGAGCGGATGCATGTCGATTGGGCTGCCGGTGTCTATGTCTTTGGGCTTAAGCTTTGGAATTTATTTTTGTTTTTTTATAAAGGAAAAGCTGCCGGCCTATTATGATGAAAACCGCATTTGTCTGTATACGGACGGATTGTTTGAAATGAATTTACCCGGACTTCCCCTCAACAACCGCAACTGGGGAAAAATTTTGAAAGCCGGACGCATCTGGGCCGTAACCATCCTGTTAGGATATCCTGTCATCAGCTATGCGGAGGCTCTGCTTTTTACGGGAATCCTGCGGGATATCGTTGATCTGCCTCTCACCCTGTTACTTACTTTAGGAGGCTTCTTTGTTCCTATTTATATTGCAGGCCGCCGGAATTTATAGGAACCTCCCATGCAAGGCGGCTGCTCTGCCTTGCATGGAAAGTAAGGCAATAAAGGGAATGCCTGGGGGTTCCTGGGGGGCCTTATTTCATCCAAAATCCTGTCATCTTCATATCCTTGTCAAAGCTCACGGTAAATGTGATATTCCCCTTTTCAAAGCCGGCCACGATTACGGCTACGGCGTACTCCGAGCCGTCCTTATCTTTCTGGCCCACCACCGTGCTGCTCTTGTACTCCTGAAAGGCTCCTTTCTGCCCGGCCGTTGTCTCCATGTTGGTGGCCAGAGCCTCTGCCGATATGGCGGCCTGCATTTCCTCTCCCATGAGCGCCAGGCACTCCTCGTATTCCCCGGCCACCAGATGGTCGATGGCCTCCTGTGCCGTTGCTTTCACTTTCTCCTCATCAAAGTCATCGGAAATCTTGGTGCCGCCGCAGCCAATCAGCATAAGCATTGACGCAGCCATAATCAGCGCCATGGAAATGCCTTTTCTCACCATGCTTTTTACTTTTGTCTTCATTTTCTCCTCCTTGTCCGGCCGCTATCTGCCGGTTATTTTTCATAAGCGCTAAAAGCGCCATTTTGCCGCAATCATATATTTCCTGGTCCACTTAACCTTTCCGGCAAAGCCGGATCCCCAGCGCCAGCGTCAGGCATCCCCACACTGCCGCCCATAACTCAATCCCCGGGACGCCCACTCCGAATTCGGCAGGCAGAATCACCACTGCCGCGTCCATCACCCCATGCAGCGCCACCGCCAGGAGCCAGAACCATACGCCTCTGCCCGTCCGCACCCCATACATAATAAGCAATGACGCCCCCACATGGAAAGCCATGGCAAAGAGCCGCTCCGCCCCTGCCACCAGCACGCTTCCCGGGTCCGCCGGGAACTGGGCGGCCTGTCCTGTCAGCGCCATCACCGCTCCGGCAATCATGTTTAGCCCCACCAGCAGCATGGCCTCTATGCCGCCATGTCCCAGCCCAAAGGCCAGACCGTGTTCCAGGGTATCTCTCCCTTTCAGAAAACACCGAAAGGCAATCCACCGGGCTGTCTCCTCCGCCAGTCCCGCCGTCAGCCCCAGAAACAGGCCGTACCTCCAGGGATATAACTGCATCACCCCAAACCATGCGAAGTTAGGCAGCAGAAGCTGAAGAACGGGTATGCGAATCAGCAGTTGGCTTACCACAAACGCAGCCACGCCCCAGACAAAAGCCTTTCCGGTGCCTCTCCTCTTTCGCATCAGGAGTATCAGACCCGTAATCGGCAGTCCATAGCATATGGCAATTCCGATAATCAGACTTATCAGCAACACCTTTTCACCTCCCTTTTCCTTAAAAAAATATCATGTTTATCCGTGGCAAGTTTTACTGGTGTATGGTATGTATTTTAGAATCCCGGCAGGAAAAAAGCAATATGCTTTACCTAAGGTAAGGCATATTGCTCCCAAAAGACAGTCCCCTATATCGCAAAATTCCCGGTACGGCTAAACTACGCCACCCTACTGCCCTCTTTCCTCCTCCCAGTATCCCGGAATACAAGGTTCCTGCGGGGCTTTTTCAGACTGCAGGCGAAACACCGCAGACTCTACATGGTCTCCTGACGCCGTGAGAATGATTTCCCCTGCTTCACAGGTACTTTCCACCAAAACCACCGCTTTCCCTGCATACAGCTTTCGCACCGGAAGCTTATCATGCTCCACACTGTCCGGTTTTCCGTTTCCCACTCCTTTTATGGTTCCGGCGCCGGTGACATGAAAATGGACTGTCAGCGCAGCATCTGTCACTTCATTCCCTTTCTCGTCCACCGCAGTGACATTTACAATGGAAATATCGGCTCCATCCGCTTTCAACGTGTCTTTTTCGGTGTTCAGCAGCAATTTTGCCGGCGGGCCTGCGGTTACCACAGAGTCCTCACATACTATTTTATCGTCTTCATATGCCGCCACCCGCAGCATCCCTTTTTCATAGGGAACCTGCCAGGTAAATTTATCCAGCGGGTTCTTCTGTTTTCTCCCAAGGGACCGTCCGTTCAGAAACAGTTCCGCGTCATCGCAATTGGAGAAAGCCCATACATCCACCATCTCATTCTCTTTTTCCGGCAGATTCCAGCCCGGGAACAGATGAATCATTTTCTCCTCACACCACTGTGCTTTCAGGTAATAGGCCCAGTCCTTGAAGAAGCCGCACAGGTCAATCATCCCATAGCTTGAAACCGTCTGGGGATACAGAAACGGGAAAGTCTCGCCCCGATAGTCGAAGCCGGTCCATAAAAACATGCCGATCATGTGGGTCTGTCCCACATAATCCTTTAATACCTCTTCCGGCTGCAGACCCCAATCCGGATAAAAATCTCCGTAGCAGCTGAAATTGTGGTCAAATTTCGGATTGATCCAGAATTTATTGGCCTCGTTGGTGGTCTCATAGTTGGGCTCGTCGAACAGACGATATCCTCTTACGCTGCATATGGCGGTGGTCTCCGAATTAATGAAGCACATTTCCGGATGGTCCCTGTGAATTACCTTAAGCGCGTCATGATCCCTGAAAAACTGATAATTCACCCCATTGACAGGCAGATGCAGTCCATGGGCGCACTGATAATTCAGCAGATTGTCATAATCGCAGTTGATGGCAAACAGGTAGTCCCTGGTGTCGTCATACTTCTGTCCCACCGCACGCATTTTGGAAAAAATCCGAATTCCGGTTTCGTTTCCCTGAATATTCATCTCTTCATTTCCCATGGACCAGAATACCACGGACGGATGGTTGCGGTCTCTTCTGACCAGTTCTATGAAGTCCGTCTCCATTTCATAAGCCGTCCCCGGCAGTCTCGTCTCATCCACCACCAGCATGCCCATCTCATCGCATAAGTCCAGAAACGCGGGAGGAGGCGGATTATGGGAACAGCGGTAGGCATTGCACCCCATCTCCATCAGCTTCTGTATTTTATATCGTATTACCGCCTTGGGAAGCGCCGCGCCAACCCCGGCAAAATCATCGTGGCCGCAGGCTCCCCGCATGAACAGCTTCTCCCCGTTCAGGCGCATGCCCTCCTCTGGGTTATACTCTATTTTTCTGGGCCCGAAAGTATCCTCGTAGCACAAAGTCCCGTCCACATATACGCTTCCCGTATATAAATGACGGTTCTGTAAATCCCAGGGAATCAGGTTCTCGATTTCCATGGGCAGCTTCACGGTTTTCCCTGCCACCGCCTCAATCTCAACCGTAGTCCGGGCAGCTGCGGCTATCGCGGTTCCATCGCTGATCTCTGCCCTGACCTCAACGGTTCTGGGTTCCAGGCTTCCGTTGCTGACCTCTATCTCCGAACAGATTTTGCATCTGCGGGTCTCAAGTTCAATGCTCTCTGTCTTAAAATAGGCGCCATGATCCGTTACGCAGACCTGCGGCTGTGCGATCAGCCATATGTCCCTTATAATGCCGGCCCCGGTATACCACCAGCCTTCCCGCTGCGCCGCATCTACCCGGATTGCTATGGCGTTTACCTTTTCCTGCTCTATGACCTCAGTGAGCTCATAGGTAAATCCGATGTATCCGCCCAAGTGCCTGCCCATAAAGCTTCCGTTGCACCATACCTGACTGTCCCGGTAGATTCCGTCGCACCGCAGAAAGATCCGCTTCCCCCGGGCTTCTTTCGGGAGGACAAACTCTTTGCGGTACCAGGCCACTCCGCCCCCCAGCGATCCCACGGAAGCGGGTATTTTATCCGTGAATGCACATTTTTCAATCACATAGTCATGAGGGATCTTTACCTCCTCCCAATCCTTGTCGGGAAAGCCTGCAATTGCAACTTTCTGATTCCCCACCTTTTGCCATTGGTTGCCATGGGTCTGGGCTTCGTCCTCTCCCTCCCGGAAATGCCAGCCAAAGTTAAACTGAAATGCTCCTGTTTGATTCATGCCTGCTCCTCTCTGAATTCAGATTTATGTTGTTTTGATGTCTCCTCTGCCGCAAGCATCACTTGCGCCATGAACACGCCCTCTTTCCAGTCCAGCTGCATATCGCCCCCATACTGCTCTACGGTTTGCCGGATGATTTTAAGCCCCAGGCCCTGATGCCCTGCCTGGCGGGAGCGGAATGTACCTGCTGCCCTTATCGGCTCCCGGTCGCAGCTGTTCTCCACGGTGACGGAGAGGAACTGCCGCACCCGGTTCACCCGCAGCCGCACATACCCCTTTTCGCTCTTGGCCGCTGCCGCCACCGCATTGTCCAGCAGATTGGCGAACAGCGCCGTCACGTCCATGTCTTTCATGAAGTCCAGGGACAGTTCCCCTACTTTCATGTCTTCTTTTACGCCCAGGCGCTGCATCATTTTTGCTTTATCGTTTAAGATGATGTTCAGCAGCTTTTCCGAGGTGTAATATTTCTGCTGAAAACTGTTCAGCATCCGGTGGATGTCCCCGGCGTATTTTGCCGCCCCATGGGTGTCTATCGGGGCCTCTCCACCGGCAGCACCATTGGCGTCTGCCGTGGCCTCTCCATTGGCCGGCTCTCCGGCATATTCCCTGCCGTACAGCGCTTCCATGGCCTGAATATGATTTCGGATGTCGTGAATCAGCTTCCGGGAGGCCTCGTACTTCTCCTCCTCCTGTTCGTAGTACTGATGCTGCATCCGGGCCTGGGCGCGGTAGAGATTGCGTTCGTTCTCCAGCCTGTGGTTCTCTGATATCACGTCCACCAGCACACAGAAATAAATGTTCAGCCCGATCAGAAGCGCCAGATTCACCCCCAGCAAAAGCAGCATCTCCTTTGTGGGAAAAATCTGTACCATATACAGCATGCAGTACATATTGAAAACAGAGTACAGGGGCAGCAGAACGGAGAGTGCCACCTGCCTCACGGTAATATGCCGCCCGGTCTTGCGCCCCACTGCCATGGCTACCAGCAGCATCACCATAAATTCCGCCATCCTGGTCACTGCCACCATGAGGATATAGCGAAGTTCCGGCATATTCAGATACAGAATCCCTCCGGCCGTCAGCATTTGAAACGCCAGGACTCCCCCCACGTCCGTAAGCCACACCGCCACGGACAGAATGAGATAGTACAGGCAGTAAAACTTCGGCGTCCCATAGGCCCACCAGGCCGCCGCCGGAAAGAGAAAGAGAGAAATCAGGTTCACCCAGGTATTCCCCAGCCAGGAAAAGGCCACACATACCAGTATATATGCGGGTATGATTCCCAGGGCCCGCCTGGGGACATTTTTCCGCCAGGGCATTCCGTTCCGCCCTGACATCCGGTAGGCCGCATAGAACATGCCTCCTAAGAGGAACACACTTCCCAAACAGGGAATCACGATGTAAATCAGGATTTCCATGCCGCATGCCCCCCTTCTCCCGCAAGATACTGGTTCAGCGCCCTGCGGAACGCGGCGGATTTCTTCTGGGACAAAGGGATTTCTCTTCCATCCGTAAGCGTGATTACATATCCGTGAATGCGCTGTACCGCATGGAGATTGACCACAAAGCTCTTGTGGGGCATGGCAAATCCATAGCCCTCCATCTGGCGGGCCAGCTCCGTAATCTGACGCTTTAAGTGCCATACCCGCTCCGTTGTATACATCAGCACCTGGCGGCTCAGATATTCGAAGCACAGAATCCGGGAGGGGACAATCCGCACAATCCCCTCTTTCGCCTGAAACTCCAGTTCCTGTTCCGGCCCGGACAATCCATAGGCAAAGACCTCGTCCAGCTGGGCATACAATTCCTCCGCTTTCAGGGGCTTGAGCAGATAGGCGAAAGCATGAACCCCAAAAGCGAAGATGGTGTAGTCGCTGTAATTGGTGACGTAAATCAGTTTCACCTCTTTGTCTGCCTCCCGGATGCGCCTGGCAGTCTCAATGCCGTCCAGCCCTTCCATGTCAATGTCCAGAAGCAGAATGTCGTACTTCTTCCCCGCCGCCAGCAGGGCCTCCCCGCTGGTGTAAGCATCCGCGGAAAGGGGAAACTTTTTGTACTGCTCCAGCAGCTTCAAGGTGTCTCTGAGGTTTTTTTCATCGTCATCGCAGACGGCTATTTTTATCATGTGAAGCCCTCAATTCTCACACTTCTCCCAGCATCTTCTCCGGGTCCTCCGCGGCTTTTACTTTGTCGTTGGCTTTGATGATGACGCCGTTTTCGTCAATCAGGTAGGTGGTTCGCACCACGCCCATGCTGACCTTGCCGTAGTTTTTCTTCTCTTTCCAGACGTCATAGGCCTCTATGACCTTGCGCTCCGGGTCGGCCAGCAGGGTGAATGCAAGACCGTACTTTTCCTCGAACTTTTTGTGGGATGCCACCGTGTCCTTGCTGACCCCCAGGACTACCGCACCCTTTTCCACGAACTGCGGATATCTTTCCGAGAAGCCGCAGGCCTGGCTGGTGCATCCCGGAGTGTTGTCCTTGGGGTAGAAATACAGAATCACTTTCTTCCCCGCGTAATCCGACAATCTATGCATCTTTCCGTTCTGATCCGGCAGTTCGAAATCCGGCGCCTTTGTTCCTGTTTCTAACATGATTTTTTACCTCCGTTTTTCCTTTTATCTGTGTTTTCTGTCTTCCGTTATCTCCTACATTTGGATGAGGCCATGCTTTTTCAGTCTGGCTGTGATGCCGCCTCTGGTCCTGCTGTGAAGCCTGGCCATTTCCGCTATGGTCATTCCGGCCCGGAATTCCTCTTTCAGCCTGGTATCCTCCTCTTCTTTCCAGGCCGCCCCTGCACCCTCCGGACGGTTCCTTGCGCGATTGAATTCCGCTCTGTCGAACTTCGGCTTGCTGTCTCCTGCCGCATCCGCGGACTCGTTCGCAGGTTCTCCGAAACGTCCTGCAGCACTGCCGCCATCCCGGGCATCCTGTATCGTCCTGGACCCTGTCAGCCACTCCACTATCATTTTCTGCACTTCGGGAGGATACTTCATCAACTGATAGGATACGCCTGACGAGCTTGTCTTGTTTTCCAGCAGGATTCCAAGTTCTGTTCCTTTCGGCGTGGGCCTCTTGACGAATACGCCGCCGATATCCTCCTCAAAGGTCAGTCCCTGAGACACCAGGTACTCCCAGATGACACTGATACCGGCTTTTCTCACCCCGTCCACGGTGCAGATGCGGTTGAGTTCATCTTTGATTTCACTGATGTAATACAAATCCTGATATCGGAATTCTGCCCCATCGCTCCCCGCCAGGTAAAAGGGAGGCTTTTTCCCCCTCTTCTCTTTCCTTGTTCCCGCTGACGCTGCAGCCGATCTGCCATCTGCGCTGACCCACGGGCCTGTTTCATCTCCGCTGGCCGATGCGCCTACGCCGTCTCCACTGACCCACGAACCACTGCTGCCTCCATTGCCTGACGAGCCGCTGCCCGCCCGGTCTGCAGCAGTGCTTCGGATACTGATCACCGCATCCGGACGGAATTCCAAAAAGGCAGCTATGGCGCTCAAGAACCTGTCTCCGTATTTCTTCTGCTTCCTTTCGCCCACACCCGAGACCCATAATAAATCGTCTGCCGTTTTCGGCAGTTTTATGCACATGTCAATCAGCGTTTTGTCGTTGAAAATGATATATGGCGGCAGCGATTCTTCCCTGGCAATTTCCAGCCGAAGCTTTCGCAGCGCCTCAAACAGGTCATAGCCGGCAGCCGTAAGCGCATCCGTGCCTCTGTGGGGAGATTTCTTTCTGTCCAGACTCCTCTCCGCCTCTTTTTCCTGGTAAACGCGCATCATCACCCGGGTATTTTCGTCCCGCAAAGGAGCGATATTCCCCATCTTCAGCACACTGTACTGCTCCTGGGTCTGGTATAGATAGCCCTCTTCCACCATTTGGCTGATGAGGCCCCGCAATAGCGGCTCCCTGCAGTCTTTCAGCGCCCCGTATGTCTTATAGTCCACAGTGCCCAACTCCCGCAGCCTTGCCCTGTCCGCTCCCATCAGGGTGCCCAGGACAATGGTAAGCCCATAGCGGCCTTTTGTCTCCGCCACACAGTTGATGATCTGCTTGGCCTGGGCGGTCATATCCTGCTCCTGATACTCCCTGTGGCAGTTGCCGCAATTGTCGCAGGGCGTGACAGCCTTTTCCCCGAAATAATTCAGGATGTAATTCCTAAGGCATCCTGCGGTTCGGCAGTACCCCTCCATGACCTGGAGCCGACGCGTGTCCCGCTGCTTTATCAACTCCGCCTCCTCTTCCTCCAGGCCGGAGAAGTCTTTCTTTTCCAGCAGGAATCTGTCGATGATCACATCCTGGGCCGAAAAAAGCAGAATGCACTGGGAGGGCTCCCCGTCACGCCCGGCGCGGCCGGCTTCCTGGTAATAGTTCTCCATGCTCTGAGGCATGTTGTAGTGGATGACATATCTGACGTTGGATTTGTCGATGCCCATACCGAAAGCGTTGGTGGCTATGATGACGGGGGCTCTGTCATAGATAAAGTCGTCCTGGCTCCTTTTCCGCTCTTCATTGTCCATGCCCGCATGATACCTGGTGACGGGAACACCCTTTTTGAACAGCGTCTCGAAGAGCTTGTCCACATTTTTTCGGGTGGCGCAGTAGATGATGCCGCTGTCTTTCGAATGCTCCTCTATGTAGTTGATTACAAAATCATCTTTCTTCCTGCTGTTTTCCACACGGTAATACAGGTTCTCCCTGTCGAAGCCAGTCACTGTCACATAGGGGTCTGTCAGGTTCAGAATGCACAGGATATCTTCCTTTACCTCCTCCGTAGCCGTGGCGGTAAAGGCGCCGACAACAGGCCGCCTGGGCAGATTTTTGACAAATTCCACGATTTTCAGATAACTGGGGCGAAAATCCTGTCCCCACTGGGAGATGCAGTGGGCCTCGTCCACTGTCACCATGGAAATCTCCGCCCTGGCGGCAAATTCCAGAAAGTCAAAGCTTTCCAGCCGCTCCGGCGCTACATAGATAATCTTGTAGACGCCCTCTGCCGCAAGCTGCAAAGCTCTCCGGATCTGAGCCTCCGTCAGGGAGGAATTTATGAACGCGGCGTGGATACCGGCCTCGTTCAGGGCTTTTACCTGATCCTGCATCAGGGAGATCAGAGGCGATATCACGATGGTAATACCGGGCAGCATCAGCGCCGGAACCTGGTAGCACACGGACTTGCCCGCGCCTGTGGGCATGATGGCAAGGACATCCCGTCCTGCCGTGATGGACGCTATGATGTCTTCCTGGCCTTTCCGGAAAGAATCATAGCCGAAGAACTGTTTTAGGACTTCTCTTGGGGTCATTCTGCCTCCTGATTCTCCTCTTTCATACTGGAATCTTCTGTCACGCGGATTCAAGCCGATTTCCTATTCCTGCGGCGCCATTTCCTCAAAGTACTCCGGCGCCACCTTTTTCGTCAGCCACACCCCGTTCTCCGACAGATAGAACGGGCATCCGGCTATATGCATCTCTTTGCTGTGAATCTTTAGGATCACGGGCTCCCCATGGCGCTTTCCCACCGTCACAGCGGTCTTGATATCTTTTGATAAGTGAACATACAGCCGGCTCATGGGCTTTATGCCCTCCGCCTTTATGCTGTCCAGAAATCTCAGGGCAGTCCCATGATATAGAAATTCCGGCGGCTCCTGTTCTTTCGGTTCCACGTCCACCGGTATGCTGTGTCCCTGATTTGCACGGATCAGGGTCTTGTCCGGACTGAAGCTGTATCTTTGCTTTTTATCCGTTGCCACGATTTCTTCCAGCATGGACATGTCGATCTTTCTCCCGGTACTGTTTACCCCTGCCAGCAGCTCGTCCACATCGGCCCACCCATGCTCATCTAATGTAATGTGCGCCTCCTGGGGCCTGTGGCGCAGAAGCATACTAAGGTATATGCTTAAGCCGTCTAGATTTCCCATCGTTTCTCCTTATACGCAAGACCGCCGCAATTTGCGGTGTCAGTGTTATTAAAATTCTTTTTCAGCATATCATGGATATGGATTATCTTCAAGCCTTATTCTGTCCTTTCCGCCAATCCTCCTCCAGCAATCCGTAAAGATACAGATCTGCCCAGCGGCCGTGATTGTCTCTGGCGTGGCTGCGCTGGATGCCTTCCGGACGCATTCCCAGCTTCTCCATGAGACGAACAGACTTCACTGCGTCAATGGTTTCCGCAAATATCTTATGGGCTTTCCGCTCCCGAAAGGCATGGTCAATCACGGCTCTGCAGGATTCCAGGGCATAGCCCTGCTGCCAGAAGTTCCGGTTGAAAAACCAGCCCATTTCACAGACATTTTCTTCGGATTCGTTAAAAAGAATATATCCAATCACTTTATTGCTTTCCCTGTGAACCGCTGCCACAGCACCTTTTCGGCCAATGCAGAATGAATTCAGAAATTCCTGCGTCTTCCGGAAGTCGTACGCCGGTTCGCAGTTCTCCATGGTTTCATCGTCGCCCAGGATGTCATGCAGATCTGCGGCATCCTCCGGGGTAAAGCTGCGGATTATCATCCGCGGGGTTTCTATGTACATTTTTATTCCTCATTTCATAAGCCCGGCTGCAAATCCAGTCTGTCTATGACCGCAAAATCCAAAATAAACAGTTGGGAATTGAGACTCTGTAGACTTTCATTTTCGGGATACGGGCTGCTGCCCGGCAAGAAACTCCAAACAATAGAATCCTCGCTTCGCGCATCCTCTATTGTATCATAAACTACAGAAACGGCGGGGCCGTCATTCATATGATCCAGATTTTGCTTTTCACTATATTCAGGGTATCATGACGGGGTCGGAATTACAAGAAAAATTTTGGGCTTAACTGCTGTTTTGACTTGAGGGATGTTTCAACCGGCAGATGAATTCCTGCCCGGGATTCTCCGGGCCGGTTATTGCGCTTTTGCTTCCTTTATATTAGGATAAAGACATAAGTGCAGAAAGGCGGCAACTATGGATCATATGAATACAGGCGAAATCATCAGCAAGAGACGCAGGGCGCTGGGCCTCACCCAGAGCCAGCTGGCCAAATCTCTGAATATTTCCTTTCAGGCAGTGTCAAAATGGGAGAACAATACCACCTATCCCGACATCCAAATGCTCCCCAGGCTGGCGGCAGCGCTTCATACCACTGTGGACGCTCTGCTTGGCTACAGAAGTGTAGTAACAGACTATGACAGCCGGTACGACCAGGAAGAGTATTACTGGGGACTTACGCCAAACCGGATTTGCTACGATATCATGAAACTCCTGCCCCCTGTGAAACCTTACCGGGTGCTGGATATCGGCTGCGGAGAGGGCAAAGACGCTGTCTTCATGGCCAAATGCGGGTATGCCGTCACTGCATTCGATGTGTCGGAGCAGGGGATCGAAAAGGCCAAACGCCTGGCAGAACACAATCAGGTGAATGTACGTTTCTTCAAGGCTGATATCCTTGATTACCATCCTGAGAGAGAATATGATGTCATTTTCTGCAGCGGTATGCTTCATTTTATCCCGGAGTCCAGGCGGGAGGAACTCTGCGGCAGTCTGAAGTCACATACCGCGGATATGGGCATCAATGCCCTGAATGTATTTGTTCAGAAGCCTTTTATTACCCGTTCTTTTCAGAATCCGGAGGATGAGAAACTGCGGCACCCCTGGTATTCCGGGGAGCTCTTTGGATATTATCACGACTGGCTGTTCCATACCTGCAGGGAAGAGGTCTTTGACTGCAACAGCGGCGGGGTTCCCCACAGGCATTGTATGGATACTTTGATCGCGCAGAGAGTCTGCGAAACCCGGTAGCCCTCTGGGGCAAAGAAGCAGCAGGATGTGGGGACGGAACTGATTCATGCCGAAAAATGGTTCAGCCTGATATTTTTGGATTATGTATGTTTCAAATAGGATCTGCATACACAGGTTTTATTGTCACCATGGTCATCTTGCTTTTTCCTGTCTTTCAAACACATATTCCGTCTCTGTGGACAGGTCGTTCCGGAATACATATCCCAGCCTGCAATACTTTTGTATGTCCGCAGGCTCCCCTATGTTCTCCTCCGCCAGGAATCTTACCATGTCGCCTCTGGCCATCTTGGCATAGGTTCCCTTTGTCACAAGCTTATTCCCTGCCTTTTCACAAAATGTGACCGTGAGGAATCTGTCACTCTTTGTGAGATATTTCTCGATGCATTTCGAATATTCCCTGGAGGCCAGGTTGATGATGAGGCCGCTTTCGTCCCGGACGGCTTCATACAGCCTGCTTCCCCACAGGCCATACAAATCTTTATGTCCCGCAACGGAGGCTTTGGCCTGCATTTCAAGCCGGTAAGGGGTTACGCCGTCCATGGGCCTGAGCACGCCATAGAATGCGGACAATATCCGCAGATGCTCCTGCACGTATTCATACTGGGCCTTTTCAAATACCGCAGGAGCCATGTACTGATAAGCGATTCCCTGGTAGGCCAGCACCGCGGGCGTCAGACCGCGTTCCAGGTTCATGTGCGCGAGGCGGTCATAGTTCTCCCGGGCAATGCTTTCGTTGCATTTCCATAGAGTCTGCAGTTCCTGCCGGGTCCGGTTCCTCAGCCAGGACAGGATGGACGAGGCCTGGTCCAGGTACCGGGGCAGGCCCATGGGCTCCAGTGTGTCGGGGTCGGCTTTCATTTTCTTGGCTGGTGAGACGATGATTTTCATTACTTTTCACCCAAATACTCTTTTTCTTTTTGCTATTTTCCACTGATTTTTCAGAGATATTCACATCTCTTTTTGTTGTCCTTTTACCGGATTTTCGGCGGTAGATAAAAGTGCAATATCATATACACTGATATCATGACCAAGCAGCCTCATTATTTCCAATTCGTCTTCTGCATCCGAAACAGCATTGTGTTTCTCATGGTATCTGTTGTTTCTGCTAAGCATCTGCAGTATTTCTTCAACACCATATCCTCGTTTCAATCTTCCGGTTTTGCAGCACTCCGCAGACGCCGGTATCGCATTATTGTACTGGCGGTATGCTGCCAGGCGCATAATGTCATACCACTGGTATCCCGAATATTCCGGCAGATGCTTCTTATCAAAAGACGCATTATAAGCGAAAAGCTTCTTCACCTGGTAAGAATCCATCCACTGCTGAATCTCTCCCAGAGCCTGTTTTCTGTCCGTAATACGAGCCTCTTTTTTTGTAGTCCTCAATTCACTTGAGAACATTCCGCCCACTCTGTATTCAGGGTCGATTATGTAATATTCTGAAGCGATTTTTTCTTTGGTCTCCACATCGGCTATTACGATACCGATGGACATTACCTCATCATTCCAGTTCGTTTCCGTATCAATTACTGCAAACTTTTCCATTCTTTCTGCACTCTTTCCCAATAAATCCGGTTCATAATAGCTTTTTATTATACCCTTGGTAACTGTTTTTGTGACAGCATCCAAAAAGGCCTTTCTATCCGGCACTTCTATTTCATCCTTGCAGTATTTCCGTGCGCTTGCCAGGAGCTGCTCCCCATCGCCTGTCAGTTCCAGCGCTTCCGGCAGCTCGGAGAGGCAGTAGGCCGCATGGGCCGCGTCTGTTACAAGGGATTTATAGTCGACATTTCCCAAGTGGTAGTATTGCAGGTCACGGAAATTGAGTGAGTGTCATCATTTGTATTTTTCATTCCTTTCTATGATTTATACTGACAGTCGCTGACATTTGCCATGGAATGCTTTTCTTTCATTGTTACCCGACTTCACGAGCGTCAGATGCTATAAGCTGGCAGCAAACTTTATCGCTCGTGAGTATAGCGTCATTTTTCCAGTCGCTTCCGCAACTCCCTTTCCGGCGATTGACTCATCTCTTTTCCAGCCATGCTGTCCGGCCTTGATATAAAAGCCGCCCATATCTTTAGTAGCAGCGCTCAACAGGTGGGAACATTTATAATGAAAGCAAATTCTCATACTTTGGATCCGTCTCTCCTATCCCAGTCTGCTATATGGTACTTTTTCAGCAGTTCCCTGGCATGTTCCAGCCCATTCGGTGTTATATAAACAGATTTGCTCCTAGAAGGGTGGCTTCCCTGGCGTATGTAATCTTTCTCATCAAGTTCGTTTAGAATGCTGAATGCATATCCTTTCCATGCATAATAATCTCTCCCATCAGAAAAACGGTCTGTCTCTGAAAATTTTGAAAGATATAATAGCATCAATGTCAGTTCTTCTATGGCTTGATTTGGGTTTATGTCAGATATTGGAAATGAATATGATTCTTCCTTCATCGAAATTATCCTCCTACAGATCTTCTCTATTTTTAAACAACATTTTATCGTAAATATGCCAAAAGTCAGTAAAATCAATGGTTTATAGACGGGTAGAACACTGCCCATTTTCTAATTGTGTTTTTCCCATCATCAACCAGTCATAATTTTCTTTATTTCCCATAACATAGATGTTTTCCACCAGATTGTTATAAGATTCCTCTGATATCATAACCACATTTTTATTGTCCTTTCTTGTTACAATCATAGTTTCGGCTTTCCCCGATTCGGACCTATGCCTTGAACCTCTCCAGCAGCTTCAGCAGCAGCTTCTTCCTGCGGTGCTCCTCCAGAAAGGCCTGGTACCTGGCCTTCCATTCGTCTGTCCACATATTGCTCTTCATGATCTGGCGGATTTCTTTCAGCACGCTGACGGCCCGGGCATAGTTCGCTTCCTTTCCCATCTTTGCATAGGATGCTGTCTCTTTCCAATAGAGCTCCACTATCTCCCTGGGATACTGGGCGGATAAACGTTTGGTAAAGTAATGGCCCTGGTCTATGCCCCATCCTCCGTACTGCCCGGGGTGCAGGATGTAGTCCATGACTTCTTTCGTCTCATTCTTATCTAAAAGGATGTCGAAATAGGCGGAAAGGTTCCTTTCCTTGATGGTTTTCAGGATGCCTTTCTCCTCTTTGGCAAAGTCCTCCTGCGTCAGTTCCTGTCTGCATTTCCGGTACAGCTTGTACAATTCGGCAGTATTGCTGCAGGACAGCAGCTTCAGGAGTGCGGCTTTCTGATTCTCATACTCGCCCCTCTCTTTATAGTAGCCGTACATCAGTTCCGTAATGGTATCCTGGTTCATCCTTTTCTTCGCGGAATCATGATAGAGCTTCTCCAGGGCTTTCCGGTCGTCATGCTTCACATAATATTGGAAGAGATATTGGTAGATTTCATCCAGCCGCCCGTCTAGCTTCTGGAAGCCCTCCTGGACAATCTGCAGGGCCTGTTTGCTGTCTTTGTGCTTCTCATAGTATCTGGCCAGCTCCAGATAATCCCAGGAGTAGTGCAGGTTCGCTTTTTTGCTCTCCAGATATTTTCCGTCCTCTCCGCATGCGCGGTAGATTTCCGATGCCCAGTTCCCATAATAGCCCTTGCTCTGAGAAAGGAAATCAGCCAGATAGACTTTCTCTTCTCTCGTCCTGCACATGGCGTCTGCCAAATCCGTCAGCATATCGGAGAAACCGCTGTTGTCCATCCGTATGAAATCCAGCACTTCCTCCAGGAGTTCTTTGCGGGGTTCCCAGGGTATTTCCTCGGTTTCAAGGAGTTCTGTCATCTTTTCCAGTTCATCACAGGCAATCTCTTCTTCCTCCTCTGGGCCTCCTCCGTATTCGTTGAATTCGTCAATGATTTCGCTGGCTCGGGTCCAGTGGTTTTCTAGTTGGTTTAGTATTATGGTGGAATAGTCTTCTTGTTTTAGGGGCTTTCCGTTTTTTCGGCAATAGTCCAGGAGAACCTGCTGGGCGGCGGAGTTCTTGCTGAGAATTGCGATGAGCAGCTTCTGTAATTCGGCTTTGTCGTAGTTTTGAAGCAGATTTTTTATCGTTTTATTGTCCATCATGGCTTGTTTCTCCGGTTTCTTTGGTGGGTTTTGTTTCTGTTGGTGTTGTGTTGCTCATTATGTAGTCTCCTTTTTCAGTTGTCTGAAAGTTTCCAGTTCCGAATCAAGTTCAGTCATTGTCATATCCAAATAGGAATAGCCTGACTTATCGTAGATATCAATCAATTCGGATTTCCTGATTTCCAAAATCTCTGCCGCCCTGCCATGGGATATGGTCTGGTTTAATATGTATGGATACAATAAGAGCGCATTTCTGGTCAGCTTCGTTTCCGGGTTCGCACAGTTCAGATAGTTTGACATTCCTCTTGCTCTCCATCTTTTATGAAAAAAGACCAGTCGCTAAACTGGCCTACTTTTACTTGACTACCAATCACCTAATAGTGACGCCAATACATGACACTTACCTAGATAACGGCACTAACATAGAACTTACTGTTGGTGGTTTTATCATAGCATACTCAATCATTACTGTCAATCTTGCTGAAAAATCTTTTATAATTCTCTATAGTTGCTATAACAAAGATACTAGAAGAGAAAGAAAATCTATCATACCTTGCTGATAAGCCATTCTTTCCCATATTGCCGTATTCCATGTTGCACTGTCAATAAAATTGTCAAGCCGCTGTTTCTGTTCTTCTGTCAAGTCACTCATTAACAGGTCGTATGCTTTGGTCTCTTCTTCTTTTGCTTTCTGATATTCCTCGTTCTGGTGGACTTTTTCTTTAGTGCAAATCAAGGCAATCACAACAACGGTTATCTCAACAAATTCCCACTAAATCCATCTATTAATTTGCAAACAAGAGTAGCCTTTGCATTCCTTTCTTTTTCTTCTTCATATTTTGCAGATAAATTTGCAATTTCTTTTAAGACATCAGCTGCTGTTTTTATATCCACATTATTCGGCCTGGAGGGTCTTTTATTCTCCAACATCATCTTTAGAGCATTGAAGACCATTTTAGCAGTATTATATGATTCTACCAGTGGATTCCTGGTTGCGATAATGCTCAGGATATAATCTAATGCGTCTTTGGCCATGGCGACTGTAATATATTCTTTTCCGTTACTAAACAGGATTGAAGTCGGTAAAAAATGCTTTATATTTCTGTTTATCTTATATCCCATAAAAAAAGCATCTTTCATAAAATAATTCCTTTCTAGTTCTATATTCTCATATCTCTACTTCAATTTTCTTTTATGGGGCACACTCATTCTTTATCTTTTCAATAACCGATTCCAGAACTTCTCTTCCATAACTAATATACATATCCTTGAAATCTCTTGCAAAAAATAGATATAGATTATCCTTATAATTTACTTTTACTCTTTTTTTGAACTCCTCGTTTATTGCGTCTAATTTACTAACTATCATATTAGAATATTCGCACTTTATCGGATGGTTTTTTAACCTATCTAGCTTACTTGGAAGCCAAAGATTTGATAACATAGAGTTCGTATCCTTATCTAAAAATATGAAATTGAAAATATTGTTAACATATTTTTTGTACACTGTTTCTTCAATCTCATATTCATCAAAATATGCATCACCCTTGATAATTCTCTTCGAAGATTCGCTAATTATAAAGTGTTCAAGTGAATACGCATTCTCATCATTAATAAACTTATATAATTCATCTATCAGTCCATTCTTTATTCTCACCTTTCTATCAACGATAGCAAAATAATTATAAACCGTCGCTAATGACTTGCATTTAAATCGATAATCTTCTTCCTCTTCATTTCTTCCTAGTTTATATTGAGCTAAAATCCTGCTATCTGTTATTTGTCCCACAGAAAAATAACTATATATCTGCTTAATCATTTCATTGTACCAGGCATCAGCTTTTGCTCTTAAGACTCCCATCAATACTTCTGTGCTCTTCTTATTCTCAAATATCATAAAAAGGACTGAAAACAGATATACACCATATACTTGACGTAAATCTTCTTTTTGTTTATTGTTCTCTCTTAATATAACTAAAAGAAGATATTTCATAACCAATGCCTTTGGTGCTATCTTAGAGTCTCTTAAAATTTTACCTAGAATATTATGGATAATTTTTAGTTCTGTGTCATCCAGGTTTTTTTCTCTTTCATGTGAATCAGTATACATAAATACCTTTTTAAAATCATCAGTAATAGAGACGCTACTGACAATATTTAACATAATGCCAATCACAGTATTGATATCGTCCAATGCATCCCTCATATACTTTTTATCATCTATGACTTCAATTAAATGCGTACCTTCTCTATAAATGTATGTATTATCAGACGGTTTATATCTTTTCTTCAAAAGAAAGTCTGTTCCAAACTCCATTCCCTTATATCTGTCGCACAAATACAAATCGCAATAAAAATAATGCTCCAGCATTTTCAATAATGGGTATTCCATTTTGCTCGCTTCCACATTTGCTGCTGTAGTCTTTAGTAAATACCATTTTTCGCGGATCTCTCTACCTGGGTCATTGATAAATAAATAACTTTTAAAGATATCCTCTGTATCTAACTGCTTGCCTTTTAAATTTACATCAATAAAATATCGAATTCCTTCACTTACATCATCGGACTCATTAATAATAATATTTAAATTACTGGAACCCAAATTTGAAAGAAATTTCTTTGCTTGTCTCCTGTCTTTCACTTCCTCTAAATCTGAAATGTAATTCCATAATTCAAAATACTTATGCGCCTGCTTCAACTTATCTGATTCTGCCACCATTTTCTTTGTTTTTTCGTCTTTTTTAAAACTTAAATCCATAAGTTCTTCAAATGCCAAGAAACTATCTATAGTCAATCTACAAGGCATGATAACGTCTATCTCTTCCTGATGAAAAAGTCTAATACAATTCAAAACCATGCTCAATACCGTTATCCGTTGTTGCCCATCTATAATAGAATATAAGCTCTCGGAATGCTTTGTTAAGATGATATTCCCTAAAAATTTTGCTCCTGACTTTATATCCTCAACTAATACAGATACATTATCACTTGTCCACCTTATTTCACGTTGAAAGTCTGGTATGTTGTAAATACGTCCCTCTTTCAATGTCAGAACAGTACTTTTCTTGCCTTCAACTGACATAATTATCTCTTCATTCGTGTTCGATAAAAATTTTTTCAATGGAGCAATAATCCCCAATAAATCTGCCATAATTTACCTCATCTGTATATTCTGAAAAACTTTATCCTACTTGTTAGCGCAAACACACAAAAAATTCTATCCATATCACTATCCACAAAATATTCTCTTCCGTATTATTTTAAAGGCATTGCCTATCTGAAGCTTATCGCTAATCTCTCCGTCATCTTCTTTTCCTCTAACCATCTTATCACTTTATCATTTAAATCGCTCAATGTGGCATTTCCAGAAGAGACCTTTTCTAAAAAGACGCTCACTTCTTTTATCAGTCCCAAGTTTCTTATGATATCATCAGCCTCCATTCTCCCTCTTTTCATCCTATCTAAAACCTCAATTTTAAAATCCCAGTTTTTTCCCTCCTTAATCTTATTTACTGCAAATGTAACTTTATCCTGATTCTCCACAATTTTCTTAACGTTTTGTAGCATATTTATCACAGATGACGAAAAATTTGTATACCACCTATCCCATTCCCTTGCTATTTCCTTTTTTACCAAATTGCACTCCCTCTGAAGATACACAACCCTGTCTTCCCGAATCTTCTGACTATTCATGGATCGCTCATACTCTTTTATAAGTCTCAGCAAGTTCTGCTTTTGCTCCAGTGAAATCTTAAAGGAAAATTCCACATACCCTTTTTGTATGGCATTTATCATTTTTACAGTTTCGCTAATGCAACTCTTAAAAATATTCTCAATCCGTTCCTGCCGCTGTAAATCGTCTGAACTCTGCTCAAGCTCCTTTATCGCATTCATATTATCGATGCATTTATCCAAATCATCAAATATCATCCTTAACCTCCCAGTCCGCCACAAGTGTGCTTACAGCAACAATTTGTTTCTGTTCCTCCGCATATTTAGGTACTTCTCCCCTATCTGCAATATTTATTTTCTCACGCCGTTTGGGTATCGCAGCATCTACATATTTGATATCCTTATCTGTCTTTTCCAATAACCTTAATATTTTGTTAATCCTCATCAAAGGGTCCTGCGAAAATAATATAAGTTTATCAAGGGAATCGGAAGCCGCCATAGCTGCTTTCGCTTCATGAATGGCAGCGCAAATGCCCTTTGCATTTTTTTTAACATCGCTTATCATTTTGGGGTCTGACTGTACATTAAAATGTGCCTTTTCTGCTGTCTCATAGAAAAATTTTGTCTTTTTCAAAAGCTCTATCACCATATCGTCGTCCAGTTCATCGGAGGAAATATAGGAATCCAGTGTTTTCATTCTATTCTTTACCTCTTTTTCTTCTTCCTCCACAACGGCTTCTATCCTGCTCGCAACTTTTTCCCAGATATCCTGTAGCCCTCTACGTCCTGCAACATTATCCTTTTTGTCAAGATTTAACGCAAGCCTTTTTTGTTTCACTCCTTTCACCGCATCCACATAATCTGCATATCTCAAAAAAACTTTCTTTGATGTCATTCCCCCCTGGATAATATTAAAATATTGAATGATTGTATTTTGCACTTCCTGATTATCTTTTTTCAGAATGTCGATCAAATTTTTCCATTTGGCACAATGTTCATTATCTGCTCTCTCTTCTGTGTTAGGTAATAATAGCATTTTTGCATTTATACCATCCAATGTCTTCCCCTCGTAGTTCCCAGATAAAACCAGCCTGATAATTTCTGATGCAATGGCATACTCGTAATAATCTACTTTATCATCTTCTGAATGGTTCACCGCATATATGATTTTCCCTTTATTTTTTTCAAGCCACAATTGTACATTATATAAATGTCTCTGTGCATTGGGAAAGTCCCAGGAATATTCATTACTTCCTTTTCTCCCCAAGGTAACATACGCTAAAAAGGCTTCCATCAAAACCAATGTCTCATGTGTCGCATGTAATATCACTAAAAATTTATCCAAGCCTCTGCTCTGACGTTCAAATCCTACCAGACCTTTATATGATAAATTTATCCTATTGATATTGTCCAGGGAAACACCCTCTTCCTGCCATTTTATAGCAGAATATAGAAATGAATTCAGTTCATCCCTGGCTTTTGTGAGATGAACCACATCCTTTGTGGTCGCCCCGATATTCAGAGTCCCTCCGCCAATCCATACGTCTAATGTATTCAGACCATTTTGGTAATCAATCTGCGACTGCCCCACAATGTTCTCTTTTACTGCTATTTTTTCCTGCTTCTGCGTTTTTGAGGCGCTTTCTGCCTTATATCCAGTTCCTGATTTTTGAGAAGATGCTCTAAATTCTACTTTATATCCGTCTACCTCGGCCAATCCTAAATCGCGGTAGCATCTTTTATTGATGCCGCCTAAAAATACTTCATTTGCATCAGGGGCTTTTTCCTCATATACATTTGCGTCTCCCCAAATTCTGATAAAAAGCTCCAACCGTCTGAACTCCTCATCATTCACCTGCCGCCTGAGATATTGCCTGTGTTCATTCGGATTCCAAACCGGGATAAGGTTCGGCCTTTCAATCTGGAAACCGGGAAAGCCGTCCCGATTCATAAAATAATCCTTTAAAACACGCTCAATCACATCCCGCAGCAAAAACCTGGGCGTTCTATGCATATTTTCCAAAATACAATTGTAAAGATTCCGGATAGCGTTTCTGGTAAACGGAAATAAATTCAGCGCTTTTCCATCTTCTAAAAGAAAGCTATCCCAATATTGTCCCTCTACCGTTTCATGAATCGGATACTCTTCCTCATTTGCCCCATTGGATGCCCACAAGTCAACTGTTTCAAACGGCAGTGACATCACGTTTAAATATCTTCCCACAAACTCACAGAGTCCCTCCTCTGTCTCACCAAACGCATTGTTGGGAATCACAAAATATTTCGTGACCCTTTGCTGATAATTATCTTTGAAATATGTTTTGAAATATTCAATGGTAGTTCCCACCACCGAACGCAGGCGGCATAGACCCAACTTTTCATTCATACCGTCATGGCGTGCCATTAAGGCATTCAACAAGGCAAGGTTAATCCCCGTGAATGCCGTGATATCCTCTATCAAGATTGTGAGATTCTTTCCCTGACGGTTCAATTCCTTTCTAATTTCATAAAATACTTCCTCCAGGTCTCCCGGCTTCAATCCCGCGCATTGTTGAATCACCTCATCCACATGAGTATTCATATACTGCACTATTCTACAGGTCAACTCAAAATCATCATCCGCCAACAGCGCATCCGCCATTTTCCGTGCGTTCTTTGACGCTTCATGGGCAATCAATTCATCGCTGAAATCAACATCTATCTTGAAATCATTTGCATTGAACAATGGCGTTACATCTCTGCTTGCTAAATTTGCGCTTTCAGACACCTTATTGTAAATCCTGTCAATGGCATAATTTTCCTCCATCAATCTGTTTTGGACATCCTCATCCTGTAGAAAGGCAAGCAATCTCCGCTTCTCCGTATTGGATAGAATCTCGCTCTCATCATCGCTCTCTATCTCCACAATAAATTCCTGATAAATCTTAAAGCGCAGCTTCCTGTTATCAATGGTAGCCGCTGCATTCACAAGCCTGTCATATACTTCTTTATTCGGTATATTGACAACTTCTGGCAATTCCAGTAATTGCCGCAATGTCCCCTTTAAAGTATTATCGTTTCTTCGGATAAACAGGACTACCTCATCCTCCAAAGCGGCCTGCCGAAACCTGGCCGCAAACCACCTGATGAGATGCGATTTTCCGGTTCCTGGCTCCCCCATGACCAATAGGAACTGATGCTCGTTTTCATGGTTCATAATATAACGGTTATAAACCTGTTCCTCTGATAAGACCGCCTCTTCTTTCCCATCCCATCGGTCTCCATGTACATATATTTTCTCCAACGCCACATGTGTAGCCAAAAAATCAGATTCTGAACTTGTAATGATATCCATATTTATGACATGGTTCATTCTCTTTTTCGCTATAGCAGAATTCATGTTTTTATCTCCTTGTGCGCTAAAATACGCATATTTCTAATTGGTTGACAAATATCTGTATTACTTCAAAATAGTAATATGCGATACAGTCCCTGCTATCTCATGCATTTCGTCTTTGTACAGATACCACATATTCTCGCTGTCCATCTTATGTACTAATTTAATCCGCCCCAAATCATGCAGCCCGCGCAGACCATAAGAAAATGCCATATTCAGATTTTTATCCGTTTTCTTCTGCAAGATGTCCGTATATACCTCTGTTTCTTCCATAAAATTCTCAAAAGTATATTCTCTATTCTTTCCCAAAGCAGCCACATCCAGGACTGCCCCCAGATACACCATCGCATTGGGAACCAACAGTTCCGCCGCATTGTTTCCCTTGCTCAACCTATGTAAATGACCAAAGCCCAAAAACGAACTCCAGAATCTCCAGGCGCGCATATCATCTTCGATTATCTGCTTTCCTGTCATTAAACTAATCCGTTTAATTAGTTCCGCATCAGAAGCGCTTTTATATTTATATATCTCCTCATTCAGTTTCATGTATGCCTGTGAGACAGCATAAAATAACCCCGATTGTATGTTTTCTATATGTGCGACAACATATCTCCGCATTCCTGCCATGGTAGCAATTTCTTTCCTGCCCACTGCCAATGCAATTTTATTGCCATCCCTCATTGAAATCAGGCCTAATTGCTTCGCCGCATCCCGGACAGCTCCAAAATAGGAAGTGTTGCTGATGAACTCCGACGGCTCCAGTTTTTCTTTGATATCATTTTCCACAGTTCCTTTGCTATCAAGCATCTGGCAAAGAGCAAATACCCTTTCCGGTATGGCAGACGTTTTCATTCTATCTTCAAACATATTATATCCTTTCTATTAAGTAGCTTTCCCAATAGGCCCCTTCTATTATTTCCGTTACATTTTTTCTTATCTCATCAAAAAATATATTGGATTCAAAAATATGTAGTATCCTTGTTTTTCCCTCACGAGCCCCATGCCTGATACGCATTAGTTTCCCATATACATCCTCTAATCCCGTCTCATACAGCGCTACTGCGTCTCCCGATGTATAATAATAATCCCCATGTTCAACCAACTGCAGATATTCTTTAAAACCTAGAATCCTTACATCAGAATTTACCTGCATTGTAAGAAGCAGGTTCATATATCGGTCTGTAAACTGCTCGTCAAACAAAATAATCTGAATTCCTTTTCTTATTACCCCCATAAGTATACTATAGTCATCCAGCGATGCAATCAAAAGCCCCTCATTCACTCCCATAAAAATATCATCTGCCAAATGTGGATTTAAAGGCGCGGGAACCTTTTTCACCAATTCAAACCGTTTTCTGTCCGCATCGATTACCTCTTTATGGTATCCGCAGCCTCCGCAGTATTCTGACACTCTGTCATATATATGGAAAAACATTTCAGACCAACAGCCGTCCTTGCCAGTGAAAAGAGCTTTTGTCATCATCTTAAATTCCCGCTCTGTTTTCCTCCATTCCTGTTCCCGTATATCTGCAATAAATTCTTTCGTTTCATCCGTAATTTGAAGCAACCTCATGTCGTTAATCTGGACTCTTATCAGATAATTTTGTCTTTCCGGCTCCACAATCATATCCTGGATTGTAATAAGTCCATATCGCCTCAATAAAAGAATCACATAAATATTCCACTGCTGGTCCACTCTGCTGGCATCCTCCGCATAATCTTTCGAATTATACTTTGGCTTTACCGAAGTATCTAAGGTATAACTTCCATGGATTCTCTCTGAGGAATGGCTGTTCAGCATGCTGTCCCAACGTCCCCATATTTTCTCCGCACTTAGCACTTTGTCCGTCATGGCAAATGCAGCATCAATGTCTGCTTTGGGATATACACACATAATGCTTAAGCATGGCAAGCTATCTCTTCCCCCACGTCCTAATTCCTGATAATATGCATTCGGATTGTCCGGAATATACAGATGCAGAACTGTTCTCACATCCCCCTTGTCAACCCCAACACCAAATGCAGAGGTAGCAATTATCAAATCGATTTCGTCATTTGCCCAATCCGCAATTATTCTTTCCCTTTCTGCCGCTTTTGTCTTTCCGGTAAAAACTTCAAGATTCGTTATGCCAATACCATTTGCCAGCTCCTTAACCTCCTCCGCCTGGTCCGGTTTTGCAACATACACAATCATAGGCCTCGGAAGACATCTCAATAGCACTTCTATCTTCCTGGATTTATCATAAAGGGAAGTCGCTTTCACGAGCCCAAACCTCGGCTCTCTCCGAAGCGCATCACACCTTATCTCAATCCACTTATCTCCTGTCGTAAACATGCTTTTGAGAATGGCAACCGTATTCTTGTCAAAAGTTGCCGACAGCAAAACCGTTTTCAATTTCGGATTATTCTGTATCAGCATGTTTCGCCATGGTTCAAGGCATTGATAGTCTACTCGAAAAAAAGACCCCCATTCCATTACCATATGAGCTTCGTCAATGACTATATTTTTCAGATATCCTGTGCTGTTTGCCTCTTCGATGGCTCTTTTAAATGCTTCATTCTTTATCAAAGCTTCCGGCGAAATAAACAAAAGCCGTAAAGTACCACCGTTTATTCCGTCCAAAATCTTTTTCTTTTCCACCATATCTAATTTGCTGTAATAGCAGGTAATTTCACTTTTTCCGGCACTTCTTATAATCTCTGTTGCCACCCTCACCTGGTCTAAGGCCAAAGAAACGGTAGGAACCACCACGATAGTCAAACCCGTCTCTTTCTGATATGCCATTGTCTGGGTTATTAAACTCTTTCCACCTCCTGTCGGAAGCGAAACCAATGCCGTATACCCCTCCGGCATGTTCAGGACGCCATTGACAGCAAGCTTCTGCCGAATAGATTTAAAATATCGAAATCCGGTCAACCTGTAAATATTCGGAGTAACTCCAAGGAAATACCTTTGCTCTTTTTCCTTTTCTATATAATTACGCATAAAACCTTGTGAAACAATGAGTTCCTGCAAAAAATCCGGAGAATCCAACACGGCATAGCACTGTCCCTCATAGTCCGTTCTTAATCCATATTTATTGTCTGTAATGTCAATGTCATCTGGCAGTACAAGTGTCGTCCTGAACAAAAGAAGATAATTTCTGAGAGAAACCAGCAAATCATCTTTTGTAATCTGCCCGGCGCGATACTTATGAATGTATCTGGACAGTCTATAAGCTGTGTTATACTTGTATTTCCCTAATATTCCCTGACCTGGGCTTCCTTCTTTGCTAATCCCATTCATGCGAAAGTCCAGAATTCCCTGTATACATTCGTTTATCTGCGAATTTCCCATTATATCTTCCTCACCCACACAAAAGCAGCCGATTCCATTTCAAACCTTGATGTTTTTAATGCCTTTATCACCAAATCATACATTTCTCTTCTCTTTTCCATTGTATCGGATTTCACTCCGAAAAAACGGGCCTGGGCAAGTTCAGCATTCAACTGCCTGTTTATATCTGCCACAGCCAATTTTATGTTGCTCCCCTTTTTAAAGCGAGTTTTCGCCTGTTCCTTTCCCATTTTTGCGGCTTTGTTGACAAATTCACACCATATTTCTTTCGGATAGCTTTTCCGAAACCAATCGACATTGGCACATCCATATCTTTCTTTTATTTGCAGAAAGTCACTTTTTCTGTTCCTTCTGCCAAGATGTGCAACTTCCTCCCTGATTCTACCCACAGACAGCGCACCACAGCCCTCCACCAGTTTAATAGCTTTCTCCTTATCATCATCGCTGAATCCCGGCAGCGAAATCGCCGTAGAAACCTGCTCCGCGGATAAGTAACTCTTATACTGGCGCAGTGCAGTCAATGGGATTTCCTTTTCTAAAAGAAGCTTTTCATTTGGCTTCAATACCCATGTAAACAATAAACCTCTCCACTCAAAGTCGGAGGGAATTGCAAATGCCGCACAAGCCCCTTTATGGGATTTCATGGCATTTTCTACGATACAATCAAATATTTCATCCCCTGGTGCAAAAAAGTGCAGATAGTCATTCTCAATAGCTACATCCCGTTTAAAAGAACCCACAATCTCTCTGGTATTATGAACAGGTTTGGCTCCCTTTCGGGTTTCATACATTTCACGAACCTTTCTGCTAAAACTGTTTGAAGCCTTATTCACATATTCCATCCAGTTTGGGGGAATGAGCTGAGAATTTTCAGCCGATTTTACTGAAAAAGAACTGTCATCAAATCTGACAATATCATTTTTTGATACATTTCCCCGTAAACCTGCCAAAGCCGCCCACCCCATCATGGTATTGGCGAACAAGTCATTTTCATTTTGAGAATAATATTTTAATGTCCTCGTCAACTCCTGATTCATGGACGCATACAAATAAGCCGCGGTATCAAAGTGTTGCTCTTCCCGGACTTCCTTTTCCATCTTTTTAGAATATTCTATAATATCAGTAACTGCATTTGAGATTCCATATCTGAAATCACTGCTCACAGCCTTAATGAGACTGATATTGATGTCATCCATAATAATTTCAAGGCCACTCAAAGACTGCCGGAATACATTCAGTCCATCATTCCAAAAATGAAACATTTCTTCTTCCAGAGTCTTCTCTGCATATATAACAATGGAACAAACATCTTTCTCCTGCTTTCTTCCAAGACGGTCCAAGCGCCCTATCCTTTGTTCAATGGCATTCGCATCCCAGGGCAAATCAATATGTATCACGAAATCCGCACTCTGAAGATTGCGCCCCTCACCTCCTGTTTCATCACAGAGAATCATAAAACATTGCCCATCATTTTGAAACCGATAGACATTAAGCTCCAAATCATCTTCTGCCATCCCTTTATGAAATAACGCCAGTGATTCTTCTCCAAAATATGCGCCCAGCATCGTCTTATACTTTGCAAAGGTCTGTTCATGATTTGTGAACAATACCACTTTTTGCTGTTCCACTTCCTGGTCAAGGAAATCAATAATGCTGATAATCCGGCTCGAATACTGATACGGCTCTGCCAGGACATCCTCCAGGTTATTCAGCATGTCATTTTCCATCTTAAGCCATTTCTGCGCATTTTCCCAGACATTGTCCTCTATGAACACTCCTTGTTCCATCTGCCGCTCTAACTCTGCCTCAAAGGCCCAAGGCGAACTGAAAAAAGCCATCAATAAGGGAATACATATCTTTTCGAAGCTTTCTTCCGTAAATCTTTGAGAAACTACCCAATTAACAACAGCATCATAGGTTGCATATTCATAAACATTTTTATCCGGGTCAAGGGCATAGGTTATTTCACAAATACTTCTTTTGGGCAAATCCGAAGCCAAATATCTTCTTCTGTTTCTGATAATGTTTTTCTCCAACTGGTAATTATCACAAATGTAAAAGAAAGCTTCCTGCATTTTTATCTGTCCATAATCATCTGACCCTATATTTACTTCGGAGACAATGTCCGTCAACGCATTATCGTTTATTATTTTGTTTACCTTTTTCAGCCCTGAAACAATATCATCAAATAAATCCTGACATTCCTCATCATCCCGGGGATTTTCTTCCTTAATCGTTAAGTCGTCTATTCTTTCCGTATAGTCATCATAATTCTGTAAAACTAAAAATGTACTTTTGCGAATATTCTTCTGTTTTTTAACAAGTGCCTCAAAATCCTCCACCTTTACTTTGTCATACTTTTCTGGCAGAATCAGCCTTAATAAGGCAAGATATGCCTCCCTTTTCTGCTGCACCGGGGTGGCGGACAAAAATAATATATTGCTTGTACGCCTGCTCAATCTATGATAATGGTCATATAAGTCCCTATCTGCTAACAGTTTATGTACCTCGTCTGTCACTATGAAGTCCCAATCCACATTTGCGTATTGCGCAATGTCCTCTGCAGGAACTAATGCAATGTAATTACCGTTGATATCTTCTCCCTGGGCTATCTCAAATTTGATAAATAATTCCGTCTTCCATTGTGCCATCAATGGTTTTGGTACTGCAATCAGTACACGCCTGTTCGCGTGATGAAGCAAATAGACTTTCAGCACAGCAGCAGCTTCGATGGTCTTACCCATACCAACCTCGTCCGCCAGCATATATCTGCATGTCTTTCCCTGAAGACACCGCATGACTGTCTTAAGCTGATGCGGCATCAAAAATATTTTACATCCGGCCAATTCCTTAAATCCAAATACAGAATTATCCAGGATTTTCATGGTCTTACTCACAACAGCTCTGCCAAAATACCATGCAGGATTTTGAAACTCATAACTTTTAAGCTGTTCCGTAGGCGAAATACGCCCGGAGAAAAACGGAACGACAATCTTATCTTCCCGGACTTTTATGACTACATTCTCTAATTCACTTTGAATGGTATAAAAAAACCACCCCTCCACTAGTTCTTTTTCCAAAACCATATAGCGTGTCGTTTTATAGCATACCACACTTTCATGATACACACTACAGCGTTTCAAAAAATTGAAGTCAAATTCTGCTGTGACAGGAATATTTTCGTAATATGTCCTGAAATGAAAAGGGTCATGAAATTTTACTTTTGCTTTTTCTGCGAATTCGTCTATATCTGTTATCTGTCCGCTCACAAAGCTGCGGGGATTCTCAAGTTCATCCACCGGACACCGTACATACATACCTTTTTCTAACATTTTCAAATTCCCCATTGAACTGTCATCTTTCTGTTTCTGATTTGTAGTATTCCAGACAAATTTCCCTGTCGGCACACCATTGGCACCAAATATCTACAGATGCGCAATACCTTTCGTTTTTTAAACATTCAGGCTTAAATGTACGCTGTTCCGCTCTGGACAATTCATTAAACTTTCCTGACAATACATTTACTTTCTTCTCATTTTCCAGATGCAAGTAAATAAATTCTTCTTTTTTATTCATGCGGTCTGCATCTTCACTACTTATTTTCGGAAACCGCCTACTTTTACCATCCTCCAATATCTTACGTAATGATGCTTTTACATTTGATTTAATATCTGTCCATTCAGATTCATTTAAAAATATAAAATATCCCTTTAAATCCTCCATCTCTGATTCCAGAACCCGATTTATCAAATCCTCTGTTCCTATTTGTCCAACTAACTTTCTCCGAGCCTGATTTGCCAAAAGAATCTCGAAATATTTAGATTGTAAAAAACGGTCCTTATATTTTGTCCCACCCTCAATCATTGTCTCAAGCCCAAAACGATATGCGCAGATTCTGCGCCGGAAGCCGTCCCCTTTGACAAACTTGTACTGATTCAATCCAGTACTAAGATTCTCTGAAAAGCTTCTTTGCCTCTCTACAGTATCAGGTTCATTTTCTTTTATATTATCATCTATTCCCAGGAGCTTTAAAAGATAATATAGCTCATTCTCTCTGTCGTCATCGTTCTTTACATAACTGAGCTTAAAGTTACATCTGTTAAATACCAGTCCGTATATGAGCGCATATCGTTTAAAATGCTTGAATTCCCGCCGGGACTTTATATATACCTGGTATTTCCAGTCAAGAGGTTCACATGCGCGCTCAAAAAATTCCAGGTTCAATGGCCAGGGAAACTGCTCCTCCTTTTTTACATTCATGTCCTGGTCTGATACACAGGCAAAATGGTAAATGGTATCCGAATCCTGTTTTGAACTCTTCAATATATCGCCATCTATCTGTTGAAAATCACGTACAATCCAATTCGCGCTATCCCCTTTTTGCTTCTGTTGCTTCAGATAATATGCCATTGTATCTTTCAGGCACTCAAAAGAGCTGGTTTCATTCATTTCTTCCGCTTCTTTCAGCCTTTCCAACAGGCGCAACAGGATATCTTGAAATTCCGATTCCGTCTCTGCATTCGGCAGAACCTGCCGTTCCAAAAAATCTCTGACTTTTTCATAAAAATGTTTGAAATTATTTTCTTCCTTTTCAAAATCTTCATAAAAAAGTTTTGTTATGGCATCTAAAGCCGTTAATGCCGTAATGAGCTCATCCAGACTATCCACAGAAACATCATAATAACTCAATCTATTCAGTTGTTCTACAAATTCCGCTTTTCCCTCTACTATTTTCTGCTTCTGCCGCCTTAATTTTTTCAACAAAGAAATAATGCTTTCTAAATCCGTCTCCCTTGAAAAATAATTTTTTGTGGCATGAAACGTTGTAATAAGAGTACCTGTCTGTTGCTCCGGCAAGGCCCCCGAATAAAGACATTCTGCTATGTCATCTAAATTTTCTATGTTAATACCGCCATTTTCAGCATCCCACATATTTGTCACTGCCACAAAAAAACGTCCGATAGGGTATGCGAGAAAATGCCGCTCTCCAAACTGTTCTGGAAAATACACTTTCAATATATCGTTTACTTCGTTATTCGCAGCATAAAACTGCTCTTTCATACAGGAAAGTGCTGACCTTTCTTTACCGCCTCCGTTCTCCTCAAATTTTTGCTTTGCTTCCTCATATATTTTTGCAACATAAGCAGAGAATTCCGTTATGTTATCAAACTTTAAGACAGAAACAGAATCCAACTCAGGTACTTTGCCTACATATTTACCACATGCTAATTTCGCCAGCGTATCCCCCAAAAGATTTCCCCGATAACTTGCCTGCAGCAGACATGTGGGTTTGAATTCATTGTTAAATTGGCTCTTGATATTGATGTCAAAACAGGAGTATACGTCAACCCATGTCTGATATATTTCTTTATACTGTTCTTGATAATTGAATAACAATACCACCCGTTTATGCCTGGAAATCTCTTCAATTGCATGCAGAACCGCAGGTGTAAACTGATGTATTCCATGGAAGACAACTGTCTCACAGTCCACATGCTGTATCGGTTTTGGAATTCTTCCGCGGCGTTTGTCTCTTGCTATCAACGCTTCTTTTACAACATCGTCTATTTTCCTTTCGGAAAATCTTCTCTTCATTTCAAACCGCTTTTTTTGGTCCAACTCCCGAACCTTTTTGTAGGCGGCAACCAAGTACAATTGTTCTTCAGAAATGTTCTTTATCTTCAAATCAGTATAATCAATACCCATCTCACAGAGCAGACGAATGCTGTCCAATAATCCGCTTTTATTGAACCGCAGCGCCTGTTTTACCTTGCTCCACTTTTCCAGGGGAATATTGGGATTCACACAATCCAATGCATTTGTCAAAAGGGCATATTGTTCCACATATGTCTTAGTGTCAAACCATGTAGGGTATAGAACCTTTATCAGTTCTTCCACCGTTGTAACCTGCCCTTGGTCCAATTCTTTATAGACTTCTCTCAAGCCATTTACCATAGTTTGAGAAACACAAAAATGGGCACACATCCTTATAGAATCCCAGTAGGGTTCATTTCTAAGCTCGTAGGGATTACTATACGTATAAATTGTCAAAGACATATCAATCCTCCATCAATATCTGCCAGGACACCTTACTCTTTGCATTCCTATCCTGAAACCAGACCACATTTCGGATGGCTCTTGTCAAAGCCACATATAATACTCTTGTCTCTTCATTCACTTTCTCCGTTTCTTCTTGGCCTATGTCATAATTAGAATTGTATTTCTTATCCCATCCCTTGCCAATTTTAATTCCATATGAGAGTTTACCTTTCTCTATGTATACGTCTAAATCCGCCTTTTTCATGGAGCTGATATCCGCATTCATATATGGCATGATTACAGTACCATATTCAAGCCCTTTCGCCTTATGTACAGTGATACAGATTACTCGTATATCATCGGTTTGCGCTTCCACATTTCTTGCCAGTTCTTCCTGTCCTGTAAGTATATTAATGTGCAGACTGTTTCCCATTGTATTTAATGTCAAATAGTCAACACTATACATTTTAATGATTTTTTCCAGAACAAGCTCATAATTCGCTTTATAAAATCTCTGACCGTCCTCATTTTCCTCATAATTTTTCCAGGGCTGTAAAGCCTCATATAAATTTCTAAGCAGCATTAAGACTGGAAGCACTCTGGTTTCCTTTATCACCTCAGTCCAGGATTTTCCATACATCTTCAGGAAAAATGTATCCATTACTTCCGTAAGTTTTTCCGTCTTTTTTTCTTTTTCCATTCCGTGCAGCCCCTGGATATCCAAATGAATCCCTACATAATTGGAAGCCACAAGATTGTATAAATATACCGGTTCTATGGGATTCAGCAACGCCAGCACCAATTTGTATAAATCAATAGCAGGTGCCAGTTGGAACAAATCACCTCCGACTTCTGTCTCTATGAACTTCCCCCGTTTTTTTGACTCCTCTAATATTGCATGTATCTGCCAATTTTCTCTGACCAATATGGCGATTATTTTCTCCTCCTTACGCAATTCATTCCCTTGTCCCAGTTCGGCAATCATCTTCTTCTGTTTCTCTATTTCTGAAAACAGGCACTCCATCCGCATCTGTTCTCCGCAGAATTCGACTTTGGTTATCAATTCGCTCTCCGCTAGATGTCCGTCTATACTGCTTTTCAGAGTATCAATCCCAGGTCTGAAAGGAAGCTTCTTCTGATTTCCCAATCTCGTAAAAATAGCATCAAATTTCTGTAACAACCCTGCATCTGTCCTGTAATTTGTGGTCAATGTATAAGGCTTGTCCCACTTGACAGCACCTTTCTGAATCAAGTCAAAGGCGCTTATAGTTGCCCCGCGAAATCTATATATGCTTTGTTTTAAATCTCCCACTACAAAAAATCTCATATCCCTCATTATATTCTGTAGTTTGAGAAAAGAATCAATCTGGATATCATCTGTATCCTGAAACTCATCAATAAATATGTATTTAAACTTCAAGTCGCATTTATCCCGGAATGTTCCATTGACAGCATGGTTTAAGAGTACCATGCTTTCCTTTAAATCCAGCTTGTTTTTTGAAAAAACTATATTTTCATATTCCAGCTCTGCCGGTACAATGACTCCTCTAATAACTTCATTAAAAAATGGCCATTCCTCAAAGGTACCTAAATCGCTATTTTGCAATTCTGTAATACTGTAAGATTTGTCATATAGTTTTGTCGTGAATTTCATCAAAAGCTTTCTGAATTTGTGAACCGGCATACGTAATCGCTGTGCAAAATTAGGTTCTGTATTCTGTTTCTTTATCAGAAAATCATTCAGGTATTTTTCATAAACCTGGCCTTTTGCAAATTCACTGGATGAAATCCCAAAATCATATCCCAATCCATAAGAAATCGCAACGCTCTGTATGACCGATTTCGCAAATTTATGAATGGTGGAAATCTGCATTAAATCCACGGCTTCTATCTGATGTAAATACCTGGCTTTTCTTGTCAACATATAACAATTCATAAAATACTGTTTTAACCGTACTTTCATATTGTCTGCCGCTTCATTGGTAAATGTCACCATCGCAATCTCTTCTGCAATATGATGGACAGTCGTATTTCTTCTATTACATAAAAAGGCTATTCTGGAAACCATAGAGTGTGTCTTGCCTGTACCCGCTCCCGCTTCTACAAGAATATTGGCATCTGTCGGTGCATGTTCTACTTTATATTGTTCAAAGTTAAATTCCGTATGTACTGATAAGTTACCTAAAATATCTACATTTTCCTTTACCCCATTTCCTTCCATAAGGATTAAATCTTCCGGCATATATTCGCAATCAGGAAAAACATAAGCCTCTAAATTAAAAATGCGCAGACCTCCCCCTTGAATAGAGAATGATTGCTGCACCTCTGATGAATTGGCCATTCTTAATTTTTCCTTATCTGAAATCAGATTCCTTTTTCTTAGTTCTGTACATAAAGAATGGGAGAATTCCTTTAAATCCCTCTCATCTTTCAAAAACAGAATCATTTTTGTTCCGGAAAAATAGGTTTTCAATACACTATGGATATCTTCCTCTAACAAATTTCTTCCAAACACTTGAAGCACAGAATATTGTTCTAAAACATTGCTATCGTCTTTCTCTCTGATTTTATAAGATGGTTCAAAATACTGGCGTATCATGGAAATTGCAGAAATGTCCATAGGTGAACTGTTCAAAAAACTCTTTTTGGAAAAAAGGTCATATATCTTTTGCCCCAATCTTCCGGCATCTTTTAAATCCTCCGCAAATAATGTTGTTTCTCTGGCGGAGACGATATCCAGCCTTTTCTGAAAATACTCTTTTTCTGACAGAAAAGGATAACATACCATTGAAAGCACAACCGGACTGATAGAAAACCTGTCCTCCAAAAAATTAAGCCAGTCAAACCTGTATCCCCGGGCCTGCTTTTCGGGTGACCTTAATGGCTTTTCTTCTCCCTTCATAATAATCTCATCTGGATTATTGACATCAAAAATATACTGTGCCTGCCAGCCTTTCACTTCTATAACCAAAATACCCAACTCTTTTATCAAAAGCGCGAAATCAAATTCTCTGTCTGGCACAATTTCTCTATGATTGTACACGACAATATCATTAGGGAGCTTTTCAGACAAGGCTTCCCATACCACTGCTTCCCCTTTGTATTTTGCCGGCTTAATGTCTATCATTAAAGCCATTTCTTCCCTGTCCTTTCTTACGCAAAATAGTCCTCATCAATTTTATATACCGTATATGTATGTATCTTCTCTAATCCCACACTGTATCTGACCATCAATTCTGCCAACATCTCGCCATCAATCAATTTTATATTTTTCTGCTGCTGGTTATTTGCATATCCTATGGCCTCTTTCGTATATGTTGCCGTTGTAATAAAAACGCCTTTTTGAATATTCTGCATCGCCCCGACAAATGCCTGTATTGCAGGACGTCCAACATTATTCCCACTCTCCTGCCTTTTTGCCTGAATATATATCTGACTTAAGCCCAGCTTATCCTCATCAATGATTCCATCAATTCCTCCGTCATGAGCCCGCCCAACGACTCTTCCCGACAATTCATCTGCGCCATATCCCATGGCAAGAAGCAGCTCTATTACCATACGTTCAAAGAATCCTGGCGGGCAGTTTAATATATGCTCCAATATCTTCTGCTTAAGCTCCTTTTTGTAAGCATCATAAGCAATGGATATTTTTTCTTCCGCCAATATTTCTTCGTCCTGCCAATTTCCAGGTTCCCCTACATCCGTATCATTCTCTGAATTCAATGCATATATATTCTTTGTACCTTTCTTGCCAATTATTTTAAAGTGTTTTACCGGATAGGAACTGGGAAAATCCAATCCCACGCAATACCGGCGTAAATATCCGTTGACAATTGCAACCGGGTTTTTCGCACCAAATTCATACAATTTCATTTCAACTATTTTCTGATAAACTTCGATGTGTGTCATATCACCATATTGGGATAATACTGTCTTAATAGCAGCTAAAATGGTCATATTTTTCCTTTTCATATTTTATCTTTTAGTATTTGAATCAATTGCGCAATCTCAGCTTTCGTTGTAAATTTATTGACAGATATTCTGAGAACTTTTGTCACACTGTCTGCCAGGCCAATTGCCTTTATGACCTCTGATGGTTCCCCTGCGCTACAAGCCGACCCTGTGGAAATCGCCAATTGGTCACTTATATGCTTTACAAATCTCTCATTGTGAAAGTCTTTCTTTTCAATAATGATACTGACAATTCCCGGCAATCGTTTCTCTGTAGGGTTTACCAATGAAATGAACGGAATACTGGCGAGTCCTTGAATCAATTCATTATCCAGTTCTGCCAGAACACTTTCATTCTTTTCCCAGTCTCTGACTGCAATCTCAGCCGCTTTCCCAAATCCCACAATATCATGAACTGCCAGGGTGCCTGCCCTGACACCAGATTCTTGTTCTCCTCCGTGCATGAAAGATGTTATTGGCTGTAGCCCATAAGAATCGTTCTTCAAATAAGCCACTCCTATTCCCTTTGGGCCATAAAGCTTATGCGCGGAACAAGAGGCGTAATCCAGTCCCATTTCATGCACATCTACTTTCATCTTGCCAACTGCCTGTGTCAAATCCGAATGAAATGCTATGCCGTTTTCTGTGCAAAGTTCAGCAATTTTTTTAACGTCACTGATTGTCCCAATTTCATTGTTCACATAAATGGCGGATACCAGTGCGGTGTTTTTCTGAATAGCATCTTGTATCGCCTGCACTGTGATTTCCCCAATTTCATTAACCTCTACAAAACTGGCTGCATATCCTCTGTCCACTTTCTTTCTATCCCCAAAAAGGTTGATAGTGGAATCATTATTGGAGTAGAGCTCACCATTCAGATATTTACAAGTATTTATGGTAGCCTTATGTTCGGCTACTGATGTAATTACATGATTTTTTCCATCAATATAAAAACGGCGGTAATCCATATATCCTTTTATAATAAAGTTTGTGCTTTCCGTTGCGCCTGCCGTAAAAATTATCTCTTCCGGTTCTGCCCCCAGCAGCCGCGCCACAGAAATTCTTGAATCCTCCACAGCATCTCTGGCATGAACCGCCTTACAATAATATTTGCTGGACGGATTCCCATATTCTTCTTTGAGATATGGGAGCATTGCCTCCAACACTTCCCCATCAATTGGAGAAGTGGCACTGTTATCAAAATAAATCATACGGTATCTCCTACTCCCAGAACCTGTAAAATATATTTTTCTACGCTTCCTGCATGATTGTACATATCGAGCAGCAATTTGCTTCCTCTATCAACATGTGCTTTCACATATTTAGGAAAATATTCCTCTTCTGGAAGATATCTTCCTTCTACTTCCTCAATAAGCACTTTGAAATATGCCTCATTGTCCCCTGTAATGGTCTGCCTGTTCAAGTCCAGTCCATCCGAATCAGACACAAAATTCTCTACGGATGTATTCTCTTTCACAGACCAGGCAATGGCATGTTTCACCAGTGTATACGGCTTATAATTGGTTCTTCTTTCCAGTTCCTGAAAGATATCCTGTGTTCTTTTTGATGTTTTTAACCTGAAAACCATACCTTACCTCTCAAAAAAATAGCGCTGTTCAACGGAAGTCCTGTTCTGTGCCTCATCATTGACCAGAAGAAACTCTTTTGCAATATAGGGCTTGAGAATCCCGTAATACTCCTCATTTATCTCTTCATCCGTAGAAAGGATAATAACCTGTTTGCTGATATTGGGGAAGAACTTTTCTGATATTTCTTTTCTGTGACCTGCATCAATTCTGGCATATGGCGTATCGATGATAAATGGGATATCCTTTCCGGACAGTTCAATAATCGCCCAATACATTGACAGAATGAAAATCTGTCTTTCTCCTTTTGACAATCTGCTTAAATCGATTTTCTTATATAGCTCTATCGACCCATGCCCATCAACAAAATTCATTGCCTGCTGCAGCTGTATCATACTATTTACACCATAGAGCTCAAATAATTTCTTTTTCCCTTCTTTTCCTATCATGGAAGCAAATGCTTCCTTTCCAAGATTTTTCATCAAATAATTCAATTCTGTCACTTCGTATGTAGCATTCTGATACAGGCTAAATTGAAAATCTTCTCCTATTTCCACATGGGTTATCAGGTTATCCTTTCTGTAGATTTGATGTAAGGCGGTCACTATCAAGGTTTCAAGCCTGTCCCTGATAAAAACCGTTTTCTTGCTTAATAAAGCACTCATCATTTTAGTAAGTCCACTACTTAATTCAAAGACATGTTTGTCTTGAGCAGTATCTTTTAATTTCTGAAACGCCTTGTCTCTTTGTAATGTTGTCGTCTGCAATTCATCGATTATTTTATCAATATGATTTTGTATATCCAGTAACTCTTGAGATATCTGGTCTTTTTTCTTAAAAAGTAAGTTCTCCTGCTCTATGAATTTATTATTATCTTCTTCTGTCATTGCATTTTTTAGAATTCGATTTATTTCAGCAGTATTATCGGATGCTGTCTGTTTCTGTTTAATTAAATGTATCATTTCCTGTGTATCGAAATCCTCAATTGAAGAAATCATTGCATTAACCTTTCCTTTCCCCTCTTTGGAAAGGTCATGCATAAGCTGTGTACCCTCCTTAAATCCTTTTGGCTTAAATTTACTTAAAAGAAAATCCATCAAAGAATCAATTGTTTTCTCATCAACATTTCTACTTTTGTTAAGGGTTAATTTAATTTCATTATAGTTCAGCTTCTGCTGCACATAATAATAAATTTCTTCTTTCTCTTCAAAGTCCAACTGACTTGTTATTTTATCACTAAATTCCTTAACAATAAAAAATGGCATAAGGCCTTCCATAAATATTTTAATTTTTGCAGCAGACTCTGCTTTCAGCCGTTCAGACTCTTGATATTTTTCCGTAAGTAATTTTCGGTTCTTTTTTGTAATCCCGCCTGCATTTTTAAATGCTGTCTCTAACTCAATCAAATCTGTTTTTGTCTGTTCCAACAGTTCTTGCTCTTGTTTCATCTGTACTTCCAAATCACCTTTTTTCTTTTCCAATACCTCAACTTTATTTTTTAATTGTTCATATAAACTATATACCTCTTCTTCATTTTCATTTGCCGCCCTCCCAGTATAATTGGCTGAGTACTTTCTGACAATTTCAAATACATCCAATCCACATAAAGTATAAACTGCATTTTTAATGTATGTATTATAGGAATTTGTAGAAAAAATAGTTCCGACCTGTTCCCCGTCAAATAAAAAGAAATCAAATAATCCAGGTGGAATGAGTCCGTGTAAATAATTCTGAAAGTATGCTGACTCCTGCTCTTCCAATAATTCTCCGTTATACATTATATAATGCTTTTCTATCAATTTTTGTCCTGTGCAATCCCACTCCCGAATAATTTCATATTCTCTTACTTCCCTTTCAACCATTAAAGAAAGATTAACTTGTACAGAAGCCTTTACCGTTTTCTTTTGAAATGATTTAAAATTAATACAATCCTTTATTTTTGCTATATAATATGGATTAACTCCTAAATAACCAAACGCCAATGAACCATATAAAGCTATCTTAATAGCGAGAAATAAAGAGGTTTTTCCAGCGCCATTCTTTCCACCAATTAAAATAATATTTTTATCAGGAGTTTGACATGAAAAATCAAACTCATTCAATCCTTCAAAGGAGTTGAAATTATATAATATGATTTTATTTATTCTCATTTTCAATCTCCTTTAATACCTCATAATGAAGCCATTGTTGATTTAATAAACGTGATATTGCCTCTTTCATAATTCTTTGATTAGAATAATTTTTATTGTGATACACAGATAAAATGATATTCCGCACCAAGTCAAAAGGAACATCATTTTCTTCTGCAAGTTTTTTTAATTCAGTTACAGTATCCTCATCGAATAATGGTTCCTTAAAATAATACCATGGTAACTTAACCCCTGTTAGCCTGTTATATAGTTCCACTAAGATACGTCTTGAAAAATCCAACTCTAAGTCCCAAATCTCATCTATCGCTTTTAATTCCTCTACTGTAATCAACTCATATCCTATTTTCTTTTGGGTCTCAATCAATTTTTCCAAAATCAATTGCCGGGCTTCCCAAGTAAACGGTCCATATCCCATTTCTCCCGCCTTTGTTTCATATACGGTGCCATCCCTGCGTTTTTTTTCACGATACCGGTCTGTGTCCCGAATGCTCATAATCCATGTCCGAAACTCTGCCAGAGGCACCAACTCCCTATGCCCCTTTTTGATAAAGCCGTTTAAAGATTTGTCCTCTTTCACAACGGTACAAACCCAACAACCAAATCTTGAATTTCCACAGGATTGCGTCTGATTGCCTGCATTTGTCCCCGCAAACGGGCATTCACCTCCATCTGCCCCTGAATACAGCGTTGCAAGCTCGTTATTATCCGAACCCCATGGAGTCTTTCCTCCGTTTATCTTCAACAAAACATCCCATACATCTTCCGTGGTTAATTCCACAATCGGATTATATACATAGGCATCCTGAATTGTCTCATGACGATTTAATAGCCGATTCGCCAGTTCTCTTCCCTCAATACGTCTTTTTCTGGCAATGCTCTCTGCTTTTCTTACACCAAGCAATACTACAACTTCCTGCTTTTCTTGTTTTATGACATCTCTGATAAAATCTGCACTAGGATTGATTTTTAAGCGGTCCGTACACCAGCGAAATGTCCCATTTACTCTAGGGGTCGGCAGTCCCCTGCCAATTACATTTGCCCAGAATGAATTTTGAGGCAATGGCTTTACCATTTTTGTAATAATAGGTAGTTTATCCTTATCTGCCGCTTTTCCAATTAAGTCATTCATTCTGCTTAAATATAGCTTAATCAGTGGGTTCTCTATTCGTGTATCCGAAGAAACAATGTATACATTTTTAATCCTTTGCCAATCTGGGAGAGACAGTAACATCATATAAACCAGTTCAACTACCGTTGTCGAATCTTTTCCTCCACTGTACCCTATTACCCACGGACGATCATCAAATTGATAAACATATTTAATTTCTTCAATTAATTCCTCTAATGTATTTTCATCAAAATAGTTATTTATCATCATTATTGACACCTCTATGCTGAGCTACCTGGTTTATTAAGCCTAAACTCAATTCTTTTCCTGTATTATCCATTTTTCTAATAACATTTATTATCTGCTGTTCAATACTATCACTATCTATTTCAATTCCAGAAATATCCCGTCCTATTAATTGATCCAGTGAAATATTATATAAATCGGCTGTATCTCGCAAAAAGTCAATATCCGGCTCCGTTTGTCCTCGCTCAATATTACTTATAATTTGTTGTGATACATTAAGTTTTTGGGCTAACTCTTTCTGTGTATATTGATTTTGTTTTCTTAATTCCGCTAAACGATCCCCAATTCGCATAATATTCCCCACTTTTATATAGTACAACAAAAAACTCTAAATTTCATCATTTTCTTTTCATTCTTGAAGTTTAATTATACAATAAAAATTTGTTTTTTTATAGTTGACTAACTATATTATTGTATTTTATAATAGATACAAACTTTCTGTTATTTTTATAAACTGATAAAAGGAAAAACAAAAATGCTTTGTAAAATATGTTATGAAGAGCTAAACCTAAATAATACTTATCCCTTAGATCACAGATATTGCAATCTCTGTGGAATGAAACACTCTGCGTTTTTAAAAGAAAGACGTGAATTATTAAATTCTCTGCAAGAAATGAATCTTGAATCTAAAATAATCCAAACAAAACATTTAATTAGAGAAACGGTTGCCGAATTTGGTCTCGATAAAATATATATATCTTATTCTGGCGGCAAAGACTCTACTGTTCTTTCTCATATAGCAAAAAGTATGTATCCAAATATACTTCATATATTTGCCAATACTACAAATGAATATCCGGAAACTCTGCAACATATTGAATGGGAAAAAAGAGTTAATTGCACCAATATAATTACTGTTATTCCCAAAGATGCTCATGGAGAACTCTGGACATTTAAAAAGGTAACAGAAACTTACGGCTATCCAATGTTTTCAAAACGAATCGCAAATGCTATTCGTACTTATCAGCATGCATTAAGTGATAAAACACGGCAAAATTCAATTGATTACATCCAGAGAAATTTTAATAAATATAGCAAATATAAGGAATTACCAATCTCTGATAAATGTTGCGATAAATTAAAAAAAGAACCTCTTCGTCGTAAAGCGAAAGAACTTGGATTAGAATGTGCTATTTTAGGCATATTAGCATCTGAAAGCTATCAACGTGAAAAAGAATGGCTAGAATACGGCTGTAATGTATTTCATGAAAAGAAAGACAACCAGTCTAAACCTCTCTCATTTTGGAAAGATGATGATATACTTGAATATATTGAAAAATATCATGTAAAGATATCGAAATTATATAATATGGGCTATACCAGAAATGGTTGTATGTACTGTGGATTTGGTGTCCATATGGAATCCAAAAAGGAGAATCGTTACCAACGTCTGAAAAAGACACATCCTATACAATATGATTACCTTGTTACCAATTTTGGTTCATTATTAATTGAGTTTGAGGTTGCATTTGCATAAACAACATATAGGGCCGAAAGCTATAAGATATGCTTTTCTAAGGCTTTCGGCTCACATCACTCTGTCCTATTGTAAATCAATTACTGTTAACTGCATATGAAATTTCACCTACTTTAACCTAACCCATCACAACAAATGAAACAACACCAAAGTTATCCATCAACATTTCCCTAACATAAGAATTCCCCGAAACCTGCACAGCAAACAATCTCTCCTCAAACACCAACATGACCTACTCATTTACTACGCTTACAGCGGACAACATCAAATCGGGACTTACTTTCCAAACTCCCCCCGATGCCTCTCAAAAAACTCAAAAAAATACCGAACATTCCGAAGTTCCGTCCACCCCGCCACATCCAACTCCCTGGAGTCCAAATCATAAATCTTCGCCTGCAGCGTCCCCAGCATAAAAGGCGAATGCGTCGCTATGACAAACTGGCACCCCAAAAACCTGGCCATCCGGTTCAGCCGCTCCGCCAGCCTCGTCTGGTTCTCCGGCGACAGCGATACCTCCGGCTCGTCCAGCAGGTACAATGCGTCCGGCTCCATATAATCGTCCAGCATCTGCAGCGTCGTCTCCCCGTTGGAATACTTTTCCTGGGCAAATTTCAGAATCTCCAGCTTCCTCGCCGTCCCATAGGAATTCCTGAACTCCTCCCTCTGCTCCCTGGAAAGCCCCCGCCTCACATGCTCATACACATATCCGTCCTCCAGAATCTGCTCCTGCTGTATCTTCTTAATCTCATACAAAATATCTTCGCTCTTGATATACCTGCTGCCAGCCGGAATCCGGCCAACCGGCTTTCCGTCCTCCTCTTCCCCAAGGGAAAAGCTGCATTCCTCCACGAATTTCATAAAGTAGGGAACCCTGCCATACTGATTGCTGGAAGCATACTCCAGCCCCTCCAGTCCCAGCTTGTTCGCCATGATGTTCAGCACGGTGGACTTCCCGGAGGCATTATCGCCGTACAGGACAGTGATTGGGTCAAACAACAGCAGCCTTTCCGTCTTATTGGCGAATACATTATAAGGATAAATATTTGGATTTATGACACTTTTGTCAGAAAATAAAAAACTACTCAAATATATCATAACTTATACCTCTGCCCAGTTAAATTTACATTTTTCCCGACTGCAGACTGCCAGCCAGATACCATCCCTACGACTCGTTATCTCTCTTCTTCCGCACCGCTCCATATCCGTCCTCCTACTTTCCTATCCACGATTTTCAGCCCTGAAATCATTTTCATGCTTCAGGGACATCACCTTTCCTACGCATACATTCCCATATCTGGGAATCTTCTGAAATGCTGAATCTTTTGTGGAACAGCTTATTGTTTATCAACTGCAGCAGAAATGTCGGAAGTTCCAATGGTATCAGATATGTCTATTGGCTGCGAGGATGTTTCTTTCAGATAATCTGTCATGATTTTGTTCCGAATCCTTTATGACGAAGTAATGATGGCGATAGCCGCCATTTTCATAATTTGATATAAGAGTCGCCTCATTAACGACAGAAAAATACTTTTCTTTTGGCCGCCCAGGCAGCGGCTCTTTTTTCATTTGCAGGCCTGCTTTCCCGGCGGAGCTTCAGTCCTTTTCCCTGAAAAAGTCCAGTACCTGCCCTACATATGCGGCCATGATCTCGTCTGTCCCCATATAGATTTCATGCTTCGCCCCCGCTATCCGCACCAGCGCCGCGCTTTCCGTCTGTCTCACGAACCGCTCCTGCGCTTTCCCATCCACGAAACCGTCCTCCCCGGCCTGGAACAGCAGGATTCTCGTATGTATTCTGCGGCAGTTGGCTTTTTTCAGCATATCGCAGGACATCCTGGCGGCCTGGGAAAGCCATCCGTAGGAAGCGCCACTTGTCTGGAACAGCCTCTCCCCGCATTTTTTCCGATAATAGTAGTCATAGCGCGCCTGGGAGGTGGCGGCGCTGTCCTCAAAGGTCTCGTCCGCCCGGAAGCCGTGATGACCGGCCACATACTGCTTCCCCTTTCCCGCCCTGACCTGAACCCAGGCAATCAGCCGCGCCGCCCCAAAGGGCACCTGCCCTGTATGCGGCCGTATCATAGGCGAACTCAGAACCGCTCTGGAAAACGTCTCCGGATGCTTTTCCAGGAACGCAGCGCCGATGCCGCCTCCCATGGAATGGGCATACAGGAAGACAGAAAGGCCCTGGTTCTCCTTTCTGACAATCCTTTCCATAAAATATTCCAGATCCGACAGGTACTGTTCATAGCGCCCGATATGGACCATGGACAAATCCTCCACCGCCCGGGCGGAGCGCCCATGCCCCCGCAGGTCAAAGAGATACACCCGATATCCGGCCTGTCGAAAATAATATATCATCTCAACATACTTTTCCGCGGACTCCGAAAAGCCGTGGACTATCACTACCACTCCGTCTGCCGGCCTGCCGCCATATCTCTCATAGTACAGGCCCTCATCCCCATCCGGGCAGAATCTGCCGCTGTATCTGTCTTTTTGCAGAAAAGGAACCACCTCTCCGTCCATGCTGCTTCTGTACCCTTTTTCGGAAATCAGTTCCATCCTCTGTCCCTCCGTCTCTCTCCTACCTTTTCTCCTTTAAAGTTTCCCCTATCTCTTTCATCCTGTCGTCTGTCAGCACGAATTTCTTCCCAAAGAAGACAGCCGCAACAGCCAGCCCAATCACCGGCAGCACCGTCATGGTCAGCCGCAGTCCCATCACAGACTGTGCGGCAGCCACTGCTTCCGCCTCTGTGTTCTCGCTAATCTGGAATACCGCAAGACAGACGGACGCCAATAACGCCGCCACACCGGAGGCCAGCTTCACTACAAAGGTCTGCATGGAGAAAATCACGCTCTCATCCCTGGTGCCGTTCTTCCACTCTCCGTAATCCACGCTGTTCGCCAGAAATACAGTGGTCAATATGGTCAGAAGCCCATTGGCCCCGAAGATGAAGAAGCCGGGAATGAACAGCAGGAACACATTGGACATATTCGTGCAGGCCAGGACCAGCAGCACGCCATACCCCAATACCGCCATCCCCAGGCCAGTGCGGAATACCTGGACAGTGGACAGGAATTTCCGAATCAGAGGATACAGCAGCATCATGGACAGAATCTGCACCCCGCCGCCAAAGGTATTGAACAGCGTATAGGCATTCTGCCAGCCCTCGCCGCCGAAATCATATTTAAAGAAATAAATCACCAGATTGCTTGTCAGGTAAATAGAGCAGTTGATCAGCACAATGGAAACCACCACTGCCATGGCCTGGTCATTGCGGATCAGCGCACGGAACATGTCCCCGATGGAATTTACCGGCATGTCCACCGTGGATTTCTCTTTGATGCAGAGGCACATCAATATGGCTGTAAAAGCAAAGAAGACCGCTACAATCAGCGCGAACCATTTGAACCCGATCCTTTCATTCCCATTTCCCAGGAAATACACCGCCGGCATGGTAATCACCGTCACCAGCGCACTGCCGATGCCCGCACATGTCCTCCCCAGGGTGGATAGGCTTTCCCGTTCCTTGCTGTCCCTGGCAAAGGCCGGAATCATAGACCAATAAGGGATATCCATCATGGTATAAGTCACGCCCCACAGGATATAGGCGGCGGAAATGTAGATCAAAAGCGGATTCCCCTCCAGCTCCTGCGGCACCGCGAACATGGCGTAAAGCACCAGCGCATTGACAATGGTTCCGCTGAAAAGCCAAGGCCTGAACCTGCCGAAACGGCTCTTTGTCCTGGCCACCAGTATCCCCATCACCGGATCGTTAGCCGCATCGAACACCCTTGCCGCCAGCAGCAGGAAGCCTGTGAACACTGCGCTGACGCCCAGGATATCTTCATAAAAATACAAAATGTAGCTGGCGGTCAGCATATAGACCATATCCTTGCCTACTGCCCCTATTCCGTATGAAATTTTTTCCTTTGCTGATAGATTCATTTTCTGTCCCCCTCCGTCTCCCACTTCAATTCCTGCGACTCCTCTTCACGATACAAAGACAAAAAGCATATATCCAAATTATCCGGACACAATTTCGGGTATACTTTTTTCAGCACCTCATTCTGCTCATTGGTATTGGAACCTTTTGAAAGAGGACTGTCAAGCAGCTTTGCCAGGTCATAGTACATTTGTTCAAAATCAATATGATATTCTTCATATAAAGCGGCAAAATGCCCTGTGGTGGAAATTGCTTCCCGAAGACATTGTAGCATATCCCCAAAGATGCCGCAACCGTTTTCTATGACTAGATCTTTGAAAATCCCCCCTTGCACTCCCCCCAAACTCATTGCTATAATCAAATAAAAAATACCAGGAGGAACCCGCACTTTCTATCCCGGACATAAGGACTGGGACGGCAATGAAGCAGTTATGACTCCTGACGGCTTCAACCCGCCGCATTTAGACTGCAGACAGTGGATCCGCACCGCAAAGGAAGCGGGGGCGTCCTACGCGGTCATGACCTGCAAGCATCACGACGGTTTCGCAAACTGGCCCTCCGCCTATACTTCCTACAATATCTCCAAAACCCCCTGGAAAGACGGCAAAGGAGACGTGGTGGCGGACTATGTGGCGGCATGCAGGGAATACGGACTGAAAATGGGTCTGTACTTTTCTCCCGCAGACGCCAATATCATCGGGAAAAAGCTGACTTCGGCAGAGTATGATCAGAACTTTATCGATCAGATCTCGGAGCTTTTGACCAATTACGGTAAAATTGATTATCTGTGGTTCGACGGCTGCGGTTCCGAGGGACATGAATACGACAAGGAGAGAATCATCAATGTGATCCGCACCCTCCAGCCGGAAATCCTGATATTCAATATGTGGGATCCGGACACCCGCTGGATCGGAAATGAGGAGGGAATCGCGCCCATCCGCAGTTACAATGAGGTGGACGCTCTGGATTTCTCCATACGCAATCTGCACATTCCCTGCCTTGGCGTCAAAACGGTTCATTCTGGTATTGAAAGCTGACGGAAAAAGGGACTGCCTGAAAAGGATCCAACTATTTTACACGAAAAATCAATACCTGCCCTTGTGATCCGGATCCCGCCATTTTCTGCGGAAGCGCTGAACCATAGCATGCCAAAAGCCGGGGAAGCCTCCTAGTCAGGCGGCCTGCGCAGCGGGCAGCTTGACAGTGAGACCCGCTCCGCCAGCTCTTTCATGCCGCCGTCCCGCAGGTAATCCTGGAGGATGGATTTGGACTGGGTGGATTCCGGGCCGATGATGATTTCCGGCACCAATTCTTCCAGTCCGATTCCGATCTTGCGGCACATGGCCGTCAGGTCCAGGGGATAATATTTCTTGATGCGCTCCGTGGTAATGTGATAACAGGGTTTTACATCGAAATACTCCTTTACAAAAGGAGACACCACCAGGCGTACCTCCCGCTCTGACAGAAAAGAGGGATGCTTAAACGCCGCGGAACAGCTCCAGGCGTAATTCATGGCTTTCTTGATATCCGGATTTCTGGCGGACAGTTCCCTCTCCCGCTTCATGAGGCGGCAGAATACTCCGGTCAGGTTATGGTTCTCCATATTGTCCTGATAGAACACGGTCTGGAGAGACAGGGCGCCTCTTGCCATTTTCTGCAGGTACTTTCCCTGAAAGGCAATGCACACTCCTCTGCCCCTGTTTCCGTACCGCTCCCACTGGGCCGCGTCGTCCCGGTGCAGGGAGAAGCAGGCCGCATAGGCAGAGTAGTAAAATTCTTTCTTTAATTCTTCTCGAAACAGCGCTCTTACCTGTCCGGCCCGTTTGGAATCCCCCTCACTCTCCAGCCGTTTGGCCACGGCATCGCATAAACCGTCCATAAAATAACGCATTTCCGCCGCATCGTTCATGTTCAGCACATTGTTTACCCGAAGCTGCGCCTGATGGAGCATACCGTCTAAGGCCTGATAGTCTGTATAATGATAGAGAATCTCGTTCTCGTATTCCTTTGTCATGTAAGAGCGCCTCCCCATATGGCAGCTTTCTCATTTACCACCAGTTCCTACTCCCATTCTGTCTCAAAAGTTCTATTTTATTCCATGGGATATTTCTTCATCCAATTCATCAGATCATCCACTGTGGTAAAGGCAAGGCCCGTCACGGTATCCGCGCAGCCGTAGTAGATGGCGATGCGCCCGGTATCCGCGTCCGTCAGGGCCGCGCAGGGGAAGACCACGTTGGGCACGTCCCCGGTCTGTTCATAGAGCATCTCCGGCGCAAGGATATAATACCTGGAGCGGAGCTTTACTTTCCAGGGCTCCTCTAAATCCAGCAAAGCGCAGCCCATACGGTACACATACCCGCTGCAGGTCCGAAGCACTCCATGGTAGATCAGGAGCCATCCCTCATCGGTCTCGATAGGGCAGGGACCGGGGCCTATCTTCATGGACTGCCAGGCGGAAAAATCACCGTCGCAGGTGCCCATGACAAATCTGTGATGTCCCCAGAATTCCATATCCGGACTCTGGCTTAAGAAGATATCACCAAAAGGCGTATGCCCGGTATCGCTGGGCCTGGACAGCATCAGATAGCGTCCGTTTACTTTTCTGGGGAACAGCACACCGTTTCTGTTGTAGGGCAAAAAGGCATTTTCCATCTGATAAAAGGTTTTGAAATCAAAAGTGTATCCGATGCCGATGGTAGGGCCGTGGTAGCCGTTGCACCAAGAGATATAATAGCGGTCTTCAATCCACACCACCCTTGGGTCATAGCGGTACTCGCGATTCGTCACCTCCGGATCCTCTCCCACGAAAGTAACCGGCTCGTGATTGATCTCCCAGTGGACGGCGTCCTTGCTGAAGCCCGCGAAAATGTCCATGCTCACGGACAGGCTGTCACAGCGGAACACCCCCGCATATCCGTCGCCGAAAGGCACCACGGCGCTGTTAAAGATGCTGTTGGAGGTGGGGATATCATGTCTGCCGATGATGGGATTCTCGGAGTAACGCCATACCGGCTTATCGTATCCCTCCGGTCTCTCCTGCCATGGCATTTGGGGCAATGCTTTTCCGATGATTCTGCTCATAATTTTCTCCTTTCTTATCCTTGAAAGCGCTTGAAATCCTTACGCCATATCCTCTGAAATCATAAGTATGCCGGCTTCTTTTGAAAAAGGGGAGGCTCCCAGCGCAAAAAGCTGTGCGTCCCCCCTTTTGTCAACTCTCTCGTCCCTTACCCATTGACGCGTATGCCAAAGGCGAAAGTGAATTCCTCTTCCAGGAACTGATACTGCTTCTCCGGCTCCGGTCCGCAGCTGTTGGAGCCGATGCCGTCCTGTACATAGTCGATGCACAGCACCGTATGTCCGCTGGGAACGAGCTCGTAGTTATGGGCTTTTTTCGTCAGTTCCTCCTGGGTATAGCGGGAAGCGTTGAAAGAGAAAGGCTTCTCGCCCGCAACGGAAAGCTTTAAGCCATCCCTGGCAAGCTCCACATAGCTTACGTCATAATGGCTTCCGTTCTCCTGAGGACGGATATAATCCTCGAACAGGGAATCCACTGTCTCCTCAAATCTGCCGTGATATGCTGCCCGGCACTTATCCTTGTAACTCTCCACGGGCCCTAATCCGTAGTATTCCACCTGCTGCATATCCTCAGGCAGCATCATGCGGATACCGAACCTGGGCAGTCTGGGGAACGCGGAATTCTTCTTCGCTTCCAGACGCACGTCCACGCTGCCGTCCGCCCATACCTGCCAGGAAGCGCGGATGTCCAGGATTCTCTGCATGAACACAGGGGACAGGGAGATCTGGCTCTTTATCTCCACATAAGCTTTTCCGTCTTTCTCTCCTTTTACACATTCCGTGCCGTAGGTTCTGACCACAGGACGGTCATAATGGCATTCCTCCCAGACATTGCGGATATTCCTGTCATTGTCCGTTGGCGCTCTGAAAATATTGAACTCCATGGGATGCTCCAGCAGAGTCCGATTGGCATTTACCATTCCGGAGAACAATCCGGTAAATTTGTCAAAGGTATAGGAGAATTTATCTGACACCACTGTCAGATAATGGTCGTCCTCCTGTACCGTCAGTCCGCCGCAGGCGCTGTCTTTCTCCAGGGGCTGCCTCAAAAGCTGTCCTGCGTAAACGCACTGTCCTGCCGCAACGGAGGCATTGGCGGCACAGTCCGTATTCACCGCATTGTCCGCACCGCCGGCTGTCTCTCCGCAAAGGCTAACCTCGTCAAATCCCAGTTCCGTTTTTGCTTTCAGTACGCCCTCGTCCTCCCGCAGGATCCATGTCACTTTTAGATAATTCCTGCCCTGCGCAGGCACAGCGGGAATCTTCAGCTTTACTTCTCCCTCTTTATGAGGCGCTATATCCAGAAGTTCTGCATCCGCAACAACGCCACAGGCCTTTTTCTCCCCATCGCAGGTAACCTCCCAGACAAGGCTGCAGTAATCCTTTAAATTCCGGAAATCCATATAGTTATGTACGGTCAGGATGCCATTAGCCCCATCGAAGCCCACTACCCTGGCGGGACGGTACACATTCCAGTGCTCTTTCAGTCCCGTATGGGGCCTGCGGTCCGGGTACACCAGCCCGTCCATGCAGAAGTTTCCGTCATGAGGGTATTCTTCATGGTCTCCCCCATAGAAATACATCGCTTTCCCCTCTATGGTCTGGCCCTTGTAGACAGCATGGTCGCACCACTCCCAAACCATACCGCCGCAGGCCTGGTCATAAGCCTGGAATACCTGGAAATAATCCTCCAGATTCCCGGGGCCGTTGCCCATGGCATGACAGTACTCACACTGGAAATAAGGACGGCCGGGAGCATCGTAGCAGTGATCTCTGTCCTTTTCCTCTGTCTTTTCAAAGTGCTTGCGCATATCCTCCGGGGAAGCATACATCCTGCTGTAGATATCCAGGCAGGTATAATCCGTCACCCTGCCCTCCTTTACATTATAGGCATTTTCATAATGGGTGACACGAGTGTCATCATAGGACTTTGTCCACCGCAGAGCCTCCTCAAAGGTGCAGCCGTAAGCCCCCTCATTGCCCATAGACCAGGCAAAGACGCAGGGCCTGTTCTTGTCCCGCATCACGCATTTCTGTGTCCTGTCCACCGTGGACTTGATGAAATCAGGATTGTCGGCTATCCACTGACAGGTATCCAGGTACTTTTGTCCATAGGCACTTCCCGCCCCATGGCTCTCATTGTCCGCCTCGTCCACCACATAGAAGCCGTATCTGTCGCAGAGCTGGTAGAACTGAGGCGCATTGGGATAATGGCTGGTGCGGATACCGTTTATATTGTGCTGCTTCATCAAGGTCATATCCTTATGCATCTGGGCCAAGCTGATGGTGAAACCGGTGACCGGATCGCTGTCGTGGCGGTTGGTGCCGTGAATCTTGATATTCTGGCCGTTAAAATACAGCACGCCGTCCTTGACGGATACTTCCCGCAGGCCCAGCTGTTCCGCTATAATCTCTCCACTTGTCTCCAGTACTAAGGTATACAGATAGGGCATCTCTGCGCTCCACAGCCTGATATCCTGTAGGGATAAGGATATATGGTCTGTCCCCTCTGTGCTGGCCAGTACTTTTCCCTGTGCATCCTCTATGCAGGCTTTCACGGGAATCTTTTGGTCCAGATAAGTGAGGTCTATTTCCACCTGAGCCGTTTTTTCCTCCCTGTTCAGGCAGGTCTTTACAAAATAGTCATACACGCACTGTTCGGGACGGCTTAGAAGATATACGTCCCTGAAAATTCCGCTCATGCGGAATTTGTCCTGATCCTCCAGGTAGCTGCCGTCGCACCACTTCAGCACCAGCACTGCCAGGAGATTCTCCCCCTCTCTCAGGAAAGGAGTCATATCAAATTCGGAGGTGGAATGGGATACCTGGCTGTAGCCCACATACTGTCCGTTCATCCACACATAGAAGCAGGAATCCACACCCTCGAAGTTCAGGTAAGTCTTCGGCGCCGCCTCATCCTTTTTCCAGGTAAAATGACAGCGGTAAGTGCCGCAGGGATTTTCATGGGGCACATAGGGGGGATCCAGCGGGAAAGGATAGTTTATATTTGTATACTGATGCCTGTCATACCCATGCATCTGCCATACAGAGGGCACGGGAATCGTCTTCCAGCCCTGGCCTGTGCCGTTCTCCTCCAGGTAGAACTCCTCTTTCAGATCATACACACTGTCATAATAACGGAAATCCCACTCCCCGTTCAGCAGAGTGAAACGCTCCGACTCCTCTCTGTGCTCCACCAGATCCCTGTGTCTGCAGACGGCAGGGATGTAGTATGCCCTGTCGGGCATGGTGTTCTCATGGAGTACCTCCAGATTTTCAAAATGCTTGGGCACTATCATACCTTTTTACCCATCCTTTCTTCCTTTTCTTGCACATATACTCACGAGGGTTGAAATTTGTCACCGATTCATAATGCTTACCGCTCGTGAGTCGGGTGCTTTGACAAATTTTGTGACCGTCAGTATAAGCTGTGGAAATTTTCCCAGGTCTACACGCTATCTTTCTTCCGATAGCCATACCCTCATTATATAGGTACAGGAAGAAATAGGCAACTGGTTTTATTTTTTTATGAGAACTTTTTATCCTGGCCGGGCAAGGGTGTTTTCTCCCTGCCTGCCGTGTTGGGTACCCGTATGCATAAAAAGACGGACACCCTCAGATGTCCGCCAAACATTATGCTTACCGTCTATGTTTTTCCACATAGCCGAAAAATATATTGACAATGAAAGCAGGCAAATCAGCAGATTCTCGTCCCCTCCGGCACGATATCGTCCACGATCACCACCTGGCAGCCGCAGGCATTGTTGGTTCCGGCAAGCAGCATCCCCTCGCTCTTGACGCCCACAAACCGGGTAGGCTGTAAATTAGCCACCACGATAATCTTGCGGCCGATCAACTGCTCTGGCTTATAATACTGCTTGATGCTGGATACGATGACCCGCTCTTTCAGCCCATCAAACAGGGTCAGCTTATAGCAGCTGTGGGACTTCCTGATTTCCGCGCATTTCAGCACCTTACACACCCGCAGATCAATCTTCCGAAATTCCTCGATGTCGATCTCATCCGCTATGGGCTGCACTTCATCCGGTTCGCCGTACTCTACCTTGGGCTCCTCTTCCACGGCCTCCTCCTTGGGAGCGGTCAGGGCCTCTTTCTCCTCCTCTGTCATAGGCGCGGAGAAATCCAGCAGGGACAGGAACTTGTCTTTCTCAATGGCATACAGGAACAGATACAGCCTGGGCCCCTTTTCCTTGTTTAACAATAGGCGGTATACATCCTTGAAAAATATGCCCTGGAGAGCTTTTAAGTTCTCCGCCTCATAGCCGTATATCCGCTTGGGAATCTCATAGAGCTCCTTATTCAGCTCGTCCAAGGTGTATTCATTACCGGAAAGGTACTGGTGCAGCATCTTTACCGCATCCCTCTCCTTTTCATCCATTCCCTCGTACACGGGCCAGTTTCTCACCGGGCAGAGTTTATTCACATTTTCCGGAGAACAGTTCTCCAGCCAATACTTCGCAAGACCAAGACGCTCCTTAAAATCCTCGTATTTATAAGGCGTCCCGATCTTCTCAAACACGGTCTCCAGCATGTCCACGTTAAAGTCCACAATGGAACCAAGCTGCACCAGATGGGACATGGGCACTGTCTTGATCTTCTCATCGAACATCAGACAACTGTGCATGATATCCTGTATATAATCATCCGCTGTGCCGTCTAAAAAGCTATTGTACTGCTTATCAAACTCAAAATACTGCCGCAGGATCCCATCGTCAAAGCAAAAATCAAAAGCTTTGTTGGGCTCTGATTTCGCGTAAAGCCACAGGATGACCTCCGGCTGGTAAATGTTCAGCAAAGTGCCGGGCGTGAGATTCAGGCCGGTAGAGCCGGACATCTTCCCCGTGGTGCCCTTGATGCCTATGAACTCATAGCCCTGGAACAGGGGCGCTTCGTAATTGAAGATCTTCTTGGCGATGACCTTGCTGGTGTCATAGCTGCCGCCGGGGCTGGCATGATCCTTTCCGCCGGGCTCAAAGTCCACCTGCTCGTATTTCCAGCGCATGGGCCAGTCGATCTTCCAGGCCAGCTTGCAGTTGAAGTCCTTTGTAAAGTCATGCTCCCCCTCATGGCCGCAGGCACAGACATATTTTGCTTTCGTGCAATCCTCGGAAAGCTCCAAGATCTTCGTGGTGTCTCTGCCGCACTCCGGGCAGTAGATTGACACCGGATAGTAAGCCTCCCTCTCGCCCTCTTTCGCATCCTGGGTCCGGAAGCTGTCAAGGATATCGAAAATCTCGCCCCTCTTCTGAAGCGCCTCAATGACATAATCCTTGTACTTGCCGCTCTTGTTCATCTGGGCCTGGTATCGGTAGTCCATCTTGATGCCGAACTTCTTGATGGCAGCCTCGAATTCTTTCTCAAAGTATTCCGCGTATGTCTTCTCTTCCGTATCAAAAGGATTCGGAACGTCCGCATAGGATGCCCCGATATATTTCTCCATGTCGTCTCTGACTTTCGCCACATTGACAGGAATCTTCCTGACTCTGTCATACTCGTCCCAGGAGAAGAGAAGCTTTGCTTTCTTTCCCTTTCTCTCCAAAGCTTTTACCACGAAAAGGCTGGTGGCGATATCCCTGAAATTGCCGATGTGGATGGAGCCGGAGGGGCTGATGCCCGCGGCGCACACATATTCTTCCTTGTCCGGATTCCTGCTTATGATTTTATCCGCTATTTTATCTGACCAATGCATATCCTGTTTGCTCCTTTGCAATTATGGTGGTAATTATACAATATACCACATATAAAGTCAAATGGTTCATGTTGTCTGATCATTCATGCTTTTTCCATAGGAAACTTCACGGCGGCATATAAACGGGGCAGGGAATATCCCCTGCCCCGTCGTTTCTTTACTGCGCTATATCTTTTTAAATATCATTTACAGCTTAATGCCCTTAAGCAGATCCCCAAGAGAAGTGCCGATGGATTCCCTGGAGCTGTACTTGGCCGCCGTCTTTTCGTCCACCGCGTCCGTGGCTTCAGCCGTCTCTGCCACTGCTTTCATGCTGAGACTGATCTTGTTGTCCTTGGTATTGAGCACCTTGACCTTGACCGTATCTCCTACATTCAATACTTCAGAGGGCGTCTTAATCCGCTTCTGGCTGATCTGGGATACATGCACCAGCCCGCTTAAGCCATCGCCCAGATCCACGAAAGCGCCGTAAGGCATGATGCTCTCCACTTTTCCCTCCATCACAGTGCCGGGCACTACCATGGCGATTCTGTGGTTCAAAGCTTCCGCTTCTTTCTCTTTCAATACTTCCCTGGCGGAGAGAACCAGTTTCTTCTTCCCTTTTTCCACCGTGATCACATGAACCTCAAGCTCCTTGCCCACGAATGTATTCAGATCCTCCACATAGCTTAAGGAAAGATGGGAAGCAGGAATGAATCCCCTGATACCTTCCAAAAATGCCACAACGCCTTTGTTTACAGTCTCTGCCACTTTTACGTTGACTACAGTTTTCTCTTCCAGGTACTTCTGTACCTTGTCCCATCCCAGCACGTCGGCTGCCTCCACCCTGGAGAGCTGGATATTGCCTGCGCCGTCGTCTCTCTTTACCACAGTGGCTTCGATGACATCTCCCACATGGACATCCGCCATAATGGAGAAAGAGGGATCCTTGCTCATGTCTTCTGCTTTGATGACGCCGGATGCATAGTAATTCAGATCCAGCGTAACGCCTTCTTCATTTACATCGATCACGGAACCGGATATAATATCTCCCTCCCTGATGGTGCGGAAAGACGCCTCCAGCTCCTTGCTGTAGTCTTCCATGGTCTCTTTTGTGCCGATTTCCTCTGTCTCTTTTTCCTTGTCCGTCTCTGACACAACCTCAGCCTTTTCCACTGCCGCAGCCTCAGTCTTATCCTCCGCCGTTTCCTGCGCCACTGCAGCTTCAGCAGTTTCCCTGTTCATTTCTTCCATGTCAAAATACCCTCCTTATTTTCTCCCGCAAGCCGTCCCCGACTTTGGTCAGGGACGGCTTGTATTTTACTTTCGATTTTACCACTATTTTCTGATAAATTCCACTGTTTCAAGCAGTTTTTTCATTGATTTTCCGGGATTTGTGCTTCCGGTTTGTCCTCTGCCTCCTCTGTGCCGGATTCTCCATCGGTAACCTTTTCCCGAACCTTGGCGATCTTTGCTATTTTTACGCCCTCCTCCAGGTCCATGAGCTTCACGCCGGAAGTGATCCTGCCCAGAGTGGAGATATCCTGCACCCGAAGCTGTATGATGATTCCCTCTGTGGTGATCATCATGATCTCATTCTCGTCCACCACGGCCTTTACGCCCACCACATTGCCTGTCTTCTCTGTGATTTTATAGCATTTCACACCTTTGCCGCCCCGGTTCTGTACCGTGAATTCATCCAGGAAAGTGCGCTTTCCCATGCCGTTTTCAGAGGCGATCAGCAGGGAATCCCCCTGACTTTGAAGCTGCATGCCTACAACTTCGTCGCCGTCTGACAGATTCATACCGATGACACCCATGGAGCTTCTTCCCGTGCCCCGCAGATCCGTCTCCCGGAAACGGATACACATACCCAGCTTTGTCACCAGGAAAATCTCGCTGTCCTTATCCGTACTCTTTACCTCGATCAGCTCGTCATCCTCTTTTAAAATGATTGCCGTCAGGCCCTTTTTGCGGATATTGGAAAATTCCATCAAAGAGGTTTTCTTTACGATACCCTTTCTGGTCACCATGAACAGATTTTTCTCGCTTTCATATTCCTCAATGGGAATCATAGCGGTAATCTTTTCCTCCGCCGCCAGCTGTAAGAGATTTACAATGGCAGTGCCTCTGGCAGTTCTTCCGGCCTCCGGTATTTCATATGCCTTTAAGCGGTAAACCCGTCCTAAGCTGGTAAAGAAATGCAGATAATGATGGGTGGTGGTCATCAGCATATCTTCAATATAGTCGTCGTCAATGGTCTGCATGCCCTTGATACCCTTGCCGCCCCTGTTCTGGGATTTGAAGTTATCCACTGTCATACGCTTGATGTAGCCTAAATTTGTCAGGGCAATGACGGTATTCTCCTTGGGAACCAGATCCTCCATGGAAAAGTCCGTCTCGTCATAGCCGATCTTGCTGCGTCTGTCGTCGCCGTATTTATCGGAAATCTCCATGATTTCTTTCTTGATAACGCCTAACAGCAGCTTTTCGTCCGCCAGGATACGCTTCAATTCCTGAATGCGTATCTGCAGCTCGTTATGTTCATTCTCCAGCTTCTCACGCTCCAGACCTGTCAGAGCCCGCAGACGCATGTCCACAATGGCCTGGGCCTGTATATCGGTAAGCTCAAAGCGCTCCATGAGCCTTTCTTTGGCAATCTGGGTATTCTGACTGCTGCGGATAATGGATATCACTTCGTCTATGAAATCCAGGGCTTTCAAGAGTCCCTGTAAAATATGGTCTCTCTCCTCAGCCTTGTTCAGATCATATTTCGTTCTTCTGGTGACTACATCCTCCTGGTGCTTGAGATAATAGGTGAGCATATCCAGAATATTCATGATCTTCGGCTGCTGGTCTACCAAAGCCAGCATAATGACGCCGAATGTATCCTGGAGCTGGGTATGCTTGTACAGCTGATTCAGGATCACATTGGCATTGGCGTCCTTGCGCAGTTCAATAACCACCCTGACGCCCTCTCTGTTGGACTCGTCCCGGATATCCGTGATACCGTCTATTTTCTTTAATTTCACCAATTCCGCGATCTTAATGATCAGATTTGCCTTGTTTACCATATAGGGCAGCTCCGTGGCAATGATCTGACTCTTGCCGTTGGCCAAAGTCTCTATGTTGGTCACGGCCCGGACGATGATCTTGCCCCTGCCTGTCCTGTAGGCCTCATTACAGCCCCTTGTGCCCAGGATCATGCCCCCTGTAGGGAAGTCGGGAGCTTTTATGATGGGCAGTATCTCCTCGATAGAGGTGTCTCTGTTCTCCTCTGTCTTATTGTCTATGATCTTTACAATGGCGCTTACCACCTCCCGGAGATTGTGAGGCGGTATGTTGGTGGCCATACCCACTGCGATACCTGTGGTACCGTTTACCAGCAGATTCGGATACCGGCTGGGAAGCACGGAGGGTTCCTTTTCCGTATCGTCGAAGTTAGGGTCGAAATCCACCGTATCCTTGTTGATATCCGCCAGAAGTTCCATGGAAATCTTAGAAAGCCTGGCTTCTGTATAACGCATGGCCGCGGCGCCGTCTCCGTCCATGGAACCGAAATTCCCGTGACCGTCCACAAGAGGATATCTGGTGGACCATTCCTGGGCCATGTTCACCAACGCCCCGTAGATAGAACTGTCTCCGTGGGGATGGTACTTACCCATGGTGTCGCCTACGATACGGGCGCTTTTCCTGTGAGGCTTGTCGGGACCATTGTTCAGCTCGATCATGGAATAGAGTACACGGCGCTGAACCGGTTTGAGTCCGTCCCTCACATCCGGCAGCGCCCTGGAGGCTATGACGCTCATGGCATAGTCAATATAAAAGGCCTCCATCCTCTCCTTTAAATCCACTTCATGAATTTTATCTGTCTCCGGAACATTGTCAAAAATATCGTCTTTCATAAATTACACCCCTAGCGCGCTCTCTTCCTCAAATTATACTGTCATCCAATGGTATCCAGATTCTGCACGTATTTCGCATTTTCTTCGATAAATTCTTTCCGTGGCTCCACCTTATCCCCCATCAGAGTGGTAAAGGTAAGATCAAGCTCTGATTCCATCTCTTCGTCATAATTTACCCGCAGCAGGATCCTCCTGGCGGGATCCATGGTGGTCTCCCAAAGCTGCTCCGCGTCCATCTCTCCCAGTCCCTTATAGCGTTGAATCTTGTTGTTCTGGTCTCTCCCTACCTCCAGCAAAATCTTATCCAGTTCTTCGTCACTGTAGGCATACCATATCTTCTTGTTCTTCTCCAGCTTGTACAGAGGCGGCTTGGCAAGATACACATGTCCCTCTTTGATCAAAGCCGGCATAAAGCGATAGATAAAGGTCAGAAGCAAGGTACAGATATGAGCGCCGTCCACATCGGCATCCGCCATCAGGATGATTTTGTCATAGCGAAGCTTCGAGATATCGAAATCATCATGAATCCCCGTGCCGAAAGCCGTTATCATGGCCCGTATTTCCGCGTTGGCGTATATTTTGTCCAGTCTGGCCTTTTCCACATTGAGAATCTTTCCCCTCAGAGGCAAAATGGCCTGCGTGGCCCTGGCCCTGGCAGTCTTTGCGCTGCCCCCTGCGGAATCTCCCTCCACGATATAGATTTCGCAGTTCTTGGGATCCTTGTCGGAACAATCCGCCAGCTTTCCGGGCAGGGCCATGCCGTCCAAAGCCGTCTTTCTCCTTGTCAGATCCCTTGCCTTTCTGGCCGCCTCCCTGGCCCTCTGTGCCAGAATGGATTTCTCACAGATGGTCTTTGCAACCGATGGATTCAGCTCCAGGAAATAGGTCAGCTGTTCGCTGACGATACTGTCCACAGCCCCTCTTGCCTCGCTGTTTCCCAGCTTCTGCTTGGTCTGTCCCTCGAACTGGGGATCCTCTATCTTTACGCTGATAATGGCGGTAAGCCCCTCCCTGATATCCTCTCCTGACAGATTGGGCTCGCTGTCTTTCAACAACTTCGCATTTCTGGCATAATCATTGAAAGTCTTTGTCAGGGAATTGCGGAACCCCTGTAAATGGGTACCTCCCTCAGGGGTATTGATATTGTTTACAAAACTGAATACACTCTCGTTAAAAGAATCATTGTGCTGGAAAGACACTTCCACATACACATTGTTCTTCTGTCCCTCAAAATAAAGGATATTCTCATACAGAGGAGCCTTATTCTTGTTCAGGTAGGACACGAACTCCTTGATGCCGCCCTCATAGCAGAACTCCGCGTATCTCTTTTTCTTCTTTTTCTCCGTAATCTGTACGCTGACTGCACTTTCTTCCCCCGCAGCCTCTTCCTCCCTGTCTGCCTCGGCCCGGCGCAGCAGTTCGTTGATCTGACTGTTCTCATGACCGGCGATTTCCTCATCCTCTTTCCTCTCATCCCTGAGAATGATCCGCAGCCCCTTAGTCAGGAAAGCCATCTCCCGCAGCCTGATCTTCAGGGTATCGAAATCAAATTCCGTGGTCTCTGTAAAAATGGTATCATCCGGCCTGAACGTAATCTTCGATCCCGTCTTTTCTTTCTCGCAGACACCGATTTCCTTTAAGGGATAACACACTTTTCCCCTCTCATAGCGCTGCTTATATATTTTTCCGTCCTGGCAGATTTCCACCTCCAGCCATTCCGAAAGGGCATTTACCACGGAAGCGCCCACGCCGTGGAGGCCGCCTGACACCTTATATCCCCCGCCGCCGAACTTTCCGCCGGCATGGAGAATCGTAAATACCACCTCCACTGCCGGGATTCCCGCCTTGTGGTTGATGCCTACCGGAATGCCACGGCCATTGTCAATGACAGTCACGGAATTGTCCTCATGGATGATGACTTCTATGGTATCGCATACGCCGGCCAAAGCTTCGTCCACCGCATTGTCCACGATCTCGTATACCAGATGGTGCAGGCCTCTGCTGGATGTGGTGCCGATGTACATGCCCGGACGCTTTCTGACAGCCTCAAGACCCTCTAAAATCTGAATCTGATCCGCGCCGTATTCATGCTCTACCGCTGTGTTGCTTATGATTTCTTCACTCATATATGCCCGTTCCTCTCTCCAAATTCACCGCCTGACAGTCTCTGCTTCCTATGCATTGCTCATGCAGACCACTGTCCCCTCGGATACCTTTAGGACCTTATTTATCTCAAACCTGTGATTTACAAATTCCTCCAGACCCGTACAGGTGATAATGGTCTGGATGTCTCCAATGCTGTTCAATAGATAATTCTGCCTGTTGGAATCCAGTTCGGACAGCACATCGTCCAGCAGAAGAACCGGCGTATCTTTTGTAATTCTCTTCACAAGCTCTATCTCCGCCAGCTTTAAAGACAATGCCGCAGTACGCTGCTGCCCCTGGGAACCGTATCTCCTGATATCAATATCCCCCACCGCAAAGGAGAAATCATCCCTGTGGGGACCTACCGATGTCATCTTCGCCCTGATATCCCTCTCCTGATTTGCCCTGAGCTTCTCCTCGAAATCCTCCATGGACACATCCGGTTCATAATGAATCACAAGCTCTTCCCTGTCCCCGGAGAGTTTTTTATGAATTCCGTATATAATCTCATTGAGCTGTTCCCCGAAAAGCTTCCTGCGTTCTATGATCTTGCTCCCGAAAGATGCCAGCTGCATATCCCAGACGCCAAGGGTCTCCCTTAAATCCGGGCTCATATACATATCTTTCAAAAGCTTGTTTCGCTGATTGATTATCCTGTTGTAATTATTCAGATTGTGCAGATAAAAGCTGTCCAGCTGGCAAAGCTCCATATCCACAAATCTTCTTCTCTCCGAGGGACCGTTTTTGATAATACCCAAATCCTCCGGAGAGAAAAAGACCACATTGCACAGCCCCAGTAAATCCGCCGCTTTCTTGATCTTCTGCCCGTCGATGGCAATGCCCTTGGATTTACTCTTCCTAAGGTGCATGTCCACCCTGGTCTCTATTCCCTCTTTTTCCAGATAGGTGCGGATATGGGCCTCTTCTTTGCCAAAACCTACGATTTCCCTGTCCTTTGCCCCTCTGTGAGATTTTGTGGTGGCCGATACAAAGATTGCCTCCAGGATATTGGTCTTGCCCTGGGCATTGTCTCCGTACAGGATATTGGTGCCCTTGTCGAACTGCAGGGAAAGACAGTCATAATTTCTGTAATCTGCCAGTTCTATCGATTTTATTATCATCTCTGTTTTGTCTCTACGCTTCTATTTTGACGGTTTTACCGTTGTATTCCACCAGATCTCCGGCCACCAGCTTTTTACCCCTTCTGGTATCTGCCTCGCCGTTTACCCTGACCAGTCCATCCTGGATCACGGCCTTTGCCTCTCCGCCGGAATCCACCAGATTGGCAGCTTTCAGCGCCTGCCCAAGCTTAATATAATCCTCTTTCAAATGAATAACTTCCATATTCGTCTCCCTATCCGCAGTTCTGCCTTGCCGTTACACATTAACGGGAATAATTTGCCACCAGGCTCACAGGAAGAATCAGGTAGATATAACTCTCCTCCTCATTCTTAATAAAGCACGGAGCCTTTGGATTCACCATGTAAAGATCTACTTCCTCGTCGTCAATAACCCGCAGCGCATCGATGAGAAACTTCGGATTGAACCCGATCATCAGGTCCCGGCCCTGCTTCTCAATGTCGATATCCTCTTTCATGCTTCCCAGTGCGGAATCGATCTTAAGCTCCATTCCGCCGTCCGTGATATTGATGACAATAGGCTTGCGGTCCCCCTCCTTGGTAAGCAGAGTGGCCCTGTCGATACAACTTAAAAGTTCTTTCTTGTTCACTTTTACTTTGGTCTCATAATCGCCGGAAAGCATCCTGTCAATGCTGAAATACTCTCCCTCTATCAGCCTGGATACCACCACCGTATTGTCGAACTCGAACACTACATGTTTCTCCGTAAAGTACACTGTCAGATCGCTGTCCGCGCCCCCCGGCAGGATCTTGCTCACTTCATTCAGGGTCTTCCCGGGAACGATTACCTTTTTGTGTTCATAAATCTCGCGAAGCTGCATCTTCCGGATAGAGATACGATGTCCGTCAGAGGATACAATCTTTAATTCATCGCCGTTGATTTCAAATAATTCTCCGGTCATCAGCTTATTATTGTCATTATCCGAGATGGAGAAGATGGTCTGCCTGACCATTTCCTTTAAAGTAAACTGGCTTAAAAGAATGCTTTCTTCCTTTTCCACCACAGGCAGATAGGAGAAATCCTCCCCGGATTTTCCTACGATAGTGAATTTAGCCTTTTCGCAGGTAATCAGGGTCTTATAGGAAGCGTCTGTGTCGATGGTGATAAAGCTGTCAGGAAGCTTTCTGACAATCTCCAGGAAAATCTTCGCATCCAGGGCAATGACGCCGCTTTCCACGATATCTCCCTCTATGACTGTCTCAATACCCATATCCATATCATTGGCAGTCAGAGTGATTATTCCATTGGAAGCGTCGATCAGGATACATTCAAGAATGGACATAGTAGTTTTGTTTGGAACAGCTCTTGACACAATCTGTACGCCGTTTAGCAGATTTGATTTGGAACAGATTAATTTCATATGGATAACTCCTTTCAGCGGCTCTGTGTAATTAATATATAAAAGAAATTCTTAATCTCCTTAGTAAAGGCTGTCTATAAGTGCATAACCCTATCTATTATACTATTTTTCAGGGAAAAATGGAATGGATAACTTGTGATTATTTTCAGAATAACCCAGGAAAAACCATTCACTTATTCACAGCCTGTCCGTTTCCCCCTGAAGTTCAAAAAATGTATCAACATTCCGTTCACAGGGATGTGTGTCTAACTATGTGGATAGCTTTTAAGAGGGGTTAATCTTTTTGATAATGATATCCACCTTGTTCTTAAGCTCTTCGTTTACGGCCATCTCGCCGGTGATCTTTTTCACTCCGTGCATCACAGTGGTATGATCCTTTTTCCCAAGGAGCTTTCCGATATCCACATAGGAGGTTTCCGTCAGTTCCCTGCACAGGTACATGACGATCTGCCTGGGCAGCACAAACTCGGAATTTCTCTTTTTGGACATGATATCCTCAGGCTTCACGCCGAAATGTTCGGACACAATATTAATGATCAGTGTAGGCGTGATTTCCCTGGACTTGTCCGGATAAATGATATCCTTTAAGGCCTCTTCCGCAAGTTCTAAGGTCACGTCCACTTTGTTCAGCTTTCCGGCCGCCACGATTTTATTGAAAGCCCCCTCCAGTTCCCTGATATTGGACTTGATATTGGTGGCAATATATTTGATGATCTCATCGTTAATCTTCCGGCTGCAGGTTTCCGCATTCTTTCTCAGGATTGCCATCCTGGTCTCATAGTCCGGAGGCTGGATGTCGGCGATCAGTCCCCACTCAAAGCGGGAACGGAAGCGCTCGTCCAAAGTCTCAATCTCCTTGGGAGGCTTGTCCGAGGAGAGAATGATTTGTTTTCTGGCAGAGTGCAGTACATTGAATGTGTGGAAAAATTCTTCCTGGGTACTTTCCTTACCGATGATAAACTGTACATCGTCTATCATCAGTACATCCACTGTCCGGTACTTTTCCCGAAGCTTTGTCATGGAGGCCGCGTTACCGCTTCGGATGGACTCAATGACTTCGTTGGTGAATTCCTCACTGGTCGCATAGAGCACTTTCATGTCAGGATTCTGCTCTAAGATAAAATGACCGATGGAATGCATCAGGTGAGTCTTGCCCAGCCCGGGACCGCCGTAGAGATAGAGGGGATTGTAAGTGTCCCCCGGGGACTCCGCGGCTGCAAGAGAGGCGGAGTGGGCGAATTTATTACTGCTGCCTACAACGAAAGTATCGAATTTGTATTTCGGGTTCAGATGGGCCTGCTCGTATTTTGAGCTGTTTTCCTCCAGGGCTTTCACATCGTTCTCCAACACGAACTTTACATTATAATAATGATTGAACATTTCCGTGATGGTCACCTGAAAAAAGCTCGTATATCTGGAGGAGATGTAATTGAACATATGGGACTGTTCGGCCGGAATGACGATATGAACCACGTCATTGATTACATTTAGATATTTGAGGGGCTCCACCCATGTCTTATAGGATATGTCAGTGAGCTCATATTCTCTTTTAATACTTTCCATAATGGCAGTCCAATTGCCTTTGATATCATCCATCTTTCAAATAAACCTGTGCCTTTCTTAAGAATTCCTCTGAATCTCCGCATTTTATCATTGTAATATAGATTCCGTAATATTTCAAATGTTAGTTTTGAACATACCCATGGAAAAAGTTATCCACATACTGTGAATAACTATGTTCATAAACAATTTGTCCGGATAGAAATGTGGATAGAAATGTGAATAAGTGTATAACTTTTTGTGTGCCGTGAAGCAAGAGGTTTTCTTGCTTTAAAAAAGTTATACAGGAGGGATTACACAGAATTAAGACATGCTTTTTGGAATTGTCCACATGTTATCAACAGTCTGTGGATAAGCAATCATGGTTGTTTTTATGTGGATATCTATGTGTATAACCACGGAAAAAATTTTTTGTCACAGAAAATAATGATTTTTACTGAATTTTCCTTGACATTGTCCTGATTTTTTTATACAATCAATATGCTATTTTCCTATAATAAAAATCAAAAAATAATCAGTTGCCTTTCATAGAAAAAGGTTTATGAGGAAAAGGAGGTGGCTTTCCATGAAAATGACATTTCAGCCCAAAAAGCGTTCACACGCAAAGGTTCACGGCTTCAGAGCGAGGATGAGCACTCGCAGCGGAAGAAAAGTTTTAGCGGCCAGACGTGCAAAAGGAAGAAAAAGATTGTCCGCTTAGGTCACAGAAATGTGACCTTTTTCTTTGGAGGATGGCATTCCAATGAAATTTTCCGAAAGTCTTAAAAGTTACAGACAATTCCAATCCGTTTACAAAAGCGGTAAATCATATGCGGACAAATATCTGGTCATGTATGTTAAGGAAAATGGCACCGAAGAAAACAGGATTGGAATCAGCGTAAGCAAAAAAGTAGGCAACAGCGTCGTGAGACACCGGGTCACGAGGCTGGTGCGGGAAAGTTACCGACTGCGTGAAGCAATGTTCAATAGTGGTTTGGACATTGTGGTCGTGGCAAGGAAAACGGCAGCTTCGGTGGGTTATTCTCAGATAGAGGAGGCGCTGCTTCACCTTGCAAAGCTTCATCGTATCATAAGGGTATAAAGATATCTATGAAAAAAATTTTGATTGCCGGTATTCGGTTTTACCAAAAATTCCTGTCTCCCATGAAAAGGACGAGATGTCCCTATATCCCTACCTGTTCCCAATATGGATTAGAGGCAATAGAAAAATATGGTGCGGTCAAGGGAAGCCTGTTAGCGCTCTGGAGGATATTGCGCTGTAACCCTTTTTCAAAAGGAGGCTTTGATCCTGTCCCGTAACCGGCATAACCTGACTGAGAGGATACGAATCCATGAATTTTATTTTATTGACACAGAGCACCACCCCCGTTATAGGACAGGTGGCATGGGTGCTGGGAAAGATCATGAACGGTATTTTTTTCGTGATCGACCTGATAGGGCTTCCGAACATCGGACTTGCCATTATTCTGTTTACGATAGTGGTGAATCTGCTGATGACGCCCCTTAACATTAAGCAGCAGAAGTTCTCTAAGCTTCAGGTGAAGATGAGTCCTGAGATCCAGGCCATCGAAGCCAAGTATAAGGGGAAATCGGATCAGAATTCCATGATGGCGAAGAATCAGGAGATTCAGATGATCTATGCCAAGTACGGTGTGTCCGCCAGCGGAAGCTGTGTGCAGCTGATTATACAGATGCCCATTCTGTTTGCCCTGTACCAGGTTATCCAGAGAATGCCTGCCTATGTGACAAAGATAGGGGAGACTTTCAGGGTGCTGGCCGACAAGATCATTTCTGTGGACGGCGGCGGATTCCTGCAGGATTCCGGTGTGGACACCATTGTCAGGACAGTGAGTATGTACGGACAGTCCATGACCAAGGGAGACCTTTCCAATGGCATCATTGACGTGCTGAACAGGCTGTCTTCCACGGATCTGGCTATGGTGGCGGAGCATTATGATCTGACCCAGCTGACTTATCAGGGAAAGCTGATCATCAGCAATGATGTTACCAGGGGACTCATTGACGTCTATAACAATTTCCTGGGACTGCATATGGGAGATTCTCCCAGCGATCTGATCAAAAGAGGGATGGAGGCCGGCGCATGGGGAATCGTGATAGGCGCTGTACTGATTCCGGTTCTCTCCGCGGTGACACAATGGATCAATGTAAAGCTGATGCCCCAGCAGCCTAAGAGTGACAATGAAAAGGCCAATTCCATGGCGGCTTCCATGAAGACCATGAATATGTTTATGCCTTTGATGTCCGCATGGTTCTGTTTTACATTGCCTGCAGGTATGGGACTTTACTGGGTGGCGGGAAGCGTGGTCAGAAGCATTCAGCAGGTGCTTATCAACAAGCATATTGACAAGATGGACTTTGAAGAAGTCATCAAGAAAAATTCCGCAAAGAGCGCAAAGAAACTGGAGAAGATGAAGCAGACCCAGGAGCGCATGAATGCGTATGCCACCATAAAGGGACGCAATATCCAGAGCACAGGACAGCAGAACGGAGCAAATATCAGCACAAATGCCAAACCGAATGGAAAGAGTATGGCGGACAAAGCTTCTGTAAATGCAAGCGCCGGAAGCGTAAATACCGGCAGAGCCAAGCCCGGAAGCATGCTGGAGAAAGCCAATCTGGTTAAGGACTATAATGAGAGGAACAACAAGAATTAAGACTGTTTTGGAGGGGTAAGAAATGGCGAAAGAACAGGAATATATCGAGGTAAGCGCTAAGACCGTGAACGAGGCTATTACGGAAGCCTGCCTGAAATTCGGCGTCACCAGTGATAAACTTGACTACGAAGTCGTAGAAGAGGGCTCCAGCGGATTCCTGGGAATCGGCTCCAAGCCCGCTGTCATTAAGGCTGCGGTAAAGGCGCAGAAGCTTACGGTGGAAGAGGTGGCGAAGAATTTCCTGAGGGATGTGTTTGAAGCCATGAATATGGAAGTTGCCGTGGATGTCAAGTATGACGAGGACGGCAGGACCATGGATATCGACCTGGCCGGAGACGAGATGGGCGTGCTGATCGGGAAGAGAGGACAGACGCTGGATTCGCTGCAATACCTGGTATCTCTGGTGGTAAATAAGGAGACGGAGGAGTATATCAGAGTAAAGGTTGACACTGAGGATTACAGGGCCCGGAGAAAAGAAACCCTGGAGAATCTGGCAAAGAACATTGCCTATAAGGTAAAGAAGACCAGAAGGCCGGTTTCTTTGGAGCCTATGAATCCTTATGAGAGGAGAATCATTCATTCGGCACTTCAGGGAGATAAGTATATTTCTACACACAGCGAAGGGGATGAGCCGTTCCGCAGAGTGGTAGTTACTTATAAGAGACAATAGCAAGTTTCAAAAAGCCGGGTATTTGGGGATATCCGGCTTTTTTTCTCAAAGTTGTGTTTGAGCGGACTGTTTGTGTTTGTAAAGGGGACGACAGGGATATGGAGAAAGGGGATACGATTGCGGCAATTGCCACAGGGATGACGGATTCCGGAATCGGGATTGTCAGGATAAGCGGCAGTGGGGCAGTGGATGTGGGAAATCGGATTTTCAGGTCTCCCTCCGGGAAAAGGATATTAAGCAGGGCACAGAGCCATAAGCTCTGTTATGGTTTTGCGGTGGAACAGGATAACGGCTTTGAGATAGATGAGGTTATGGCAGTGGTGATGAAAGCGCCCAGAAGCTTTACAGGGGAGGATACAGTGGAGCTTCAGTGCCACGGAGGCGTCTTTGTGATGCGAAAGATCCTGGAGGCGGCTTTAAAAGGAGGCGCCAGACTGGCGGAGCCGGGGGAGTTCACGAAGAGAGCTTTCCTGAACGGGAGAATGGATCTGTCCAGAGCCGAGGCTGTGATGGATGTGATCGGGGCTCAGAACGACAGGGCGCTTGGCTATTCCCTGGGACAGCTTCGGGGGCGGCTTTCCGGGAAAGTAGAGGAGCTTCGGGGGAGGATTTTGTATGAGACTGCCTTTATCGAGTCGGCTCTGGACGATCCGGAGCATTACGATTTGGATGGGTACGGGGAAGAACTGTCCGGGAAACTGGATGGTGTATTGAGAGATTTGCGGAAACTGATTGATACGGCTGACAATGGAAAGCTGATAAAAGAGGGTATCAAAACGGTGATTCTTGGGAAACCGAATGTGGGGAAGTCATCGCTTTTGAATTGTCTTCTGGGGGAGGAGAGGGCCATTGTGACGGACGTGGCGGGGACTACCAGGGATGTGCTGGAGGAGTCGCTGCGGCTGGGAGATATTTGTCTGAATATCGTAGATACGGCAGGTATCCGGGATACGGAGGATACCGTGGAGAAAATTGGCGTGGAGAGAGCTTTGAAATACGCAAGGGAGGCAGATTTAATTGTATATGTTACGGACGCTTCGATGGAGCTGGATGAGAATGACAGGGAGATTGTGTCTGTTATTAGGGATAAAAGCACGATAGTGCTGTTGAATAAGAGTGATCTGGAGACTGTGGTCACGGAAGATGGGATAAAGGCATTATTTTTGGAAGCCACAGGAGATTTGGGAGATTATTTTTCCGTCGATTCTTCCGGTAAGAACAAATTTGCGGTCCTGCATACTTCCGCAAAGGAAAGTGCAGGGATGGAAGAGCTGGAGCAGACCGTGAAAGAGATGTTCTTCCACGGGGAGATAGACAGCAGCAATGAACTCGTCATCACGAATATGCGGCATAAGGAGGCATTGGAGGAGGCCTGTGAGGCTCTGATGCTGGTGCAAGAGAGCATAGAGGACGGGATGCCGGAGGATTTCTATTCCATTGATTTGATGAATGCTTATAGGGCGCTGGGTCGTATTATAGGGGAAGAGGTTGACGACGATCTGGTGGAGGAGATTTTCTCTAAATTCTGTATGGGAAAATAGCAGGCATCCTTACATCCTTATTTTCTTCAGGTCTGGATCCTTTTGATTGAGGAGGGACTGGATGAAGATTTTGGGGATACGGCATGAGGAAAGTGAGGCAGCCGCATATGATGGCGGCATGGGAGAAATTGCGGACACAGGGATAAGCTTGGGGAAGTGGATTGTATGACGAAATTTTGTGAACAAGTAGACGTATGTGTAATAGGCGCCGGGCATGCGGGCTGTGAGGCAGCGCTGGCCTGCGCAAGGCTTGGACTGGAGACAGTTATTTTTACGGTGTCAGTGGACAGTATCGCTTTGATGCCCTGTAATCCCAATGTGGGAGGATCTTCAAAGGGGCATCTGGTGCGGGAGCTGGACGCTTTGGGCGGAGAGATGGGGAAGAATATCGACAAGACTTTCATTCAGTCCAAGATGCTGAATGTGTCCAAGGGTCCTGCCGTCCATTCCCTGCGTGCCCAGGCGGACAAAGCGGAATATTCCAGGGCCATGAGGAAAGTTTTGGAGGATCAGGAGCATCTCACCATCAAGCAGGCGGAGGTCTGCGAGATTCTGTGGGAGGAGATGCCATCAGGAGAATGTCAAAAGAAAATCATAGGTGTCAGAACCTTTACGGGTATGGTCTATGAGTGTAAGGCGGTGGTCCTCTGCACGGGGACTTATTTAGGAGCCAGATGCCTGTGCGGGGAATCCATCACTCATACAGGGCCTAACGGGCTGCAGGCCGCTGTCCATCTGACGGATTCCCTGAAGCGGATGGGTATAGAGATGCGCCGTTTTAAGACAGGGACGCCAGCCAGGATGGACAGGCGCAGCATTGATTTCTCCAAAATGGAAGAGCAGGTTGGGGATAAGAGGATCACGCCTTTCTCCTTTTCCACAGATCCGGAAAGCATACAAAAGGAGCAGGTCTCCTGCTGGCTTACCTATACCAATGAGAAAACGCATGAAATTATCAGAGGAAATTTGGACAGATCCCCTATCTACGCAGGGATAATAGAGGGAACAGGACCCAGGTACTGTCCCTCTATTGAAGACAAAGTTGTAAAGTTTGCTGACAAAGAGAGACATCAGGTTTTCATTGAACCGGAAGGACTCCATACCGGCGAAATGTATGTCGGCGGAATGTCTTCCTCTCTGCCGGAGGATGTACAGCTCGCCATGTACAGGACAGTGCCGGGTTTGGAGCACTGCAAGATTGTCCGCAATGCCTATGCCATCGAATATGACTGCATTAATGCGGGACAGCTTAATGCCACTCTGGAATTCCGGAATGTCAGGGGAATGTTCAGCGCCGGCCAGTTCAATGGCAGCAGCGGGTATGAGGAGGCCGCCTGCCAGGGGCTGGTGGCCGGGATAAATGCGGCCATGTCCATTCTGGGAAAGGAGCCTTTGACTATAGACAGATCAGAGGGCTATATCGGCGTGCTGATAGACGATCTGGTGACCAAGGACAACAGGGAGCCTTATCGGATGATGACCTCCCGGGCGGAATACCGTCTGCTTCTGCGTCAGGACAATGCGGACCTGCGGCTTCGGAAGAAAGGATATGAGGTGGGGTTGATTTCTGAGGAAGCGTACCAGGCCCTGTTAGAGAAAGAAAAGCTGATCAATCGGGAGGTTGACAGATTAAAGAATACGTATCTGGGGGCGAATAAGGAGGTTCAGAAATTCCTGGAAGCTCATGGCAGCTCTTCCTTGAAGACCGCTGCCAGCCTGTCGGAGCTTCTCTGCCGGCCTGAGCTTTCCTATGAAATTTTAGGTGAGATTGATAAGGAGAGAGAGCCTTTGCCTGCCTCTGTGCTGGAACAGGTGGAGATAGAGATAAAATATGAAGGATATATTCTCAGGCAGAAGCGTCAGGTAGAACAGTTTCAGAAGATGGAGAAGAAGCGGATTCCTCAGGATATCAATTATGATGATATACTTTCCCTGCGTCTGGAGGCCAGGCAGCATCTGAAACTGTTTCATCCTTCCTCCATCGGACAGGCCTCCCGGATTTCCGGCGTATCGCCTGCGGATATTTCCGTCTTGCTGGTCTATATTGAGAAATATAAGAAAGATTTGTCATAAAATTTATAAGAAATCCTTAAAAGTGTGTTAATTCTTATTATGATTTATTCCTGGATTAGAAAGATATGATATAATGTTGATTCAGAGAGGCATTGTGCCAGCTTTTGATTATAATCTGGACATGCAAGGAGGTTCTGATCCATGAATGAAACGGAAAATCTGGAAGTCAGTGGAATTCCCCTGGGATTCCCTACATCTTTTGCGCAAATAAAGGAAATGACAATGCTTTATTCCTGCGCCATGCGGGAAATCTGCACGAAGCTGGAGAATCTGAGTCAGGAATTCGAGCTGAAAGAGGCCAGAAATCCCATACAGCACATCAATCACAGACTTAAGAAAACGGAGAGCATCCGTAATAAAATGCTCCAGAGAGGTCTTCCGCTGGAATACGAGGTAATGAGAGATGAGATCACAGACATAGGCGGTATTCGTGTCATCTGTTCTTATATCAATGATATCTATGCGATTGCAAATATGCTGAAACAGCAGGATGATCTGTTGATTGTGAGAGAAAAGGACTACATATCCAATCCAAAGAAAAATGGATACAGAAGTTACCATCTGATTGTGGCGATTCCGATTTTTCTCTCTTCGGAGAAGCAGATCATTCCGGTAGAAATCCAGATGAGGACTATCGCCATGGACTTTTGGGCCAGTTTAGAGCATCAGCTTCGTTATAAAACTACGGCATCAGTTTCGGATTCCACCAGAAAGAGACTTACCAATATCGCCCAGGACATTTTCAATGCGGATGTGGAAATGCAGCAAATATATGAGGAAATTATTGCAATGGAATAAATAGAAAAAAGGACTGGCTCCCGCCGGGGGACCAGTCCTTTCATATGTTTTTAATTCAGATCGATTATATTTGAAGAGGATGCGGAATAACTGTTGTATTCTGCCTGGGAAGCCATTCTGGCGTATTCTTCCCGCAGCTTGAATTTTGCTACCAGATTCTTCAGCATGGAAGCCTGCTCCGAAAGCTCCTGGCTGGCGGCGGCGCTTTCCTCCGCAGTAGCGGAATTGGTCTGTACAACGCTGGAAATCTGGTCCACACCTAATGTAACCTGCTCAATGGCGCCGGCCTGTTCCTCGGCGGCGTTTGCAATCTCGTCAACCTTGGTGGAAGCGGAACGTACATGGTCTACTACCTGTACCAGAGATTCGGCTGTGGAATTGGCCAGCTTGGTGCCTCTTGTGACAGCATTGACGGAATTCTCTATCAGCTCGGCCGTATTCTTAGATGCCACGGAACTCTTGCTGGCAAGGCTTCTGACTTCCTCAGCCACAACCGCAAATCCTTTTCCTGCTTCCCCTGCTCTCGCGGCTTCTACAGCGGCATTCAGAGCCAGGATATTGGTCTGGAAAGCAATGTCTTCAATGGTCTTGATAATCTTGCTGATTTCATTGGAGGAGCGTGCGATTTCCTCCATGGCTGTCATCATGTCATGCATCTGGTTGTTGCAGATTTCTGCCTCGTCACCGGCGGTGTTGGAACGTGTCCTGGCTTCTATGGCATTTTCAGCGGTGGTGTTGACCTGATGGGAGATATTGGTAATGGTGGAGGCCAGTTCTTCCACGGAAGCGGCCTGCTCGGTAGCGCCCTGTGCCAGAGCCTGCGCGCCATTGGATACCTGTCCGGATCCGGATGCCACCTGATCCGCGCTGAGGTTGATCTGTCCTAAGGTAACGCTTAAGTCTTTGTTCAGCTTGCGGATGGAGAGCAGGAGGCTTTGCAGATTGCCTACATATTTATCTTCCGCTTTGGTACGGACATCGAAGTTGCCGTCAGCCATCTCGCTTAAGAGTCTGGACGCATCGGAGATGACGCTATCCAGAATGTAAGTCATATTCTTAAAGGATTTGGTAAGGCTTCCCAACTCGTCCTTGGATTCGTAGGTTACGTTGATATCGAAATGTCCGTTGACGATTTTCTCTGCCGCATCCTCCAGCTGACGTAAAGGCTTGGTAATGGATCTGGTCAGGTATGTAGAAAGGAGGATAGTGATAACCAACGCGGCCGCGGCCATGCCGACCTGTGCGGCTACCAGCCATTCCTGCATCTCTACGGTGCTGAGATAATTTTCTTCTGCCGTCTTTTCCTCTTCGGTGCTGATCTGGATCAGGGTATTTACCGCCTCTTCTACCAGGGGTTGATATTCGTTAAGAAGCATGGACTGTGCCTGGAGGTTGTCCGTCTCTGCCAATTTGATAATTTCCTGTTGCAGAGATATAGCCTCTACGATACTGGTCTCAAAAGATTGCAGCAACTCGGTGTTGCCGGTAAAATTCTCATGCAGCCATGTGGCATTTTCCTCCAGAGACGCCAGTTCCTTTTGCAGTTCGTCCTGGTAGGTCTGCTTGTTATCAATTGTGATAAATGAGAGGTTCTTGACAATGATCTGCAGACCCCGGCGCATGCTCATGATATTGTTCGTCACCTTATACTCCACATTATAAAATTCGGAGTATTTGCTTGCATTGGTCTGCAGGCCCGTAATGGCTATGGCAACTGTCCCAATGAACAATATGATGACCAGCATGAAAGTCACCAAAAGTTTTGTCCTTATTTTTAGATTCTTCATGTTACCCTCCTGGCAAAATGTTTTTTATATGTTGATTATAATAGATTATTGTCAATCTGTCCACTCCATTTGCAAATATATGTGAAATCTTTATAAGACATTGTGAGAAAGGGATAAAATATGTTATAATATGGAAACAGACAGGATTTTTTAGGCCGGGAAAGGGTTAAAAATAAAATCTAGGGAAAAGCAGGGATTTTAAATGGAAAAATATCATGTTGACACATTTCTAAAAGATCTGGAGTCATTGGGTATCTTTTTGTCCGGGGAGCAGACAGAGCAGTTTCTTTGTTACTATGAAATGTTGGTGGAATGGAACGGGAAAATGAACCTGACGGCTATTACAGCATTTGAGGATGTGTTGAAAAAGCATTTTGTGGACAGTCTTTCCCTGATAAAGGTATGTGACCTGAGACAGGATCTGAATCTCATTGACGTAGGGACCGGGGCAGGATTCCCGGGTCTTGCCTTAAAGATTGCTTTTCCCGGACTGAAAGTCACATTGTTGGATTCTCTGAATAAGAGGATTCAGTTTCTGGACGCGGTCATAGGAAAATTTCAGTTGAAGAACGTACAGACAGTGCATGGCAGGGCAGAGGATTATGCAAAACCGGGAAAATTGAGAGAAACTTTTGATCTGTGTGTGTCCAGGGCAGTGGCAAATCTTTCCACTTTATCGGAATATTGTCTTCCTTTTGTAAAAAAAGGGGGTTTGTTTGTGGCCTATAAATCAGAGAAAGCGGCTTCGGAAATCGAACAGGCAGGAAAGGCTATTGCTTTGCTTGGAGGCAGGATAGGGGAGAGGATAGAATTTACCCTGCCGGATTCCGATATTTACAGAAGCCTGTATGTGATTGAAAAGACGGAAAGGACACCGGGCAAATATCCCAGAAAAGCCGGTCTGCCCTCTAAGGAACCATTGTAAGGATTTTCAGATTCAGGATATGCGGAGGAAAGGGGAATATCTATGACATTGGATGATAGGAATGCTTTACAGGAAGTAGTGCGTTATCTGCGCTGCCAGGCAGATACCCTGCAGACCCAAATAGAGGAAGAGCTGGAAGTTATCAAAGAAGCACAGTTACATCTGCAGACTATTGAAAATCTGGAGCCTGAGGACAGAAAGATTTTTTCTCCCAGAAGTATGGATGTGTATAAAGAGAAAATCCAGATGACAAGGACGGAAAAATCATTTCATGAGGACAGAAACAAGGTTTTGCTTGAAAGGAAAGCAGTGCTGGATAATCAGATAACAAAGCTTGAGACTGTTTTGCAACATCAGCAAAGAGAGATTTCCGCTGAGAAAAAGAGGATTCAGAAGCAGTTTCAGGTTTTTTGGAAGAAGCTGGAGGAAATTATAAGCAGGATAGAAAAAAGCAGCGCATCCATTGACAGAAATCCCATCCAGGCCAGGCAGGATTTTGCGATTATAGCGAAAACTTTGCAGGAGGCCGTGGAGAATATGAAGAAGAATGCAGGATGAATTATGAAAAAAACGAAGCCGTTGCTATTGGCAGCGGGCTTCGTTTTTTATTACTTATGTTAGAATCCAGGACAGGATTCTATGTTCAGATTTCAGGAATCTCGATTTCAATCTCATGGCCTACGGCATTGGACTTGACTATACCATCAATGATAGCCTGGTTGTACAGAATCTGGCTGGAGGGGATGGTAGCGGTGCCGCCGTTTTTCACAGCGTTTACAAAAGAGCGGAGTTTCTCATGGAACAGATTACCGCTGGGATCCAAAGGAATCTCCGTACAGGTATTCTTGCCTGCAATGGTCTTGTAAATCTTCAGAGGCTTATCAAAGTCTCCGTTCCAGCATTCGGTGGAAGGAATCTTCAGACCGCCCTTTGTACCAAGAATCAGAGCATCTCCCGCCGTATCCATATGCATGGCCCAGGAAATCCTGAAGTCCAGCATAATCCCCCCTTCCAGACGGATAAATCCAGCCGCAAAGTCGTCTACGCCAAAGACATCCGCATACTCGGGATGGCCGGGATAGGTATTGGGATCCTTGCCAAAGAAGTCAGAGGTATAACCGGTGACAGTCAAAGGCTTTGGATAGCCAACAGCGTTCAGCAGCATGTCCAGAGAGTAGCAGCCAATATCGCCCATTGCGCCGATGCCGCCTGTCTCTTTATCAATGAAAGTAGTACCGTAGGGAGTAGGAATACCGCTTCTGCGTCCGCCGCCTGACTGGATATAATAAATCTTGCCCAACTCACCGGAATCCACGATCTGTTTGATGCGCTGCATGTTTACGCTCATTCGGGGCTGGAAGCCGATGGTGAGGATTTTGCCGCTCTTTTTCTCGGCTCTCATGACCTCAACGGCCTCGTCTAAGGTAACGGTGAAAGGTTTTTCCAGCATGACATTTACGCCATGCTCCAAAGCGTCTATGGTACAGGGAGCGTGCTGGCAATTGTAGGTGCAGATGCTGACTGCATCCAGCTCCTCAGCCTCCAGCATGGCATGGCCGCTTTCATAACAGCGTGTGTTCTCTATGCCGTTTTTCTTACAGAATTTCTCGGCCTTGCCGGGAACTAAATCAGCGGCAGCCACCAGCTCTACATCCGGCATTTCTTTGTAGCATCTTACATGTTCCTCTGCAATCCATCCAGTGCCGATGATGCCTACTTTTATCTTTTTGGTGGTATCGATTTCGGGCTCTTCATCAAAGATATGTTCAAAACGATCCAGTATGTTTTCTCCCATTTTCATCTTCTCCTTTTCATGTAGTTTTTGCCTCTAACGGAATTTAATTACAAAAAAGACTTCAGGTAACGGATACTCATCTCAGCGCATTCCATGGAAGTGCGGTTCATGGTGGGACTGTCTTGCTCTACCACAAACCATTCGCTTCCGGCATCGTCACCGGCAGCAATGATGGAGGGAACATCCTGCAGTCCATAGCCAACGGGGCGGAATTCAAATTTGCTGGACACATCCTCTTTCTTTTCCTCACCGCCGATCAGGCCGTACATATTCTCGCTTTTCTGGCCTGTGAAATCCTTTAAATGCACAATGGGAGCTCTGCCGGAATATTTGCGGATATATACGGGAGGCTTTTCCCCGCCTACATTGACCCAGCATACATCCAGTTCTGTCTGCAGCAGATCGGGAGAAATTTCTTCATAGTAGGCATCCAGGATATATCTGCCGTCAATCTTCTCAAATTCAAAGTCATGATTGTGATATAACAGCTGCATTCCTCTGGCCTTGCAGCGCTCTCCGGCTTTTTGGATACGCTCAATAGTGGATTTCAGCTCTTCCGCATTTTTTGGTCCTGTAAGCCAGGGAATGGCAATGTACTTCATGCCTGTGGCAGCGAAGTCATCAAGAACCGCGTCATCTTCGATCAGGTTCAGATTGACATGTGCGGAGACCAGCTCCAATCCGATTTCGTCCAGGATCTTTTTGATTTCCACGGCTTTCATGTCATAGGTTCCGGCCAATTCCACGCCGTCGTACCCCATTTCCTTTACCTTGCGCATGGTACCTGCGAAATCCTGTTCCGCGAAGTCACGTACAGTATAGACCTGTAGTGCAATAAGGTGTTTCTTCATATTTAATATCTCCTTTCAGCAGATTATTGCTCGTGTTTCATTTATATCACTATGTTAATAGATGGGGAATAAAAATGATAGTTTACTATTGCTATTTTGCTCATACGATTCTGCTATATCTTGCCGAAAGATCTTATTGAAAGTATGGTTTTTATGGACTATATTTTGGAAATTAACTTATATATTGTAAAAATAGTGGAGGGAGCATAGGAAGAGTTCGATTGGTGTAGTGTGAAAGAAAGTAGAGGACAGCCCCAAAATGGGCGCATTTCACTAAGCTGTCAAAATTAACAACTTTTTGATGGTTGGCAAATTGCAGTAACTTATAGTCAGGAAACAAGGGATATAAGAAAAATTGTACGAGGGGAAATAGATCAGGGGTGACATGCAACTGACAAAAAATATTTATTGCGCTTAAAGGATATTCAGGGAGAGAGGTGGTTTGCAGGACTTTTTGTTAATAGTGGATATTCTGAAATAGTAGATTTTGGCTTAATGGAAAAATACAGAAGATTAGGAGTTGGCTTCCGGCTTATGGATGTAGCTGAAAAATTAGTCAGTTTGGAGTGTGATGTATATTGGAGTAGGACTGCTTAGTATTTGTAGGAGCGTACGGAGAATGTATGTGAAAAGAGGATACTACCGGATGGTTCCGGAGTCTGGTATCGGGATCAGATTTGTAAACAGTATGCTGATTGTTGGTTTCACGTGAAACATTATTATAGATAGTAATAGAAATACAAGATATGTTTCATGTGAAACATTTTTACTCAAGATATTGTAAGTTTCATGTGAAACATTTTTTTCCGTGAAACATGAGAAACATAATGGATTGAGCTTGGCAAGAAACTCGGTATTTCATGCTTACAGGGTGAATGCGATTAAGCATTACAAAAAGATATGTCGATTCGCTGCTTCAAATAGGACACTGTGAAACTTTGATATAAATAATTATACTCACTTTTTTGTGATCCAAATAAAACATAATACCCTTTTATTCCAAGACAGAAATATGCCTCAAAGCGATGATTACCGTCATTTAACTCAAATGCGCCCTCTGATCTGTTCTCGTCTATCAGATAGTTTACAATCAGCGGAACCGTAATTCAAAACCGCAGCAATGTCTGAAAATTAATAGAGGCATTTTTAAACAGTTCCAAAAAATATCTGTCGAAAAGTTTTAACTCATCTGGAAACTCTTTATTGTGTCTGTTATATTTTCATAGTGATACCTCCTTTTTCGAATAGCTAGTGTCAACTTTATATGCCCGAATTCTGCTCAACCTCAATAAAATCAATGGTTCCAGAGGCTATAAGCCTTTACCTCCCTTTTCCTTGGCTTACCCAACCACATTTTGCTTTGGGAGCCCAATCAAGGCCGGACTGAAAGCCCGTTTATTTCAGCCTTGGCGGGGATTCCGTTTGACACTGCTTTCGAATAAACTATTTTTTAATGGATTCACAGGAAAGATGAAATTCTCTTGCTAACTGCTCTATGCCGGTATCTAATTCAAATTTTGATTTAATGAGGATATTCCTTTCCGTAAGATAATACTTATGTCCTGAAGAGTTCCTCCAGCCACGCTTTTTACTGATTGTCGGAATATAAACAGGGCTGCCGGATATTATTATGAAATGGATTTGTCTGAGAGTCATTATACACCTATTCTCATCAAAAGAATATGCATAAAAAACATATACTTGTTTTTTACATAAATGGAATTTAGTATTTTGTATTATATTTTGATTTAATGAGGATATTCCTTTCCGTAAGATAATGCTTATGTCCTGAAGAGTTCCCCCAGCCACGCTTTTTAATGATTGCCGGAATATAAACAAGGCTGCCAGATATTATTATGAAATGGATTTGTCTGAGAGCCATTATACACCTATTCTCATCAAAAGAATATGCATAAAAAACATATACTTGTTTTTTAACATAAGTGGAGTTTAGAATTTTATATTATATTTTGATTTAATGAGGATATTCCTTTCCGTAAGATAATGCTTATGACCTGAAGAGTTTCCCCAGCCACGCTTTTTACTGATTGCCGAAATATAAACAAGGCTGCCAGATATTATTATGAAATGGATTTGTCTAAGAGTCATTATCATTTACTCTCACCAAAAGAATATGTAAAAAAACATATATTATTTTAAAACATAAATGAAAACCCTAACCCCCAGCTATGCTGGGGAGAATAGAGTAAGCGGAAGCGGAGAGAATACCATAAAAAAGCCTCCTGTGATACAATGAGTAAGGTGTCGCAAGCCAAACTCAAAGAACAGGAGGCATCTAAATACAGAAAAAAGAGACTGTATGGCCAGGTAAGAACCGATGTACGAGAGATTATTCAGACACTGTGCGGGTGTAAAGGGGTTGAAATAGTTTCAGGAGCGGTATGCATAGATCACGTACACTTGTGCGTAAGTATACCGCCGAAGATGAGTGTCTCAAGCTTTGGGATATTTTAAAAGGAAAAAGCATCCTGATGATTTATGACGTGCATCCGGAATTGCAGAATAAGTGGAATAAAGCATTCTGGGCAAGAGGCTACTACGTAGCAACGATAGGCAATCTGACAGAAGAAGCAATTAAGAAGTACATTGCTGAGCAGTCAGAAGAGTCAAGAAAAGAAGATAGTGAAGGAGCGGCTTTTTAGCGGTAGCCAGTAAAAGAGCTTGCGACACCCGCCTTTCAGGCGCGCAAGTATTAAGGGTCCCTTGGGCCTCTGGCTAACCCCTACTTGAAGTGGGGGTTGGTGACTTGGAATTTAGAATTTTATATAATAGAATCCAAAAAAGGATTCTATTATCATGTTTCTATTATAAAAAGTTTCACGTGAAACATTTGAAAGAAAACGTCAATGTACCAAAAATATTGTTCAACTTATATATAGCTATCTAATTCAATTGATGTTATAATAAAGACGAATTCAGGAAAGGAGACAGCTATGGGTAAAACGATTGCAATTGCAAATCAAAAAGGCGGCGTCGGAAAGACTACCACTGCTATTAACCTTTCTGCATGTCTGGCAGAAAAAGGGAAAAGAGTATTAGTAATTGATACTGATCCACAGGGGAATACTACCAGCGGTTTTGGTATTGATAAGAATAATTTAGAGAATACTATCTATGAATTGATTCTTGGCGAATGTTCTATTACCAGCTGTATCATAAAGAAGGTGGTGGATAATGTTTCCGTTCTTCCCTCTAATGTAAACCTTGCAGCTGCGGAAATAGAGCTGATAGGAATCGATAAAAAGGAGTACATATTGAAGAAAGAAGTGGACTATATAAAGGACGAATATGATTTTATTATCATAGATTGTCCCCCATCCCTGAATATGCTGACAATTAATGCCATGACCACAGCCGACAGTGTATTGGTACCTATTCAATGCGAGTATTACGCGTTGGAGGGACTCAGCCAATTGATTCATACCATTAATCTGGTAAAAGAGAGGCTGAACCCTGATCTTGATATGGAGGGAACCGTATTCACAATGTATGATTCCCGAACAAATCTCTCCAATCAGGTCGTAGAGAATGTAAAAGAAAATCTGCATCAGAAAATATATAATACACTGATTCCGAGAAATATTCGACTGGCCGAGGCTCCCAGCCATGGAATGCCTATCAATTTGTACGACGCAAAGTCGGCAGGGGCGGAAGCGTACATGCAGCTGGCTGAGGAAGTCATCAGCAACGCATGATGGTTTTCGGATAACAATATCGGCAAAAGGAAGGAGCAGAGCAATGGCAGGAAAGTCGAGAGGACTGGGTAAGGGACTTGATTCTCTGATACCGGATGCAGTAGGTGAAGCAAGGGCAAAAAAAGATGCGGCAGATGTGGTTCAGACTTCAGCCGATTCCGCCGCCGGAGGGAATGTCTCAGAGACCCTTGTAAAAATTACAGCAGTCGAGCCAAACAGGAAACAACCCAGGAAGACATTTGATGAGGATGCCCTGCAGGAATTGTCTGATTCCATTAAGCAGGTAGGACTAATACAGCCGATTTTGGTGCAGGACAGGAAAGATCATTATGAAATCATAGCAGGAGAGCGCAGATGGCGGGCCGCCAAACTGGCTGGACTTAAGGAAGTGCCGGTCATTATCCGTGATTATTCCGAACAGGAGATTATGGAGATCTCTCTGATTGAAAATATCCAGAGAGAGGATTTAAATCCCATTGAAGAAGCCCAAGCTTATAAAAGACTGCTGACAGAATTCAATCTGAAACAGGATGAGGTTGCGGAACGCGTGTCAAAGAGCAGAGCAGCCGTTACCAATTCTATCCGGCTTCTGAAGCTTGGAGAGAAAGTGCAGCAGATGGTCATTGATGACATGATCAGCACCGGACACGCACGTGCACTGATTGCTGTGGAAGATCCGGAGGAGCAGTATGAAATCGCCCAGAGAATCTTTGATGAAAAACTCAGTGTGCGTGAAGTGGAAAAATTAATGAAGAATCTGCACAAGCCTGAAAAAGCAAAAAAGAAGCCTGATAATCAGACTCTGCAAGTGATTTATCAGGATATTGAGGACAGGCTGAAACAGAAATTAAGTACGAAAGTAACAATTACTTCCAAGGGGGAAGGTTCTGGCAAAATAGAAATTGAATTCTACAATCACGAGGATTTGGACAGACTGTTAGAGATGATAGGAAACCAATGAATTGAAAATTACTTATATAGAAGAGGAGATATATGGATACCATAGGATGCAGTGCATTTTTAGATCAGATTGGAATTGGCTCCTTTGATTGGGGTTATCTGGCAATCGGAATCCTGATTCTGGCTGTGCTGATCTTTATTCTGATGATACTGTTGATCATACAGATTTCAAAAGTCAGCAGATTGAAGAAAAGACTTGATCAGTTCCTTATGGGAAAGGATGGAGTGACTCTGGAGCAGAACATTCTGCAGTTGTTTGAGGATAACCGGTTTCTGAAAGATATGGAGGAAAAGGACAGGAAAGATATCAATACCATATTCAAACGAATGCAGACAATGTATCAAAAGATGGGTCTGGTACGATATGACGCTTTTAATCAGATGGGTGGACAGCTGAGCTACAGTCTGGTGATGCTGGATGAAAATGATAATGGCTTTATCATCAATTCTGTGCACAGTACGGAAGGATGCTATTCATATTCCAAGGAAATCAGGAACGGTGACAACAGTATTTCGTTAAGTAAGGAAGAGGCAGAAGCTCTGGCGATTGCAAAGGGAAAGAAAGAGTAACTGAGAGAAGTCGGATCTATAAAATAAAACCAATAAAAATGAAAGGATTGATCTGGACATGATTGATATTAAATTTCTGCGGGAGAATCCCGATATTGTTAAGGAGAATATCCGGAAGAAATTCCAGGATGAAAAACTGGATCTGGTAGATGAAGTCATTGCACTGGATGCCGAGAGCAGAAAGGCAAAACAGGAGGGAGATAATCTCAGAGCCTCAAAAAATAAGATTTCCAAAGAAATCGGTGCGTTGATGGCTCAGGGAAAAAAGGAAGAGGCAGAGCAGAAAAAAGCAGAAGTGGCCGCCAATGCCAAGAAACTTGCAGATCTGGAAGAGTTAGAGCCGCAGCTTCAGGAAAAGATTACAAAAATCATGATGACTATTCCCAACATTATTGATTCCTCGGTTCCCATCGGCAGGGACGACAGCGAAAATGTGGAAATTCAAAAATATGGAGAGCCGGTAGTACCGGACTTTGACGTGCCCTATCATGCAGATATTCTGAACCGTATCAGCGGTTTGGACAAAGACGCTGCAGGGCGTACCAGCGGCAACGGATTCTATTACCTCATGGGGGATGCCGCCAGGATTCATTCCGCTATGATCAGCTATGCCAGGGATTTCATGATTGAAAAAGGATTTACTTACTGTATTCCTCCTTTCATGATCCGCAGCAGCGTTGTCAACGGTGTTATGAGCTTTGCCGAGATGGAGGCCATGATGTATAAGATTGAGGGGGAGGATCTGTTCCTGATCGGAACCTCCGAACATTCCATGATCGGTAAGTTCAAGGGCCAGATTGTCAATGAAGACAGTCTGCCTGTGACTATGACTTCATATTCACCCTGCTTCAGAAAAGAAGTAGGGTCTCACGGAATCGAGGAAAGAGGTGTATACCGCGTACATCAATTTGAAAAACAGGAAATGGTAGTGCTTTGCAAACCGGAAGACTCTATGGAATGGTATCATAAAATGTGGTCCTACACTGTGGAATTTTTCCGCAGTCTGGATATTCCCGTGCGGACCTTGGAGTGCTGCAGCGGGGATCTGGCTGATTTGAAAGTGAAGTCCTGCGATGTGGAAGCCTGGAGCCCCAGGCAGCAGAAATATTTTGAGGTGGGATCCTGCTCCACACTGGGTGACGCCCAGGCGAGGAGATTAGGTATCCGCACAAAGGGAGAAAACGGGACTTACTTTGTGCATACTTTAAATAATACGGTACTGGCAACACCCAGAGGGCTGATTGCATTTTTGGAAAATAATGTAAATGCGGACGGAAGTATAAATATTCCGAAAGCGCTGCAGCCATACATGGGGGGCAAGGATAAAGTTCTGCCTAATAGTTGACAGAGAGAAAAATTAGGCATATTATATTGACGGAAGAAGGTGAAATTTTTGCATAAATACATGCGTGCGATTGGTTTCAGCAAATTAGAAAGCCGTAAAAGGCTGCAGGAGCTTCTGGCAGAGACTATCATAAACGCAGATAGGCGTGGTATTACCAAAAATCAGGAAAATCAGATTCTGGGGGAATTCTGCAAAGATTTCGCCGAGAGTGTTGGAATAGCGGTCTGTGGGGAATTTGATGATGAGCAACGTTTCACCTATGAATACTATTTTCCTTATCTGAATGGTACCGGTATTACCTCCTATGAGGATGTATCAGTGGAAAGACATGCGGACAAGGAATCCTTTGCCGGTGTGTGCGATGATATAAAAGTCGGAATGTCGTTAATATTTTATCTGAAAAACAAAATACCGTATATTAAGGCCATGACAGAGAATCTGCTGCCTGTTCGCGGTACTTCCCTGACCCTGTCTGCCCTGTCCGTCAGCGGGACGATCATGCTGCCCATCCAAAAGGATGAGCAGCAATTGGAGCGTGTAAAACAGGCCTCTGCCGCCAGGAGTTCTCTCATGGCAGCCGCCCGAAAAGGTGATGAGGATGCCATGGAAACATTGACCCTTGAGGATATGGATATGTATACTGTCATATCCAGGAAAATTCAAAAAGAGGATGTGTTCAGCCTGGTAGATACGTATTTCATGCCTTATGGGGTAGAATGCGACCAGTACTCTGTGCTGGGAGAGATCAAAGATATGAAGCTGACCACCAATCAGGTCACAGGTGAAAAAATATATATTTTAACAATTTGCTGTAATGAGTTGACATTTGACGTTTCTATTAATATAATAGATATATACGGTGAGCCCCAGGTAGGCAGAAGATTTAAAGGAGTTATCTGGCTCCAGGGGAGCATCAATTTCCCTGAAAGTTCTGTGTAAGTAAGAGCAGGGGGAAACGGGTTTCTGTAGCTCAGCAGGATAGAGCGTCCGCCTCCTAAGTGGTTGGTGTTCGTTTGCCAGAGCAACGTAGAATCAACAATTTCATAGCTGAATCACTTGCCTATTAGCAAGTTTTTCATACAAGTCCTCGTAGCTCAGTTGGATAGAGCGATCGCCTCCTAAGCGATAGGTCGGACGTTCAAGTCGTCTCGGGGACGCTGGAAAGCATTGAAAACACTGGATTTTTCAATGCTTTTCTTTTTTTGCCTCAAGAGAAAACCAAAAGTCAGAGGACTTGTTTTTTTGGATATTTGTTATCACTTGTGTTGCTAACAGGGAATCGAACACTAAACTGCACTTTCAGAGCTGTTGCTAATAATCTGCTAATTGCAGAATTAGCAGGTTTTAGCTGCTAATAGCATTTCCTTTCAGTGCTTTTGTCAGCATGGCAACTAGTTCCGGAGACTGTTCCAGTGCTGCGATTAATTTTGTCGATCAGTTATTAGAATTTTTCTTTAAGCGAAGCAATCCATTTTTCGAT
>CAJTZD010000009.1 GCA_910584235.1 uncultured Acetatifactor sp.
CCCGTGGCCACTATCGGTGGCCTGAACGACCCGGCCCAGATGGAGGAGATCATCGCCACCGGCCAGGCGGACGTGGTGTACATGGCAAGGGCCCTGCTGGCAGACCCGGAGCTGCCCAGGAAAGTGGCGGAGAACCGGGAGGAGGAAATCGTCCACTGCCTGCGCTGCTTTACCTGCATGGCGGAGCGGGCGGCCACCTCCACCAGGAGATGTACCGTGAATCCCCTGATCGGCAGGGAGGCGGACGGTACGGAGGTGCTTCCGGCCCCGGTGAAAAAGAAAGTGCTGGTGGCGGGAGGCGGCCCCGGGGGACTGTATGCCGCCTACACTGCAGCCAGGCGGGGGCATCAGGTCATCCTCTGCGAGAAAGAGCCGGAGACCGGCGGAATCCTGAAGAGCGAACAGGCGCTGCCCTTTAAGAGGGAGATGTATCAGTTAGCGGCTACTTACCGCCTGCTGGCGGAGCAGGCCGGAGTGGAGATTCGCACCGGAACGGAGGTTACCCGGGAGTATGCCGAGGCCCAGGAGGCGGATGCCCTGATAATAGCGGTGGGCTCTGCGCCGATTGTGCCGCCCATTCCGGGATTGGACGGAAGAAACGTGATTGTAGTCAATGAATATTACAGAGAAAAGGAAAAGGTCACGGACAGCGTGGTAGTGCTGGGCGGCGGCCTGGCGGGCTGCGAGTGCGCCATCCATTTAGGCATGGAGGGGAAGACGGTGCATTTGGTGGAGATGCGGGACAGCCTTGCGCCGGACACCAACGTAAGGCACCGCCCGCTTCTGCTGAAAGAAATAGAAAAATACGTGACTGTACATACGAATTACCGTGGACTGGAGGTCGCCCCGGAGGGCGTGTGGTGCCAGGATGGGGAGGGGAACAGGAGGCTGGTGCCCGGGACTTCGGTCATCTGCGCCCTGGGGCAGCGGTCCCGGACGGATGTGGTGGAAAGCTTGCGGGATGCCGCGCCTTATGTGGCGGTAATCGGAGATGCGGCCAGAGTGTCTACCATCACCAACGCCGTCTACTGGGGGTATCATGCGGCTTTGGACATCTGAAGCGCCGCCCCGGTCACTGCTCGCTCTGCCCAGGGGAACAGATGGGTCAGATTTAGATTTTCCTGAGAGGAATGCGGGAAGAGGGTGGAGAGGGCTGTGGGTCTTTAGGAAAAAGGAGAAAAGAATGGACAAACTGATAATGACATTCCAGATTTTTGCAGACAATTCCCAGGTTTCCAATATGTCAGGCCCCTACGGGGCCGTGACCATCATCCCCTTTACGGGAAAAGTGGAGTCAGAACTCTTTACGGGAGAAATCCTGCCTGGCGCGGCGGACGTACAGGTGGAGAACGTGGCGGGGAGCCGGAACATGTGTGCCAAGTACATGTTCCGCGGAAAGGACAGCGCAGGGACGGACTGCTACCTCTTCGTGGAGAACAACGCCTATTTTACCATCGCCAACAAAGGCGACCCGTACTTCAACGCATGCCCCAGGTTCATCACGGACAGTACCCTGCTGGGAGAATACCTTTGCCGGGGGCAATTCCGCTCGGAAGTCCAGGGCCGGGACTGGGGCGTGGAGATCCGGATTATAGACGTGCTGGGTTAGGCGTTAGGCGCCACAGTCCTTTACATTTCTCAGATTGGATGGTAAAATATTGATACCGTGGCAGTCACAGAAATCGAAACCAGGATGTCCGGATATGGCAAGAGGGGGCAGTGGGATGAAGCGCTATTTTAATACAGAGGGATGCTGTAGGCCAGGAATTCATTATATGGTACGGCTTGACGACAGGCTGAATCAGATAAAGCGGCTGTATGTAGACAGAGGGAAATACTTTGTGATTAACCGGGGAAGACAGTACGGCAAGACGACAACACTGCGGCTCCTGACAGAGTACCTGAGGGATGATTATGCGGTAATTCCTATGGATTTCCAGTTGATGAGCACTGCAAACTTTGCTGATGAACAAACATTCGTAGTAAAGTTTGTGTCATATCTGGAAAAACTGCTGTCCGGTTCGGAAGCGAGGGCGGAAGATATGGATGCAGGAGCCGTGGAAAACCTGGTATCCTTACAAAAGGCACAAAATCCCTCGTTGGACGTTTTATTCCGGGAGATGAGCAGGCTCTGCCGTACAGCGAAAAAACCGGTGGTTCTGATTATAGATGAAGTGGACAGCGCTGCCAACAATCAGGTCTTCCTGGATTTCCTGGCACAGTTAAGGGGATATTATATTGACCGTGAGCAAAGTCCCGCCTTTCATTCAGTCATCCTTGCAGGTGTTTATGACATTAAAAATCTCAAGCTGAAAATACGCCCGGAGGCGGAACATCAGTATAACAGCCCGTGGAACATAGCGGCGGAATTCAATGTTAAGATGGACTTTTCTGCGACTCAGATTGAAGGTATGCTTCAGGAATATGAAGCAGACTGTCATACGGGCATGGACACGGCGGCAATGGCGGAGCAGATATACCAGTATACCTCCGGTTACCCGTATCTGGTATCCGCAATCTGCAAGATTCTGGATGAACAACTGCCGGAGGAGGAAAGCTTTACAGGCAATGGAGATGCCAACAGGAAAATCTGGTCAGGAGAGGGAATAGGGGAAGCGGTGAAAATTCTGCTGAAAAGGAAGCTCCCATTGTTTGATAGCATGGTGAGGCAGCTTGACCAGTACCCTGAACTCAGGGATATGATGGAACAGATTATGTATGAGGGGAAAGAATTGGCATTCAGTCCGGATATCAAGCCCATCAATCTGGGGATTATGTTCGGTTTCCTGAGAGAAAAAGATGGTCGAGTTGTAATTGCGAACCGTGTCTTTGAAATGCGGCTTTTGAATCTGTTTATCACAGAGGAGGCATTAAAAAGTGATTCATTCCAGTGCAGCGAGTATGATAAGCCTCGCTTTATCCAGAGCGGCAGGTTGGACATGAAGCGCGTGCTGGAGAAGTTTGTGGAGCATTTCCATGAAATCTATGGAGAGAATGATGAGAGATTCATCGAGAAGTACGGTCGGAAATTCTTCCTCCTTTATCTGAAGCCAATCATCAATGGCACAGGGAATTACTACCTGGAAGCCCAGACCAGGGATGCAGGCCGGACGGATGTTGTTGTAGATTATCGTGGCGAGCAGTTCATCGTGGAAATGAAGATTTGGCGCGGGAATGAGTACAATGAAAGAGGAGAAGAGCAGCTTGTCGGATACCTGGATTACTTTCATCAAAAGAAAGGATATATGCTCAGCTTCAATTTCAACAAGAAGAAAGAGATTGGCGTGAAGACCATCGCGATAGGCGAGAAAGAAATCGTGGAGGCGGTGGTGTGAGGACGGTTGGGGCGGCGTAAAATACTATCTGTTTTGGATAATAGAAATAAGTGACAGATTGGGCCAGGCAATGTATAATGGAAAGCAAATATACGCAGAGGTGAAAAAGAATGGAAATGTTGAAGAAGTTTTTCGAGCCAGTGGACATGACAGAGGGCTCGCCCTGGAGGAAAATAGTGTTTTTTACAGTCCCTATGCTGATCGGAAACATTGCCCAGCAGCTCTACAATACAGTGGACAGCGTAGTGGTGGGCAATTACGTGGGGGACAATGCCCTGGCGGCTGTGGGCAGCGCTGGGCCTATCCTGAACCTGCTCCTGGTCCTGTTCGTGGGCATCAGTGTGGGCGCGGGCATCATCGTATCCCAGTATTTCGGGGCGAAAGAGCGGGAGAAGCTGTCCATTACCATCGGGAACTGTATCACGCTGACGGCCATAGCTACCGTGTTCGTGATGGTGGTGGCCTCCCTTGTGTCCAGGCCGCTGCTGGAGCTTCTGGACACGCCGGAGTCCATCATTGACTGGTGCCAGTCATACCTGTTGATTTTGTTCATCGGCTCCGCCGGACTGGCATTCTATAACATATTGAGCGGAATTCTGCGGGGACTGGGAGATTCCATGGCCGCCCTGGCCTATCTGCTGGTGTCCACTGTAATCAATATCGTATTGGATCTGCTGTTCGTGGCAAAGATGGATATGGGAGTCAGCGGTGTGGCTCTGGCAACGGTGATTGCCCAGTTGATCTCCGCGCTGCTTTGCTTCCTGCGGCTGCGGCGGATGGTGGAACTGTTTGACATGAAGCCGGCTTATCTGAAGCTGCAAAAGCAGCATGCCCTGAAAGTCATTCAGCTTGGACTGCCCTCCGGCATCACCCAGGCCATCTTCTCCATGGCCATGATCGTGGTGCAGTCCCTGACCAACAGCTTCGGGGAGATGTTCATCGCCGCCAACGTGATCATCATGCGTGTGGACGGCTTTGCCATGATGCCCAACTTCTCTTTCGGCACGGCCATGACTACATATGCAGGGCAGAACGTGGGCGCCAGGATGTACGACCGGGTGGAGAAAGGCGCTAAGCAGGGGACATTCATTGCCATGGGAGTGTCCGCCATCCTGACCTCCCTGATCCTGATCTTTGGCAAGTCGCTGATGGGGATATTCACCAAGACTCCGGAATTGGTAGACTTAAGCCGGGACATGATGGGAATTTTGGCCGTGGGCTATATCGCCATGGCAGTGACCCAGAGCCTGTCCGGCGTCATGCGCGGCGCGGGAGATACGGTGACGCCCATGTGGATTTCCATTATTACGACAATTCTTATACGTGTGCCGGTAGCCTACGGAATCGCCTGGCTGACCAGATCGGCGGAATATCCCGGCGGAAGACAGGAGTGTATCTTCATCTCCCTGCTGAGCTCCTGGGTGGCAGGCGCGCTGATAACTTTCTTCTTCTATAAGAGGGGGAAGTGGAAAGAGAAAGCGGTTTAAGTGCGGGAAGAAGTTAAAAATCAAATAAAAAGGAAAACAGTTGATATGCCACAAATCGTGAGAAATCAGGATTTGTGGCATTATATTTTATATGGAAACGCAAGATTGGTGAGGCCTATGGAATTAGGCAGAAATTTGCACTAATTAAGCAGGATTTTTCGTTTATACAAAAAGATGAAGTATGTATAATGAATTTATATAAAAATAGTCCCAAAAGAAATCCAAAAACTGGAAGAAATTAGAACAAAACACACAAGATTTTGGATGGAAAACAAAAGGAGAGGGAGAATCGTATAGTATGAAAACACAATGGTCTGCAAAAAAAGCCAACAGGAAGGAGGAGGAAAAGTGAAAAAACAGACGATGGAGCATGCAAAAAAGGAAAGCCCCAATATGGAAGAACAGAAGCTTCCACAGAAAAAAATAAGCAAAAAGGCATGGGTCATAGCTTTTGGCACAGCGGCCGTCCTGTTTGCAGCCTTGGTGGTGGGCATTTTGGCGGCAATGGGGACGTTTCGGGAAGAGGAAGGAGTCTATGCGTTCACCTTAAGCCAGCGGGATGTTGCCGTGGAGCTTGGGGAAACCATGCAGCTTGAAGTGGTTCCGGATAAGGAGTGCAGGAGAATGAGGCCGGAGATTACCTGGATCAGCTCCGACCCGGCGGTGGCTTCCGTATCCGAGGACGGAAGCGTCACGGCATTGGCCGGAGGCGAAGCCAGGATCACCGCCATTGCCAGATACCAGGAGGAGGAATGCAGCGCTTCCTGCATGGTGACGGTGAAAGCGCCCGGCTTTGAATATTCCGATTACCGTGTACGGTGGTTTACCCAGAGCAAGGACCGGGGAACCTACATGGTGAAAGAGGAGACTTTCGAGCGCCTGGTGGGCAGCGAGGTGGAGTTGGATGAGAAGTACGCCATGAGGATGGTTCCGGTGCAGTATGTGCTGAATAAGGAGAAGAGCGTCTGGAGCGGTCAGGTAAAGGAACTTCCGGGACAGTGTATCCTGGAGGTATATTATGACGTAGGCGAGATCGAATATTATGTGGATTATTATTACGAGTCCGACAAGAAACTGGGAGCTTATACGGAAAAGGAGACCAAAGCCTTTACTACATATGCTTTTTCCCCGGTGAAAGCGGAGGAGAATCCCAGGGAAGGCTTTACCCTGAACAGGGAGGCGCAGGATGCGGTGACAGAGATGGAATCCGTAGAGGCCGGTGACCGGCTGAGCGTTTACTATGACAGGGTACGGTGCAAGGTGACCGTCACCTATGTGACCGGCAGGGAGACGGCGGTCTATACCAATGTATACGGGTATGGACTGGTGGACGCGCCGGAGGATGCGTTGACGGATTCCATGGAGTTGTATGACGCAACGGTGGGATGTTATCTCAACGGGAACCGGTCGGAGAATATCTATGAGGATCTGAAAAAGGTGGCATGGAATTCCGTTGTGCAGGTGCGGATGGAAAGCATGTCTGGCTGGATCTACGACCCGAAAACCGGATACCTGTTGAATCTTGCAGAGCATAATACGACCTCCTATGCCTATCTGCAGGGTGCCAGCAATACGATTTGCCTGTCGGCAACCTATGACATCACAGGTTCCCAGACGAATATGTTCGGCATTACCCTGAGAAGCGGCGACACCAGCAGACAGTTCTGGTTTGCCGACAGGGGCGTCTACGTGCGGAAAGACCATGGGTATGATTCCGGCATCATCGGAGACGAGCAGTTCAGATACAATAATGCCGGCTTCTGGGACGGCGGCGCCTTTGTATGGGCGCAGAACAATGAGGGGGCCTGGGGAACCCATATTTCCTCCACCATATCCAATATGATTAAAAATACCGCGTCCTCCAGCCACCGGCTGACCTGGGTGGTATACGAGGGTGTGCTTTACGGGAATATAGACGGGGAGACGGTGCTGCGGCTTCCGCTGAACCATTTTGTTGCGGAGTGGACGGCAGACAAGCCGTACCAGATCGGCTTTTCCACTTTCGATGGCCCCAAGGACTATGATGAATTGAAGATTCGGGATGTGTCCATCAGTTTCGGTGATGAGGCAAAAGCACGGCTGAACCTGGCGGGAGAAGTAAAATCTGCCCGGCTGAACCATGTCGCCTATGACGTGATTACAGGCTGTTACCTTCCGGCCTCCAGCTTCGGATTCACAGAGTTAGGAAGCAGCGCCACCGCCGGAAATGTGGGCGTATCCGCCGATATATGGATGCAGAATATGGGCAATACCACCGCAGGCTATGGGGTGACCATCAGCGATGGGGAGAGCTCGGTCCAGTATCTGTTGCAGGGCAATGACCAGGCCCGCCGCCAGAAGAACTTTGGCTGGGACGACACTGTCTATATGAATATGAATCTGGTGACGGCTTTTGACGACAAAGGGAGTACCCATGTGGATGCCTTTGTGAAAGACGGATATTTCTATATCAAATACAATGGGGTACAGACCCAGTGCGTCAATATGCTGTCGCTGTTTCCGGGGTACCGTCCCGGGGAGACGAAAGTGACGGTGGGGCTGTGCTCCTGCGATGCGAATCTGGGGCTGGCCCGCTACTACAATGTGAAGCTGCTGTCGGAAGCTGAAGTAGCGGCGGCAGAAAGCCAGCAATGGGGATTTTACGCGGACGAGCCCATCCCGGGGAAGTATGACTTTGAGGAAGGGACGCTGGCAGGGGCGCGGAATCAGTGGACGGTGGCAACCATGCCGGGAGGCAGCAAAATCTGGCAGGTGGAAGGCGTGATGGAGCGCACCGATTCTCCCCTGGCCCGGGCAGTAGGCCGGCTGGCCAGCAGGATTGCGGAGGGAGTCAGAGAAGAGGACGGGGATACGACATCCCGGATTCCCCTTCGGATGGGAATCGGAATTGCGTCAGGCGGCAAGGAACTGCGCCTGATGGGAGACGGGAACGGCCTTTTGGCTCATGACGGCGATACCTGGCTGAATGAATTTGAACCGGCCACCTGGAAAAAATATGTACTGAACAGCAAAGCGGACGCATTTTTCAATGGAACCGGCCCGGACAAGCTGTCTTTCCGTGCCGTGATCTACAGGGATGTACTGTATATGTGGTTTGACGGTGAGCTTTGCTGGCAGGTTCCGCTGACGGAAAACCAGTTCGGAACCGATGCGGATCCCAGGAGCGTCAGTTTCTCGGCGGACAGCGAGTATCAGCTAAGGCTCTGCTTAAATGAATCCGGCCATAACGGAAAGATAAGCGGCTTGAAAGTCACCATGGACTATCAGGTGACAGAGCAGACAGACTTTGTAAAGGACAAGGACGGGAACAGCTACAGCTTCCTGGAGGCCATAGGAATGCTGGAGGAAGCGGCGGCAGATACCTCCGAAAATACGAATATGAGGCAGGATCCCTTTACCGGAGACTACATCGCATCCGCCGGCATATGGGACGCTTACCTCTATGGGGATGCGGCAGTGGGAGACCTTGGCGTATCCGCAGATATCGGCTGGCAGCTGCAGGAGAACCATGATTCCGCCACCGGGATATATCTTAGGGCAGGGGATCTGACCCATTCCTTTATGAACTGGTCCCAGGGCGACAATTACCACGCCAGCTACCGGCATATCCTGCGCAGTGAGAGCCAGGAGAAGAACCTTGCGGAGACAAATATCCTGGATCAGGTATGCGCCAACGTATATCCGGTAAAGGAAGACGGAACCAGCCATGTGGACGCCTTTGTAAAGGACGGTTATTTCTATATCAATTACAACGGCACCCAGGCATTGTGCATCAGCATGGTATCCCTGTTTGCGGACTATGATCCGGCGGCTACAAAGGTTGCCATTGGCATCGGCGGCAACCAGATGAATTTAGGGCCGGCGACGTTCTCCAATGTGGCGTTCCATACGCCGGAACAGGTAGCGGCGCTTCCCTCCGTCCAGTGGAATACCTACAGCGAGTATGTGATATCAGACAGGACGGCAGATGTCTACAGCCTGAAAGATGGATCTTTCGAACGCAGGAAAGATCGGGACGATCTGGATTGGATGTGGACCGGAATGCCTCTGTACGGAACCCAGAAGATCTGGCAGGTGGAAGGCACCATGGCCCGTACCGATGCGAAAGACGCAACCCAGCTGGCCATGGGATTCGGCCTCAGCAGCGGAGGAAAGGAACTGCGGATCATGGGAGGCGGCGATGGCATCAAGGTCTCCATGGGTGACGGCTGGTATAAGGAATGGGATTACATGAACCTGAATTCCTATGTCCTGAGCAACCGGGCAAAAAGCATTTTTGCGAATCCGAGAATCTCGGATGAAATTTCTTTCAGGGCGGTTGTATACAGGGATGTGCTGTATGTGTGGTTTGACGGCGAGCTTTGCTGGAACATTCCGCTCAGGGAGAACGAGTTTGAGAACGGCACTTTCCCGGTAGACAGCGACTATCAGCTAACCCTGTGGATGAGCGATCTTGACGGGTGCGGCAGGATGAGCGGCCTGAAGACATTGATGGGCTACCAGGTGACAGAGCAGACAGACTTTATGAAAGGGGCAGACGGAAAGACATACGGCTTCCTGGAGGCCATGGAGCTTCTGGAGAAAACGACTCCCGGAGATACGAACATGAGACAGGATCCCTTTACCGGGGACTACATCGCATCCGCCGGCATATGGGACGCTTACCTCTACGGGAAACCGGCAGTGGGAGACCGGGGCGTCTCCGCGGACATCAGCTGGCAGGATCCGGAGAAGCATGAATCCGCCACCGGTGTGTATCTGAGGGCGGGGGATCTGACCCATTCCTTTATGATTTGGTCCGAGGGCGACAATTATAATGCCAGCTACAGGCATATCCTGCGCGATAAGAGCCAGGAGACGAACCTTGCCGAGACAAATATCATAAATCAGGTATCCTCCAATGTGCTTCCGGTGAAAGAAGACGGAACCAGCCATGTGGATGCTTTTATAAAGGACGGTTATTTCTATATCAATTACAATGGCACCCAGGCGCTGTGCATCAGCATGGTATCCTTGTTTGGGGACTATGACCCGACGGCTACGGAGGTTACCATCGGCATCGGCGGCAATCAGATGAACTTAGGTCCGGCGAAGTTTGCCAATGTGGCATTCCGCACGGCAGAAGAGGTAGCGGCGCTTCCCTCCGCCCGGTGGGATACCTACAGCGAGTATGTCACATCAGACCGGACGGCAGATGTTTACAGCTTGAAAGACGGAACTTTTGAACGCAGGAAAGACCGGGACGATCTGGATTGGATGTGGACCGGAATGCCTCTGTACGGAACCCAGAAGATCTGGCAGGTGGAAGGCACCATGGCCCGTACCGATGCCAGGGATGCAACCCAGTTGGCCATGGGATTTGGCCTCAGCTGCGGCGGAAAGGAACTGCGGATCATGGGCGGCGGCGCCGGCATCAAGGTTTCTATGGGTGACGGCTGGTACAATGAATGGGCTTACATGAATCAGAATTCCTATGTCTTTAGCAGCAGGGCAGAGAAAGTTTTCGCAAATCCGAGAACCGCGGATGAAATTGCCTTTCGGGCAGTGGTATACAAGGATGTGCTGTATGTGTGGTTTGAAGAGGAACTTTGCTGGAGAATCCCGCTTACGGAGAACGAGTTTGAGAACGGCACTTTCCCGGCGGACAGCGATTATCAGCTGACCCTGTGGATGAGCGATCTTGACGGATGCGGCAGGATGAGCGGCCTGAAGACATTGATGGGCTGCCAGGCGACAGAACAGACAGACTTTTATAAGGATGCAAACGGAAAGACCTACAGCTTCCTGGAGGCCATGGAGCTTTTGGAGACAGAGAGTCCCTACAAAGATACGAATATGAGACTGGATGCTTTTACCGGGGACTACATCGCATCGGCAGGCACATGGGATGCTTATCTTTACGGGGAACCGGCAGTGGGAGACCTTGGCGTATCCGCAGACATTAGCTGGAAAGAACCGGAGAAGCATGATTCCGCCACCGGCGTGTATCTGAGGGCAGGAGATTTGACCCATTCCTTTATGACCTGGTCTGAGGGCGACAATTATAATGCAAGCTACCGGCATATCCTGCGCAGCAAGAGCCAGGAGACGAACCTTGCCGAGACGGACATTCTGAAGCAGGTATGCGCCAGCGTATACCCGGTGAAAGAGGACGGAACCAGCCATGTGGACGCCTTTGTAAAGGACGGTTATTTCTACATCAGCTACAACGGCACCCAGGCGCTGTGCATCAGCATGGCATCCCTGTTTGCGGACTATGATCCGGCAGTTACGGAAGTTACTATTGGCGTAGGCGGCAATCAGATGAACTTAGGTCCGGCGAAGTTTGCCAACGTGACATTCCATACGCCGGAAGAGGTAGCGGCGCTTCCCTCCACCCAGTGGAAGATCTATGGGGAACTGACACCGTCAGACAGGACGGCAGATGTCTATAATATGGCAGAGGGATCCTTTGAACGCGGGACGGATCAGGGCAAGGAGTGGATTTGGACCGGAATGCCCCTGTATGGGATGCAGAAGACCTGGCAGGTGGAGGGCACCATGACCCGCACAGATGCCAGGGACGTCACAGAGCTTCCCATGGGCATTGGCATCAGCTCCGGCGGAAAGGAACTGCGGATTGTGGGCTCTGGAGCCGGAATCAAGGTTCATAATGGCAGTGATTGGTGCAATGAGTGGAACTATCTGGATTTGAATTCCTATGTCCTCAATACCAGGGCAGGAAGCTTCTTTGCGAATCCGAGAACTGTGGATGAGGTTGCCTTTAAGGCAGTGGTATATGAGGATGTGCTGTATGTGTGGTTTGACGGCGAGCTTTGCTGGCGGGTGCCTCTTACGGAGAACGAGTTTGAGAACGGCAGCTTCCCGGCAGGCAGCGACTATCAGTTGACGCTGTGGATGGGCGATACTGCCGGATGCGGCAGGATGAGCGGCCTGGAAGTAGTCGTGGGTCGTCAGGTAACCGGTCAGGACGGGTTCGTGGAGCAGATGGAGAACCTGGAGGCCAGGGCGCGGGAATACCTTGCAGCCGACCGGTCAGGAATGATGCTGGAGGCAGAGCAGGAACGCTATGCGACAGGAGCGTCTCTAAACGGAGTGGCAACTCTCTATGGGAAACCAGTGACAGGCAACCAGGGCGTGTCTGTAGACATCAGCCTGGATGCGGATGCCCATATGGGAACCGGAATCGTGATAAAGTCGGGGAACCAGATACATCAGTTCCAGGCATGGCACGACAAAGATACAAGGAACTGGTGGCTTGGGCACCTTGAGGGCGGGAATCTGCTGATGTCCTGGGAGGAAGGGCCGGTAAAAGATATCCTGAACCTGTTGCCCTTTGGCGTAGTGCCTTATGACGACAATGATTGCTCCCATGTGGATGCCTTTGTGAAAGACGGGTATTTCTACATCTGCTACAACGGGAGGCAGGCACTGTGTATGAATATGGCGGCTCTGTTTGCAGGATATGATCCGGCATCCACGGAGGCAGCCATAGGAATCACCGGAACGAAAGGCGCTGCGGATGTAGGTCAGGCCCGGTTCTCCAATGTGGCGTTCCTGTCAGGGGAGGAGACTGCGGCTAAGGCGGAAGAACTTGGTGTGGTGCAGAAGAACTTCTACGCAGAGAGTGTGTCAGGCGGCGGCAGCCTTGACCTGGAAAACGGGTCAGTGACGGTATCTGAATCAACTGCCGATTGGAAGACCGTGGTCTTGCCGGGAATCAGCAAGACCTGGCAGGTAGAGGGAACCGTTGAGATAGAGGGCAGGCAGTGGATTGGCTTTGGAGTCGTTCGCAAGTCAGACGGCGCTAAGCTGCAGCTGATAGGCTATCAGAATGGAATCGTGCCAAAGAGATTTGATGAGGGCGGCGAGAATCCTAGCTACGGAGAACTTAATACCAGCTATGTTTTGAGTGATAAGGCAGCAGGTTTCTTTGCTGATCCGGGAGAGCCGACAGGAACCAGAACGATTTCTTTCCGGGCAGTGGTTGCGGAGGATATCCTGTATGTGTGGTTTGACGGCGAGCTTTGCTGGTGCTTCCCGCTGTATGAGAATGAATTTGCCTTTAACTTAGGGAAAGGGAACGATTATGAGTTCATGCTGTCTTTGGGAAGCTATGGAACGAAGAAACTCTCCAGCCTGAATGTGAAGATGGGCGGTCAGGTGACCGGGCAGGAGGAATTTATAACCGACAGTGACGGAAACCTCCACAGCTTCCAGAATGTGATGGAGATTCTCCAGAAACTGCCGGCGGATAAATGGGGCATGATGCTGAAAGATCCGTTCAAGGGGAACTATATGACGGCTTCCGATCTGAATGGAGTAGCACGCTTATACGGAGAGAAAGCCATCGGAAACCAGGGCGTGTCCGTAGACATCAGCCTGGATGCGGATGCCCATATGGGAGCAGGAATCGTGATAAAGTCCGGGGACAGGGTACATCAGTTCCAGGCATGGCACGACAACAGCACGACAAAGAACTGGTGGCTTGGGCACCTTGAGGGCGAGAATCTGCTGATGTCCTGGGATTCAGGACCGGTAAAAGATATCCTGAACCTGTTGCCCTCGGGAGTAGTGCCTTATGACGACAACGACAGTTGCCATGTGGACGCTTTTGTGAAAGACGGATATTTCTACATCTGTTATAACGGGAAGCAGGCACTGTGTATGGATATGGCGGCTCTGTTTGCGGATTACGATCCGGCATCTACGGAGGCAGCCATAGGAATCACCGGAACGAAAGGCGCTGCGGATGTGGGCCAGGCCCGGTTCTCAAATGTGGCGTTCCTGTCAGAGGAGGAGACTGCGGCTAAGGCGGAAGCCCTTGGCATAGTGCAGAAGAATTTCTACGCGGAGAATGTATCAGGCGGCGGCACCAGCCTGGATCTGGAAAACGGCTCAGTGACTGTAACCGACACGAATAGCGGTGCATGGAAGAACGTGATCCTGCCTGGAAGCAGCAAAAACTGGCAGGTAGAAGGAACCATGGAAATCACGGGCAGACAGTGGATCGGCTTTGGAGTCCGGGCAGGCGGCAATACCCTGGAACTGTTGGGCTATAATGACAAAATAGTGACTAGGAAGAATGGCGGACTTGATTTTGACCACAAGTATAGCAACTATGTTTTGAACAGCAAGGCATCAGGTTTCTTCGCTGATGATAATCAGTCTAATGCCAGGCAGATTTCTTTCCGGGCAGTCGTAACCGAGGATGTGCTGTATGTGTGGTTTGACGGCGAGCTTTGCTGGCGGGTGCCGCTGTATGAGAATGAGTTTGCCTTTAACTTGGGAAAGGGGAATGAGTATGAGTTCGTGCTGACGCTGGGAGATTGGGGGCTCGTTAAGATATCCAACCTGAATGTGAAGATGGGCTGGCAGGCATCAGTGACAGAGCAGGAGAACTTCTTCACAGACAGGGGGGGTACCAGCTATAGCTATACGGATGCGATGGCCCTCTTTAAAACCAGACTGCCGGTTGAGAACTCCGGCATGATTCCGGAGGATCCCTTTGCGGGGACGTATCTTACAGCCAATACAGACGCAGTCTGGGCCTATGGGGAGAAAGCGGTTGGAAACTGCGGGATGTCTGCGGATGTGGCCTGGGTGCAGGGGAATAACCTGAACGGAAACGCGGGAACATTTGTCAGTGTAAGAATTGGAGGTGAGAAACGCATATTTATGGGATTCTCTGAGGGAACAAAAATGAATAACGGATTGTTTTACCTGACGGAGCCTGAACTGTGGAACAATAAGTTTTATCCGGGCTTTTGGGGAACCGATGCCCAAATGGGCGAACTGCCCGTTTATCTGGAGAACGGAACCACCCATGTAGAGGCTTATGTACAGGACGGAATTCTCCATATAAAATACAATGGGGCACAGTTGGTAGAAAAATCCATGGCCGAGTTATTCCCTGCAGGAAGCGGTGATTATTCCGCTGACAGCGAGATCTCCTTTGGAATCGGCGGGCTCCAAACAAATCAGAACCAGGCCCGCTTCACCAACGTAGTATTTCAGTGACCGGGCAGGAAGCAGCTGCCGCGCAGCAGTCCGGGAGCGGAGTCGCTTCCGGGGCTGCCGCCCAGGGTCTGGAAGACTACCAGCTCCCGGCAGTATCCGCAGTAAAGGGCATTAACCGGGTCGGCTTTCCCCGGAGTCTGGGCCATGCATGGACGGAAGAAAGCCCGGCTGCATCGACACTGCCCTGAAGAACGAGACCCGAGCCAGGCATGGACGGAAAGCCAAATGAGAGAGGAAAGAAAAGATTATGAGAAAAAGAGAACGTAAGAGGAACGACAGACTGGATTCCTTCAGCAGCCACTTTGTGGCTGCGATCCCCCTGGCGGGCTGGGTCCTGTTCGGAGTACTCCCGCTGCTGATGGCAGGTGTGATCGCTTTTACGGAGCTGCATACCACCGACATGAGAGACATGAAGTTTGTGGGCTTACAGAATTTTATTACCATCCTCACCAATGCCGATGAGGGACGGACCTATGCATCCTATCTGTCCACGCTGATTTTCAGCCTCAATGTTCCGGTTACCATAGGCGTGGCCCTGTACATTGCAAACCTGATCAATCGGACGAGGATTGGAAAGAATTTTTTCCGGACCATCTTCTTCATCCCCTTTGTCTGCTCCATGGTTGTGGTCAGTATGACTTTCCGGATGCTGTTTGCCAAGGACGGCGGAATGATCAACACGCTGTTGGAGAACCTGGGCTTTGAGCCGGTGAACTGGCTCAACAGCACTCCAATGACCTTTATGGTCATAGCGATTCTGCTGTCCATGTGGAGCGGCATCGGCTTTTGTATCCTGCTGTTTCAGGCGGCGTTAGCCAGTGTGGACGCAAGCTATTATGAATCCGCCAGCCTGGACGGGGCCACGCCCTTTCAGATGTTCTGGAACATTACCTGGCCTGCCATCTCGCCTACTACCTCCTATCTGGTGACCATGCGGCTGATCGGCTCCCTGCAGGCCATGACGGAGACCTATATCCTGGTGGGAGGCGGGGCCAATCCGGACGCGCCCATGTGGGGAAATTCGGCGGCCTATGTCAGCGATACGGTGGTGAAGCACATCTACAATATGATCTTTGAGATGAGCTATAAATACGGCTATGGCCTGGCCGCGGCAGCCGGCTGGATCCTGGCGATTATCATTCTGATCATTACAAGGGCGAACCTGAAGTGGCAAGAAAGGTGGGTAAATTATGACTTCTAAGAGATTACAGCTATCCGTTCCCTGGCGGGCTTTTCGGACAGCCTATGAGTTCCTGCGGCCGGTGGTGGTGATCGTGGCTCTGATCAGCGCATTTCTGTGCTGCATGACCCCCAAGCCGGGCAGTCCGTCACGGCTGATCAGCGCCCTTATCCTGGCGGGATGTATCCTCCTCCTGATGGCAGCGAAGCTGGTACATAAGCGGCAGTTGAAGAAAGATACCTACCGGCTGTACCGATCCCGGGCATCGAGACGTTTAGAGCCCGGGGAGTTAATCCCCCTGTGCTTTATCACAGTGGTGTTCATGATTCCCTTTTATATGGTCTTTATCACGGCGTTTAAGAATTCCGTGGAGGCAAACCAGATCAAATTTACCTGGTGGCCCACCCAGGGCTTTAGCTTTGATTCCTTTCTGGAGGTATTTACGGTGGGAGATATCGTGGGGCTGAATATGTTTCGGTCTCTGCTCAATTCCCTTGTATATACCATGATCCCGCTGTGTATCGGTCTGACCACGGCCTGCCTGGCGGCCTATGCTTTCGCGAAGCTGCAGTTTAAGAACCGGCAGCGGATGTACAGGGCGCTGCTGCTTACCATGATGATGCCGGGGTGCGTGACCATGGCTACGGGCTACATGATGTACGACTGGTACCATTGGACCAATTCTCCGCTGCCCCTGATTATCCCGGGGTGCTTCAGCGGCGCGGGAACCGTAATGTTTCTGCGGGAATATTTTTGTGGGATTCCAGACGCCCTTCTGGATGCGGGGCGCATCGACGGCGCCGGGAAATGGAAATGCTTCCGTTACATTTTGATCCCCATGGCGCGGCCTGCCCTGATTACGCAGTTCATCATGGGGTTCATCGGCGGATTCAATGATTTTATGGGGCCGATGATTTACTTAAACGACCCAGAGGGCTATACCGTCCAGGTGGCCTTAAGCTTCATGAGCTCCCTGACAGGGGATAAGGCGGTGACGGCCTCGGCCTGCGTCATTTCCGTGGTGCCCATGATTATCCTGTACCTGGTCTTCCAGAAGTACATTGTCAACGGAATTTCCATGACGTCCGGACTGAAAGGGTAGGAAAGGCCGGGAGGCCGAACGGATGCGATTGTAACAGATGGGCAGGATGCCTGAGCGGATGCGACTGCAACAGGCGACAGGATGCAATGTCATAGGATTTATGAGATAGAGAAAGAATAGGAGAAGAAGATGAAAAAGAAGAATTTGTGGAAACGTTTTCTGGCGGCCGGACTTGCGGCGCTGATGGGGGTAAGCCTGGCGGCCTGCGGCGGCTCGGGAAGCGGCGAAGGGGAAGGCAGACACGGCCTGGTCACGGTAGATTTCATGTATACCGGCGACCTGTCCAGGATCGAGGCCTTTAAGCTGATGGTGGATGAATTCAACAATACGGTGGGGCCGGAGCTGGGGGTGAAGGTGAAAGGGATTCCCAAGACGGCGAGCACCACCGACATCCTGGCCCAGCAGCTTCCCAGCAACAGCGGCTCCGATGTGTTTATCGTCCGTGACAATCTGTTTAAGAAATACACCAGGTATATGGAGGATTTGACCGGGATGATCGACCAGGAGACCCTGGACGGGATATACGCCCAGTCTCTGTACAGGTGTCATTATAACACCCAGACGACCACCTCCAATGCCGATGATCCGCTGTATGGAATGCCGGCCTATGGGGACGCGGTGATATTGTACTATAACAAGACTGCCCTGGACGCGAATGGGATAATCTGCGTCAGTGTGGACGAGGAGGACCTGGATGCTTTCAACGCAGGGACAGCGCCGGATAAGAACGGCAAGACCAAGACGGACTACGGCATTGATTTCGATCTCCCGGCAAAGGGCTTCTACAGGAGCCAGACGCCTTTCGTTCCGGCAGCGGGTGAGAGGGACGGTTCCTCCTGGAAGGCTCCGGCTGCAGGGGAGAAGCTGGTCTTTAATGACAGCATCGCCATGAACTGGGATGAAGTGGAGGATCTGGGATTAATCTGCACCAAGGACCGGAATCCGGATTCCTATACCCAGTATGGGTACTTTACCGAATGGTGGTTCAGCTATGGCTGGTCCGTGGGCGGGGACTGTATCGAGGACTTAAGCGGCAAGGGCGATTGGACTTTCTCCCTTGCGGGAGAGAATCCCAACTACATCGTTGGAGAGGGAAAGACCTTTACCGGAGCCTATACGGGAACCGTATATCAGGCGGGCGACACCCTGGATGTAAAGGATATCATCGATGCAAAGCCTGGGGATACCATTTCCTATGAGACAGACAATAAGACCTATTTCCATTATACCGTCAACGGTTCGGAGGCGTCCTACCATGATTTCGCCGGGGAAACCGCAGACGGGACACTGACGGAGCTGCCCAGGATTCGGGAGGCTTTCCAGCGGTTCTGCTCCCTGGTGGGAACCGGGGGATTGAATGTATGTCCCACCTCTGCGGTATACGCCAACAGCGGCAGCAGCCTCGCGTATTTCACTTCCGGCGAAATTGCCCTGCTGGAGGAGCAGACCTATCATATGCCCACCCTGCGCAAGACCATGACCGATGAGTGGGGATGCGCCCCTCTGCCCAGGTATAAGGTTTACACAGAGCCCCAGAATCCGGACTGCGATACCATTGAGCGCCAGGGAGCCGTATCCACTTTCTCCAACTGCGATATGATCTGTGTGAACGGAAAGTCCCAGGTGAAAGAGGCGGCGGTCAAGTTCGTGAACTGGGTGTCCTCCGAGGGGCAGGCGGTTCTGGCTAAGAACGGCCATCAGTCCATGCGGGCGGTGGATGAGGAGCTGATGCTGGAGAACTTTATGGCGGACAATCCCCAGGTGGTGATAGACTGTCTGCGGACGGCCCGGGCCGGAGACTGGTGGTATATGCCGGACACCACCTGGATCAATGTCTGGGCAACGCCGTTGAATTACGAGGTACGGCAGGCAAAAATGACCTTTGACGAATTCCTGTATTCTTATATCGAGGAGACAAATGCGGCTCTGGAAACCTATAAGGTAAAGGAATAAGGGGAGGAGAATCATGAAAAAAACAGCGCGATGGCTTTTGGCAGGGCTTTTGGCAGGGCTTGTCTTAAGCGCGACCGGCTGCGGGGGGGCAGGGGAGCAGGATTCCCTGGTCTACCTGGAATATGGCACTGGGATTCTGGAGGACGGCAATTACAATACCGAGCTGTACGGGATCAATATCAAGGAGCCCCAGGGCGGCGACCCTCATGTAATCTGGGTGTCGGAGGAAGAGGATCCGGTGAACGGCGGCTGGTATTATATGTACTCGGGGGGCGTGGGAAGCGCTCCCGAGTACCAGCAGGAGCATATCAGTGTCCTGGCGGTGATATGCTACCGTTCCAGGGATCTGTACCAGTGGGAGCGCTGCGGCGCCCTGGACGGCTTCTGCGTAGGCATCGACGATGAGGACTGGTGCCAGATGCACCAGTGGGGGCCGTCCGTGATCCGCAATCCGGCGGATGGGAAATATTACTGTTACTTCTCCGCGGCTGTGGTACAGGGTTACGGGGCGGAGGGGATTTCCAACTCATCTTACGACTGGGACAGGCTGTATCTTGCCGCTTCGGTATCGGATTCTCCCATGGGACCCTTTGACGTGATCTATGATACGGACGGAGCTACCGGGAAGCGGATTCCTACGGTGAATTTCCAGACGGGCTGCAATACCCAGTACCCATGGGCTACGATTGACCCGGTTCCTTTCTTTGATGATGACGGGACGCTGTATCTGTATTTCAACAAGCATCCGGACGATCATTATTCCCAGTGGAACGGAGTATTCGGCATGCGGATGAAGACCATGACCATTCCGGATTATTCCACGGTGACCTGCCTGACCCAGGGAGGCTTTGTGACGGCTTCCAATACGCCGGGGCAGATCGAAGAGGTGACAGAGGGGGAACCCTATTTTTCCGATGAAATCGGGATCAATGAAGCGCCTTTCATGTATAAGCACAATGGAACCTACTACATCACCTACGCCTCCAATGGATACGGCATGGCCAATTATTCCGTGCATCAGGCCATCGGGGATTCGCCTCTGGGAACTTTCGTCAAGCCGGACGAATTCTCGGGCAATCCGGTGTTGGACGGCAGCCGCTATAATTTTGTCCACGGGACCGCAAGCCATGGCTTCGTGGAGAGGGACGGGGAGCTGTGGATTGTGTACCACAGGAATGGCAGTGTGAACAGCTACGAGGAGGGCTGGGAGCGCTCCATCAGCTCGGACCGTGTCTGCCTGGTGGAGAACGCGGAGGGACAGACCGTGCTGTCGGCCAACGGCCCCAGCAAGAGCCTGATGTGGCTGCCGGAATGCGTCAGCGGTTACCAGAACCTGGCCCAGACAGCGGACATCGAGATCAGCGCTGGAACCGGGGCTCAGTATCTGACGGACGGTGTGCTGCCTTTCTATGAAGTGACCAGGGAGTATGTGATGCAGGCGGAGGGAGATGTCACCATCACCCTGAAATGGCAGGAGCCGGTGGAGGTGTCTTCTCTGATGATCTATAATGCCCAGGAGGTGGAGAAAGCCTTTTCCAATATCGCGGACATTCGCTTCAGGTTGGCAGAGCAGCCGGAATGGGCCAGTAAACCTTACGACTATGCCGTGATCCAGGATTTAAAGTTCCCGGATCGGTATTGGAACCCGGAGACGGAGAAATACATTGTGGGAGGCTGCGCCGTGGCAGAATTTGACCAGCTTCTGGTTTCAGAGATTCAGATTACCATTGAGGACGGAGATCGGCTGATGGAATACGACAAGTTCGGAGAACCCAACAGCGGTCTGAACCTTTCGGAGATTGTAGTCCTGGGAAGGAGTGGGGAATGAGCAAACGCAAGAAAATCCTGATCGGATCCATTACGGCGGCCTGTGTCCTGCTCCTGGCGGCAGGCGCAGCCCTTGCAGGGATCCTGCTGTCGCGTGGGGAGAAGAGAGAAGAGATCGCCCCGGCGGAAAATACCTACGAGATGGATTACCACAGCTATTGTACCTATGAGCATGACGCGGATATAGACATTGACGGCGTGCTGGACGAAAGCTGCTGGCAGGGGAAAAAGTGGTATACCAATACTTACCTTGACAATGTAAACGGGAACCGGCCGGTGGTTCGGCTGACGGCATTTCCCACAGAGAAAGGGGTGTACATCGGCTCCGTGGTGGAGGATACGAACCTGATGGACAATGGGGAGCGTGCGCCGTTAGCCAATTCTAACTGGGAACTTCGGGTGACGGCAGACAATGTGGGCCAGGAGCGTGGCAACAGCGCGGTCTATCTGACCTCCTACAACATTGACATGAAAGGGGAGAACTTCGGCATCCAGCCCAATTTTGACCGGGCTGTGAAGGTGGTGGGCGAGCTGAACAGCGGGGATACCACATCGGCGACCCTGGAAATGTTCATCCCCTGGGAATCCCTGGGGATTGACACCTCTCTGGGCGTCCCGGAAAGCTTCCGCATCCGACCCTCCTACCGGGCGGCGCTGCCGGGGATGGGTGGGAACTGGCCTTTGAACCTCACTGCCGGAGACGCCCAGACAAAGGATTTTTATACCTTTAGCTCCGAGGGGTATGTGAACGCGGACCGGGAGGGAGCTGCCCTTGGCGACAGTGTGGTGGGCTTTGCCAAATCTGCCAACTGGGATCTTTCCAGGGAGGCGGAGGGCATCGTGCAGTCCTCTCCGGGCGAGGAATGGCATATGATCTATTTTACCGGGGAATATGGCGCTGATTATATCGTTGAGACGAAAGTTACCTATGTGAAGCCCCTGAACAACGACTGGCCCAAGGCGGGGATCATGTTCCGGGGGACGGATTCCACCTGGTATGATGTGGCCATGAACCTAAATGCCAATGTGGTATCCGAGGACAGCGACGGAAGGCGGTCTGTGGATATCCTGGAGGTGGGGACGGTGGATCATGAGTGGAATTGGAGATCCTTAACGGAATTCAACACTCCTAACCCCAACCCTTACGGCCCTATCAAGCTGACGGTTCTGAAATACGGAAAGAATTTCTTCTATTTTGTCAATGATAACTATATCACCTCCGAGGTGATTGCCTCCATGGACAAGGAGGTGCTGCCGGCCCTTATGGCTCTGGGAGCGGACGCGGTCTTTGAGGACTATTCCTGCCGGGAATTGACGGAGGAGATGCTGCGGACATATCTGAATGAGAAAGGGCTCTGTACCGTCACGATCTCTGCGGACAATGCGGGAGGCGAGGTGAAGACGGATGTGCTGGCGGTGGAGAAAGGGGGAAGCTACAATGTCTCCCTGATCAGCAAGTCCGGCTATGAGGTATCCTCCATCCTTGTGAACGGGGAGGAGCGCATCCAGGATGCCAGGCAGAGATCTGCGGGGGGCGTGTATGCGGTTGGGGATGTGACGGAGAACCAGGATGTCCATGTCTCTTTTGCAGGCTATGAGGGCGGAGGACTTTCCGGAACCATCTCCGACGGGACGGAAAGCGTATCCGCATTCCTCTCCTTTAAGGACAAGGGGAACGGCACCCGTTATTATGAGACCACGGGCACCGGCCAGTATTCCATCGTGCTGCCGGACGGGACATACGAGGTGTTTGTATTGGCGGCGGGCTACCGGACCCAGGTCTTTGACGCAAAGGTGCAGGGAGATACGGTACAGGATATTCTCTGTACGGCTTCTGCTTTTCCGGCAGAGGTGAAGCTGGGTGATATTAATATGCAGTGGGGAAGAGGGAACTGGAACCTGTCGGAGGAACACCTGAACAGGGTATCCACATCCTTTGCCTCCGGAGGGAAGATGGTGCCGCTGTATTTTGAGGAGACCGCCGTGGACTTCGTGGTGGAGAGCCATATGGAGTACACCACGGAATTTACCGCCGATGAGTCGGCATATCAGCCAGATCTGATGGGCGGATTCATCTTCGGCACAGGGGAGAAAAACGGATGGGTGGTGGCCCGTACCAACGGAATTGTGTATACCGATTGGAGATATGAGGGAGGCTTAAGCGGGTATGACGCCCTGGCTTACCCTACCAAGAGGCCCATTACCGTTACCCTGGCCAAGGAGGGAAAGAATGCCTATCTGTATTTTGACGGCAAGCTGTCCTACCAGGCTGACTGGGAAGCTCTGACAGGAGGTATCGGCCCGGAGGAGGAGATGGCCATCGGCCTTGTGATGGTGGCAGACCGGACAGCGGAGATTACTTTCACCAATTACAGCCTCAGAACCGGGACGGAGGCGGCGAAGCAGTATATTGCATCCCATGGGATGCAGGACAATCCCTTAGAGGAGAACCCCATGTTTGCCGAGAGCCGGACAGTGGGCGGACAGCGGCGGGTGGCCAATCTGGGCGCCTGGGATCTGTCCCAGGCGGCAGACGGGGTATTCATGACTTCCCTGGAGCGGGGCGGAAGAGGAAATCCACTGTATTTCTGGGAACATGGATCCACGGCGCTGATCAGTGCCCGCATTGAGTATACCACGGAGTTTACCGGCTCGGAATCGGATTACCAGCCGGATCTGATGGGGGGCTTCTGGTTCGGCGACGGGGAGACGGAAGGGAATATATGGGCCAACGGAACCGGAATTGTATATACCGGATGGCAGTACAAGATGGGCATGTTCCCGGCGGAGGTGCTGCGTTATCCCACCAAGGTGCCGGTGCAGATGACGGTGGCTGTGGAAGGAAGCTTTATCTATGTGTATTTTGACGACATGATGATTGCCAAGCTGCCGAAGTACATGGTGGTGCCCAGCGCGTCCGCCGACAGCGACCTGATGTTTGGGCTGTATATGCACACGGACAAAACGGCGGATATCCGGTTCAGCAATATCAGCATTTCCACGGATCCGGCAGCCGTAAGCGGCTATATTGACCAACACAAATAATAGAATCCCCCCTACTCTTTAGGGGGGAATTCCCTGGTACTGCTCAGGACAGGGGAATTACGGAACTGGGTAGGGGTGTACCCGAATTCCCGCTTGAAACATTTGGAAAAATATTTTTCGTCCGCGAAAGAAAGGCGGCGGGCAATGGATGAGATGGCTTCGGAGGACTGGAGCAACAGCTGCTGGGCATAGTCCAGCCTGATGGACATATGGTGCTTCATAATGGATTTATTGAATTGCTTTGTGAAAGCGTGGTGGGCAACGGATTCGCTGACATGCAGATCTGTGCAGAGAGCCGAAAGGGTCAAATTTTCCTTGACATGGTCGTAAAGATAATCCATGATCCGGTCGGGCAGGGGTCTTTCCAGGATATCTGTGCCAACGGGAGTTCTGACCAGCTGGAATAACTGCAGTACCTGCCGCTCGGATTCGTCATTGGGGAGCTGTCCTGCCGTCTCCAGGTTACGGAAGATCTGCTGGAACAGGGGATGGACATCCTGGTGCAGGATGATCACGCTTTTCTCTACGGCAAAGAGGGAGGCCAGGGAATCGGGAAATGCGCCCCGCACGACGATAAATTCTTTTTTGAAAGGATTTTTGCAATCCGCGTAGTAAATATGGTACTGGCCCTTGTTCAGAAAGTACAGATCGCCGGCGGAAACATGGTAAACCTTTTCCGGCGTTTCGATATAGCCCTCTCCCTCCAGCACGTATTCGAATACATAGTAGCGATAATGGAAATGGGAGGAGGGATCGGTGTTCTGTTGCATCCGGTAGTTCAGATTGGGGTAGGTGATCCCGGCCAGATTGATCTCCAGGATTTCATTCGTATATATTTTTTCTGTGATGATCTCTTCCCCAAAGGAATTGATAAACATGGTATTCTCCTTTCTCAGTACGAAGGGATGGAATGAAAATGACAGTTTTATTGTACCATAAACGGCAGAGTGAATCAAGCGTCCTCGCAGGGCGTTGTCTGCCAGACAGAAACAGGGAAGTGGAAAGAGCTTGAGCGATAGGAAGCGGAAATGTGGAGGGAAAAGAGAAGATGATACCTTTTAAGCAAAGCAGCTGCCTCCCGGTAACTGCGGAGGAGATGAAAGCGATTTATGAGAAGATCAAAACGCCGAAGAAGCTGGGGCCTGTCATGAAATGGGAGAATGACTTTACGGACAGCGCAACCGTATTTCAGAAAGACGGCGTGTTCTATATGTACTTTATATCGATTTCCAGGGACGTGGCTGTGTCAGGGTATGAGACGCACCTGGCCAGATCGGAGGATCTGGTCCACTGGACATATGTGGGAAAGATACTGAAACGCAATGAACTTGACAGATGGGACAGCAAGCAGTGTGCAGGATATGCGTCATTTCTTGACATTGCATATGAAAGCGGGGGAAGTCTGGAGCAGCTTAACGGGTACTATTATATTCCGTATCTTGCGGGAAACAGCGATGGGTATGAGCCGGATCCGCTATATATGGGACTGGCGAGGACGAAAGATCCGGTGGATCCGGACTCTTTTGAACGGCTGCCTGAACCGATCCTGCGCCCGGAGGATGGGGATGCGCGGCCATGTGAAGGAAAAACGCTGTATAAGAGTTTTATGTTTCGGGATCCCCTGAATACAACGGGGTACCCTTATGTGAATGTATACAATGCCAAGGGGGAGGACAATGGGGAGCGTATCTATCTGGCAGTTTCGGAGGATGGAGAGCACTGGGAGCGCTACGGGGAGCATGCGGTTCTCGATCTTATCAGCAATGCCCCGGGCGGAACCAGCACCGGGGATCCGCAGATCATCCTGGTCGGCGATATCTATGTGATGCTGTATTTCCAGACCCGGAACTGTGGAGCGGCGTATGATACGTTAGCATGTTCCAGGGATCTGAAGAGTTGGACGGTATGGGACGGCGAACCCCTTGTAAGGAGCGAGCACCCTTTTGAAAACAACCATGCCCATAAGCCGTGGTTTATCAGGTATAAGGGGAAGAATTACCATTTTTATTGTGCGGTAAACGATCAGAATGAGCGTTTTATTGCGCTGGCGGTATCGGAGTAGGACAGGCAGGAAGGAGAGGGCATGAAAGTAATAACCATCATGAATTTTGTCCGGAAATGTGATTTCAGGATGGAGGATTCCGAGGAAAAGCTGTACCGGATGACCAGACAGGAGTTGGATTTGGTCAATGAATACCAATTGGAGAATACTTTTCTGCTACAGTATGACGCGCTGATCGAGGAACGGTATATCCGCCTGTTTCGGGAGAATGCCACAGAGCGCACGGAGCTGGGGCTCTGGTTTGAAGTGGTAAAGCCTTTAACGGACGCGGTGGGGCTCCCCTGGCGGGGGCGGGAGGGCGCCACCTGGGACTGGCATGTCATCCCGGGGTTTTTGATGGCGTATACTCAGACAGAGAGGAGGCTTCTGATCGATGAGGCCATGGAGCGCTTCCGGGCAATCTATGGCAGCTATCCGGCTACGGTGGCGAGCTGGCTGCTAGACAGCTACAGCGTGGCGTATCTGGCGGAGCATTATCCCGTCTCGGCCTTTGGGATCTGTAGAGATCAGGTGGGGACGGATGCCTATACGCTGGTGGGAGGTTATTTTAACCAGGCCTATTATCCCTCCAGGAACAATGTATTTACTCCGGCGGCCACCAAAGAGCAGCGTATCAAGACCCCGGTGTTCCGCCTGCTGGGGCCGGATCCTATCCATAATTATGACAATGACCGGTATCTTCAGAATCAGGAATATCTTCCCTATTGCGGGTGCTATACATTAGAGCCGGCCTGGCGGGCCGGGAGGGAACCGGAAATCGTGAGATGGTTTTTTGATACCTATTTTTGCAATGAGGATCTGGGGTATTCCTATGCCCAGCTGGGCCAGGAGAATAATTTCTGCGAGGCGGAAACCTTAGAGGGCCTGCGGATGCAGATGGAACTGCTACAGGACTATCCATATGTGGTCTGCAGGAAGATGAAAGATGCCGGGGAGGATTTTAAGAAGCGGTTTGAAAAGACGCCGGCCACCGCGGTCTGCGCGCTGAAAGACTGGGACGGAAGCAAGGAGGTGCAGTCTGTGTATTATGACTGTGAGCGGTACACGGCTAACCTGTTCCATGCGGGGAAGAGGATTTTCCTCCGGTGCTGGTATCTGTTTGCGGAGGGCGTATATGAGGATTATTATGACAGGCCCTGTGAGACCTGGGATGCCACTTATGAGAATCTGCCGGTTGTGGATACGCTTCTGTGGGAGGACCGGGAGGGGCTGGTACTGGAGGAAGAGGCGGAGCCTTTTTGGGCAGAGAAAGAGGAAAACGGCATTCTTAGAGTAAGCTGGGGGGAGAAGTCCGTGACCTTTCGGGAGAGCGGGATATCCTTAAAAAATACGGGGGCGTTTTTGAGAATCGGCGGGAATAAGGCAGGGATCCGGCTGGAAGCGGGAAAACTTTTGTATTCTTATAAAGGGGCGGAATATGCCCTGGAGGCAGATGGGGGACGGATTCTCCAGGAGGGGGAGCGAATCCTGTTTGTACCGGAGGGAGAAAGGATGACGCTGCGGGCGGTCTGCCTCATAGGCTGCTCTGCGGAGGAAAATGCGGAGCGCTGATGCAGGAGGCCGGACCATTGCTTGGATGAGATAACAAAATTTTATAGGGCTGCCGCATCACTGGTTAGGAAATCAATGATGCGGCAGCCCTTTGATTTATGACAATAGAAGACTCGCGAAGCGTGGATTCCATTGTTTATTCTCTGTCCGTGGACAGGGTAAAGCGGTTCACCAGCTGGTTCAGGCCCGCTGCTTCCGCCGAGAGCTGCTGGCTGGCGGCTGCGCTTTGCTGGGCTGTGGCGCTGTTGTTCTGGACCACCATGGAGATCTGGTTGACGCCCTCGGAGACCTGCCAGACTGCGGTGGACTGCTCGTTGGACACTGCCGCGATACTGTTGATAGCGTCTACCACGGACTGGATTGCGGCCACTACGTCGGAGAGACTGTCCGCCGTGTCTTTTGCGATTCCGCTGCCCTCATGCACTGCCTCCGTGGAATTCTCGATAAGGGCGGAGGTCTCTTTGGCGGCTTCCGCGGATTTGCCTGCCAGGCTGCGGACTTCTTCCGCCACCACGGCAAAGCCTTTGCCGGCTTCGCCTGCCCTGGCGGCTTCCACGGCTGCGTTCAGGGCCAGGATATTGGTCTGGAACGCGATGTCGTCTATGGTCTTGAGAATCTTTCCGATTTGGTCGGAACAGGTCTGTATCTTATCCATGGCCAGGGTCAGATTCTGCATCTGCTCGTTGCACCGGGATATCTTTTCCCCGGCCAGATGGGCCTGGTCGCGTACTTCCTCCGCACTGCCGGCCGTATGCTTGGCCTGCTCGGATATCTCGGTGATCTGTGAGGCCAGCTCTTCCACGGCGCTGGCCTGCTCCACGGAACCCTGGCTCAAGGTCTGGGCCCCTGCGGACAACTGATCGCTGGCCGAGGATACCTGGCTTGCGGAACTATGGACCTGGGTGAGCACTGTGCTCAGGGATATTTTCATATGGCGCATGGAGAGCAGGATGTTTCGGAAGCTTCCCGCATAGGCCTCCTCATGCTGGGTGCGGATATTCAGATTCTGATTGGCTAACTGGGTCATCAGGTAGCTGATGTCATTGATCACCGTGCTTAAGCCCTCCACCAAAGCAGTGGTGGAGCGGGCCAGCATGCCGGTCTCGTCCTTGGTGGATATCCGGGGCATGGGAGTATCCAAATCTCCCTCCACCAATAGCTGCATCCGCTGTGCGCAGGCTTTCATAGGCTTGCTGATGCTGCCGGCAAGCAGCAAGGCTACGACGATGGAGATCAAAACGGCCGACACTATCACGATGATATTGATGGCCATGCCCTGATATGTAGAGGACAGGTAATTGAGCTGGGGCGCGGTGACCGCAAGGCTCCAGCCGTCCGTGCCGCTTACGGGCGCGTAGGCAATGAACATTTTGCTGTTCTGGCTGCCGTAGCTGCCGAAGCCGTTTTCCCCGCGGCGCATGGCCTCATGGATGGCGGCCAGATCCCGGAGAGAGGAATCGGTCTGGGACTGGGTCTCGATATTCTGGACTGTGATGGTGTCTAAGACGATATCGGCGATGGTGTCGCCGGTCTTGTTGATCATATAGGCCCTGCTGTTGTCTCCGATCTGGATAGAGGACACGATATCGTTCAAAAAGGTCTCGGGGGGAACGAAATACACCACGCCCACAATAGTGGATCCGTGAATGCCGTCCTCATACAGGGGAGCGGCTACCATGATGGACAATTCGCCGGTGATCTTGCTGATCAAGGGCTCCGACACATAGATATTGCCCTGCATGGCCTGCTGTACGTACTCGCGGTCGGAATAGTCCTTTCCGTCGAAAATGCTGATGCCGTCCATGCCGATGATGTTTCCCCGCTGGAAATTGTGCATGGCGCAGCGCTCATCGATGATGGATTTCTTCTCCTCTGCCGTTACTTCCGGATCGGACAGCTGGGGAATGCAGCCTGTGTCCATGGCTACGTTTCTGTAAGCCGTCAGTTCCTGTTCCACATATCCTGCCGCCAGAACGGCAGTTTCGCTCATCATATGATTCACGGTGGTAAGGATGCTGTGATAGCTGGGCACAATACCGGAAATACCCGCTCCCAGCAGCGCTGTGGTGACGGTTATGATGAGACATAAGGTGATTTTTGCTCGAATGCTTTTCATTTCTGTGGTAACCTCCGCTCTCTTGGTTGAAATAACTGTGTGCTCAACCGTAAATCTCTTCTTATTATACAAAAGGCGAAAGGCGGTTGTCAATGGCTTCAAAATGCTTTCGGCCCCGGGCTTTCAGAAAAAATTTAGAAACCTCCCACTTTTTTAATCAGCGGAATCATTGACATCTCTTTGCCGGCATGCTAACATACATCCCGATTGAAAAAACGGAAAGAGATCTTTGGGGAGGAGGCAGGTATGCTGAAAATTCTGAAATACTTAAAGGAAGCGGGATGGCCGGCGCTGGCTGTGGTGGCGCTATTGGTGGTGCAGGCGTACTGCGATCTGGCGCTGCCCCAGTACACGGCGGACATTGTGGATGTGGGGATAGGGCAGAAAGGAATTGCGGACGCGGTGCCTGAGCGGATGCGGGAAGAGACATACCACAGGCTGGAAATGCTTATGACAGAAGAGGAGCGGGAGCTTATGGCTTCGGCCTATGAGCAGGCCGGGGACGGAAGCTATGCCTTTTGCGGGGGGAAAGAAGAAAGGGAGTCCCTGAACGAAATCCTGGGGATTCCCATGCTGATCCTCTCAGGCCTGGAGTCAGGAGCAAGCGCAGGAGCCATGCCCGGAATGCAGCAGGGGCCTGGCATGAACCTGGCCGATGAGCAGATACCGGCGCTGCGGGAACAGATTTTGGAGAGCCTGGGAGACACCGGGGACTCCGTCATCGCCCAGGGAGCTGTACAGTTTGTGCAGAAAGAATATGAACAGCTGGGAATGGATCCGGGCAGAGTACAGAGAAGCTACCTGTACCGGACCGGGGGCATTATGCTGGCCTATTCCGTGGTGATGATGGCAACGGCTATTCTGGTGGGGCTTTTGGCTGCCAGAATCGGAGCCAGGCTGGGGCTGAACCTCCGCCAGCGGGTGTTCACCAAAGTGCTTTCCTTTTCCCATGGAGAGATGGAGCAGTTTTCCACGGCCTCTTTGATCACCAGGAGCACCAATGACATCCAACAGGTGCAGATGGTGGTGGTGATGCTGCTTAGGATGGTGGTGTATGCGCCCATCATCGGCATCGGCGGCGTGCTGAAAGTGGTGCGGACAAGAACCGGCATGGGCTGGATCATTGTGGTGGCTGTGGCATTGATTCTGGCGCTGGTATGCATGCTGATGGCTGTGGCCATGCCGAAATTCAAGAAGATGCAGGCGCTGGTGGACCGGATGAATCTGGTCTCCCGGGAAATCCTCACAGGAGTTTCGGTGATCCGGGCATTCAGCAGGGAGAAGTTCGAGGAGGAGCGCTTTGACAGGGCAAACAGGGATCTGATGCGGACACAGCTTTTCACCAACCGCGTGATGAACGTGATGATGCCGGTGATGATGCTTATCATGAACGGCATCAGCCTGACAATTGTCTGGTTCGGGGCAAAAGGGATTGACACAGGGAATTTGATGGTGGGGGACATGCTGGCTTTCATTACCTATACCATGCAGATCGTCATGTCTTTCCTGATGCTGACCATGATTTCCGTGATGCTGCCCAGGGCGGGAGTGGCCGCAGGGCGCATTGAGGAAGTCATAGGCACCCAGGCCGGCGTGCGGGATAAGGAGCAGACCCGGGACGATAAGCTAAAGGATGCCAGGGGCGTGGTGTGCTTTGAGGACGTGTCCTTTCATTATCCCGGCGCGGACGAGGATGCCCTGGAGCATTTAAGCTTTACCGCCAGGCCCGGACAGACCACTGCCGTCATCGGCAGCACAGGTTGCGGCAAGTCCACCCTGCTGAACCTGATTCCCAGGTTCTACGATGTGACGGGAGGGCGGATCACCATAGACGGCGTGGACATCCGGGACGTGTCCCAGCATAAGCTACGGAGCCTTTTGGGCTATGTGCCCCAGAAAGCAGTGCTCTTTTCCGGAGACATCGCCTCTAACCTGAAGTTTGGCAGCACAGGTGGAGAAGACGCTCCGGACATTAGCGACCGGCAGATGGAGGAGGCGGCAAAGATTGCCCAAGCTGTGGAATTTATAGAGAGCAGGCCGGATAAGTACCGGAGTGAAATATCTCAGGGCGGCACCAATGTGTCCGGAGGACAGAAGCAGAGGCTTTCCATTGCCAGGGCCATCGCCAAAGCGCCGAAAGTATATCTGTTTGACGACAGCTTCTCCGCACTTGACTACAAGACCGACGTGAAATTGCGGCGGGCTCTGGCAGAAAAGACCGGGGACGCCACGGTGATCATTGTGGCTCAGCGCATCAGCACTATACTCCATGCGGATCAGATTATTGTGCTGGATGACGGAAAAATAGCCGGCATGGGCACCCACGGTGAGCTTTTGCAAAACTGCGAGGCTTACAGGGAGATTGCAAAGTCACAGCTGTCGGAGGCTGAACTGGAGGGAGGTGCGGCGGTATGAGCGAAGAGAAGAAGATGGCAGGCGGCCCCGGAAGACCCCACGGTCCCAGGGGCGGCATGATGCCGGGAGAAAAAGCGAAAGACTTCAAAGGGACGTTCAAGAAGCTGATGCGGTCTTTGGGGAAGTACCGGGTGGCGCTGGTTGTAGTCATGATCTTTGCAGCCATCAGCACAGTGTTCAACATTATCGGCCCCAAGGTGCTGGCCAAGGCCACCACGGAGCTGTTCAACGGCATGCTGGCCAGGTTCGCGGGAACGGGTGGTATCAACTTCGGACGGATCGGCGAGATTCTGCTGTTCCTTTTGGGGCTGTACGGGCTCAGCGCGCTGTTTAACTTTTTGCAGGGAATCGTGATGACGGAGATTTCCCAGAAGCTCTGCTACCGGTACCGGAAAGAGATTTCGGAGAAAATCAATCGGATGCCCATGGCTTACTTTGAGTCCAGGACGGTGGGAGAGGTGCTGTCCCGGATTACCAATGACGTGGATACCCTGGGCCAGAGCCTGGGCCAGAGCGTCACGACCCTGATCACTTCCCTGGCTACCATTGTGGGAATCCTGGTCATGATGCTCTCCATCAGCCCTTTGATGACTCTGATCGCGCTGGTGATCCTGCCGGTGTCAGGGGGGCTCATCGGAGTGGTGATGAAGCATTCCCAGAAATATTTTGTTGCCCAGCAGAATTATCTGGGCAAGATCAACGGGCAGATCGAAGAGGTGTACAGCGGGCAGAATATCGTCAAGGCTTTTAACAGAGAGGAGGCCAGCCTGGCCGAATTTGGCGAGACCAACCGGATCCTCTACCAGAGCGCCTGGAAGTCCCAGTTCCTGTCCGGCATGATGCAGCCCATCATGACCTTTGTAGGGAACCTGGGCTATGTGGCGGTGGCTGTCAGCGGCAGCATGCTGGCCATCAAGGGCGTTATTGAGGTGGGCGAGATCCAGGCCTTTATCCAGTATGTGAAGAACTTCACCCAGCCAATCACCCAGGTGGCTCAGGTCTCCAATATGTTCCAGTCCACTGCGGCTGCTGCGGAGCGGGTGTTTGAGTTCCTGGAGGAGCCGGAGGAGGACGTGACGGCGGCTCGCGCGGCTGCGGCGGCTGTCAGCGGCGGAGCCGGGACAAAGGGGAGCGTGTGCTTTGATCATGTGAAGTTCGGCTACCAGCCGGACAAAATCGTCATCCACGATTTCAGCTGCAACGTGGAGCCGGGACAGATGGTGGCCATCGTGGGTCCTACCGGCGCCGGCAAGACTACCATGGTAAAGCTGCTCATGCGCTTCTATGACGTAAACAGCGGCGCCATCCGGGTGGACGGCCAGGACGTCAGAGACTTTAACCGCAGCGAGCTGCGGGAGAGCTTCGGCATGGTGCTGCAGGATACCTGGCTCTTCCATGGAACCATCATGGAGAACATCCGCTACGGAAAGCTGGACGCCACGGACGAGGAGGTAATTGCCGCGGCGAAAGCAGCCCATGTCCACCGGTTCATCCAGACGCTTCCCGGCGGGTACCAGATGGAACTGAGCGAGGACGCCTCCAATGTGTCCCAGGGACAAAAACAGCTGCTCACCATTGCCAGAGCCATTCTGGCGGACAATCCCATAATGATTCTGGACGAGGCCACCAGCTCCGTGGACACCCGGACAGAGATCCGGATTCAGAAAGCCATGAACAATCTGATGAAGGGACGGACCAGCTTTGTCATTGCCCACAGGCTCTCCACCATCCGGGACGCGGACGTGATTTTGGTGATGAAAGACGGGGATATCGTGGAGCAGGGAAATCATGAGGAGTTGCTGGCAAAGGGAGGATTTTATGCAGAGCTGTACAATGCCCAGTTTGAGGGGCATGGCGGAGAGCAGACGGCGTAATAGAAAGAGTTTCCGAGACTTTAGAATGACAGAGGCTGTCGTATTTACACGACAGCCTCTATTCATGCGAACAGGTGGACGGTCCGGGAACGGAAGAAGCCATGGTTGACATATGATAAAACAGGGCTGTACAATAGTTGCATAGAAAACAAACAGGAATCGGAGGCTGATTATGGAGATAAATCGGGAAGACATGCTGGAGCTTACCAGGAGGATGACCATTGCAAGGAACTGTTTCGGCCGGATCGCCGGCGGGTATATGGACGAGGAGGGCTATGTGGACGGCACGTTCAATACCCATTTCCAGAAGCTGTCCGGGGCGGATAAGACGAAGAACCTGCGGCTTGCCAAGGCAGTGCCTTTTTCGGAGACCAACAGGCAGCTAGTGGGTTTCCGCTTCCGCCCGGAGAGCAAAAGACCCGGGGGCGTCTGGCAGATTCTGATGGCGCTGCGGGAGTGTGAGCTGAAGAACGACGCGCTGCTTTTGAACCTGTATGAATACATTGGGGAGCGGTATCAGCCGGGATTCCCCTATGGCATTTTTCTCTTCCATGGAAATTATGACATACCGTTGAAAGGCAGCGACAAGGTGCAGCAGAGGGAGTCGGAGGAGGTATACAATTTCCTGATCTGTGCCATCTGCCCTGTGACCGGGGACTATGAGGCCGGGGAGACCCAAAAGGGGTTCCTGTTTCCGGCCTTTTCTGACAGGGCTGGGGACATAGAAGGCATTGATGTATTCTCGGCGGACGGGAATCCCCAGGCGCTGATGGAGATGCTTTTCTGATATTTCGTCTATTTTATGTAAGGCCTGTTAATCGGCAGGCTGTCGGGGACAGGGTAAGCGGCCGGACGCGAACGGATAGATGGCGGCAGGATGGATAACAGATAAAAGATCATGACAGAGGATTTCGCCGGAGGTCGGAATCCTCTGTTTTGCGTGGTGAGAAGCGGGCTGCCACAAATCTGAGGAATCTAAAATTTCTTCTTGATTTTTGTATGAAATCGTACTAAAATGGGATTGCATTCGGAAAATAGTACGATTTCGGACATGGGGCAAGATGAAGCTGCAGCCATAGCTGGAACCGGAATTGGGGACAGATGTGGAGGAGGCTTTCATATGTCCGAAAGGTGGGTGCGCAGACAGAGGGGAGGAAATGCGGCATGGAACGGATAACAAGCGAGGGGATGAGGAGGTTCAACCATCTGGTGAGCGAGACGGACGCGGCGTACCATGAGGCGGCTCTGAAGATGGGCATGTCCGACAGCATTATGCAGATCATGTATATACTCTGCGACAAAGGGGGAGATTGCCCTCTGGGGGAGATCTGCAGACTGTCAGGAATCAGCAAGCAGACCATCAATTCCGCCCTGCGGAAGCTGGAGGAAGAGGGAATCGTCTACCTGGAAGGGATGGACGGCAAAAAGAAGAGGGCGTGCCTGACGGAGGAAGGGAAAAGGACGGCGGAGCGCACGGTGGTAAAGCTGATCGAGATTGAGAACGGCATTCTGGCATCCTGGCCCAGGGAGGAACTGGAGTGGTATCTGGAACTGACAGAGAGGTACCTGGTGGCGCTGAAAGGGAAAATCAAGGATCTGTGAGGAAAGTCCGGCTTGAAGAATACAGGATTCGGAAAAAGAACCCTGCAGAAGAAACAGGCGTTAAGCGGACTAAGATTAGGAAATAGCATGAAATGAATTTAGATGTCTGTCGAAGACAGGCATGGAGGTGCATCAATGAAGAACAAACAAACGAAGATTCAGTTGTCGGATAAATTTAATTATAACAAGTTGCTGCGGTTTACCTTTCCGTCCATCATCATGATGATATTTACTTCCATTTATGGCGTGGTGGACGGCTTCTTCGTGTCGAATTTCGTGGGTAAGACGCCTTTCGCCGCAGTGAATTTCATCATGCCGTTCCTGATGATTCTGGGCACGGTGGGCTTCATGTTCGGCACCGGCGGCAGCGCCCTTATTGCCATCACCATGGGGGCAGGGGATAAGGAAAGAGCCCAGAGGCTATTCTCGCTGTTTATCTATGTTTCGGCCATCTGCGGCACCGTAATCGGTCTGCTGGGCATCCTGGTGCTCCGCTCGGTGGCGGCATGGCTGGGAGCGGAAGGGGAGATGCTGGACAACTGCGTGGTGTATGGGCGCATCATCCTGGCAGTGCTCCCGGCATTGATTCTGCAGTATGAGTTCCAGAGTTTCTTCATCACGGCAGAGAAGCCGAAGCTGGGACTGGCCGTCACGGTGGCGGCAGGAGTGGCCAATATGGCGCTGGACGCTCTGTTCGTGGGGGTGCTGCGCTGGGGGCTTGTAGGCGCGGCTGCGGCTACGGCCATCAGCCAGTCCATCGGCGGCATCGTCCCGCTGATTTATTTTGGCCGTCCCAATTCCAGCCTGCTGCGGCTCACCAAAACAAAATTCGACGGGATGGCGCTGGTGAAAGCCTGCACCAACGGCTCCTCCGAGCTGATGTCCAATATCTCCATGTCCGTGGTGGGCATGCTGTATAACGGCCAGCTGATGAAATATGCCGGGGAGGACGGTGTGGCGGCTTATGGTGTATTGATGTACGTAAACATGATATTTCTGGCGGCATTCATCGGCTATTCCGTGGGTGTGGCACCGGTCACAGGCTATCACTACGGTGCCGGGAACCAGGAGGAGCTGAAAGGTCTGCTGAAAAAGAGCCTGGTGCTGATTGGCGTCTTCTCCGTGGGCATGGTGGCCCTTGCGGAGAGCCTGGCCAGACCTTTGGCCCTGATTTTCGTAGGCTATGACCAGGAACTGCTGGCTATGACCCTGCGGGGCTTTTTGGTGTATTCCTTTTCGTTCCTGTTCGCGGGGGTGGCCATCTTTGGCTCATCCTTTTTCACGGCCCTTGGGAACGGCCTGGTGTCGGCGCTGATATCGTTCCTGCGGACGCTGGTGTTTCAGGTGGCGGCGGTGCTGATTTTCCCTCTGATATGGGGGCTGGACGGCATCTGGTTCTCCATCGTGGCGGCGGAAATGGTGGCGGCTTTGGTGACGGCGCTGTTCCTGGTCGGGAAGCGGAGGAAGTATCGCTATTGAGGTCAGGATTGAATATCCCTGCCTGACGGACTTTTGGGGAAGTTCAGTCCGATGATGACGGCTGTCAGAGTTCATCTCACAGAGGTCGATTCCCCATAGCTTATACTGACGGTCACTAAAGTCTGCTATGGAATGCTTTTCTTCCATTGTTACCCGACTCACGAGCGGAAAGCATCAGGAACCGGTGGCAGATTTTACTTGGTTCACGTTTTCCGTTTTCCCGGTTGAAGATAGCATTTTGCGATACTTGGAGTTCGCAAATTTATTTTTCTTGTATTGGCAGCCGCATTGTTGTATGATAAAGTATCAAAACCCGCAGGGAAAAGGAGCCGTAAGAAAAGGCAGACGAGCGGGCAGGAGGTGCGGATATGAAGATCAGTGAGATCGACAGGAATCTGGCGGTGCAGTCAAAACTGGACATCAAAGGGCTGCAGTACCGAAACGCTCTGGAGGAGCCATTTGACATTTATGGACTGTACCGGCCAAAGGAGACAGGACAGTACAGGCGTCTTCCCATGGAGGTAGCCGAGCGGGTGAACGAGGGGGTCGCGGGGTTATGCAGCCATACGGCAGGAGGGCGCATCCGCTTTCGGACGGATTCCCCCTATGTGGCGGTAAAGGCAAAGCTTACAGGGCATTGCTTCATGCCCCACATGCCCCTTACCGACTCCCACGGACTGGATTTATATGTGTATGACGGCGTTTCGGACGTCTTTCAGGGGACTTTCGTGCCGCCTGTGGACAGTCCGGAGGACTATGAGTCCGTGCTGTACACGGCGGAGGCAAAGATGCGGGAGATAACCATTCATCTTCCCCTCTACAGCGGCGTAGCGGAGTTATATATCGGCCTGGACGAAAACGCAAAAGCAGAGCATGGGAGAAAGTACCGCCCGGGGAAGCCGGTTCTGTACTATGGGTCGTCCATTACCCAGGGAGGTTGCGCTTCCAGGCCCGGAAACCATTACCCGACGGCAATTGCCAGGGAGAACAATACGGATTTCTTATGCCTGGGCTTTTCGGGAAGCGCAAGGGGGGAGCCTGAGATGGCGGAATATCTGGCGGGGCTTCCGGCCAGCGTATTTGTCTGCGACTATGACCACAACGCGCCGGACAGAGAGCACCTGGAGCATACTCATGCCGCGCTTTTTCAAAGATACCGGCAGACCAATCCGGATACGCCGGTAATCTTTGTGTCGAAACCGGACATCAGGCTGTGGAACGATATGGATGTAAGGCGCAGGGACGTGGTATATCAGACCTATATCGAAGCTTTGCGGGGCGGCGACAGAAAAGTGTATTTCGTGGACGGCTTTCAGCTCTTTTCGGGGAACAGACGGTATGACTGTACCGTGGACGGGTGCCATCCCAATGATCTGGGCTTTGCCCGGATGGCTGAGGTGATCGGGGAGATGGTGCGGCATTGTCTGGCTTTATGACATACTCACGAGCGATAAAGTCTGCCACCAGTTTATAGCACCTGACGCTTGTGAGTCGGGTTGCTTGGCAAATTTTAATGACCGTCAGTACAGATTCCTAAGGGGGCTGAGGGACTGGCAGCGGGCCGGAGACTATTTGCGCGGGGAAGCTATTGTCCCATGGCCGCGCGGGGGGCATTTTGTACTGCAGACTGCGGGGATTAACAGTGGAAAAATGAGCAAAGGTATCTTGCCGGCGTGTGGGAGGTCTGCCGTGGGGATTTGAGGCAGGTTTTACTGGTGTGCGGTACAAGAAGCGGCAAAAAGGGATGAGAGATGACGGATAACAGGGAGGAACAGGATGGGATATGACTGCCTGATTGTAGATGACGAAAAGCTCCTTGCGGACAGCACCGTGGAGTATTTCAATCTCTTCGGTGTCAGTACGGCGGTGGCCTACAGCGTCTCGGACTGCCGCAGGTTCTTTGAGACCGATACGGCACAGCTTCTGCTGCTGGACATCAACCTGGAGGATGGCAGCGGTTTTGCGCTGTGCAGGGAGCTGCGGGAGAGGACAGAGGTTCCGATTCTTTTTATCTCCGCCCGCAGCAGCGATGACGACAAAATCATGGCGCTGCATATCGGCGGGGACGATTACATCCAGAAGCCCTATTCTCTGGGCGTGCTGCTGGCCAAGGTACAGGCCGTGCTGAAGCGCTACGGACGGCAGGAGGAGTCCCCTGACCGGGAAAAAGGAAAATACCGCTGCGGCAGACTGGAAATTGATTTCGCCGCCAGGCAGGTACTGGTGGAGGGAAAGCCTGTGAAGCTTACCGCCCTGGAGTTTCGGCTGCTGTGCTATTTGGTGCAAAACGAGGACAGGGTAGTGGCGAAACAGGAGCTGTTCCGGGAGGTCTGGGAGGATAAATTTACCGGGGACGGTACCCTCAATGTCCATATCAGGCGGCTGCGGGAGGCCATTGAGCGGGAGCCGGGGAATCCGGAATATATCCTTACGGTATGGGGAGAGGGATACAGGTTCTGCGGAGCATCACAGAAAGTCTGACGTCTCCTGCTTTCCGTATGGTTCTGATACAGGCGCATGGGTGCAAGCTGCCAAGGGCTATGCCGGATCCGTGCGGGGCATGTCAGAAAGAGAATGTAAATGAAAAAACGTTATTTTATAATCATTCAGTTAATCGTTGCTGCAGTGGAGACCATATTGCTCTTTGGCTTTGCGCTGCAGGATACAGACAGCGTCCAGGACGCGGTGGCAGTCAACGAGGTGCTGCAGTCTGTGGAGGCTGACTGGGACAGACTGGAGAGCCATGAGAACCGGACAGGGCTGGCCTATGTGGTGCTGGACGATACGGGGGAAGTACTTTACCGGACGGATACAGGTTTAAGTGAAAGCATCAATGCGGCGGTGGTGCACAGGGACACGATTCTGGACGTAGAAAGCGGCGGGCTTGTGGTGGGAAAGCTTATCTTATCCAATGACAGCGCCGAGTTTCTTAAGTCCCGTCAGCAGACCGTGCTTTTGGCCGTCATGGCCTTGATGCTGGTGCAATGGAGCGTCTGCATCGGATACGGGATATATCTGGACCGTATCGTGGTCAGGCCTTTTCGGCGGCTAAAGGATTTCGCCCGCAGGGTGGCAGGCGGCAACCTGGACATCCCCCTTGCTATGGACAGGGGGAACCTGTTCGGGGCCTTTACGGAGAGCTTCGACATCATGCGGGATGAACTGAAGAAAGCCCGGCTGGCCGAGGCAAAGGCCAATGCCGAGAAAAAGGAGCTGGTGGCCAAGCTTTCCCATGACATCAGGACGCCGGTGGCCAGCATTAAGGCGGCCTCCGAGGTGGGGGCGGCTCTGGCGGAAAATGACAGGATAAAGGGAAATTATGGGCAGATCATCCGCAAGGCAGACCAGATAGACACACTGGTGAACAATCTCTTCACGGCTACGCTGGAGGAGCTGGAGCAGCTTACCGTGGCGCCCGTGGACATGGAGAGCCGGGAACTGGCGGAGATGCTTGAGAGCGCGGACTACTTCGGCTGGGCCAAGATACCGCCCATTCCGGAGTGCCTGCTGTATGGAGACAGGCTTCGTCTCCAGCAGGTATTCGATAATATCTTTGCCAACGCCTATAAATATGGAAGAGGCGCATTTCGCGGAGGAAATACCCTTGACGGAAACGCTGCAATTCAAGAAAGCGGGGCAGACCGTGGTTCATGCCAGAGGGGAGCGGGACTGCGGGGGGAGCCTTGTGCGGAGCCCGAAAGGGCGTCCGGAGGGGACTCCGGAAAAGCTTCCTCCTTGGAGGGGAAGATCTATGTGACCATGAGGAGGGAAAACCGCTTTCTGGCGGTGTGCATTGAGGACTGCGGCGGAGGCGTAGACCCGGAGGAACTGCCCCTTTTAAAGGAGAAGTTCAGGCGCGGCAGCAATGCCGGAAACAAGGAGGGTGCGGGACTGGGACTGTATATCTCCGATTATTTTCTACGGGAGATGGGAGGGGAACTTCTGGTGGAAAATGGGGAGAAAGGACTGCGGGTGACAGTAGCGGTCCGCCTTAGCGGCTCATGAGGGCACAAAAAACGCGATTCCACCTATATTCGCTTTACAGGGGGTGTGATTGTCCAGGGGAAAATGCTATGCTGCTGACAAAAATAAGGGGAGGAATCCATCTATGGACAATATCGCCACAGGGAAATTTATTACGAAGAAACGCAAGGAGCAGAATCTCACACAGGAGCAGCTGGCGGAACGCTTAGGCGTCTCAAATAAAACCATTTCAAAATGGGAAACCGGAAAGTGCATGCCGGATTATTCCGTCATTGAATTACTGTGCAAAGAATTAAACACAACGCTGGCCGAACTGATGAACGGCGAAGAAAATGAAAAAAGCATCCATACTTACGATAATGAGCAGATAGTTGAAATGTTGAAAGAGATCCAAAACCTGAGAAATATGAAAATATTGTTGATTGGTTTCTTCCTGCTTCTTATGGGCAGCGTCCAGCTTGCGCTTTCCCAAATGTTTGGAGGCACGGATATTCAGGATTTCCTTTCGGGACTTATGCTGGGCATATCCATTCCGCAAATGCTCATAGGCGTTTTCCTTCTGGGACGTTGGCTAGTGCTGCGAAACGGTAAGAACGGAGGGCATGGGCATGAGCATGAGTAAAAAACGCATCATATATTTCATCGGAATCCTGTTTGCCGTCATAGCGCTTGTCTGTTTCGCTTTCAGTATTTTCAGACAGGGAGATAACCAGATGGCGTTATCGTTGGGGTTTCTGAGTAATTCTATCGCTTTGATTCTTCTGATGCTGTCGCGAAAGAGAAAGGGGTAGGGGCGCGGCATCGGAAGTGGCCAGGGAAGCATGGATGAACGAAACTGTGGAGAACCCTGGGGCGGACGAGGAGATGGTCGGGACACGGAGCCTGAGTAAGTGAAGTGGGACAGAAGATACGGGTAAATAAGGCTCAAAATAAAAAATAGCACTCTTGCTTTGTTGGAGCAGGGGTGCTGTTTTTATGGCTGGTATTCTATGGATTCATGAGCCCGGCGAACTCTTTGAAGTCGATCCACAAATCATCATAGATGCCTGCCTTTACTTTGTCCTGGAACGTATAAGATTTGACCTTGAATCTGTCCCGTTCCAGAAAATATACATAAACAGATTTTTCCATAGGGTCTACAATCCAATACTCCCTTACCCCGGCATCTGCGTAGAGTCCTAATTTGCGGATATAGTCATAGCCGGCGGTGCCGGGGGAAATGATTTCTATGATCCAGTCGGGCGCTCCGGTACATCCCCGGTCAGTCAGCTTGTTCGGGTCGCAGATTACGCTTATGTCCGGCTCGACTATAAACTTGTCGTTGTCCGCGAACAGCTTGACGGCAAAGGGGGCAGGGTAGACTTTGCAATTCCCCTTTTTAGAGCGGATGTAATTATAAATTGCATTATTAACAGAATTTAGTATTTCCTGGTGAATCCTGCTGGGCGCAGCCATATAGTAAAACTGCCCGTCAATCAATTCTGCCCGCACGTTCTCCGGCAGACTGTAATAATCCTCTTCTGTATAGGTTTTCAACTGTGCCAATACTATAATCCCGATTCCTTTCATGGTAGTCGTATGGTTCTGCACTTCCTATTGTACCATTTTCCCGATGGAAAGGAAAGCAGAATCAGGGCAGATTTAAGACTTATTTAAGGTTTCAGTAAAGACATTTAAGGTTTAAAATAAGAAAATAGAACCCATAAAAGCCGCGGGCGATACGAACGGAATAAGAGCGGCACAGAAACGGAGGACATGAATTCATGAAGAAAATCCTACTGGAGACAGAGGGCCTGAGCAAATCTTTTTCAACTGGCGGCACTTTGCAGCATGTACTGAAGAACATAGACTTAAAGCTTTACGAGGGGGACTTCACTGTCATCATGGGGGCCAGCGGCGCCGGGAAGTCCACGCTTTTATACGCCTTGTCAGGGATGGATACGCCTACCTTAGGCATCATCAGGTTCGGGGAGGAGATGATATCTGATTATAGTTCCGACAGACTTGCAGTGTTCAGGAGGGATTCCTGCGGCTTCGTGTTCCAGCAGATTTACCTGATAGACGGCATGAGCGTCATGGACAATGTGCTGGCGGCAGGGCTTCTGGTGAACCGGGACAAAAAGGCGCTGGTGCAGCGGGCAAGGGAGCTGTTCCAGGCAGTGGACATCCCGGAGAGGGACTGGAAAAAGTTCCCCGCCCAGCTCTCGGGAGGCGAGGCACAGAGGGTGGGCATTGTCAGGGCTCTCATCAATTCGCCCCGGATCCTTTTTGCCGACGAGCCTACGGGGGCGCTGAATTCCAAGACCGGCCTGGACGTGCTGGACACCTTGAGCCGCTTCAATGAACAGGGCCAAAGCGTGGTCATGGTGACCCACGACATGCGCTCTGCCAGACGGGGCAACCGCATCCTGTACCTAAAGGACGGCAGCATCCTGGGGGAGTGCGATTTGGGCAGATATGTATCCGGCGACCGGGCGCGGCATGAGAGGCTGTCCTCGTTCCTGGAAGAGATGGGATGGTAATACAGCATGCAGATGCGGAACTGGAATACAGCATCTGCCCATATGCACCCTATAGAAATTACGGACGAATGTACTTGGCGGCCGGAATTCCTCTGTCATGGATGTGGCAGGGGCTGATACGAAACAAATTGCCGATGACGGCAAAAATTGCCAATGATGGCAAAAATTGCCAATGATGGCAATTGAATAGGAGATATGGATATGAGAAAAAGTTTACTGATAGCGGCAGCTAACCTGCGCAGGGCAAAGGGCCAGACCATTGCCATTATAGCATTGATTTTACTGGCATCCGCCATGCTGAACCTGGGGCTGATGCTGACGCATGACTACAAGCGCAATTTTGACCGCTGCCACGACAGGCTCCATGACGGTCATGTGACCCTGGCCATAGACGGCAGAGGGGAGGAGCTTCTGGACTTCCTGACGCGGACATTGGAAGAAGACGGTGATGTAACGGAATTTTCCTGCGAGGATGCGCTGTCCATGGTAGGCAGCTTTGCCTATAACGGGGGCGAGGTCAACACGGAGTTCGTGATACTGGAAAAGGAGACGGCCTTAAGCCGTCCGGTGGGCAGGATGGAAATTGTGGAGGAGGGAGCAGGTAAGAGCGGCATCTATCTTCCCATGCTCTATGGGGCTGACGGGAAGATTTCTGTCGGCGATACCATGGACATCAGTATCGGCAACCATGTGATGCAGTATCAGGTCTGCGGATTCTTGAACAGTGCCATGGCAGGCTCCCACAACTGCAGCATGAGCGCCCTGTTGCTTACGGCGGACAAATATGAGGAGCTGGAGGAGTCGGGCTACGCGCCGGCATCCACCCTTGTCTCGGTGCGGATCCGGGATAAGGAGCAGAGCGAGGATTTCGAGGCCGCGCTGAAAAATAAGGTCTCTGCCGCTTATCCAACGAGCCGGCTGCTGAGCAATTCCTATGAACTGGTTTCCACCTCCCGGTATATTTCCCAGATGATATGCTCCAGCGTGGTAAACGCCATGGCATTTTTTGTGGCATTGATTGCGATGGTGGTGATTTCCTCCAATGTCATCAACTATATCCAGGAGAACATGAAGAATCTGGGAGCAATGAAAGCCATTGGATACAAAAGCGGCCAGATCGTGGCAGGGCTACTGGTACAGTTCCTGGGGGTGGCGGTGGCGACTGCGGCAGCGGGTATTGGCCTTTCTTACTGCCTGTTCCCATCTGTGAACCGGATGATGATTGCCCAGACAGGGATTCCTTATGAGATGCGGTTCCAGCCTCTGCTCTGTGTGATGACATTTGCTGCCTGCGGGGGATTTGTGGCCCTGGCCGTGTGGCTTTCCTCCCGCAGGATACGAAAAATTGAGCCCATCGTGGCCCTGCGGCAGGGCGTTCTGACCCATAGCTTCAAGCGCAATCATGTGGAACTGGAGGGGACGCGGGCACCGCTGCAGCTGGCCCTTGCGCTGAAGACCTGCCTTTCCGGGATGAAGCAGAACGTCACGGTGGGCATTACCATGCTGATGCTTTCGCTGGTGGTGGTGTTCTCGGTGCTGATGGTGGAGAATGTCATTGTGGACATGACACCCTTTATCAACCTGATTGTGGGGGAGACGGCGGAGGCCTGCATAAATGTGAACCCCGGGGCGGAGGCGGCGCTTTTGCAGGCTGCGGAGGAAGAGGTCTGCGTAGAAAAGATTTATCTGTACAGTTCCACGGAGGTGTGTCATGTGGGCGGGAGTGCCCTGATAGCTACCATGGCGGAGGATTTTTCCCAGGTGAATAACCAGGATGTATGCTATCAGGGACGGTTTCCTCAGTATGACAACGAGGTGGCCATCGGGGCTAAGTATGCCAAAGAGCAGGGACTGAAGATTGGGGACGAGATTGCCCTGACGGTGGAGGGGAAAGAGGTGGATTACCTGATCTGCGGCCTCACCCAGATTTCCAACAACCTGGGCAAGGACTGCCTGCTGACCCGGGAGGGCTTTGAGCGTATGGGGGCGTTCAACGACATGAGCTACTATATCAACCTGGTACCGGGGGCGGACAACAAGGCTTTCCGAGAGAGGATGGAGGAGCGGCTGGGCAGCGATTTGAACATGACCGTCGATATAGCGTCCGTGATAGAGGGCTCAGCCGGGATCTATGTGTCCCTGATGGCGGCCATCGTGGTGGGAATCCTGGTGCTTGGCGTGTCTGTCATCGCTTTCGTGCTTTATCTGCTGGTAAGGCTTTCGATTGGCAGCAGGAAGCGGGACTACGGTATCCTGAAAGCTCTTGGCTTTACCACAGGCCAGCTTGTTCTCCAGACCGCGGCCAGTTTCCTGCCGGCGGTGCTGCTTTCCACCGCAGTGGGCATTGCAGTCAGCGCAGTAATCATCAATCCGGTGGTGGCGCTGTTCCTGGGCGGGATCGGCATTGTGAAGTGTACGTTTACCGTTCCGCTGGGATGGACTATCCTGTCGGGGGCAGGGCTGGTGCTCACAGCCTTTGGGCTGGCCTGCCTGTTGTCCCTGCGAATCCGGAAGATTGCGCCCGTGGTGCTGTTAGCCGGGGAGTAGTGTGCAAAGAAGTTCTAAGACAGCAAAGTACGCTGCCTAAGAACTTCTAAGTTGCACACAGAAGAATGCCCAAGCGAACTTTGTTCGCTTGGGCATTCTTCAGGGGGGCACCTTTGGAGGGAATGTGTTTGCTTGCAAACCCCTCTCTAATATGTTAGAAAAAGTGCTTGCGAATTTTTCTCTAATGTGTTAGAGTAAAAATGTACTCTAACACATTAGAGGGAGGTTTTTGCTATGGAGACTCCAAAGATTTTTGAGAGCGAATATCGTTTCTGCCTGATTTTATGGGAGCATGAGCCGGTGCGCAGCAGCGAACTGGTGCGGCTGTGCCGGGAGCAGCTGGGCTGGAAGCCCACCACTACATATACGGTGATCAAGCGGCTTTCGGAGCGGGGCGTGTTGAAGAATGAGGACAGCACGGTTACGGCTTTGGTCACCAAAGACCAGGTGCAGGCCGCGGAGATCGACGAGCTGGTGGAGAAGAAGTTCGGCGGTTCCCTCCCGGCTTTCGTGGCGGCTTTTACAAAGCATGGGAAGATGACGGAAAAAGAAATTGATGAGGTGCAGCGGATGATAGACCGCTTCCGGAAAGGAGAGGGCCAATGAGAGATATTTTTCTGGAGGTGATGAGCAGGAGCATGGCGGCGGGATGGCTGGTGCTGACCGTGGCGGTGCTGCGGGTGGCTCTTAAGAGAGCGCCTAAGGCAGTGCGTATGCTGCTTTGGGGCATGGTGGCATTGCGGCTGTTGTGTCCTGTTTCCATCGAGAGCAGGTTCAGCCTGATTCCGGAGGGGCAGGCCGCGCCATGGGGGGTGCTGGCGGAGGAAAGATGGAACCGGAATGAGGGGCTTTCACCGGGAAATGGGGCGGGGAATGCCTCAGGGGAGGTGCAGATATCCGGGGCAGGGAACGGCCAAGCCGGGGCGGGAAGTGATTTGTCCGGAAAAGGGGAGCTTTCCGCAGACGGCAGATATGGAGCAGACGGTTTTGACCCATGGGGAGAAAAATGGAATATCATAGATACATTATCAGTTATATGGTTGTTCGGCGGGCTGGCCATGGGCCTGTATGCACTGCTCACCTATCTGCGTCTGCGGAAGCTGGTCGGCACGGCGGTGGTCATGCAGGACAATATCTTCCAGAGCGAGAGAGTGGCCTCGCCCTTTGTGCTGGGGCTGGTGCGGCCAAAAATCTATCTCCCTTTCCGGATAGAGGGGAAGAATCTGGAGCATGTGGTGATGCATGAGCAGGTGCATATCCGCAGAAAGGATCACTGGTGGAAGCCGCTGGGATATGCTCTGTTGTCCGTATATTGGTTCCATCCGCTGATGTGGCTTGCCTATGGATTGCTGAGCCGGGATATTGAGCTGGCCTGTGACGAAAGGACCATTAGGGGGCTTGATGACGGGCAGCGGGCGGACTATTCCCAGGCACTTTTGGACTGCAGCGTCAGCCGTCGGAGCATCTGTGCCTGTCCGCTGGCCTTTGGAGAAACGGGTGTGAAGACACGGGTAAAGTCAGTGCTGCACTACCGGAAGCCGACGTTTTGGATTGTGGGGCTGGCGGCGGTTGTCTGCATTGTGGTGGCAGTGTGCTTTCTCACCAATCCCGCCCGGGATTCTGACCGCAGGGATACCCTTGCCTGGGCGCAGACGTTTTCCGCCCGGGAGGTGGAAAGTGCGGATTTGGTGGTTACGCCCAGGTCTCCCGGTAAGGAATACAAGCGGCTGTCGGAAAGCGACATTGCCGCCATGGTGAAACTGCTGAACCAGAGTGAGGGAACGTACCGGGAGGAGCAGGGAATCGTGGAGGGAGGCAGCACTTTCTTCTACCTGACCATGGAGGACGGCAGTGCCCATGTAGTGGGAAACCTGGCGGATACCTACTTGGTCATTGACGGGGAATATTATGAGGCAGATGCCGATTGGCTGGCTTCCTGGAACGAGGCATTTCCGGAGGGGGAGGAGGCCCTGCCGGAGGGGTATTTTGACATGCGGTCCTGGTTCGGGCAAATGGGGACGGGACAGACCGGAGGACAGGAAGCGCCTGGAAAGTCCGGGGCCGGGGAGTCCGGGCAGCCAGGGGCGGGACAGGCAGAACCGGGAGGGCCCGGGTTCGGCCAGTCTGCGGAGACAGTGGTCTGGGAGGACGCCGATCTGGACCGGGACGGGGAGGCGGAGACCATCCGCGTCCGTGAGGTTTTGGCGGGAGAACTTTATCTCCTGGAAGTCCTGAAACAGGACGGCACGGTACTATGGAGCGAGGAGGCCGGGATGCCTCATGTAGGATGGAACACGATTCTGCTGTGCCAAAGCGGCGGGGAAGATTACCTTGTCCGCTATCACCCCAATGTTTCTCAGGGGATAGGCAGCTACACCTGCGAGCAGTTCACCTTGGCGGGCGGCCAGGAGACACAGGAAAATTTCTGGGAGGCGGATTTTGAACTGGCTTCCGCCCTGCAGACCACCGGGAAGATGCGTGCCTTTGCGGAGGTGGCAAATGAATTTCTCAAAAACGGCACAGTGCTTTTGAGCACCTGGGAGGGGGAGCTGGTGATAGGCCCCAGACCGGCATCTAAACTGCAGACGTTGTATCCCGTCAGGTTCGGTCAGGAGGATGGAGAGGGCTATCCGGAGGAGGACGCCTGGTGGGCTTTCGATTCGGGGCTGCCTGAGGATACCCCGCCTTTGGAATTCATTATGGCCAGCGGCGCCAGCTCCTCGTACACCAGACTAAGCTTGCATCCGGACGGCTCTTTCGAGGGTTTCCATTCGGACAATGAGAATATGGCGGCGGAAGAATATCCCCAGGGAACAAGGTATTACTGTGAATTCACCGGAAGATTTGACGAAATAACGAAGATAGATGAATATTCCTTTTCCATGCGGCTTGCAGAGCTGAATTATGGGACGGAACGGGACAAAGTGTGGATTCAGGATGAGGTCCGCTACATCGGTTCGGAGGCTTTCGGAGTGGAGCGGGGGGAGGATTTCCGCTTCTATCTGCCGGGAGCGCCTCTGGGGGATTTGGATGAGGCCTTTACAGAATGGTCTCCGGATTACTATCTGTGGAGGGACGGAGCCATCGACAGGCTGTCCTCTTATGGGCTCTACAACGTAGAGGGCGGATACGGATTCTTCACTTCCTGGCTGGACTGAGACAGAAACCGAGATAGAAAGGGCTGTTTGCGGCATCGCTGTTTAAGAGGATGCTGTATGACGATATGTGATATGTAATTTGGAGTGTCTTTGGCCGGCAGGAAATATCCGGTCTGGCCTGTTGCTGCGCGAAGCATTCACTGCCAGGGCTCCTCAAAGGCATGGTTTAAGGCGCCTTTGAGGAGCCCTGCGGTATTTCTGTTATGGTTTCGGCTTTCTGCTGTTCCTCCGGATTATAGCCCAGCGCCAAAGGCAAATAAAGCATTCACCCCACCGAGGATTCATCCTGCTCCACAGGCCGGGTCAGCTGCCTGATCCAGCGGAAGCTGTTCCCATAGAAAGCGGCCGGAATGCATTTCAGATACTGGTCCGCGTTCAGTACCAGCAAAACCACCACCGGAGAAGCGTTCCAGAGGAAAGCGCTGGCAAAGGACAGAGGAATTACAATGCACCAAATCACAATCAGGTCCATGATCATCACATACCGGGTGTCCCCGCCGCCGCAGATGACGCCGGTATTCATACACATCTGATAGGACATCACCACCAGCACCGTGGACTCGATCAGGATAAAGGCATTTGCCAGTTCCCTGGTCCGGGGCTCCAGTGTATACAGGCTCAGCAGCGGGATGCGGATAAAGAACAGAATCGTCCCCAGCAGGATGCCGATACAGAGGAAGAGCACCTGGAACGTCCTGGTGTACTCCTTGACTTTGGGCACGTTGCCGGTGCCCACGGCCTTGCCCGTCAGCACGGCGGCAGCGGAGGAGGCTCCCACGGACATTACTTTCAGGAACAGGAAAATGGTGGAGGAGATGGAGTGGGCCGCGATGGCGCTGGAGGACATATGCCCCAGGATGACAGTCTGCAGGGCTGTGTTGCAGCCCCAGAGAAAGCCTGTGGTCACCACCGGGAGGCTGACGCGGATGTAGTCTTTTGCCAGCACGGAGTCTATCCGGAGGAAATCCCGGAGGCGCAGCCTCAGCACTTTATCCCTGCAGAGCACATAGAAAACCACGATAAGGCATTCCACGATGCGGGCGGTGAGGGTTCCGATGGCGGCGCCCCGGACGCCCAGCTCCGGGAAGCCGAACCGTCCCCCTATCAGGGTATAGTTGATGGAACAGTTCAGAATCAGGGCTATGACGGACACATACAGCGCAATGCTCACCTTTTCCACGATGCGCATAGTACCCAGAAGAACCGTGGTCACGGCAAAGAACAGATAGCTGAATCTGACGATGGACAGATAGTCCATGCCCTGCCTGATGATGGCTTCGTCCGCCGTAAAAATCCCCACAGCCCCGTGGGGGAAGAGGCTCACCAGGGCGAAGAGCAGTACGGCAATGGCAACGGCGGCCCGGAAAGCGATGGCCATGAGCCTGCGGACAGGGTCGGCTTTTTTCTGCCCCCAGTACTGGCTGGCCAGTACCACCATACCGTTGCTGACGCCGAAGACCAGCTGCTGCAGAATGAACTGAATCTGGTTCACCGCGGCCACGCCGGACAGCGCCGTCTCCGAATAGCCGCCCAGCATGATATTGTCCGCCAGGTTCACGCTGAGCACCACCGCCTGCTGGAGCATCAGGGCGCTCATCAATCGGAAAAAGGATTTGTAAAAGTCTTTGTCTCTGGTCAATCGCATAGTTTAGGCTCCCTTTTTTGTTAGTGCGCTTATTTCGGGCTTTCACCGATTGCCTGTAGCAGGCTCTGGGACTCTTTCCATCTTTTTAGCCGAAACCGAAAGCCAGCCCGACGAGCCTTACGATAAATGCCGCAATCCACGCAATGGCGCACTGGCCCACAACCACCCCCACAGCCCATTTCCGGCCCATTTCCCGCTTGACGGCGGCGATGGCGGCCACGCAGGGGGTGTAGAGGAGACAGAACACCAAAAGGCTTGCCGCGGCCAGGGGCGTGAGAACCGCCAATAGCGTTTCTGTGTTTCCGAACAGCACGTTCAAAGTAGAAACCACACTCTCCTTAGCCATGAAGCCCGTAATCAGAGCAGTAGACATCCGCCAGTCCCCGAAGCCCAGGGGCTTCAACACAGGTGCGATAAACCCCGCCGCCGCGGCCAGCATGCTGTTCTGGGAGTCCGCCACGATGTTTAAGTGGAAGTCAAAGGTCTGTAAAAACCAGATGACAATGGTGGCGATGAAGATGACGGAAAAGGCCCTCTGCAGGAAATCCTTGGCCTTATCCCAGAGGAGCCGCCCTACGTTCTTCGCCCCGGGGAGCCGGTAATTGGGCAGCTCCATGACGAAAGGCACTGCCTCTCCCTTAAAAGCCGTTCCTTTCAGGAGGAAAGCCATCAAAATCCCCAGCGCCATCCCCAGCACATACAATCCTATCATCACCAGAGCGCCCCGCCCGGGAAAGAATGCCGCCGCAAAAAAGCCGTAGATTGGCAGCTTTGCAGAGCAGCTCATGAAAGGCGTCAGCAATATGGTCATCTTCCTGTCCCGCTCCGAGGGCAGCGTCCTGGTGGCCATCACCCCGGGCACCGTGCAGCCGAAGCCGATGAGCATGGGCACGATGCTTCGTCCGGACAGGCCGATCTTGCGCAGCAGTTTGTCCATGACAAAGGCCACCCTGGCAATGTAGCCGCTGTCTTCCAGCAGGGAAAGGAAGAAGAACAGGGTCACGATAATGGGCAGAAAGCTTAAGACGCTGCCTACGCCGTTAAAGATGCCGTCTATGATCAGGGATTGGAGCACTTGGTTCACATTGGCCGCTTTCAGGGCAGAATCCGCAAGACTTGCCAGGGCATCCACCCCCATGGCCATCAGCTCCTGGAGCCAGGCTCCGATAACGTTAAAAGTCAGCCAGAACACGATGCCCATGATGCCGATGAAAGCGGGGATGGCAGTGTACTTTCCCGTCAATACCCTATCGGCTTTCGCGCTCCTGGCATGTTCCTTGCTCTCCCGAGGCTTGACTACGGTGACGTCGCAAATCTCCCGGATAAAGGAGAACCGCATGTCTGCCATGGCCGCTGCCCGGTCCATGCCGCTCTCTGTCTCCATCTGGCAGATGATGTGCTCCAGCATCTCCTTTTCGTTCTGGTCTAATCCCAGGGCCTCAAGAATGCGGGGATCGCCCTCGGTGAGCTTGCCGGCGGCGAAGCGCACGGGAATTTCAGCCCGCCTGGCATGGTCCTCAATCAGGTGCATGATGGCGTGGAGGCATCTGTGCACGGCCCCGCCGTTTTGGTCTTCCTTGCAGAAATCAATCCTGCCGGGGCGCTCCTGGTATTTTGCCACATGCAGGGCATGGCTTACCAGCTCGTCTATGCCCTCGTTCTTCGCCGCGGAGATGGGGACTACGGGAATGCCAAGCATATCCTCCATCTCGTTGATCTGGATGGATCCCCCGTTGCCCCTGACCTCGTCCATCATGTTCAGGGCCAGCACCATGGGAATGTCCAGCTCCATCAGCTGCATGGTCAGATACAGGTTCCTTTCTATATTAGAGGCGTCCACGATGTTGATGATGCCCTTTGGATGCTCCCGCATGATGAACTGCCTGGTGACGATCTCCTCGCTGGAGTAGGGCGACATGGAATAGATCCCCGGCAGGTCTGTGATCAGGGTGTTGCTGTGGCCTTTGATGGAGCCGTCTTTCCGGTCCACGGTGACGCCGGGGAAATTGCCCACATGCTGGTTGGAGCCTGTGAGCTGGTTGAAGAGGGTGGTCTTGCCGCAGTTCTGGTTCCCCGCCAGGGCAAAGGTCAGCTGCGCGTCGTCCGGCAGGGGATTCTCCGTAGCCTTTACATGGTACTTGCCGCCCTCGCCCAGGCCCGGGTGCTCGATTCGCTTTCTGTCCGTCTGGGAATCCGGCGCAGGCGCTTTCGGCGCATCGTCCCGGACATTTTCAATTGTGATTTTCTCGGCATCGGCCACCCGCAGGGTCAGCTCATAGCCGTGGATCATGAATTCCATGGGATCCCCCAGGGGGGCGTATTTTATCAACAATATATCCGTGCCCGGAATGACGCCCATGTCCAGGAAGTGCTGGCGCAGCGCGCCCTCGCCGCCCACAGCCTGGATGGTGGCCCATTTTCCGATTGGCAATTCTCGTAAGGTCATGATGTCCTTTCCTCGCTTCCGTAGATGTATGCCCAGGTCATGAATGCCCAAAGCGGATGGATTCCCCGAGACAATGGTATCCATGCATCAAGCAGGACTTTATTGCCATGGAGAAAAGAAAAACCCAGATACAGCCGCTTCGCCATACCTGAGCTTTCGATTTCATCGCCTGGAGATGTCAGACCAACAATGCGGTCAATCTATGTCGAACTAAATATACTGCATTTCGACAGGCTTTGTCAAGGGGTTTGACCGGAAAAGGTACGCCTATCTGTTCTCGCTCACGAAATTTTGGACGCGGTTCTGTATGACGCTTACCATGTCATCGGCGTAAAACGTGCCTTTTACCTGGATTTCTTCTATCGGAGTGCGTTTCCCGTCCGGGTATTTCCCGAGGGGCTGTAGAGCACATTGCCCAGGAATTTTCCGTCCGCGGCATACAGCCAGATGCCCGCATCGCTGGTGAAGACGCATACCCGGCCATGATCGTCCGCGGCCAGGCTCTGAATGGAGGCGTCTTTTCCCGGATGCGCCGTTTCCTGTCATATTTGATAGGGATTTGTGTCAAAACGGGAATGACTGCACGATAGGACAAAATAGTTTTACCAAAATAATACAATTGAAAAACAGGCTGCTTTATGGTAGGATAAATGTAAAGCAGATTTTCATCCAGGGTTATTCTGTAATCGTTTCTATTCTTCGTACAACTCGGAAAATTCCTGCTTCAATTTCAAAATGACCGGCGGGAGTTTTTGAGAGGCTCCCGACAACTGAACAAGGGAGGTATTAAATGGCGGAAAAAGACGTTACAGAGAAGATTCTGATGTCCTATGCCGATGTGTTCGCGGATTGCATCAACACGCTGGTATATGACGGCGAAAGGCAGCTGAACCCGGCTGACACACAGCCTGCGCCCACGGAGAGCTTTTATAAGGGCAACGGGGCGCACAATCAATTCTGCGATGCCAGCAGGTATCTGACAGAAAAGGGGACGATAGTCCTCCAGTACATTATAGAGAACGAGACCGAACTGGAGGAACGGCAGATTCTGCGAAAAATATCCTATCAGGGCGGCTCCTACAGACAGCAGTTGGAGAGCGGCGTCCCGGTGTATGGGGTGATTGCTGTGGTGATAGACTGGACGGGAAAGACCAGCCGCATCCCCAGGAGTCTCCATGCGCTGCTTCTGAGGAATGGGGTGCCGCCGGAGAGGCTGAGACAGGTGGACGATAATGAATTGATGGTTTATCATATGCAAAATCTTTCTTTGGAAATCAGGAGCCGCTTCACCAGCGACATGGGATTCGTGGCGGATTATCTGAACGAGGGGAGCTTTGTGAGGCGGAAAGGACAGGCCATCGTCCATATGGAAGCGCTGTGTGATATGATGGAAGCGGTTACAGGAGATACCAGATTTACGGAGCAGGCAAATAAGCTTTTAGAGAAAAAGAAAGGAAAGAAGATTATGATGTGTGAATATATCAATCAACTGGAAGCGCGTGGCGAGGCAAGAGGAAAAGCAAACGGTGAAGCAATGCTGGCCACTTTGCTGGAGAGACTGTATGACCTGGGGAGGGGAGAAGAAGTGGAACGTGCCGTTCGGGATTTGGATGCCAGGGCAAGGCTGTACAAGGAACTCTCTATCCCGGGCTATACTTATGAGCCATAAGCCGACTTAGGATGCGTTCCTCTGAAAGAGGCTGTTTTCGTTCAGATACTCCGAGGTTTCCGGCAAAGCCCCCTGGAAATGAAAAAAGCATTCATAATGAAGAAAAGCATTCATATTGACTTGATCCAGGATTTTCGTCTCCCGCCTGTCTCCCCGCTTCTCCTGGCGGATGTCCGAGGGGGAGAAGCTGTTGTCGATTTTTATCTTCATGACGCCCTTGTTCAGCGCGATGTGGACGCTCAGGTATTTCTTTTCCGTCTGCCTGGCGGCATCAATGGCGTTTTCCGGGAGGTTCCCCGGCAGCACGTTGATATCGAAAGAAGGCCTGATTTCCTCCGGCAGCGAAATCTTATGTGGATACAAAAAGGTTACATTCTTATGATATCGTAAGTGGCAGGACTATTTAAGCATGGCCCGGCGCAGAAGGAGGATGGGATGGGAAAAAGGTGCGGCTTGCTCTGGGGAATCAGTATAATGGCGTTTCTGCTGGCCGGCTGCGGTGACAGAGCACAAAATGAGGTGCATGACGAGCTGGCAGGGGGAAAAGATACCATAGCGGTGACCTTGGAGAGTGAGGACAGCGGGGCAGAAATTCCCGGTGAGGACGACAAGGACAGCCAGGACGAAAGCACGGACGCAGAGCGCATAGCGGAAATCTGCCGTGACATTTGTGCCCAGGCGGCCCGGGACGGCACTCTGGGAAGCATAGAGACCATGGGGCGCATGGTGGCCAGGCTTGGTGAAAACGGCTACGCTGCCGCCTCCGGCGATAACCAGGTGGACATGGCGGGGGCGGAGCAGGTACTGGAGTTTGTCAGGGCGGTGGAGGAGAAAGAAAGCCGGAGGCTCACGATTGTGGCAGTCATGGGGATGGGACTGCGGATATTTGATCTGGAGACCCGGGATGGCGATGTGACTGTAGTCAGGAGCTACTACCAATACGACAGGGAGGGAATCCTGCAGGAGAGGAGCACGGTGAGCTACCCGGCGGACTTTTGGGAATATACCCCGGAGGGCTATCTGATTTTTGCGGGAAAGAGCCTTTTGCCGGAGACCTTTGTGATGACTTTCAGCGCCACAGCGGAGCATACGGCCCTGCGCGTGCTGCCCCTGGAGGAAAGCTGCAGGGAGCTGAACAGGAAATATCTGCTGCCGGTAGGCTATGAGCGGAACAATGTGTTCCTCTGTAGCTGGAGCGGGGAGGAGTATGGGAACCTGGACTTTTACGATGTGTTCGACAGGTTCTATCCCATCCTGCGGGGCCGGCCCCACCCCTATGGGGCGGAGGGGAGTCCGGGGGAGGAAAGTGCCTATTGGATACCCGAGGAGGAATTTGAGTCTGTCATCACGGCATTTTTTGACATAGACCGGGAAACCCTGCGCCGGAAGACGGAATACAGCCCGGAACAGGCGGCATATAAGTACCGGCCCCGGGGCTTTCATGAGGCGGAGTATCCGGACATCCCCTATCCGGAGGTGGTAGGCTGGAGGGAGAACGGAGACGGAACCATTACGCTTACCGTCAACGCGGTATATCCCCATGACGATACGTCCAGGGCATTCACCCATGAAACGGTGATACGCCCGCTGGATGGGGAGCGCTTTCAATATGTATCCAACAGGATGCTTTCAGAGGAAAGGGAGTACGATGCCTGGTGGCACAGCGACAGATTGCCGGAGGATGCCGGAGCCTTGACGGCCGAAGAATAGCAGAACCTAAAAACAGAGAGCCGCTAAGAACCAGAGGAAGCTTGTGGAGCAGCACACTCGATACCGGGATAACGGTATAAGCCAGGCACTTTGAGTTGCGGAAAGTGAGGGGCGAGTCTATGGGTAAGCCGAAGTCATAGAAACAAGCACAGGGCGGCAGGAGAAGCTCTCTGCCGCCTTATTGTATCCAGATACAGTTGGCAGCCTGGCTGTGGTGACCGTTAGCATAGGAAAGCCTAATCCACCGTGGCTCCAAATGGCATCAGAGCAAGCTTGGCGATCTTGAAGCACTGCAGTCCGAAAGGAATTCCGATGACGGTACAGCACAGGAGGATGCCGTTTACGGTGGCGGCAATGGCCAGCGGAATCCCGCTCAGCACCAGCCATAAAATGTTTGCCAGCAAGGATATGGCACCGCCGCCATAGCGGATTTCCTTTCCGAAAGGAAAGAATGCCAGGGAGGCGAATTTAAAGCATTGGGTACCGATGGGAATGCCTATGATGGTAACGCACCACAACACGCCCGCAAGCGTCCAGCCCAAACCCTGCCACAATCCGCCGCAGAGAAACCAGATAATATTTCCTAAGCATCCCATGTCTTATACCTCCCCGGGCGCTTCTGCGCCCTTACCAATCTATTATGCGTGGTCTTAAGCTTTTATGTCATCCGTTCCGTCCGGTTCCCCGCTACCTGCCGGAATCTCCCGAAACCGGAATAGAATCTGCTTAAGGATGTTTTGTGTCTATAAGGTCTCGTCAGACTGCTGCTGTAAGACAACGCCGTATTCAAACATATAGCTTAGACACAGTACGATTCCGCCAATGAATGCGAATTCCGGGCTGCTGACCAACGAGCGTGCAGTGGAAGGCCCCCAAATAAAAAGGATGGCGGTTTCTATTACATTTTTCCAGAAAAAAATGCATAGAAGCAGGATGCCGATAGAACGGACCAGGCGACTGCAAGACAGAGTAAAAGGACTCTCATCCAGTTGGATACCGTGAAAAGCGGTTGCCAGACACCATAAAATTGCCGCGAACAATGCCTGGTATCCGAATGAGATAAGCCAAACGATACCGAACAGGGTTTTGGAGGAATAGTCACCCATATGGAAGCTGGTATTGATTACCATCAAATATAATCCCCTGCCGCCGATATGAAAGCCAACCCTGGCATCGCTTCCGATCTGTTCTGTCATAAAGGAGGATTCGGGCGCAGCAAATGCGCATATCCCCCAGCATATCAGCGCCAGAAGCGACAAGATCAAATACACCCAAAATGATACACGTAAAAATTTCCCCAGTTTTTTGCAGCGCCTTTTCATGATAATCTGTTGGTTTTCCAATCTGTTCATAACATTACCCCCGACCCGAATCTAAATATTTTTGTGCCGCCCATAATTGTTAAAAACAGATTATCACATTTTTATACAAATTTCAATAATTATTTAATAATAAACGTTAATTTTTTAATGCAAATCAAGGGCAGGAAGCCCGCCCGCAGGGGTATCGGTTTTGGACGGACTAGATCCGGTCGTCCCTGTAAACCACATCGGACAGGGGAAGCTTGTATTTCTGCTTATACTGGTACATTTTCGTGTCGGTATCGCTGATATATGCGGTCAGAGGAGTGTCGGAACGGACCGGGATCAAAGTGGTGGCATAGCTGAAACACTTGGGATATCCGCAGCTTTTGTCTGCCAGCATCTGCCGGCGTAGTTCCCCCAGTCTCCGGTCCTGTTCTGCCGGTGCGGACCCGGTCTGGAGCACGAAAAACTCGTCGCCGCCTACCCGGCATACTTCGCCGCCAAGAGTCTGCAGTGCCTTGGAAACTTCCACGAGATAGCTGTCGCCCGCTTCGTGGCCGAAAGTATCGTTGCAGTATTTCAGATAGTCCACATCGATAAAGGACAGGGTGAAAGCGGTCTCCTCCGCCACCCACTGCTCCATCTTCTCCATGGCATAGCGCCGGTTCTTCAGGTTGGTCAGAGGATCTACATAGGCAAAACGGTAGATCATTTTCTGCCGCCGCTGCCGTTCCGTCTCGTCGATGACGATGTGGACGATGGCCTGTTTCCTGGCATCGTGGGAATTCTCCGCGCCCGAGTGGAACCAGGGTATGAGAAAAGACTCTACCTGGTAAAAGATATCCGTGTCGTCAGAGTCTTTCAGCGCCATATCCCATCTCATGGAAGAGGAGCATTCCATGGAAGAAGAGCATTCCATGGAAGAGGAGCATTCCATGGAAGAAGAGCATTCCATGGAAGAGGAGCGTTCCCGCCCACACCCCGAAAGCGTTCCGATTTTCCCGGGCGTCCAGTCCGGCTGTATGGACGGTTCCCCGGAACGGACTTCCTCCACAGTGTGCTTTTCATCTATTTTCTGGCTTTTTTGGTGGAGGTCCAGCTGATGCTGGATTTCCGGCTGCTTTTCCAGCAGCATCCGGGTCAGGTAATCCGAGGTCTGCGCATGGGCTTTCTGGAACCAGCGTGCGGGCTGATTGGCATGTACTTCCTGGCAGGTATCCGCGGAATAGACGAAAATCATGTTATGGGTGTAGTCGGTGAGTGCATTTACCAGCGCCAGGTTGTTTCGAAGCTCCTGATTGCTCTCTTCCAGAGACCAGCCAATCTCGTCCATGGCCTGGATATTGTCCATCAGAACCTGATTCTCCAGCTCCAAGGCTTCGGTTTTCTGCTGCAATTGATTCTTCAGATCATGAATCGTCTCAGCCAAAAGCGTCATTTTATCTCCCAATTCCCGATAGGCAGGGGACAGCTCTTCCGGGCGGAGGACAGCCGTATCGGGTTGATCGAGGATATTTTGTAAATAATTGACCAAAAGCTTCAGGGAATGTTCCATATAATCTCTCCTGTAAAACCGACTTTACTGGCCTGCGCCTGTCCGTACCGTGATTCCGTTGACTACCACGCCGCCATCCAGTTCGATAACCAGGCACTCCCTGCCGTCTATCTGCCGGGTCTCGATTAAGTTCGTGCGGTCCGGCTTGACCTTGATGACGATATCAGGGGTCTTTACCTCAAAAGAGCGGGTATCCATAACATTGTTCATAAGCAGGGAAGTGGACTCCCCGGCAGTCTCGTCATAGTGTCTGTCAAATTCCGACAGCTTCTCGTTTGCCACGCCGCTGTCCGCCAGGATGGTTTTGACCTGGGTTTTGTCCAGAATCATGGGCTCCGGAGATTCTTTATTCTCCTGGGCCAGTTCCGTGAACCGTTCATGGATGTCTTTTACCATGTCAATGCTGCAGTCCTCCCCCAGGGTTTCCTCAATCAAAGTCTGAAACGTCTCTTTCTGGTCGCCTGCGGACAGAGGCAGGGGACAGCCGAAGAGCTGGTCCACGAAACCCTCCTGAAGCTCCTCCGGATTCTTGGAATAGTACAGGAGGCTGTGGATGTCAGCGCTTCTGTCATTGAAAGCCGGGAAGAGAAAGCCCGTATCCGGCAGGGAGACCACCCAGTCCCTGATCCGGTTCTGGAAAGCATTCTCCTGGGGATTGTAGCTCAGCCCCGGCTTGGACAGCTCCACAGGGCAGATGCAGGAGAGTATGTACTCGTAGATTTCATCCGAAGCGTCCTCCATGTCTATGCCGTCTAAAGTCCGGCCGGGCACATCGTAGACATCGTGTACAAGCAGGATCAGATAATTGCCTACGTATTCGTAGTTTTCAATGATCCGGTCAAAATAGGCTTCCAGCAGGGCCTCGTCCTTGAGCTTGCTGTCACGCAGCTTTAGAAGAAGTCCGTGGGCGTTCAAGGCCTCCGCGGCCGGATTGCCGCCCGGAGCGATTCCGTTTTCCGCATCGCCCCCGGGTGCAGAAGCATCCTCCATGGTTTCGTCAGCCGGCTCCGCGCGCCCTGTCCACTCGGCAGAGAGGGGAAATTCCAGGTTCAACAGGTTTTTTCCCAAAGTGCCGGAGAGAGTCTTTCGCAGAATCTCAAAATATTTGAACATCTCTTCCTCCGGCAGCGCCAGAAAGGCCTGGCCGAAGAGAGCCTTTTTATTCTTTTCGCCGTCCACATAGCAGCCGCATATGCGCGTGATGGAACAGTTTTTCGGCGTAAGCAGCTTTTTGATTTCCGATATGTCTTGTTTTGTCATGGCTTTGCCTCCTTGTACTGAATCCAGTATATAACAAATTTTCTGAATGGGCAAGCACACAAATGGGTTGTGGCAAAGGAAATCTTATGTTACTATGGAAAAAGAGTCCTGAGAAAGAGACAGGATTCCGGGGCAGAAATAGAAATCACGAATGCAAAGAAGAGTATAAAATCAGAAAACACAGGATACGGAGAGCCAATGGGTATACGCGCCTCCGGGAAAGGCAGGAAGAGGACAATGAAAAAAGTCGGAAAGGGTTTTATCGCTGAATTCAGGAAATTTATCACCAGAGGAAATGTGCTGGACATGGCAGTGGGAGTGATCGTGGGAGGCGCGTTCACCTCCATCGTAACCTCCTTGAACACGGATATACTGACTCCTTTGCTTGGAATATTCGGCGGTACGGATTTCAGTTATCTGACAGTGACGCTGGGAAGCGGAGAGAATGCTCCCGTGCTCAATTACGGCAATTTTATCACTGCGGTCATCAATTTTCTGATTACGGCCCTGGTGATCTTCTGTCTGGTGAAAGGAATCAACGCTATCGGAGAGCGGGTGAAGAAAAAGGAGTCTCAGGTGCCGGCTGCGCCCACTACGAAAAAATGTCCTTACTGCCTCAGCGAGATCCCCCTGGAGGCTACAAGATGCCCTCATTGTACTTCCCGTCTGGATCAGGAGGATTAAGATGCGATTGAGAGGAATTGGGAGAAAGCAAAAATATCTGTGGCTGCCTGTGGCCGCTGCTCTGGTTCTTGGGGGCTGCGGCAGCGGCGGCGAGAGAATTCAGAGCGCCGTACAGATGATCGGTGAACTGAACTATCAGGGCGCGTTGGAGCAGCTGGACCTGGCCGAGGAGGGGGGAGAGAATATCCGCCTGGTGGACAGGGCCAGAGGAATCGCGTATATGGGGCTTACGGACTATGAGCAGGCGGCGGCCTGTTTTGAAGCCGCCCTTGCCGGCAGTGACGGTCTGGTACAGAACGTGGATTTTGACCTGAATTTTTATCTGGCCGCAGCCTATACCAAGAGTGAGAGATACAGCGAGGCGGAAGACATTTATGACGCGGTGCTGGCTTTGCGCTCCGGCGAGGAGGACGCCTACTTTCTGCGGGGGAATGTGAGGCTGGTCCAGGGCAATTATGAGGGCGCAAAAGCGGACTTTGATAAGGTTATCTCCATGGACGCCTCGAATTACGACAGATTGATTGAAATATATCAAGTCCTGGATTACTTTGGATACAGCGAGGATGGCAGGAAATATCTGGAGGCGGCATTAGCCTCCGGAAGCAAGGAAATGGATAAGTATGCCAGCGGCCGGATCTACTTTTATCTGGGGGATTACCAGAAAGCTTATCTGGATCTGGAGGAGGCCAGGGAGAAAGGCGGCGTGGAGAGCTATCTGTACCTGGGCAAGGCCTATGAGGCCACCGGGGATTACAATTACGCCTCCAGCGTCTATAACAGCTATCTGGAGAAGAACGAGGGCAATGCGGAGATCTATAATCAGTTGGGACTCTGTGAGATGACAAAGGGAGAGTACGCAAAGGCTCTGGCTGCGTTCCAGGCGGGCATGCAGCTGCAGAACGTCACCATGATGCAGACATTGTCCTTTAATGAAATCGTTGCCTATGAGCACCTGGGGAATTACCGGCAGGCCAGTATATTGATGGAGAACTATCTGAAAAATTATCCGGATGACCAGCAGGCGAGGAGAGAATATGAGTTCCTCTCCACCAGATGAACCGGGCGGGAGATGGGTGTTTGTATATGTCAAGAAAGAAAAAGCATCGGGAATTTCCCCGATGCTTTTGTCGTCTGGTTCGATAGAAGCAATTAGCCTACTACGGTAACGTTGGTAGCGCGAATCTTGCTGCTGTTCTGAGGATCACACTCGGTGTCGAAAGTAACTTTCTGACCTTCCTCCAGGGACTTGAAGCCCTCAGCATTGATTGCGGAGAAATGTACGAATACTTCCTCGCCGGTAGCATCATTTGTGATGAAACCGTAACCCTTCTGTGCATTGAACCATTTTACTGTACCGTTATTCATTTTGGTACCTCCTTGTAATGAAATAATGAAAATTTGTAATTCTTAAACGTCGGGCAAAAAAATCACATATTTTTGTAAATCATCATCAAAGTAATAGTGACTTACAAAAATATGTGAGTTCCATGACTTTCATTCAGAATACGACTATGAGTATAGCTTGCTTTGAACCAGTTGTCAACAGTTTTTTCAAATTTCGTATAATTTTTTTCGAAAATGGAAAACTTGGTAATAAAAGGTGATCTTTCAGGGACAGAAAGGATGGATTTGAGATGGTAATGCTGAGCGTAATGTGGCTGATGACGGCGATGGTGGTAGGCTTTATGCTGGGCAGGGTCTCTATGTACGGACAGATGGAAACCGGGGAGGAGCCTGCCGAGGAAAAGGAGCAGCAGGCGAAATCGGGAAGAGGCTTACTGCGGCGGGGAAAGGCCCATCACGAGGAAGAACGGGAGCATTGGTCCGTGGGCAGCCCGGTGTCCGGCCTGGTGGCGGCGGGACAGGACGGGGAACGCCCTATGGTGGTGATAGATCCGGACTGCGACTGCGTATATGCCCCCGCGGGCGGAAAGGTCGTAAGGCTTTTTCCCATGGGGAACGCTTTCCGGATGGTGACCGAGTTTGGGGCTGAGCTCTATGTCCAGGTAGGGGACGGAAGCGATGAACTCATGGGCAGATATTACCGGCCCAGGATCATGCAGAATGAGATCGTGGGGAAAGGGAAAGCGCTGATTGAGTTCGACAGACAGGGCCTGGAGGCGAAAGGAGTTTCCTGCCAGGTGAGAGTCTGCGTGGAGGGATGCCGGTATGGAGCCGGCGTGAAAGAGACAGCGGGAGAGCAGGTTAAGCTCGGAGAGGAAATTTTCCGGGTCCAGGAGGCGGCAGGGCAGGAATTGCCTTTCCGGCGCAGGGCCTTTGAGTGAGTTCCTTTGCGTGAGAGGCCTGGATGATTCTAAAAATGATCTTGACAAATACCCTGTGGGGGTATATCCTGTATATGCAAGGATGGATACCCCCATAGGGTATTTTGCGTTCTGTGCCTGATGCCGGAAAGGAAAGGCCGGAACAATTTGCCGTTTGGGGGCAGTTAAATCAGGAGGATAGAAAGATGGCAGAGGGAAATACTACGGACAGTCAGAGAGGGAACGAAGCGGCAGAAGACAGAGAGATCTGTCATTGCCATTTAAAGACCACACCCCGGGCGGAAAAGGAGCTGAAAGCGCTGAAGAACCGCTTAAACCGCATGGCGGGGCAGCTAAGCGGTATCGGGAAGATGCTGGACGAAAACCGGTACTGCGGGGAGGTGCTGACCCAGGTGGCGGCGGTGGAGAGCGCGCTGCAGTCTTTTGGTTATCTGATCCTGCAGGAGCATATGGAGACCTGTGTGGTGGAGGAGGTTCGGAAAGGGAACCTGGCAGTGGTGGATGAGGCTGTGGAGCTGATGAAAAAGCTCAAATGAGATGCTTTCGACAGACAGCGCGGAGGCGGGCCCGGGCGGAGATTGGACCGGGTGCGGGAGGGCGGTCTGCCGACAGCGTCAGGGTATAAGGGCGGAAAGGAGCGATATAAGCAATGAAAGAGAGATATCATATCTCCGGTATGACCTGTTCGGCCTGCTCTTCCCATGTGGAAAAGGCGGTAAACAAGCTGGCAGGAGTGGAGAAAGCTTCGGTAAATCTTCTGACGGAGACCATGGAGGTTAGCTACGATACAGAGAAGCTAAGCGGTGAGGACATTGTGGCAGCAGTGGAAAAGGCGGGCTACGGCGCGGTGCCGATTGTGGGAGACGCCAGAGAGAGGGCGTGCTCCGGGAGCGTGGCCGGGGCGGCCTGCGGAACACAGTCCGGGAAAGGAGCCGGGCGAACTACTCGGTATTCCAAAGCAGGCGAGGCCGGCCGGGACAGCGTGGAGAAAAAGGCCAAGGGGGAGGCCAGGGCCATGAAACGGCGGCTGGGCATCTCCATCGGCTTCCTGCTGCCATTGATGTATGTAGCCATGTACCATATGTATAACGAATGGTTCGGCCTGCCCATCCCGGGTTTCGTACATCGCTATTTCCACGGGAACGAGAATGCGCTCACATTTGCCATGACGCAGTTTCTGCTGTTATTGCCCATCGTGTACATGAACCGGAAGTTTTTTTCGGTGGGCTTCAGGACCTTGGGGCATCTGAGCCCGAACATGGACAGCCTGATCGCCCTGGGGGCCTCGGCGGCCATAGTCTACGGTGTCTTTGCCATGTACAGGATCAGCTTCGGCCTGGGACATGGGGACATGGCGGTGGTGGAGCAGTACTCTCATGACCTGTACTTCGAGTCCGCGGGCATGATACTGACTTTGATTACGGTGGGGAAATACCTGGAGAGCCGCTCCAAGGGCAAGACCAGCGAGGCCATCACAAAGCTTATGGACCTGTCGCCGAAGACGGCCATAGTGCTTGCGGAAGACGGCACGGAGACGGAGGTTCCCACCGAGGAGCTGCGAAGCGGGGATATCTTCCTGGTAAAGCCCGGGAGCCTGGTGCCGGTGGACGGCACGGTGCTGGAGGGATATTCCAGCGTGGACGAAGCGGCCATCACGGGAGAAAGTGTGCCCGTGGAGAAGCGGGAAGGCGACAAGGTGGTGTCCGCCACGGTGAACAAGGCCGGGTTCCTGAAATGCCGGGCCGACAGGGTGGGGGAGGATACCACTCTGTCCCAGATCATTCGCCTGGTGGAGGAGGCCAGCGCCAGCAAGGCTCCCATCGCCCAGTTGGCGGACAAGGTGGCCGGGGTGTTCGTGCCGGTGGTGATCGGCATCGCGCTGGTGACATTGACCGTGTGGCTGATTGCGGGGGCAGGGGCGGAGTTTGCCATCTCCACGGCCATCGCTGTGCTGGTGATATCCTGCCCCTGCGCTTTGGGGCTGGCCACGCCGGTGGCCATTATGGTGGGCACCGGCGTGGGAGCAGGCCATGGCATCCTGATCAAGTCCGGGGAGGCGCTGCAGCAGGCCAGAGATGTCGATACTGTAGTCATGGACAAGACAGGAACCATTACATCCGGTAAGCTGAAATGCATGCAAGTGGGTGTTTATGCGCATGATATGTCAGTGGACACTTTGGTGCAGATCGCGGCGTCTCTGGAGAAGAAAAGCGAGCATCCCCTTGCGGAGGCCGTGGTGGAGGAAGCCGGCGCCAGGAAGCTGGATTTGCCGCGGATAAACGGCTTCAAGGCAGTGTTCGGCAGAGGCGTGGAGGGAGTGTTGGCAGAAAATATAGCACCAAGACGGTTCGTGTCCGAGGAGGATGGGCCGGTCACATCGGTGAATCTGGTGCCTGCAGGAGATTCCCGTAAAAGCAACGGGGGCAGTTTCGATTCGGCGGTGCTGACAGAAATGCCGGAAGCTGACAGAGATATCCTGAAAGAAAGCGGCATGGATACATGGCCGGCTGCCGGGAAAACCATAAAAGCCGGCAAGCCTGAAAAAGCGGAGCGGGAGGCTTACATGGCGGGAAAGGATGCCGGCGCAAAAGCCGGAACCCGGTACCTGGTGGGCAATCAGGCCTATCTGGAGGAGAACGGCATCGCCATAGATCCGATGGCGCTGCAAGGGATTCAGAGTATCGCGGACGAGGGGATGACGCCGCTTCTGATGGCCGAAGAGGGGAGGTTCTTAGGCTACATCGGCGTGGCGGACGCAGTCAAATACAGCTCAGATGCGGCTATCCGAAAGTTTGAGCAGATGGGTATCCGGGTAGTGATGCTCACCGGGGATAACAAGAGGACTGCGGAGGCGGTGCGCAGACGCTTGGGAATCACCGAGGTGGTGGCGGAGGTCCTGCCTCAGGATAAGGAAAAAAAGATACGGCAGCTGAAAGACCAGGGCCATAAGGTAGCTATGATTGGGGACGGCATCAACGATGCGCCCGCCCTGGCCGCGGCGGATGTGGGCATGGCCATCGGTGCGGGAACGGACGTGGCTATGGAGAGCGCGGACATTATATTGATGAAAAGCGATCTGCGGGACGCGGTGACAGCGGTGCGCTTAAGCCGTGCCGTCATCCGCAATATCAAGCAAAATCTTTTCTGGGCATTTTTTTATAACGCAATAGGGATTCCATTAGCGGCCGGAGTGTGGTATCCTATATTTGGCATCAGACTAAATCCCATGTTCGGCGCCGCGGCCATGAGCTTAAGCAGCATCTTCGTGGTGGGCAACGCTCTGCGGCTGCGGGCCTTTAAGAGCGGGTTTTCTCCGGCGCGAAGAGCCGCGGCAGACGGGCAGCTCAAAGCGGAGGAAAACAGGGAACCGGGAGATGTCGTTCTGGGAACCGGGGCGGCTTCAGCGGAGAAAGCAGCGGAAGTACCCGGGACGGAAGAGGGAAGACGGGATATAACAAAAAACACAGCGGGCGCGGCGAAAAACAGCGCGGAAAGGACGGAAAGTATGACAAAGGTAATGACAATCGAGGGAATGATGTGCGGACACTGCACAGGCAGGGTACAGAAAGCTTTGGAGGCCATAGAGGGCGTAAGCGCCGTCACTATGAGCTTAGAGGAGAAGACTGCCACGGTGGAACTTAGCGCGCAGGTGGCGGAAGAGACGCTGACCGCGGCAGTGGCAGAGGCGGGATACGAGGTAAAGGGAATTGCATAATGGCATATGTGTAGTTGAATGATAAAGTGAATTTTGTGCAAGGGCCTCTGTCGGGAGTAAGGATGTCAGGCATGGAAGCTTTCGGCAGAGGAGAAAAGAGGTGTGAAGAACCAATGAAAAGCAGATTGTTTTATGGCTTGTTTGTAGTCTATGCAGCCATGGTGGCTTTCGTACTGTATATCAACGGCGTGTTTACGGGCGGGATTGAGTCCGCGGACAACCTGATCATCAACGGCGTCTTTCTGGGGATCATCGGTATCCTGTTCGTGATATCCACCGCCGGCTTCATGCGGCTGAACCGTCTGACGGACGAATTGGAGGATGCCGCCGGGGACCTGAAAGAGGCTTATAAAAAGGCCGGGAACCAGAATGTCTGGAACGAATTGGAGAAAGACAAGGATTTCTTTGAAGAGAAGAATCTGAGAGAGGCCTTTACCAGGTTTCTCCTGCAGATGAAAAGCAACCGTATCGGAAAAAGATATGCAGGCAGCTGCGACATCGAGGACTATATCAATGAGGAGCTTCTGGACAGGGTGGGCAGCAGCCACTACAATTCCGCCATCTCCGGGACAATGACCGGACTGGGGATCCTGGGTACGTTTATCGGCCTGTCCCTGGGGCTGGGGTCCTTTAGCGGGGATGATATCTATACCATCTCCGACAATGTGGGACCTCTTTTGTCAGGTATGAAAGTAGCGTTCCACACATCCGTGTACGGTATCATTTTTTCGCTGGTGTTCAATTTTGTCCATCGCAGCATTATGGCCGACGCTTACGGGAAGCTGGAGTATTTCCTGAGCATATACAGACAGTGCGCGGCGCCGCCCGTCAGCACCGGGGACGAGAACACGGCGGCCATGCTGGTCTACCAGGCCAATCAGGCCAATTATATGAAAGAGCTTCTGGAACTGGAGAGGGGCCAGTCAAAAGAGCAGGCAAAGCTTCTGGAGCAGATGGCCCGCTCCTTTGTACAGCAGCTGGAGTCCGTGATGGGAAGCGAGTTCAAGACCCTTGGGGCCGCGCTGCAGACAGCCGCCCGGGCCCAGACTGCGGGAGCGGAGAATAGCAGGGAGGTTCTGGATGCCATAAGCGCCCTGGCCCAGTCCAACCGTAATATGCAGGAAAACATGGCGCATATGCTGGAGAGACAAGAGCAGCTGGCCGGGGAGCTGGCAGCCCAGAGGGAGCAGATCGAAAAGCTATGTCAGGAGATCAGCCGGGACGTGAGCCGCCAGCTATACACCTTTGGGCAGATGAGGACTTTATATGAAGACGAAAAATAGACGCAGAAACAGAGAGGTATTTTCGGAACCCAGCTACTGGCAGTCCTATTCGGATATGATGGCCGCGCTGCTTTTGATATTCGTGCTGATCATTGCCATCACACTGGCAATCTACAGGCAGAAAACCGTGGACTTAGAGCAGTCCCAGAACAGCTTAGGCATAGCCAGACAGGAGCTGGAAGACGCTAAGAAAGATTTGGAAGAGTACAGGGCGGCCATTGAGAAATCCAATGAGGAGCTGGCCAATTCCCTGGCTGAGCTCCAGCAGGCCTATGCAAACGCGGCGCTGACTCAGGATGAACTGAACAAGGCTTACCTGGAGATCGAAAATGCCCGAAACGAGCTGGCATCCACCCAGCAGGAGCTGGAAGATATCGTAGGGATCCGCACGGATATCATAGGGGCCCTCCAGTCCGCGTTCAACAATTCGGCCATGAGCGTGGATGCCCAGACAGGCTCCATCACCTTTTCCTCGGATGTGCTGTTTCGCTACAACAGCGCGGCTCTCTCCGCGGACAGCCGGAATACTTTAAAAGAGATCATTCCCATGTACCTGGACGTGCTGATGCAGGACCGGTTTCGGGAGTATGTCGCGGAGATCATCATCGAGGGCCATACGGATACGGACGGCACTTACGAATCGAATATGGAGCTGTCTTACAGCAGAGCCTATTCCGTGGCGAAATTCTGCATGGATTCCAGAAACGGTCTTGCTGAAGATAAGATCGAACAGTTGAAAAGCATTCTCACAGTCAACGGCCGTTCCTTTAGCCAGCCTGTTTATGTGAGGGACGCCCAGGGAAATCCCACGGACCAGGTGGATATGGAGGCTTCCAGGCGGGTGGAGATAAAATTCCGGCTCAAAGAGGATGAAATGATCGAGAAAATTGAGGAAGTGCTGAGACAATAAGGCTTTCCTGCCAAAGCTTCCGGAAACGGCCCGGGGACAGAGGATGTCTCCGGGCTGTCTTTGCGCAGCGCGTTATCAGATTTTAATAGAATTTTATGCTTTGTTTATTGATTTCCGAGGAAAAGGTGTTATAGTGATTATAGAACAGACAAAATGATATCCAAAAACGAAAACGCCGCACTTAAGGAGTTGTTTTTCCGTAGGCAGGCGATTTCGAGAGGGAGGTTCACATGAACATACAGAAATTCACACAGAAATCCATGCAGGCCGTGGAAGGCTGCGAGAAACTGGCTTACGAATACGGAAACCAGGAGATCGAGCAGGAGCATCTGCTCTATAGTCTGCTAAAAATTGAGGAAAGCCTGATTCTCAAACTTATCGAGAAGATGGAGATCCAGAAAGAACATTTCGTGGACAGGGTGGAAAAGGCAGTGGCCAAACGCACCAAGGTCCAGGGGGGCAAGGTGTATGTTGGGGCTGACCTGAACAAGGTGCTGGTCAGCGCAGAGGATGAGGCAAAGCAGCTGGGGGACGAGTATGTGTCCGTGGAGCATCTCTTCCTGGCCATGATTAAGAATCCAAACCGGGAGATCGCCCAGATTCTGAAAGAGTACGGCATCACCAGAGAGCGCTTCCTCCAGGCTCTGTCTACAGTGCGGGGCAATCAGAGAGTGACCAGCGACAATCCGGAGGCCACCTATGACACCCTGGAGAAATACGGCCAGGAGCTGGTGGAAAAGGCCAGGAACCAGAAGCTGGATCCGGTCATCGGCAGAGATACGGAGATCCGAAACGTCATCCGCATCCTGTCCCGCAAGACTAAGAATAACCCGGTGCTCATCGGCGAGCCCGGCGTGGGCAAGACCGCGGTGGTGGAGGGCCTGGCCCAGAGAATCGTCCGCGGTGACGTGCCCCAGGGACTTAAGGACAAGAAGATTTTCGCCCTGGACATGGGCGCTCTGGTGGCAGGGGCCAAGTACAGGGGCGAGTTCGAGGAGCGTCTCAAAGCCGTGCTGGAGGACGTGAAGAACAGCGACGGCCAGATTATTCTCTTTATCGATGAACTGCATACCATCGTGGGGGCAGGCAAGACGGACGGCGCCCTGGATGCGGGGAATATGTTAAAGCCCATGCTTGCCAGGGGCGAACTGCACTGTATCGGTGCAACAACGCTGGACGAATACAGGCAGTATATTGAAAAAGACGCTGCCCTGGAGAGGCGTTTCCAGCCCGTCATGGTGGATGAGCCCACGGTGGAGGATACCATTTCCATCCTCCGGGGCATCAAGGAGCGTTACGAGGTCTACCACGGCGTGAAGATCATGGACAACGCCTTAGTCAGCGCAGCCGTGCTTTCCAACCGGTATATTTCAGACAGATTCCTGCCCGACAAGGCCATCGATCTGGTGGACGAGGCCTGCGCCCTGATTAAGACGGAGCTGGACAGCATGCCCACGGAGCTGGACGAGATGCAGCGAAAGATCATGCAGATGGAGATTGAGGAGGCGGCCCTGAAGAAAGAGGATGACCGCTTGAGTAAGGAGCGTCTGGAGGATCTGCAGAAAGAGCTGGCGGAGGAAAAGGAGGTGTTCGCCGCCAAAAAGGCCCAGTGGGATAATGAGAAGACCTCCGTGGAGAAGTTGTCGAAATTGCGGGAAGAGATAGACGCCGTGAACAGCGAAATCCAGATTGCCCAGATGGAGGGGAATCTGGAGAAAGCGGCCGAATTAAGCTACGGCAGGCTCCCGGCCCTGAAGAAGCAGCTGGAGCAGGAGGAGCAGAGCGGGGCGGCGGACCGTTCTCTGGTCCGGGAGAAAGTCTCCGACGACGAGATTGCAAGAATCGTCTCCCGCTGGACGGGGATTCCCGTGACCAAGCTGACAGAGAGCGAGCGCAACAAGACGCTGCACCTGGACGATGAGCTCCATAAGAGGGTTATCGGTCAGGAAGAGGGCGTCACCAAGGTGACGGAGGCCATCATCCGCTCCAAGGCGGGCATTAAGGATCCCTCCAAGCCCATCGGTTCATTCCTGTTTTTGGGGCCCACCGGCGTGGGCAAGACGGAGCTGGCCAAATCCCTGGCGGCCTCTCTTTTCGATGACGAGAACAATATGGTCCGCATCGACATGAGTGAATACATGGAGAAGTACGCCGTGTCCAGGCTCATTGGAGCGCCTCCCGGATACGTGGGCTATGAGGAGGGCGGACAGTTGACCGAAGCGGTCAGGAGAAAGCCCTACAGTGTGGTGCTCTTCGACGAGATTGAGAAAGCCCACCCGGACGTGTTCAACGTCCTGCTCCAGGTCCTGGACGACGGGCGCATCACGGACTCCCAGGGCAGAACGGTGGACTTTAAGAACACCATCCTGATCATGACCTCCAACATCGGCGCAGGCTACTTGCTGGAGGGCATTCGTCCGGACGGACAGATCGACGAAAAGGCCGAGCAGCTGGTGATGAATGACCTACGCAGCCATTTCAGGCCGGAATTCCTAAACCGCCTGGACGAGACCATTCTGTTCAAGCCACTGACCCGGGAAAATATAGGCGGCATCGTGGATCTGATCATTGCCGATCTGAACAGGCGGCTGGCAGACCGGGATTTAAGCCTGGAGCTGACGGAGGATGCGAAACAGTTCGTCGTGGACAACGCCTACGACCCGGTGTACGGTGCAAGGCCCCTGAAGCGCTATATCCAGAAGTATGTGGAGACCGCCACTGCGAAATTGATTTTGGCAGACGGAGTGGACAGCGGCGATACCGTGCTGATATCAGCGGAGAACGGGACGCTGAAAGCGTCTGTTAAGTAATCGCACAAACCATAGAATGAATGGGAATCTGGAATCAGAGACCGTCTGCGGCAGGAATTGCTGCGGACGGCTTTGTGGTTTTGTCGGCATATTTGTATTGACAAATGGATATACTTTGTATATACTAATAGTATGGCACATTGATCATATATGCTTACGAATAAAAATTTGCGGAAAATATCAAAAAGAATACAAAAGCATGTCCCAAAAAACAGAAGTAGATTAAAGGAAAAGAATATGAAAGCATGTACAACGATGAGAAAACAAACAAAAGAAGCAATAAGTGCATTTACAACACAAACCATTGTAAGGAGGTGGGGAAACAGCCAGGGGATTAGATTATCAAAGGAAATATTGTCACAGATGAAACTGAAAGAGGACGACACGGTAGGGATAAGTATATATGACGGCAAAATGACCATTGAAAAGGTCAATAAGCCCAAATGCCTTAATTTAGCAGAAAGGTTGGAAGCATTCTACAAAAGACCGATTGACGAAATTTATGTCGAGAGCACGCAAGAGGTTGATGTAGGTGATCCGAAAGGGAATGAGATTTGGTAACTTATAATCAGGGTGATATAATTGTCATGGATTTTGACCCTCAAAAGGGGCATGAACAAAGCGGAAGAAGACCGGCGCTTGTCCTGAGCAATGATATTTTGAATCATCATAGTTCGTTGGCGCTTGTCTGCCCGATCACCAACACGAACAAGAAGCATCCGTTTCATATTGAACTGGATGGCCGGACACAGACCACAGGCGTGATCTTATGTGATCAAGTGAAAATGTTGGATGTTGGCGCAAGAAATGCCCAATTGAAAGAAAAATGCCCGGAAGATATATGGACGGAAGCCAAAGAACTGATAATGAGTTTTATGTGAGATAATAAATGGCGCGAACTCGGTAAAATCAAGAGTGAGCGCCATTTTGCATTCTAGTGACAAAGTTAAGTACCATGGGGATATCTTAAGAAATATTAAGAAATCACTTCATAAAATCCTAAAATATCTCCTTTATAATACTTCGTGATGGAGTCTGCAAAGCAGTCCCTGTCACGAAAGACATGAGGTTAAACATGAGGAGGAGTCTGATATGGCGGCAGGCGCAGTTAGAAAGAAAAGAGCGGGCAGAAGAAAGGCGAAGCTGATTCTTTTTGGCATTGAGCTGATTGTTATTATAGTTATGCTGGTGGTGCTGTATTTGGTGCTGAACAAGTCCAGCGAGGGTCCCAAGGTGGCGGAACTGGATCCCCAGGTACTGGAGATTCACGAGGAGGTGCAGCAGCTCAAGGAGGAGGGCGGTACCATGCAGGGCTACCGCAACATCGCGCTGTTCGGACTGGACGCGGAGACGGATGATCAGCTGTACAAGAACAGCCACAGCGACAGCATCATGATCGCCAGTGTGAACATGGATACAGGGGATATCAAATTGGTCAGTGTGTACCGTGATACATACCTGAACCTGGGAAACGACGATTACTGGAAAGCTACCCAAGCCTATTTTTCCGGTGGTGCGGAACAGGCTGTAAAGATGCTGAACATGAACCTGGACATGGATATTACGGATTTCGTGGCCGTGGGCTATAAGGGGCTGCGTGGCGTCATCGACGGACTGGGCGGCATTTATGTCGATGTGGACAGCGTGGAATTACAGCATATCAACAATTACCAGATCGGTATATCCAATGTGCTGAAATGTGAATATAACCCTGTGACCGAGACGGGCTATCAGCTGTTAGACGGCATGCAGGCCACTGCATACTGCCGGATCCGCTATGGCGGCGGGGACGACTTCAAACGTACAGCCAGACAGAGGGAAGTGCTGATGGCTATTGAGAAGCAGGCCAAGCAGACGGATCTGGTGACGCTGACCAAGGTGTTTAATGACTGCATCGGTGACATTTACACCAGCCTGGATTCCGGAGATATCCTGGAGCTTTTGGCGGACATCGCAAAGTACAGTATCGTAGGGCAGGACGCCATTCCGCAGGAAAGCATGCGTGTGCCGGGGAACATCGGAGCCAAGGGCAGCTGCATCATCCCTGCCAGCTTAGAGGACAATGTAATATGGCTGCACGAATATTTGTTTGGCGATGAAGACTATGCGGTCACAGAGAATGTAAAAGGGTATGAGAGACAGATAGAGGCAGATACATCGCCGTATCTGAACAAGTAAGAAAAGGAACTATCGGTCAAAACCATATAAAGCGAAAAGCATGAAAAAGCGGCAGCGTAAAAACTGCCGCTTTTTGTATCCTTAAAAAATGTATCAAATCTAAATTTCTGTATTTCGTCCAAAGAATTGCCTGTTTCGGGCGCGGTTCTTCCCTTGTTATAATACTTTCAGACGGAACCGAGAGAAAAGGAAACCAAAGAAGTGAAAAAGGAGAGACAGGGGGAGATACCGTGGCAAAAGACAGGAGCAATACAGGCAGGAGAAAGGCATACGCATTTGAAAAACGGGACGTGCGGGAGAACATACAGTATTATCTTATGATGTGCATCCCGTTGATACTGATTTTCATCTTCAGCTATCTGCCCTTGTTTGGCATTGTCATCGCCTTTCAGGACTATGTCTCCGGGAAGCCGTTCTTCGGGGAGGGCGTCACCTGGGTGGGGCTAAAGTGGTTCAAAATACGAGAACAGCTCCCCCTCCGCGTTCCGGCATGGGAAGTAGACCGGGTCTTTTTTGCTTGCCACAGGGGAGGATGTCTGATAGAATAAAGAAAACGCCACATAGACGAAAAAGCATTCCGGGAATGAGCCGGGAAATCTGCGGCGGATGGAAAAGAGAGGTGAGAGACATGCTTCCAAAGGATCCGATTATGCTGCTCAGCTTTGTGAATACGAAGCTGCGGGATTTTTATGACAGCCTGGACGTGATGTGCCGGGAGCTGGACGCGGACAGGCAGGAGATCGAGGATCGCCTGGAGAGCGCAGGCTTCCGTTATGATGCGGAAAGAAACCAGTTTCTGTAACAAATGCCTTATTGCTTTATGGGTATACTTTGTATATAATATCTACAAAAGCAAATGCAGCCGCAAAGAGGATAACAGAAAAGGAAGGTGAGCGGATGGAAAAAATCATCAATGTAGCGCAATATATATTCCGTGAATACAGAAGAGTAACAGGAGAAGTAATCGATGAAATGAAACTTCATAAACTGCTTTACTTTGCGCAGCGCGAGTCATTGGCGATTACAAATACTCCGCTTTTCGAAGGGGAATTTGAGGGATGGAAATATGGGCCGGTGTGCAAAGAGATCCGCAACTCGATTACGCCCGATGGGATTATAGACGTAGTTGGAGAGGTCTCTGACGAATGCAAGTACATTGTCAACAATGTGATACTGGAATACGGCTCGCTTGCGTCCTGGAAATTAAGCCAATTGTCCCATAAAGAGCTTTCCTGGAAAAATGCGAGAATCGGTCTGAAAGAGGGAGAGAACGGAAGTCGCAAGCTGAACTTGGAAGACATTAGAGAAGATGCAAAGAAAGTCAGACCATATGACTATGTATGGGATATGTATTACGATGAATTCGAAGACGAGGTGGTGGAATGATAGGAAAGATATATTCATCCATCACACCTTTCTATGACAGCAAAAATGGAACCAACTCCTTTAAGCGCCGGCCGGTTCTGATTATCGGCGGGCCACGGAACAATGATTATACCGTTCTTCCGGTGTCGACCATAACCCGCAAACAACATATCGATCCGGACTATGATGTAAAGGTAGAACCTGTTCAATATCCGAATTTGAATCTGAATCAGATTTCCTATATAAGAACGCATAAACAGACTACCGTGCATATGGCTTCTTTGATAAGGGAAATCGGTGATATGAAGAGGGAATATGAAGAACTGTATCTATCAGTATTGGAGAAACTGGAAAATTTCAATAAGATGGTCATGAATGACGCGCTTTAAATCACGAAAACAGCACTTTCTCTTTGGCAGAAGTGCTGTTTTTGTCACCCTGCCGTCAGCAGCGCAGCTGCGACGGAGTCATCCCCGTAGCCTGCTTGAATTTCCGCCGGAAGCTGGAGGTGTTGACATAGCCCACAGCCAGGCTGATATCGTCAATGGGCATATCCGTGGAAAGCAGCAGTTCTTTCGCCTTTTTCAGGCGCAGCGTCCACACATAGTCGGAAAAATTCTCCCCCATCTCTTTTTTGAACAGATAACTCATGTAGGCGATGCTTATATGGAAAATGTCCGCCAGGTAGGAAATGGAGAAATCCGCGGAGGTGAAATTTTCGTTTACCAGCTGTTCAATCTGCGCGGCATTGATAATCTGGTTTTCAGCCTCAGACTGGAAGAGGGTCAGAAGCTGGCTGATATGGGACTGGATTTCCCCTTTCTTTTCCCAGTAGGGAAAGCTGCGGCAGAGGTACAGAGCCTCAAAATAAATCTCACTGTAATCCTTGAAATTGACATTCATCTGGTTCATGGCATTTATGATGGCTGTCAGGATGTCTATGAGCACACAGCGCACGAAAAAGTCGGGCAGCGTGTTTTCCGTGGAAAAAGAGCTGTCTATCAGGGCAAAGAGCTGCCGGATTCCGGATTCCGCGCCCGGGAAATCGTGTTCTTTCAGGGCCTGTGCCAGGCAATCGAGTATGTCATAGGGATAGGCCAGAGTATGTCCTTCGCACAGAGAGGAATCCAGGGTGCGGAAAGAGACCACGGATTCGTGGTCCCATGTGCTGCTGGCGAGCAGCGCATTTTCATAGAGGGAGGGAATGTCCAAGGGAGAAGAGGAGCCATTGCTTAAGGCGGACAGATAATCCTTTTCCTCACAGTAATTCTCCAGCAACGCCAGCAGAGCCTCCTCCTTGTTTTGCTCTGGTCCGATATAGCTTAAGAGGAACATGGCGGTATCATTGTCATATTCCAGCGTCAGGCAGGAACTTTTTTCAGGCAGAGCGCTTTTGAGGAACTGCTCAATTTCCAAAACCAGCGTCTCTGGATTTGCCACAGATCCTCTGGGGGGGTTAATTCTCATGCGTAGCGCGAAAATCAGGTCGTCTGGATCGAGCGTAAAGAATGGCTCTATGCTGCTCAAAGTGTCCATCTGCTTCATGCTTTCGGACAAGGTTGACCGATTGCCTGTCACGATGGAGCCAAGGATGGATTTTTGCATGGAAAGGCGGTATTTGTCTATTTTTTCCTGCAAATTCCGGTTCTCTGTGGCAGTGGCGGCAAATGCGGAATCCAGCTGTTCCAGATAGCTTTGACCAGGTTTAGGGTTTTTTACGATTTTCCGGGTCAGCCGGTGCAATGGCAGGTAGGTATTCCGCATAGAGAACATTACAATGAGCATCCCCGCAACGCCTAAAAGAAACAGAATTGCATAGGTGCGTGAGAGGATGACACTAATCTGGTCCATGATAGCCTTGTCTGAAATCATGCCTACCATTTTGAAGCCGCTGTAGAGACCTGGACAGCTTTTCAGAGAAGTCTGGGAGTCCAGATGACAGATTCCAGTATCCTCTTTCATGGCGGAAAGATGGGGGGCTAAAAGAGAGCTGTTCACGCCCACCGCAATCTGATTGTCTGGGTCGATTAAAGCAACGGAGATGATTTGATCCGACAGTATGCTCTTCAGCATGTTCGATACGTATATTTCACTAATAATATAAAAGAGTGTGTAGTTTCTGCCTTTATCATAGTAGGGATAATAGATAAGAAAGGAAGTGTCCTTTCCTTTGACTGAGATAAGCTGGTTCGTAATGGAGTCCTGATATTTGGCAGGATCAAAAACGGTGTAGCTTCCATCAGAAAAAATATGAAAAGCGCCATTGTCGTATTTCACATATTTCCCTGCAGAATAGATTCTGTCATGAACTGCGTCATAATAGACAATGCCCTGAATCATGTCATTGGCGGTGGCATAAGAATTAATCTCCTGGGAAGCAAGATATTGGTTCCAGAGACTGTCGGTGTGGCGCGACAGGGCAAGGTTGGTGTTGTTGGTCAAAGAGCTGTTGATTTGACTGACGGTTGTCAGGCCATCAGAGAACTGGGATTTAATATGCGACAGCTGTTGGGTGGCCTGCTGGTTCAGCACATCAAGATAGGATCTTGACAGCTGTACACGAACAATAAAAAGAAAGCTTACCAGAAAAAAACTCAGCAGGATGAAATAGGACAGAAGCTTGCATTTAAGAACTATCGTGTGAAAGAAGGCATTATGGGAAGCCCCTGGGTAGGGTTCGATCATTTCAAGCGTTTTTTCAGCGCCTATAATTTCAAGTTATTATTGATGAACACGCTGGGAATCAGCGTATACAGCATTCTGGCAGGATTTCCGATTCCTATTATTTTTGCCCTGATGCTTAACTATGTGAAAAATAAGTACCTGAAGAAGACCGTTCAAATGGTGTCTTATGCCCCCTACTTTATCTCCACCGTGGTCATGTGCGGTATGATTACGATTTTTATGAGCACGGATTCAGGTATTTTCAATATAATTCGCGGATTTTTGGGCATGGATCCTGTGGATGCCCTGTCGAAGCCGGGATGGTTTAAGTCCATCTATGTCTGGACAGGCGTGTGGCAGGGAATGGGCTGGAGCTCCATCATTTACATATCAGCGCTTTCAGGCGTGGACATGCAGCTCCATGAGGCTGCCATCGTGGACGGGGCCACCAAGCTGCAGCGGATCATCCATGTGGACCTGCCCTCCATCAAGCCCACCATCATCATGCTGCTGATTCTGCAGATGGGGTCGCTGATGGGCGTAGGATTTGAAAAGGTCTTTCTGCTGCAGAATACCCTGAACAAAAGCGCTGCCTCCGTCATCTCCACATATGTCTATGAGGTAGGCCTGATTAACAGCGATTACGGGTATTCCACCGCAGTAGGCCTGTTTAACTCGGTCATCAATGTCATATTGATCGTCACCGCCAATCAGCTGAGCAAAAGGCTGGCTGATGAGAGCCTGTTCTGAGGAGGGGATGAGAATGAGAGATAAAACTATGCATGTAAAGGTAAGGGACTCCTATTCCGACAAAATATTCGACGGCATTAATATCGTGGTCATGCTTCTGTTACTGATCATTTTCGTCTGGCCGCTGTGGTTCGTGGTGATCGCCTCGGTGAGCAATCCCAATGAGGTATGGAACGGAAACGTGATTCTGCTCCCCAAGGACTTTACGCTCATGGCCTATGAGGAACTGATGAAATACAAAATGATCTGGACGGGCTACCGGAACACGATCTTCTACACAGTGGTTGGAACTTTCGTGAATTTGGTGATGACGGTCTGTGCCGCCTATCCTCTGTCCAGAAAGGATTTCATGCCCCGCAACTTCTTCATGTTCCTGTTCATGCTGACTATGTATTTCGGCGGCGGACTGATTCCCACCTATCTGGTGGTGAGTAAGGTGGGGCTGGTGAATACCCCATGGGCCATGATCATCCCCGGAGCATGTTCTATCTACAATGTCATCATCACCAGAACCTATTTCATCAACAGCATTCCGTCCACGCTGCAGGATGCCGCGGAGCTGGACGGCGCGAACTCGTTCCAGTATCTGATGCGGGTGGTGCTGCCCCTGTCCAAGCCCATCATAGCTGTCATTGCTCTGTACTACGCGGTGAGCCACTGGAACGACTTTTACACGGCCCTGATCTACATCAACAAACAGGAGTACATGCCATTGCAGTCTTTCCTGCGGGACATCCTGATGTCCAATAAGATGACCTTAAACGACATACAGGGACTGGACGCTGCCACCACCGAGGCCAGGATGCGCCTGGCCCAGACCTTGAAGTACAGTGTCATCATCGTGTCCACCGTGCCAGTGCTGTGCATCTATCCTTTCATCCAGAAGTACTTCGTGAAAGGCGTCATGATCGGATCCGTAAAGGGATAAGGCGCGCTGACTTTAAGTTTTATTGTGGAAAGAACCTGGGAGGCATTATGGGAGACAGGAAAGAACTGCCGGAGTATTACTATGAAAACAATTGGCTGGAGGATAAGATAGCGCAGATTCAGGAAGCGACACGGATTCTGCGGGGGGTATCCTTTGTATTTATTACGGATATCCATGTGCCCTCCAATTCCATGAACAGTAAGTATCTGATCAGGGAGGTGCTGAAGCGCACTACTTTAGAGGACGTCTTTTTTGGGGGAGACGCGGTTCACGCCTTTGGAACAGAGGAAGAGTGCCTGGAACAGGCAGAGGCAGTGATTAGATATGCAAACGATATCACCCATCGGTTTTTTACGGTACATGGGAATCATGATTTTACCATTCGCACCAGCCCGAAAGAGGCCACGGGCTTTACGGCGCAGTGGGAGACAGTCTATGACTTTGTGATGAGGCAGCGGGAAAATGATGTAAAAGGCGTGCCGGGCAAATGCTTTTACTATTTAGATAATCCTGTTCAAAAAGTACGTTTCATTGTACTGGATGCGTATGAATGTGTGGCGGAAAGGGATGTGGCCTGGGGAGTTTATGACAGCATTTCCCAGGAACAGTATGACTGGCTGGCAAACGAAGCATTAAATGTGCAGGGATATACGATTATAGTATTTGCCCACCCCTCCTGCGATAGGGAAGTAGACTCCTATTCCGAAAAAATGGTTCCCGTCGCCAATATGCTGCGGGCATTGAATAGCCGGAGCCTCTATTCCTGTCAGCAGGATGGAATTTTGGTGGAGGCAGACTTTAGAGAAGCCACCAGTGTAGTGGCCGCATATATCTGCGGCCATAATCATGGGGACTATGACCACACGGAAAGGGGCTTGCTTACCATTAGCACCACCTGTGATGCCAGCTATAATGACGATCCGAAATGTATGCGGATTCGGGGGAACGTCACAGAGCAGGCCTTTGATGTGTTCACCATTGACACCCGTGAGAAGAGGATTTCCACTGTGCGGGTAGGCGCGGGGGCAAATCGCAGCTGGAGATATGGATGATACCTTTTGAAGTTTCTGTAATTTCTTGTTGTAATTTCCGCTTATTTTTGGTATGATCTATACTGATAGGCGCTAAAGTCTGCAATGTGCGCATGAACCGGCGAGACATTTTACTGCCTGCGATTATACAGGCGAAAACATTGTAAGTACATGTCGGAGACCCCGACTTGCAAAATTTTTTATGGAGGATTTAAAAAATGGCTAAGAAACGTAACATCATCGTTGGTCAGTCCGGCGGCCCTACCGCCGTGATCAATTCCAGCCTGGCAGGCGTCTACAAGACTGCCAAGGAGAGAGGCTTCCACAAGGTATACGGAATGCTTCACGGCGTTCAGGGCTTCCTGGACGAGCAGTATGTGGATTTGTCCACACAGATTCACTCCGATATCGACATCGAGCTCTTAAAGAGGACGCCCTCAGCTTTCCTGGGCTCCTGCCGTTACAAGCTGCCGGAGATCCACGAGAATCCGGAGATCTATGAGAAGCTCTTTGAGATCATGGACAAGCTGGAGATCGAGGCGTTTATCTACATCGGCGGAAACGACTCCATGGACACCATCAAGAAGCTGTCCGACTACGCCATCCTGAAAGGCCATTCCCAGAAGTTCCTGGGCGTGCCCAAGACCATTGACAACGACCTGGCTCTGACCGACCACACACCCGGCTTCGGAAGCGCCGCCAAGTACATCGCCGCCTCCACCAAGGAAGTCATCCGCGATGCCCTGGGCCTGAACTACAAGAAAGATTCCATCACCATCATTGAGGTCATGGGACGCAATGCAGGATGGCTGACAGGCGCCACAGCCCTTGCCAAGACAGAAGAGTGCGAGGGACCGGATGCCATCTACCTGCCGGAGGTGGTGTTTGATATCGATAAGTTCTTAAAGAATACCAAGGAGCTTCTGAAGAAGAAGAATTCCGTAGTCATCGCCGTATCCGAGGGCATCAAGGTAGAGGACGGCAGATATGTGTGCGAACTGGGCGGCGGCGCAGAGTATGTGGACGCTTTCGGCCACAAGCAGCTCCAGGGAACAGCCGCTTATCTGGCGAACTTCTTAGGCGCGGAGATCGGCTGCAAGACACGCAGCATCGAGTTCTCCACCCTGCAGAGGAGCGCTTCCCATATGGCCTCCAGAGTGGACGTGGACGAGGCGTTCATGGTAGGCGGCGCTGCCGTAAAGGCGGCGGATGAGGGCGACACCGGCAAGATGGTAGTCATCGATCGTGTCTCCGACGATCCTTACCAGAGCGCGGCAGGCATCTACGATGTGCACCGCATTGCCAACCACGAGAAGCTGGTTCCCCGCAACTGGGTGAACAGGGACGGAAATTATGTGACCCAGGAGTTCATCAATTACATTGAGCCCCTGATCCACGGCGACTATCAGCCGTTTATGGTAAACGGTCTGCCCCAGCATCTGGTGCTGAAGAAGAAATAAGATACAAATAAATGAAAAAGGACTGTCTCATGGCTGGAGCGCCAGCCGGGAGCCAGTCCTTTTTGCAGATCATTTTGTTTTCTTGGTCTGATTGACGGACTTTGGTGGTTATGATGCCATATAAGAAACAGAAATGCCCTGATTTCAACAGCCCTCTTTCTTCGCGTCCGCCTCATAGGCGAAGCCGCGCAGCGCCAGTTCCTTTGCCCTGTGGCAGGCGCAGAGCCGTCCATCGGGCATCTCGGTGAGTGCCGGTGAATCCGTCTTGCACTTGTCGATGCAGTAATGGCATCTTTCATGGAAGTAGCAGCCGCTTGGCGGGTTGGCGGGATTTGGAATCTCGCCTTTCAGAGGAATCCGTTCCATCTGAATCGTAGGATCCGCCACGGGCACCGCGGACAGCAGAGCCTCCGTGTAAGGGTGCATAGGCTTTTCGAACAGCTCCTCCGCCGGCGCGAACTCCACCATCCGGCCTAAGTACATGACCCCAACCTTGTCGGAGATATGCTCCACCACCGACAGGTCATGGCTGATGAACAGATAGGTCAGGTTTAATTCTTTCTGCAGATCCCGCAGCAGGTTGATGACCTGGGCTTGGATGGACACGTCCAGAGCCGACACGGCCTCATCGCAGACAATAATCTGGGGTTCGATCACCAGCGCCCTGGCGATGCCGATACGCTGGCGCTGTCCGCCGGAAAAAGCGTGGGGATAGCGCATCAGGTACATGGGATTCAAGCCCACTTTTTCTGCCATGGCCTTTGCTTTCTGGTCCATCTCTGCCTTGGGCATCTTGGGGAAATTGGCCTTTAAGGGCTCCTTGATGATGTCCAGGACCGTCATCCTGGGGTCGAGAGAAGAGTAGGGATCCTGGAAGATCATCTGGATTTCCTTACGGATCTCTTTCATTTTCTTTTTGTCCACTTTCAGAAAATCCACTTCTTCGCCGGCCTTAGTGCGGTAGAAGACCTGGCCCTCAGAGGCGTTGTAAGCCCGGACGATACAGCGTCCCAGCGTAGTCTTGCCGCAGCCGGATTCTCCCACGATGCCGATGGTCTCCCCGGGCTTTACATTGAAGCTTACGTCAGTGACAGCCTTTACCGTGACGCCCTTGGAGGTGAAACGTTTATGAAGTCCTTTGACTTCCAAGATATTGTCTTTGTTCATGCTTTGCCGCCCTCCTCTTTTTTCGGGATAGCCTCGCCTTTCAGGACTGCCTCAACCTCTGCCCTTTGGGCCCTGCAGGCCTCATGAGGGCAGTTAAAGCAGGCAATCTTGTGTCCCGGGGCAACTTCGACCAAATCCGGCTCAGCCTTGTCGCAGAGCCCCTCAATGCGGGCGTCGCAGCGGTCATAGAAGCCGCAGGCCTTTGGCAGATTCATGGCCAGGGGAACCGTTCCCTCTATGGAGAAGAGCCTTTCCTCTTTCTTGGAGCCGATTTTGTGGACGGAGCCTATGAGGCCTCTGGTGTAGGGGTGCTGGGGATTTGCGTAGATCTCGGAGGCGTCCGCGCTCTCCACGATCTTTCCCAGGTACATTACCGCCACCCGGTCGCACATTTTGGCCACCACGCCCAGGTCATGGGTGATGAAGAGGATCGCCATGTTGAAGTCTTTCTGCAGGGACTTCATCAGCTCCAGAATCTGCGCCTGAATGGTCACGTCCAGGGCAGTGGTGGGCTCATCGGCGATAAGCATCTTGGGATTGCACACCAGGGCCATGGCGATGAGGGCGCGCTGGAGCATGCCGCCGGAGAACTCGTGGGGATACTGGTGGTAGCGCTTCTCCACATTGGCAATGCCCACTTTGCGCATGACTTCCATGGAGATTTCCCTGGACTTCTTCTTGTCCTTTGTGATATGGAGCCTGGTGGCTTCATTGATCTGGTTTCCGATGGTGTACATGGGAGAGAAAGCCACCATGGGCTCCTGGAAGATCATGGAGATCTCCTTGCCCCGGATGGAGCGGATTTCCTGTCCTTTCTGATCCAGGGATAGGAGATCCACCCTGCCCAGTCCCTCCGAATCGAACAGAATCTGCCCGCTGGGCACGCATTTCTTGTCATTGATGCCAAGGATTGCCTTACAGGTCAGGGACTTTCCGCAGCCGGATTCGCCCACCAGGCCTAAGGTCTCCCCTTTTTTCATCTCAAAGTTCACGCCCCGGACTGCCGTCAGAAGCCCTTCTGTCATATGAATGTCCACATGGAGGTCTTTGACTTCGAGAATATTTTCTTCGTTCATAGTTTTCTCCATTTCCGCGCTGTGTGCTTCCGTAAATACAATCGGAAGCACAGCGTCTTATTTATAAGGGTCTGCGGCATCGCGGATGCCGTCGCCTAAGAAGTTAAAGGCCAGAACCGCAATGGTCACGAAAAGGATGGGTATCAGTTTATGAGGATTGCTGGCCACGTCCGTGACGGAGCTTGCCTCCTGAAGCAGCACGCCCCAGCTGGTGGCGGGAGACTTGATGCCAAGCCCTAAATAGGACATGGACGTCTCGCCTACAATGGATCCCGGGATTCCCAGCGTGATGGAAACGATGAGGTAGCTCATGAAGCCGGGAACCAGATGCTTCCAGATGATCTTCCAGGTGGACACGCCGGAAAGCCTTGCCGCCATGACATAATCCTCATTCTTTAAGGACAGGAACTTGCCCCGCACCACACGGGCCATTCCGGTCCAGTTGATGAACGAGAGAATGATGGTTATGTAAAAGTACATCTTTACGGTCGAGATTCCCGGAGGGATAGCCGCGGAGAGCGCCATCCACAGGGGGATCTGGGGAACCGCGCCGATCACTTCGATGATTCTCTGGATCACGATATCAATGGCTCCGCCGAAGTATCCGGAGATGGAACCGATGGTAACGCCCAGGAAGAAGCTGATAATGGCGCTGGCAAAGGGAATTGTCAGGGAAATCCTGCTGCCCAAAAGCACCCGGGAGAAGATGTCCCGCCCCAGGGTATCCGTGCCGAAGAGCATGATCTTTGCCCCGGTTCCTCCGTTGCTTCCCTGGCCCACGCCGAAGAGATGGAGGTCGCAGGGGATCAGCCCCAGAATCTTATATTCCGGGCCGTGGACGAAGAACTTCAGCTTGTAATACTCCGAGGTATCCTCCGAGATGGTGACGGAAAAATCCGCCTTATTGATGACCTTTTCCTGCTTGTAGACAAAAGGGCCTACGAATTTCCCTTCATGCATCACATGGATGCTGGTAGGAGCGCTGTTTTTGTACAGGGCGTCAAATTCCTCCAGGGAATAGGGAGCCAGGAAATCAGCGAACAAAGCGCCCAGATACAAGATCAGCAGGATGAGCATGGAAAGCTTTGCCAGCTTATGCTTCTTCAGCTTTCTTCCCATCAGAGTCCACTGGGAGGCAAGATAATAATCTTCATTGCTTTTCTGCTTCTTTTTCTTTTTCCACATCATCTGCCACCTCCTGAGTAACGGATTCTGGGATCCAGGAACGCCAGCGCGATATCGGACAAGAGAATGCCCACCACAACCAGAACTGCCTGAACCATAACGATTGCACCTGCCAGGTACATATCCTGAGCCTGGAGGGCTTTCAAGAGCACGGGTCCCTGAATCTGCATGTTCAGCACCATGGCGGTTACCGTGGAGCCGGAGAACAGGCTGGAGAGAACGCCGCCCAGACCGGAAACGGTAGGATTGATGGCGGCACGGAAGCAATATTTCATGACGATGGTGCGCTCCGGAACACCCTTAGCCCTTGCTGTCAAAGTGTACTGCCTGCCCACCTCGTCCAGCATCTGTGCCCGAACGGAACGGATAATGCCGCAGGTGCCGCTGGTGCCGATGACGATGATGGGAATGATCATTCTCTTTAAAAATTCGCCGAAATTATATAAATGAACCCCATTCTGCAGCATTTCTTGCGAGAACAGGCCTACGTTCGCATTTCCCGTCCACTTATATGACAGGTACATCAGAACGATTGCCAGGATAAAATTCGGAATCGCCGCTCCCAAAAAGCCAATGACTGAGGAGATATAGTCTCCCACGGAATATTGATGGGTAGAAGCGTAGACCGCGATGGGGAGGGATACGGCATACTGGAAAATCATAATGATGGCTGTAACAAGAATCGTCAGTCCCAGTCTGTCGTCCACCACATCCCAGACGTCCCTGCCGTAGGCAAAGGAATATTTCCAGTTATGATGAGAGCCGTATAAGCGGTAGTAGGTGGAGTCTGTAGGAGTCCATATGATATCCTTGATCCATTTGATATACTGCTCATGAATGGGCAGGTCCAACCCGTAATCCGCGCGAAGCTGCGCCGCGTAGTCCGCATCTACGATTTCGCCCTCTGTTGCCAGTGCGGCGATATGGGCCGAAACATAGTCTCCGGGCGGAAGCTGGATAACGAAGAAAACCAGAATGGAAATTAAAAGCAGGGTGGGAATGAACATCAGAATACGTTTTACGATGTATTGGACGAGATCTTTTTTGAAGAAATCGCATACGGATTCCCACAGGGTCTTCTTCGGGAGGTCTTCATGCATGCTTTTTGATTTGGACGCATTTTCTTCCATGAGAAATTCCCTTTCTGAAATGTTTTAAAAAAGCGGAGGCGGGGAACCGGGTTCCCCGCCTCCGGAAGTCATCCTTGACTTTCGCAAGGCGCTGCGAAGAGTCGCTCGTGAATTCTGTTATTCGGTCTTGAACAGCGTCCAGTAGTGCACGATGTTCTGATACTGATACAGGTCGTCGGATACCAGCATATCCGGGAAGTTATGGATCTTGGAGCTTACGATATTGTAGTCGCCGCCTGCCTTCAGATATGCGATGGTCCACAGGTTTTCCTTGTGGAGGTTATAAATATCCAGGGTGTACTGATCTCTCTCTGCGGAGTCGGGAGTGGACTTCCACTTCTCATAGATCTCTACCAGCTTGGCCATATCGCCTTCAGGCTTCACGCCCTGAGCGCCCTTTGTGTCATAGTATGTGCCGTATTCGCCGTACCACTCAGCAGACTGGGCGATGGGAACGAAAGGCTGTACTCTGGATCTTAAGGAAACGCCGCCGATAGCGGTGTGAGGTCCGAGAACCGCGTACCACTCATTGTTGTCGATTTCCTGGTCGAAAGCAGATACTTCGAAATCTTTTGTGGCACACTTCACTCCGGCAGCCTGGAAATACTGTTCCAGAACAGGATATACGGTGCCGCCCAGACCCAGATCCGTGTATGTGTAAATGGTCAGTACAAAGTCGGTACCGTCAGCAAAATCATAGAAGCCGTCGCTGCCCATAACAAGGCCGCACTCTTCCAGGAGCTTCTTTGCGCCATCTACATCGTATTCGGTCCATTTGTTGATCCACTCCTCATCGTAACCGAAGTTGCCTTCCTGAGGAGCGCATTGTCCGGGCTCCAAGAAGCCCTCGGTGAGCAGGCCGGAAACCTGGTTGCGGTCTACGCAGATGGACATGGCCTGACGGAACTTGGGGTCAGCGAACAGTTTTGCATAATTCTCATCCTTGCAGGTATAGTTGAAAGTGAGCAGATAGGAACCCCAGTTGGTGCTGGCGAGAGTGCGCAGATAAGCGCTGTCTCCCAGATCCGACAACAGAGAGGCGATATCCTCCATGGGCACGGAACCGAGAATGTCAAGCTCGCCGGAACGGAACATCAGCTGATCCTGGCCGTCCTCGGAGGTTGTGTTGAAATGAATCTCCTCGCAGTAAGGAAGCTGCTGTCCCTGGGCATCCACTTTCCAGAAGTAAGCGTTGCGCTCCATGATGCACAGCTGTGCGTCCTTGGAGTTGTTGCCTTCCTTTGTGGACAGCACATAGGAGTTCAGGGTGGGGAGGCCGTCTTCATTCCAGAAATAGTAAGCTATCTGCTTGCCCAGATCCTTGACTGTGGCAGCATCGATTCCCTTTGCCTGAGCGTTCTTAAGAACTGTCTCGTCGTCCAGGCCGGTGGCCGCATAATAAGGATTCTCCACATAGGGGAACTCCTCGGTTTCAGGAATCATATCGCTCAGGTAATGCTCGGGAGCCCAGCACCACTTGAAATCGCCGTTTTCGATAAAGTCTGCAGGGAACTTGGGATTGACGAAAGTCCAGGTCACGGTATAATCGTCGACTTTCTCCAGCTTTGCCCATGCATCTTCGCCGTCAACGGTCTCTTTCAGGGCAGCCCAGCTTTTCTTGGTATCGTAATTGTTCAGATGGCACATATAATACCAGAAAGTGATGTCATCGGCATTGAAATCCTCGCCGTCGGACCATTTCATGCCCTCTCTGAGATGAAAAGTCCATACGGTATACTCGTCGTTGTGCTCAAACTCCTTGATGACATTAGGATAGTAGGTACCGTCGGAATTGTAGCGGATAATGCCCTCCAGAACAGGCCTGGACAAGCCCCAGCCGCCGCCTGCGCCGCCAAGGTTGATGACGCCGCCGTAAGTACCGATCTCCAGAGTGTTTCCGGCTGCATCCTTGGTATCAATGAACACATCGTCCTTAACAGGAATGCGCTCCTCCACTGCGGGCAGGGTTCCTGCGCTTACCAGTTCGGCAAGAGCGGGGGACTCGCTGAACGAGGACGCCTCAGCCGGGGGGGTACTTTCCTCCGAAGAGGATTCCGCGGGAGCTTCCGAAGAGGATTCCTCAGGGGTTGATTCTTCCGCAGACGACTGCTGCGTACTTTCTGAAGAATCGCTGGGTGTGCTGCTTCCCTGATCGCCGGAACCGCCGCAGGCGGCCAGAGACAGGGTCATTGTGCCTGCTAAAAGCAGAGCAATGATTCTTTTTTTCATAAAACATCCTCCTTTATAGTTTGGGAACGCCGACTGTGTCAGCGTTTCTAATAGCCAGTATAACAATAAGCCCCAAAACCCTGCTACGCATCTATTGCTTTTTTTGAATAGATATTGCAAATATTGCTTTTTTGTTATATAATTTATTTGTGTTTTGCATAATATAGACAAAAACAAAATGGATAAATTGTCTAGTTTTACTAAAAAATAGCCTGCCTGATGGAAATAATGCACTTGAAAAGCTTTGCGGAAAGCAAGACAGGCGAGATAATATAAGGAAAGAGTCTGTTATTAACCGTGCGCAGGCGCATGCGGGGACGGGAGGTTCCTATGCTGATTGACAATACCGTGATTTATGAAGACAAATATATGATTGAAATCAACAGGCAGGGTGCGCCTTTTTTCTATTTTTTCGATTGGGACGAGCGTTCCTATACCATCAATATGGAGTTCCAGCATTTCCATCAGTTCTATGAGCTGTGTATTTTCCTGGACGAGCATGCGGGGCATCTGATCAACGGGGCCTGGCATGATCTGCGCTGCTGTGACATTGTGGCTATCCGTCCCTCCCTCCTGCACAAGACGGCCTATCCGGAGGGAGCGCCCAACAAACGCCTTATTATTAACTTTGCCATCCCTGTCATGCCTGCCGGTCTGGAGAACTACATGAAGAGCATCTACAGCATCTTTGACGGGGAAGTGCCCATCTACCGCTTTGAGGGGCGGTACAAAAAGGCGGTGTTTGAGAAGCTGAACGATATCTACTATCTCTCCCAGTCGCCCAACGAATTGACCAACCTGGCCATCCATCAGAAGTTCGTTGAGTTCTTGGGCCAGATTTATCTGTACCGGGACAAGAATGCGTATGCGGACCGGGTGGACTTTGACAATATTACCAACAAGATCTACAGTATCACGGCCTGTATCCATAACCGCTATACGGAGGATCTGTCCTTAGCCTCCCTGTCAAAGGAATTTTATATCAGCAGCTATTACCTGTCCCATCAGTTCAAGCGGGTCACCGGGTTCACGCTGACGGACTATATTTCCATGACCAGAGTCCGCAATGCCCAGACGCTTTTACTTTCCACGGACGCGCCCATCACGGACATTGCGCTTCAGAGCGGCTTCAAAAGCTTCTCCCAGTTCAACCGGGCCTTTAACCGATTCCTGCAGATGTCCCCATCCAGATTCCGGCGGGAGGGAAGTGTGCAAAGATTTTCTAAGCGGTCAGAAGACGCCCGCTAAGAAAATCTAAATTGCACACAGAAGAATGACCAAGCGAACAAGGTTCGCTTGGTCATTCTTCCGGTCTTGCACCGATTGTTCTTGGCAACAGAACTGTGTTCTGCTGGATGGGTGGGCTGCGCCGACATAAGGAGAGCACGCGTAAAATGCGCGGGATTATGCTATGCTTCATACAAATCTGACAAATTAGTAAGGGTAATTTGAAAAAACTTATACAATGGACAAAAAGATTCTGTACAATAATAGCAAAAAATGCAAAGTACTTTACCCGAAAAACAAGAGACGCGTGGAAATGGAGGGTGAGCTTTGGTAAGATGGATACAATGACGGCACAACGAAAAGGGAGGAGAGACTATGAGTAAGAATCTTATCATTTTTACGGACAGCGGGGACACCATCATTGACGAGAGCACCCAGGTTTACGACGACAAAGGGATAGTTACCCGGGCGGAGTTTATCCCCGGGGCAGGGGAGGTGCTTGCCTGGTTAAAAAAGGAGGGGTACCGCATCGCTTTGGTGGCAGACGGCGAGTGGGAGTCCTTTCAGAATGTATACCGGGAAAACGGCCTGGGATACTGCTTTGAGGAATGGATTGTCTCAGAGGTGGTGGGAGAGCAGAAGCCTGCCAGGTCTATGTTCGACACTGCCATGGAGAAGATGGGGCTTGCGCAGGCCGATAAGCCTTTCGTCGTCATGATCGGCAACAATCTGAAGAAAGATGTGGCCGGGGCCAACCGTTACGGTATTACTTCCGTATGGCTGGACTGGTCACCCAGGTATTTCCATAGTGTGGAGGAGCCGGACTGGCAGCCGGACTATACGGTAAAGACGCCCCGGGAGTTAAAGGACCTTATCGGAAAGCTGGAAGAAAAGTGCGGGGAGAAGCGGAAGCTCATAGAGCGCATCAACGGGAAAATCGACAGGATGGTGGATGCTTTTTCCCACATTCTCTATGAGACGGACGATACTTTCCTGAAAAATATGGAGAACCACAACCTGGCCGGGGACGATATCGCCAGGTACCGTTACTGGGAGTGGACCCAGGGGGTGGGGTTGTTCGGGCTGTGGAAGCTTTTCTGCTATGAGAAGAAAGAAAAGTATCTGGACACTCTGCAAAAATACTATGACAGGCAGATTGAAATCGGGTTTCCGGCCCTAAACGTGAACACGGCGGCGCCCTATCTGACCATGTCTTTCCTGGCGGAGTACACCGGGGAGGAGAAGTATCTGCAGCCCTGTATAGCGGCGGCGGAGGAGATTATGGAAAGCTTTCCCAGGACAAAGGAGGGCGGATTTCAGCACAAGACTTCCGACAGCATCAATGAGCAGGAGCTGTGGGACGACACCCTCTATATGACGGTGCTTTTCCTGGCCAATATGGGGCGGATCCTGGACGATGAGAAGATGAAAGAGGAGGCGGAATATCAGTTTCTGCTCCATGAGAAATATCTCTGCGACAAGGTTACCGGATTGTGGTACCACGGCTGGAGCTTCAAGGAGAAGAACAATTTCGCCGGGGCTTTCTGGGGGCGGGGAAACTGCTGGATTACCATGGCCATACCGGAATTTCTGGCTATCCACGCCTGCAGCGGGCCGGTGAAGCGGATGCTGGTTCATACGCTGAGGGCTCAGATTGCCAGTCTGAAGAAATACCAGGCCCCGGACGGCATGTGGCATACGCTGGTGGATGATAAGGAATCCTATGTGGAGGCCAGCGCTACCTGCGGATTCGCCTACGGGATCTTAAAGGCGGTGAAAGACGGCCTGGCGGACAAAAGCTGTCTGGAGATGGCTGCGAAAGCGGCGGCGCCTATTCTGGACTACATATCCGAAGACGGCGTGGTGAATCAGGTCTCTTACGGAACGCCCATGGGACGGATTTCCAGGGATTTCTATAAGGAGATTCCACTGAAGCCCATGCCTTACGGCCAGGCGCTGGCAATTTTGTTCTTGATGGAGTATAGAATGATGCTCTGATTTTCATTACAGGGAGGATGCACATGAAGCTGGGGCGGCAGTGGGACGAGAGATTGAGGATATGGGACGAGGCTTTCGGGCGGAATCTGTATACAAGGCTGGAGGATGTGGCCCTTTCCGGCTTTGTCACCATGGAGCAATTGTCCCTGGAGGAGGCGATGGCACGGGACTTTCAGCCGTTTCCTACAGGAGCGCAGTGGGGGAAGAAGTGGGAGTACGGATGGTTTCGGGCCAGTGTGACAATGCCGAAAGAGGCGGCGGGGAAGCGCATTGCGGTGCATCTGGCGCCGGGGCCGGAAATGCTTGTTTATGTAAACGGACAGGAAGCAGGCTCCATTGACAGTAAGCACTCCATGGTGGAGCTGTCCCCCTGTGCCGCAAGCGGCGAGTGCTTTGAGATTTATGCGGAATGCTACGCAGGGCATGGCGTCAGGCAGGAGGGAGCGGGAATCTGCAGGAGGAGCGATGAGCCGGTGCCGGAGCCGCCCTGCTGCCAGTGCAGGGTGGAGTGCAGCCATTTCGGCATTTATGAGGAGGAAATGGCCGCGGCTTACGCGGATTACCACACGCTGTATGAGCTTTGGAAAGCGCTGCCGGACAGCGACCTGCGTACCATGAAGATCGGCCAGGCGCTGCAGCGCTTTACCTATGTGGCTGATTTTGAGGCCAGAGAGCCTGGGCGGAGGGAAAGCATCCGGGAGGGGAGGAAGCTGCTTTGGCCCCTTTTGGATAAGAAGAACGGGGATACGGTGCCGGAGTTTACCGTATTCGGACAGTCCCATCTGGATCTGGCCTGGCTCTGGCCTTTGGAGGAGACGAAGCGGAAAGCGGCCAGAACCTATTCCAATCAACTGGCGCTGATGAGGCGGTATCCCGACTACAAATTTCTGCTCTGCTCGCCTACCGTGCTGGAATACCTGAGAGAATATTATCCGGGGCTTTTTGAGAGGGTCAGAGAGCGGGCAAAGGCGGGACAGTTTGTGCCCGAGGGCGCGGTATATGTGGAGAGCGACACCAATCTGCCGGGAGGCGAGAGCCTGGTTCGCCAGTTTGTCTTAGGCAAGCGGTGGTTTCTGGAAAATTTCGGTGTGGACAGCCGTATGGCCTGGCTGCCGGATACGTTTGGATTTTCCGGCGCTCTGCCCCAGATTATGAAAGGCTGCCGGGTGCCCTATTTTGCCACCCAGAAGCTTTTGCGCTGCGACCCGGAGTGCGGGCAGTTCCCCTATAATGTGTTCTGGTGGGAGGGGATTGACGGCACCAGGATTCTGTCCCATATTTATAAGAAGAACAATGCGGTATTTGGCTCCGGCGCCCTGCGGGAGCGGTGGGAGAAAGACAGGAATCAAAGGCAGGACATAGATACTTTTCTGTTCCCCTTTGGATACGGGGACGGGGGAGGAGGCCCTACGGAGCTTATGGTGGAGACGGCGATGCGCTGTCGGGACCTGGAGGGAGCTCCCAGGTGCACCATGGAGAGTCCTGCAGCCTTTTTTGACAGGCTGGATCCGGCCTGCGTGGAAAATGTTTACTATGGAGAGTTGTATCTGGCATGGCACAGAGGGACTTATACCACCCAGGCGGGAATCAAGAGAGGAGTCCGAAAGGCGGAATACGCCCTGCGGGAGGCGGAGTACCTTGCCGGGCTGCTTAGGCTGGCGGGGTGGCCCGGGGCGGATTTGGACGGCTCTTCGGATTCTGCGGGCAGGTTGGGATTGGATGGTGGAGAGGACAGCGTGCTCCGGAAGCTGGAGGAGCTGTGGAAGCTTCTGCTGGTACAGGAGTTCCATGATATTCTGCCGGGAACTTCCATAGAGCGGGTGAACCGGGAGGCGACGGAAGCCCTGGAGCGTGTGGAGCGGGAGAGCAGGGAACTTGCGGAAGAATTACTGGGCAGACTGGCGGGAGGCAGGGCTCTGTTCAATTCCTTAAGCTGGGAGAGAAGCTTCGGGGGCCTGAAACTTCCGCCCTGCGGGTATGTAAGGCTCGGAGAGGAAAAAGGGCCGGACTTACTTGGCGGGGAGGCGGACAGGGATTACGGCGTATTGGTCGCACAAAAGAAAGGCGGCTGTCAGGAGAGTCCTGGCGCTTTCCTTTTAATAGAAAAGGAAGACAAAAACACAATCTCCTTTCAAAATGGATTTTATCGTGTCCGTCTGGACACCCGGGGGCAGATTGTCAGCCTGATATCCCGGGAGAGCGGGTATGAGTACGCGGACAGGCCCCTGAACCAGTGGAAGCTTTACCGGGATGTGAATATAGACTATGACGCCTGGGAGTTGGGGCGGATGTATGAGCAGGCGCCGGAAGAACTGACGGGCTGCAGTACGCTTGGGTTGGAGAAGCATCCGGACGGCAGCGTGACGGCAGTGGTGGAGCGGCGGGAGGCATATTTTACCGCAAAACAGAGAATCCGTTTCCGGGCGGACAGCCCCCGGATTGACTTTGACACGGAGATTGACTGGCAGGAGCACCACAGGATTTTGAAAGCGGATTTTCCTACCACAGTATATACAAAGGAAGTGCTCCAGGAGATTCAGTTCGGCTATATAAGACGGCCCACCCATAAGTCCAGGCAGTATGAGCAGGATCTCTATGAGACCTGTCATCACAAATATGCGGTGCTTACAGACGGGGAGAACGGCTTCGCGCTGTTGAACGACTGTAAGTACGGTCTGTCCGCAAAAGACAGCCGGCTTTCCCTGACCCTGCTGCGGGCGCCTGTGATGCCGGACATGAGGGCGGACAGAGGGGAACACAGATTTACCTATTCCATTCTGCCCTTTACCGGGCCTTTTGTGCACAGCAGGGTGACGGAGGAGGCCTATGAGTGCAATGTGGAGGTCACTGCCCGGGGCTATGGCGGGGAGACTTCGGAGGAGAGCTGCAGGAGGGCTTTCGTGAAAGGGGCTGTGTCATTCTTTCATCTGAAGGGCGGCCATGTGATGCTGGAGACCTGTAAGCCTGCCTTTGACAGGCGGGACGCCGTGGTGCTGCGGCTTTATGAGACCAAAGGCTGCGCCGGGGAGACCAGGCTTTCCCTGCCCCGCTGTGTAAGGAGAGTCTTTGCCTGCAATATGCTGGAGGAGCCGGGGGAGGAGCTGGCGCTTGCCCAGGGAAAAGTGCGGCTGCGGTTTGGAGCCTTTGAGATTCGGACGCTGCTGCTGGTAGTGTGATAATCCGTTTGAAGCGGCCGGCCGCGCGGGCAGGCCGGGGCCAGACTTAGCGGCAGACAGTGTGGAAAATGGATGGTTTCGGGCAGATATATGTCCCGTTCAGAACGGCACTGAGGCAGCAGGCGCATGATGGGAAGTGCAGTCGGCCAGGAAAGAATATGACTACAATGCAGTAAAATGCAGAAACGACAGATGCCTGGAGGGGCATGGGGGAGTGACGCTATGTATGATATCGGAATTGATGTGGGAGGTACCGGCATTACCGCCGGGCTGGTGGACGACGAGTGCAGACTGACGGCAGGAAAAACCATTGCCACGGACAGGGAACTTACGGCCGGGGCAATGGCGGGAGTGCTGCTGGGGCTGGTAAGAGATCTGATGGCGGAGAACGGCGTGAATGCCTCCGGTGTCCGGACTATCGGCGTGGGAGTACCGGGGACGGCAAACGCTGAGACGGGCCGGATCGAATATGCCAACAATCTGCCTTTCTGTCAGGGGAATTTAAGGGATCTTTTGCAGAGACAGACCTCCAAAAAGATTTACTTTGAAAACGACGCCAACGCGGCGGCTTGGGGAGAGTACCTGGTTCTCGACAAAAAGCCGGATTCTTTTCTTATGGTGACCCTGGGCACCGGGGTGGGGGGAGGCATCATTCAGGACGGGAAGATTCTGCGGGGCGTCAACTATGCCGCCGGGGAGTTGGGGCATATGACCATCCGCTATAACGGGATTCCCTGCAACTGCGGCAGGCGGGGGTGCCTGGAAGCCTATGCTTCCGCCGAGGCGCTGATTGCCAGAGCACGGAGAGCCATGGACAAAAAGAGGAAGAGCTTTCTCTGGGAGCTGTGCGGTCAAAACCAGGAAAACATGAATGCGAAGCTTGTGTTTGACGCTTACAGGCAGGGGGATAAGACGGCGGTAAAGGTATTGGAAAAATACGCGGAGCTCTTAAGCGAGGGGCTTGCCAATATGATTAATATCCTGCAGCCCCGGGTGCTGTGCATCGGAGGCGGCATCAGCAGGTCGGGAGACATTTTGCTGCCGATGCTTCGGGAGAGGGTCAGCGGGAAGATTTATTCCAGGGATTCCGCTGTGAATACGGAACTGAGGGCGGCAAGGCTGGATAATAACGCGGGGATCATCGGTGCCGCGAAGCTGTGGCAAGTGTGAGAAGAAGTTCTAGGCACCGATTTTTCTTGACAACAGAAAGTGTGAACGGAATGAAAGCTTAAGTGAACATGGTTCGCTTTGGGCAGGCATTCTTTAAGCGCGTTTTTTGCGCTTTGACTTGTACTGATGGGAAGTATAAACAGTCATTGAGGAGGTACATATGGAAAAGCATTATCAGAAAATGATTTCGGATACCCGGGACAGGGTGGTGAAGTCTCTGCAGATTCAGATTCTGGATCCGGAAAGTCCGCGGTACGGAGGCTTTGCGGATCCTGCGGGGATTGTCCAGGCGAAGTTCGCAATTTACCGCATCGCCAGCATGGTGGCGGCATACTGCAATGAGGATACCTGCTTTTATCAGGATGGAAGGGTGCTTTCCGGGATTATGACAGGGCTGGACTATGTGACCCGGGTCCAGCACGAGAACGGTCTGTTTGACTACATTACCTGCAATTTCTTTTCCGCGCCCGACACGGCTTTCTGTGTCAAGAAGCTGTTGCCGGTGTATCAGTATCTGAAAGCCAGGAGAGAGGGAGCGCTTGGCGGGGCGCTGACCATGGAAGAAAACGGTATCCTGGAAAAGGTGGAGGACATTGTGCGCAGGGGGGCCTATGGCCTTTTGCAGGGGGGCTTCCATACGCCCAACCACCGCTGGGCCATTGCCTCCGTGCTGATGAGCTGCAGCAGGCTCTTTGCCTGTGAGGAGATGGAGCAAGCGGCTTTCACCTATCTGAATGAGGGGATTGACTGTAATGAGGACGGGGAGTTTGCGGAGAAGTCGGCAGGGAATTATAACCGGATCAATAACGATGCCATGATTCTGCTGTCGGAGGCCACGGGGGATGCTTCCTACGAGCAGAATGCCCTCCGGAATCTCCGCATGATGCTTACCTACTGGGAGCCTGACGACAGTGTCTTTACGGCCAATTCCACCCGTTTTGACAAGGACAGGCTGGTGTATCCAAAAGACTACTATATGGAATATCTGAAGATGGGACTGAAATATGACATTCCGGAATTCCTCCAGATGTGTAATACTATCTTTGAGATTGTGGACAGGCGGCATATCACTTCACCGGATTTCCTGATCTGGTTTATGCTGCATCCGGAATATCGGAAGCTGGAATTTGAGGGAAGTTATCGGCGGCCTGACTTTGAGCGCTTTTATGCGGAATCCGGCATTGCCAGGGGCCAGCAGGGCCGGTTTACCTATACGGTGATGAACGGAAAGTCCAATTTCCTCTATTTCCATAACGGCACCGTGAAGCTGGAGATGAAAGTGGCGGGAAGCTTCTGCGAGCACAGGGCTTTTCGCAGCGAACGGATGGAACGGGTGTCTGACAGGGAGTATCATTTAAGCCAGGTGATGAGAGGCTGGTATTACCTGCCCTTTGCCGAGAAGCCCCCTACCAGCGACTGGTGGAAGATGGACAATGGCTCCCGGGACAAAAAGTCGGGGCCTGATATGTACATTGACGTGTGGGTAAAGGAAGTGGAGAACGGACTGGATGTGAGGGTGAAGACCTCCGGGGTGGCGGGGGCTCCCTGGCGAATCGAGCTTGCGTTCTCCGGCGTGGATTTCCTCACCAACGACTATGTGGACCTGCCTCTGACGGGCAGCGAGGTGGTTGTGGTGAAGCAGGGCTTTACCCAGGTGGGAAACGGGAAAGACGCTTTGGTGACAGGCCCCTGCTTCGGGGAGCATCATTTTACCGAGGGCAAGGAGGACAGCGAGGCCAAGACGCCCGGAGCCGCCACATTGTATCTGACGGCATATACGCCCTTTGACAGGGAGATACAGATCCGGGACAAGGTGAGCATCTGCCGGTGAGGAAGCGCTTTCGGGAACGGTAATGGATGGTCAGGCGGAATCGGCCTGCAGAATCCGAGAAACCTACATGGGATGCGGAGAGTGAGAGACGAAGCGGGATTCAGAACGGCAGTAATGGAAGATAAGACGAAGCTGGGGTAAGATCAACGGCCATGCGGGAAAAGGATGAACTTGGACGAATGCCAACAGCCATATAGGAGGAGTAAAAGACTTTGGAGCGAAACGAGAAAGAACTGGTGAAAACATATGTGCCCCATCTGCGGTATGACCGGGCGGAGCCTTTTGCGCTGCAGGGAATCGGCTATACCTTGTATGGAGAAAAAATGAATAAAGAATTGCTTGATTCCGGCATGAAAATATGGCAGAATGGAGAGAGAGGAATATCCGCAAAAAGCCCTTCCTGCAGGCGTATCATACAGGCGCCTCCAGAGGGGATGGCAATCGAGTATGCCTTTTACTACGATTTTGACATCCAGCATCTCTACGACCTGGAGCATGCCTTTGTGTATCTGGACAGAGAGGGGCAGATCGTAGGTGTGGAGAGCAGCTTCCACGGGAAGTTCTTAAACAGCAGAATAGAGGGCATCACCCAGTATGAGGGCACCCATCCGGTGCTGTACGTGCAGCCGGGAAAGCATGCGCTTCTGCCTGCGCCGGCGTATTTTCAGCTGGTGATTGACAGGGACACGGCCTGCCACAGGGATGCGGGAGAAGCGGGATTTCTCATCGGTCCCATGTTCGAGGGAAGACTCTTTACGGATCGGGAGAGAGACCGGAAAGTAGAAACGTATATTCGCAGGAATTATGCTTTTAGGCCAACCTGGGATTTTACGGAAAAAAGTCCTGACGGGCGCAGCACGGAGGAGCTTCTCATGCCCTGGGAGGAGCTGGACGGGCTGATGCTGCGGCGCCTGGGGGAATGGAGCAGGAGAATAGAAGAGGATACGCCCGCTTAAAGCGGAGGGAAAGGATGTGTTTTGAGCATGCAGTACATTACATTTGACCAGACAAAGGAGTATGATCTGATTTTGCTGGGCAGGGTGGCCATTGATTTTAATCCGGTGGATTTAAACCGTCCTCTGGAGGTGAGCGCGAATTTTAATAAGTATCTGGGAGGGTCCCCGGCCAATATCGCGGTGGGGATGGCCCGTCTGGGGAAAAAGGTGGGCTTTATCGCCAGGGTGTCCGACGACCAGTTCGGAGATTATGTGACCCATTATTTCCAGAAAGAGGGTATTGATACCAGCCATATTTCAAGGTGCAGGAACGGGGAGAATTTAGGGCTTACCTTTACGGAGATCATCAGCCCATCGGAGAGCCGGATACTGATGTACCGGGACGGGGTGGCGGATCTGATGCTGGAGCCGGAGGATGTGGACGAAGAGTATATCAAAAAGACCAAAGCTCTTTTGATTTCCGGCACGGCGCTTGCGGCCAGTCCCTCCAGGGAGGCTGCGCTGAAAGCGTTGATGCTGGCGAAGAAGAACCATATACCTGTGATATTTGACATTGACTACAGAGCTTATACCTGGAAGAGTGAGGATGAAATATCCGTGTACTATTCCCTTGTGGCTGCGCAGAGCGATGTGATTCTGGGCTCCCGGGAGGAATTTGACCTGACGGAGCGGATTCTGGGGGTCTGCGGGGACGACGGCGAGAGTGCGAAGCGCTGGCAGGGGTACGGGTGCAAGATCGTGGTGATCAAGCACGGCAAGGAGGGCTCCACGGCCTATACCTGCGATGGCAGCCATTACACGGTAAAGCCGTTCCCCACCAATGCCATGAAAGGCTTCGGCGGCGGGGATGGGTACGCCTCTTCCTTTATCAGAGCGCTTATAGACGGCTGCAGCGTGCCCCAGGCTTTGGAGTACGGCTCTGCCTCCGCCTCCATGCTGATTTCCGCACACAGCTGTTCCGCCGCCATGCCTACGCTCTCGGAGGTAGAGGCATTCATTCGGGAAGAAAAGGCGAAATACGGCGAGATGGTAGTGTGAGAAGTGCACTCACACAGAAGAATGCCCAAGCGAATTCTATTCGCTTTGCGCGGGCAATTCTTCCGGGGTCATCGGGTTTTGGTTTGTATTGCCGATGAAATGGCATGAAGTGAAGTATAGCGGGCTACAAGACTTTGAAATGCTTTGGAATGGAAAGAAAGGAGCAGACATGTACGAGAATCCGGAATTTAATGAAAAAGGGGAGAAAATTCTCTGCCAGGAGACGGGGAAAAACAGCCAGATGCTGATGGATGTGCGTGTGCAGAGGCTGAAAGCGGGGGAAAAGGTCAGAATCATGGAGCAGGATAAGGAGACTGCTATTCTGCTGCTTGCGGGGAACGTGGTTTTTGCCTTTGAGGGAAAGAAAGAGACGGGAACGCGGCGCAGCGTCTTTCTGGATAAGCCCTATTGCCTGCACTGCGGCTGTAGAAGAGAGATGATTGTCACGGCTTTGGAGGACAGCAGGCTGCTGATTCAGCAGACCGGCAATCCCAATCCTTTTAATACCGTGTTCTATACGCCTGAAATGTGCACCCTGCAGGAGTTTGGAAAGGAGCAGTGGGAGGGCACTGCCCACAGGCAGGTGCTGACCGTGTTTGACTATGAGAACGCCCCCTATTCCAATATGGTCATGGGAGAGGTGTTCCACAAGCCGGGCTGCTGGTCCAGCTATCCGCCCCACTTCCATCCTCAGCCGGAGCTGTACTATTATGAGTTCGACAAGCCTCAGGGCTTTGGAGTGGGCTTTGTGGGAGAAGAGTGCTTCCGGGTGGAGGACCAGAGCTGCCTTGCCATTACGCCCATGCATGCCCATCAGCAGGCGGCGGCTCCGGGATACCGGATGTATTACGCGTGGCTGATACGGCATCTGGAGGGGGATCCCTGGCGCAAGACCCGGATTGTGGATCCGGCCCATGAGTGGCTGGACCATTCGGACTATCAGACCTGATCTGAGTGGGGATACCTGTTTGTGCATCCATTGGGAAGCGTTATATAAAAATGAATTGTAAATGGCAGATAAAGATTTGAATCGGAAACAGATGAACCGGGACGATGAAGTAAAAATGCTATAAAGAAAGGATGGGATAAGATATGGCAGTTATGACAACCGCTCAGGCGCTGGTCCGTTTCCTGGATAACCAGTATGTGTCCTTTGACGGGCGGGAAACCAAATTTGTGGAGGGTATTTTTACCATATTCGGACACGGAATCGTGTGCGGACTGGGGGAGGCGCTGGATTCCTGCCCCGGGGGACTTAAGGTCTATCAGGGAAAGAACGAGCAGGGCATGGCCCATGCGGCCACGGCCTTTGCCAAACAGAATAACAGGAGAAAGATCATAGCCTGCGCTTCCTCCATAGGACCGGGGGCGGCGAACATGATCACGGCAGCGGCTACGGCCACGGTAAACCATGTGCCCCTGCTGCTCTTTCCGGCGGACGCTTTCTCCACCAGGCAGCCGGACCCGGTGCTGCAGCAGTTTGAGCAGACGGATTCCCTGGCCATTACCACCAATGACGCCTACCGCGCAGTGTGCCGGTACTGGGATAGGATCGCCAGGCCGGAGCAGCTGATGTCGGCCATGATCAACGCCATGCGCGCACTGACGGACACGGCACAGGCCGGAGCGGTGTGCATTTGCCTGCCCCAGAACGTGGAGGGGGAGTGCTACGATTTCCCGGAGGAATTCTTCCGCAAGAGAGTGCACCGCATAGTGAGATGCGTGCCTGCCGCGGAGGAGCTGGAAGAGGCGGCAGAGGCGCTGGCAGCGGCTAAGAAGCCTCTGGTGATCTGCGGCGGAGGCGTGCGCTATTCGGAGGCCGGAGAGGCGCTGGAGCAATTCTGCGAGGAGTTCGGGATTCCTTTTGCGGAGACCCAGAGCGGCAAGACGGCCTGCCTCTCCTCCCATGCCTGCAATCTGGGAGGACTGGGCGTCACGGGAAACAGCGCCGGCAATGACATTGCCAAAGAGGCGGATGTGATCCTGGGCATCGGCACCCGGTTTTCCGATTTTACCACCGGATCCAAATCCCTGTTCCGGGAGGATGCGCAGGTGGTCACTTTGAATACCTCGCGCTTTGACGCTTACAAGCTGGGCGCGGTGAAAGTGGTGGGGGATGCGAAGCTTGGCATTCTGGAGCTGGGGAGGCTGCTGCGGGCAAAGGGATACCACAGCGGCTACACCGACGAGGTAAAAGCGGCGAAAGAGGGATGGGACAGGGAGATGGAGCGTCTCTCCGCCTATGCTTACGGCGACGGATTCAAGCCCCTGATCGCTGCCGGAAATCCGCAGACCATTCCGGAATTCATTGAGATGACTGGCAGCGCCCTGACCCAGACGGCGGTGGTGGCCAGAGTGAGGAAGAAGATTCCGGCAGATGCCATCTGCGTGGGGGCTGCGGGTTCCCTGCCCGGAGACCTGCAGCGCATGTGGACCTCGGACGAGCGCTATTCCTACAATATGGAATACGGCTATTCCTGTATGGGCTATGAGATTGCGGGCGCTTTCGGCTCCAAGCTGGCGCAGCCCCGGCGGGAAGTGTACGCCATGTGCGGAGACGGCAGCTACCTGATGCTCCACTCGGAACTGGTGACCTCTATCCAGGAACATCAGAAAATCAATGTGCTGCTTTTTGACAACAGCGGTTTCGGCTGCATCAACAATCTGCAGATGTCGAACGGCATAGGCAATCTGGCCACAGAGTTCCGCTTCCGCGACAAAGACGGGAAACTCCTGGGAGACCTGATGCCCATTGACTTTGCGGCCTGTGCCGCCGGATACGGCGCAAAGACCTATCACGTGACGAGTATGGAGGAGCTGGACGCGGCTCTGGAGGATGCCCTGAAGCAGGAGGTATCCACCCTCATTGACATCAAGGTGCTGCCCAAGACCATGACCGACGGATACGGGGCCTGGTGGCATGTGGGCATCGCAGGACATTCCGACAACGAAAAGGTGCGGGAAGCATTCGAAAATAAGCAGAAAAATCTGGAGAAAGCGAGGAAATACTGATGTTAGACAGACAAAAGGTGCGCCTGGGCATAGCGCCCATCGCGTGGACCAACGACGACATGCCGGACCTGGGGGCGGAGAACACGTTTGAACAGTGCGTGTCCGAGATGGCCCTGGCAGGCTTTACGGGCTGTGAGGTAGGCAATAAATACCCCAAAGACACGGCAGTGCTGAAAAAGGCTTTAGAGCTTAGGGGGATGCAGATATGTAACGCCTGGTACTCCACCTTTCTCACCACAAAGCCCTACGAAGAGACCGAGAAAGGTTTTCTCCAACACATCACTTTCCTGAAAGAGATGGGTGCAAAGGTGGTGGGTGTGTCCGAGCAGGGACATTCCATACAGGGCACGGACAAATCCATTTTCCGGGATAAATATGTGATGAACGATGAGGAGTGGGAGCTTCTGTGCACAGGCCTGAACAAACTGGGGAAAGTGGCTAAGGACGTAGGAATAGCGCTGACATTCCATCACCACATGGGAACCGTGGTGCAGACGGCTGCGGAGATTGACCGGATGATGGAAAACACGGATCCGGAGCTGGTGGGCCTGTTGTTTGACAGCGGCCATCTGGCATACTGCGGCGAGAATTATCTGGAGGTGCTGAAAAAATACGCGGCCAGAACCAGGCATGTACATCTCAAAGACATCCGCCCGGAAGTGGTGGCGAAAGTGAAAGCGGAGAATTTAAGCTTCCTTGCGGGCGTGAGACTGGGAACGTTCACCGTGCCCGGGGACGGCAGCCTGGATTTCGCCCCCATTTTTGACATCCTTGCGGATACGGGCTATGAGGGCTATGTGCTGGTGGAGGCGGAGCAGGACCCGGCGGTGGCGAATCCGCTGGAATATGCTATGAAAGCCAGAAAGTATATCGCGGAAAAGGCGGGGCTGTAAGGCGGTGGCTGCGATGCCGGGGTGACTGACGGAAAATTGTGGAACCAATCATCGCCCTGGCAAGACGCAGTAAGGAGAAGAAAAGCGAGTAAATTCCGTTTTGCCGAGTTGTAAAGCGGATGCAAAATGCATTAGAAAAAATAAAATAACCGGCCGCGTTGGCGGGCGGAATGGAGGATGAAATGATCAAGATTGGAATTATCGGTGCAGGACGCATCGGAAAGGTACATTTGCAGTCTATCACATACCATGTGAAAAATGCCTGTGTGAAAGCGGTAGCGGATCCTTTCATGAATGAGGAGACGGAAAAATTTATCCGGGATTTAGGGGTGCAGAAAGTCTGCAAGGATTATAAGGAGATTCTGGAGGATTCCGAGATCGATGCGGTTTTGGTATGCTCCTCTACGGACACCCATGCGTCCATTTCCATCGAGGCCATTGAGGCCGGAAAGCATGTGTTCTGCGAGAAGCCCGTGGACCATTCCCTGGCCAAAATCCAGGCGGTGGCGGACGCTTTGGACGCCCATCCAGGCTGCAAGTTCCAGGTGGGATTTAACCGCCGCTTTGACCACAATTTCGCGGCCGTGAGAAAGGCTTATGATGAGGGCAGGATCGGGGAAGCCCATATCCTGAAGATTACATCCAGGGATCCCGAGCCCCCCAATCCCGCGTATATCAAGGTTTCCGGCGGCATGTTTTTAGATATGACCATCCATGACTTTGACATGGCCTGCTTCCTGACCAACAGCGATGTGGAGGAGGTTTACGTCCAGTCCGCAGTGCTGGTGGATCCGGCCATCGGGGAACAGGGAGATGTGGACACGGCCATCATTACCATGAAAATGGCAAACGGCGCCCTGGCCGTCATTGACAATTCCAGACGTGCCGCCTACGGCTATGACCAGAGGGCGGAGCTCTTCGGCTCAAAGGGCATGGCTGCCACCGCAAACGATACCCTTTCTTCCGTAGTCATTTCCAACAGCCAGGGCGTCACCGGAGAGAAGCCTCTGTTCTTCTTCCTGGAGAGATACATGGAGTCCTTTGCGGAGGAGATGAGACAGTTCGTGGACGCCTGTGAGAACGGCACCGAAGTGCCCGTGGGAATCCATGCCGGAATGCAGTCCGTGAAAATCGGCCTGGCGGCGAAGAAATCCGTGGAAGAGCACAGGCCGGTGAGAATGTCGGAGATGGACTAATCCGCCTGTCTATGCGCTGCAAAGCGAAGCCGATTTGGACTATGGCAATACCCGCGCAAATGTCTGATGCAAAATGTCCGAATGAGTGCAGAGTGGGCATTCATGGAGAAATCATGGAAGATTGACTGTTTTCCGGTCCGGGAAACGGTAAAGTCGGTGCATATGCGCGGAAGAATGGAGGAAGAGAGATATGTCTTATCAGTTTATTATGCCAAAGCAGATATTCTACGGGGAGGGCGCGCTGGAACAGGCCGCGCCTGTCATTGCAGGCTGCGGCAGCAAGGCGCTGATCGTTACGGATCCGGTAATGGTAAAGCTTGGGAACGTGGAGGCTGTCCAGGAAATGCTTGCAAAAGCCGGCGTAGCTTACGCTGTTTTTGAGGGCGTCACCGGGGAACCTACGGACAAAATGGTGGAGGCCGGAATGGTAGTGTGGGAGCAGGAGAAATGTGATTTTCTCATTGCCGTGGGAGGCGGCTCCCCCATCGACACCATGAAAGCCATCGGTGTGGTGGCTGTAAAGGGCGGGTCCATCAATGACTGGTACGGAAAGGAAATCACAGGTGCTCTGCCGCCTATGGCGGCCATCCCCACTACCAGTGGAACGGGCTCGGAAGCCACCCAGTTTACCATCATTACGAATACAGAGGCGGACATCAA
>CAJTZD010000010.1 GCA_910584235.1 uncultured Acetatifactor sp.
GAAGAACCGTGGGATTGTCTGGCTTCATAGTGCTACAAACTTTCAACTCACAAGTATTTTGAAAATGAAAGGAATTACTGGGGAGTCCGAAACAAAAATAATCAATATATATAAAGACATTACGAAACGTTCAGAAATATGGCAAATGGAGTATGATACATTATACGAATTTGCCGAATTTCTGTTTTACCAGCGCAGGTATCCAGAGGGGATTAATCAAGCAGAAAGATTGCGGAAGATAGATGAGCTTTATGATATCATTTCATCTGAAGATAAAGTAAAGATGTTTGATTTATTAGGGCAATTGTACTATTGGAATACCGGCTATGCACAAGCAGAGGTATATTATGAGCAGGCGATTAAAATAATGGAAGAGGAGTCTCTGACTGTTGCGTTTACGCAGCAAAAGCTTGAAACGGATTTGAGGTTGGCACAACTGTTTTGGAAAACAAATCAATTTGAAAAAGCAGATAAGAAATTCAAGGATATTTTGGATATTATAGAGCCGATGGCGCAAGAAGAACCGGAGAACTATCAACAAATACTGTCTGATACGTATAATTACTTAGGAATTATATCTAATAAGAGAAAACAGTTTCATATAGCATTGGAATATTATCATAAGGCATTAAAAGTGCGTGAGAGACTGGTAGAACAGAATCTTTCGGATAGGAAAGGGGAACTGCGTAATCTTTTTAATACATATAACAATTTGGGCGTAATTTATAAAAAGCTGGGAAATTACCAAAAATCAATAGAGTACCACGAAAAATCCATTCATATTTGCCAAAGGAAAGTAAGAGAAAATCCCAGCGTTTATCGTCCGTCAATAGCAATGGGGTATACTAATCTAGCGATAGTGCTTTGTATGAACGGCGAAACCGAAAGAGCACTGGAACTATGCCAGGAAGCGCTTGACATCAGGAGAAAGCTTGAATCAGCAGATTCGTCTTATAGAGCTGTAGTTGCTAAAACTTTATGCGAATATGGAGTTATTTGGGGATATGCGAATAATTATCCGAAAGCGGAAGAGTGTTTTCAGGAAGCTATCAGGATTAACAAGAAATTGGTAGAGGCAGACAAGACGAGGACAGCACATGAGCCGACTCTGGCTAAGGCATATTTTCATTATGGCAGTTTACTCATTGCAAAGGGCAAAGGGAGAGTTGAGGAAAGCAATGATGAGGCAGAGGAATATCTAAATATGGCATTAGAGGTATTTCGCAGATTTGAGAAAAGCAATCCTGGATATTATGCTTTTGAAATGGCTAAGACTTGCGAAGCTCTTGCAACTGTGCTGTGTCAGTCTCAAAAGAAGCGCTTTCAGGCAGAAGCTTTTTGCCGAGAATCGATCCAATATTGGAATCTACTGGCAGGGAAATGTCAGCAGGTTTTTGGCCCTAAATATGAAAACGCAAAGAAGCTATTAGCGCAGTTAACGGATAATGCTTCGGCTACTGCCTTAAATGCAAATGAAATTCCGGCAGAGTAATCAGGATACATTATACAATCTATGCAGAAAGATAGGGGAGATGGATATGGGATATAAAGGATTGGATAAAGAATACCAGCTAAATGTAATTGTTGATCGTATCATAGGCGAGGAGTGTGATACATTTAAGTATGGCAAAACGAAATTTAGCTATAATGCCATCATTGATGAGGATACCATTGAGGAACTTTCAAAACAATTAGAGGACATGTATCCGGAGTATGTAAATAAAAAACTGTGGTTTCCGCTAACATTTTATGTGGATGATTACACGAGAGGTTCCCTGCGATACATAGTAGATGAAATAGTCGATGATGACAATCTCATGCGAATTATTGGGAATTACTTTTATAGCGGGTCTGACCGGCAGGAAATTGTGCATAGATGCGCGGAAGTAATCAAGAAAAGGTTACGGAAATACGCGGGAAGATACAGAATACAATATAAAGTATTTGAGAATGGGAATGTTGGATTTCGATATGAATAAGACTTTGCTCTGCAAAGCTGATGGCTCCTGTTTAGGAACCGCATGTCAGCGAAACAGAGATTATTTTAACAAATCACAGGAGGCAAAGACCATCTCCCTGGGCTGTCCCTGCCAGTGCGTGTGAATGAATCCGGCAGAAACTGCCTGAACGTGCGATTGGCACTCTTCACAGATAAACCGCCGCATACCGCAGGAATACTGCGATTGCGGCGGTTTATAATCTGCCCGACTGTCAAAAAGGGATGATGCACGCATTTATAAAAATAGTCGTTTCAGTTCTTCATACTTCTGAGCGGTTATCAGAGCGGACAATTCGCAGTCCCGAAATCTTGCCACATATGTCCATCTTCCGTAGGGTTCGATTCTGGTAATCCTGGACAGGCTGATGATATAGGATTTATGACAGCGCATGAAGCTGTCGGAATCCAGCTTGGCTTCTAAGTCGGAGAGGGAGGCGGAGGTCTTATACTGCTCTCCGGAGGCGGTGACGATATTGCTGCTGCCGTCCACCCGCTCGATAAAGAGAATGTCGTCCACATCCAAAAGGAAAGTCTGCTCTTTTCCCTTGATCAGGAGTTTTCCCAGGTATCGGACAGGGCGTGATATCCGGTCCTGGGAATCGGATTTTTCCTGGGCGCCGTTTTGCGCTGCGGCGCCCAGTGTTTCGCTGCCGGCGGGTGTTTCGCTGTCCTTTGGCGCGCAGGCCGGGTGGGGGATTTTGCTTTGGGCGCTGTCCCGGCAGGCACTTTCGGCCATGGAGCTGCGGATCCGCTCCAGCGTCCGGTACAGCCGCTTCATATTGAAAGGCTTTACCAGATAATCAAAGGCATAGATTTCAAAAGCGCTGGCCATATATTCGCTGTGGGCTGTGGCGAAGATTACCTTTAACTTCGGGTTCAGCTCTGTCAGCACCCTGGCGCAGTTTATGCCGTCCTCGCCGTTTAAATCGATATCCACAAATACCACATCGGGTCTGTATCTGGCAAAATCCGCCACCGCCCCGGCAAAGTCGCCGCATTCGGAAACCACCTGATAGCCGTCCTGCTTCTCCACCATTTTGTGGAGAAGCTTTCGGATTTCCGGTTCGTCGTCAATCAGCATTACTTTTATCATATTCAGGAGTCCTTCCTGCTTTCGGCGTAGGCATTGGCGCCGCTGCCGATATTCTTCTTCATTTCCGTGTCAGCCAGGACATTTTGCAGTTTGTAATAATCCAATACGCCGATATGTCCCTCACGGAGAGCCTGTGCCATAGCTTTGGGAACCTCCGCCTCCGCCTGTACCACTGCGGCGCGCATTTCCTGTTCCAGGGCCACCGCCATGGCGCGGCGCTCCTCGGCTCTGGCCTGTGCAATCTTATTGTCCGCTTCCGCCTGGAGGCTCTGGAGGTTTGCACCGATATTTCTGCCGATATCGATGTCCGCGATGTCTATGGAAATGATTTCGAAAGCAGTGCCGGAGTCCAGACCTTTATCCAGCACCAGCTTGGAAATCTCATCGGGATTTTCCAGCACCTCGCTGTGGGTGAGAGAGGAGCCTACCGTGGTGACGATTCCCTCTCCGATTCTGGCCAGTACGGTGGCTTCTCCTGCGCCGCCGATGAGCCTTTCCAGATTCGTCCGCACCGTCACCCGGGCTTTGACCATCAGCTCGATGCCGTCTTTGGCCACGGCGGCGATCAGGGGAGTCTCAATGACCTTGGGCGTTACGCTCATGGTCACTGCCTCGAACACATTGCGGCCGGCCAGGTCGATGGCGGAGGCCTTTTCAAAGGACAGATTCATGCCGGCCCGCTCCGCCGCAATCAGGGCATTGACCACATTGTCCACATTACCGCCTGCCAGATAGTGGGCCTCCAGCTGGTTGACGGTTACAATGATGCCTGCTTTCGTGGCCTTGATCAGGGGGAAGATAATCTTTCTCGGCATCACGCGGCGCAGCTTCATTCCCACCAGGTTGAAGATACCCACCTTTACATTGGCTGCCACCGCTGATATCCACAGTCCTACAGGCACAAGTACGAAAAAACTAACAATCAATAACGCAATCACACAAAGCATAATAATTTGGATAATCATATATTCTTCATCACCTTTCCGTTGTCTTCGTATACCGTTTTCCTCCGATATTTTGCGGGAGTCAGTTGTTGCGCTTCTCTGCCTCGCTTACCATCAGCCTGTTTGCGCTGATTTTATTGATTCTGATTCTGCTGCCCTTTTTGATATAGACTCCGTCGGATACGATATCCAGTTCGATCCCGTCAAAGTTGCCTTTTCCCACCGGTCTTAAGTCAGTTGACGCGGTGCCTTCTCTGTGGAGCAGATAGTCAAGATCCGATGCCTGCAGCTGCGCATTTTCAAAATGCACATCCGCGTCCAGGATAATAGGGGATTTGAACTTCCTGTAATGCATCAGCCCCATGATAACCGCCGTCAGGATACATAAGATAACGATTACCGCGATGGTTACCAGAATTCCCTCCTCCGTGGAGTCCGTTATCAGAAATACACCTGATACCAGGCAGACGATGCCCCCGATGCCCGGCAGGCCGAATCCGGGGACTACCAGTTCTACGGCTATGAGCACGAAGCCCACGATCAGTACGATAATGCCGATCAGTTCCATTGTTTCCATTTGTTGTTCACCTCCTTGCCGCATTATGCTTTGGGTATGCCCTTTTTCAGACATACTGTAAATGTGGTCTCTTTTTCATCGGATTTTACCGAGATAGCGCCGTCGTTTTTCTTCAACACATTGGATACGATGAAGAGCCCCATTCCATGCCCCGGCTCCTTTTTGGTGGTAAAGCCGGACCGGAAGATGGTGGCCTGCCTTTCCTTTGGGATAGGGATGCCGTTGTCGGATACGGAGAACAGATAATTTTCTCTGTCCTCGATGATTTCCAGCACCATTTTCCGCTCGGATTCTTTTTCGGCCAATGCGGTGATGGCATTATCTATGAGATTGGAAAGTACCTTGCACAGTTCCCAGGGCTCCATGGGCATGCATTTTAAGTCGGATTTTACTTCCACATAGAAGTCAATCCCCGCGGCCTCCGCGGCACCCATTTTCGCCATCAACAGCGCATTCACTGCCGGAATCAGAGTACGGATTGCCTTTCCCGTCTTCATGATATCCCGGTAGATGGGCTCCAGGTACCCCCGTAGCTCCTCATATTCCTCCAATTCTGCCATGCCGTATACAACCTGCATGTGATTCAGATAATCGTGCCGCTGGCTGCGCAGCTCGGTGTTCAGCTTCTGAATCTGCCCGAAACTCTCTGCCAGACTGTCATAGCGCCTGCGAAGCTTTTCATAAAGAAAAAGCATCCACGCCAGACAGAGCATCAGGATGACGGCTGCAGCCAGCGAAAAATATAAGCTTATATTCATTGATAAGGCCTCTTCTCTTTTCCGGAAGTAATTTTTATGGCCTTATTTTACCATAGATTCTCACCGTTCCAACAGGAAACTTCTGAAATATACACTTTTCGGGTTGAAATGACAGAGACAGGGGAATTGTCAAATATAACTTCTATACAAAACCGCAGACAGAAACTTTCTTAAAAAAATGACAAGAAACCCTATGATTTATTACCAAAGTGTTGTATAATCTATCTTAAGAACTAAAATCAGGAGGGTATGATATGGCAAAAGAAATGATTGCAATGCTTCTTGCCGGCGGACAAGGCTCCCGTCTGTATGCTTTGACAGAGAAGCTTGCAAAACCGGCAGTTCCTTTTGGCGGGAAATATCGCATCATCGATTTTCCCCTTTCTAACTGTGTCAATTCAGGGATTGATACAGTGGGCATTCTGACCCAGTACCAGCCTTTGGTGCTGAATGAGTACATAGGAAACGGCCAGCCCTGGGATCTGGACCGTCTCTACGGGGGCGTGCATGTGCTGCCGCCTTATCAGAAAGCCAGCGGTTCCGACTGGTACAAGGGCACGGCTAACGCTATCTACCAAAACATTTCCTTTATCGAGAGGTATGATCCCCAGTATGTCATCATCCTTTCCGGCGACCAGATCTGCAAACAGGACTACAGTGACTTCTTGAAATTCCACAAGGAGAAGAACGCGGAGTTCAGTGTGGCTGTTATGGAGGTGCCCTGGGAAGAGGCTCCCCGGTTCGGACTGATGGTGGCGGACAAGGATGATCGTATTACAGAGTTCCAGGAGAAGCCCAAGAATCCCAAGTCCAACCTGGCTTCCATGGGTATCTATATCTTTAACTGGGACATCCTGAAGAAGTATCTGGAGGAAGATGAGGCGGATCCGAAGTCGGAGAATGATTTCGGGAACAATATTATTCCGAATCTGCTTCGGGACAACCGCAGGATGTATGCCTACCATTTCAACGGCTACTGGAAAGACGTGGGGACCATCGCTTCTCTCTGGGAGGCAAATATGGAGATTCTGGATCCCGAGCACAGCGGCATCAATCTGTTCGATGAGGACTGGAAGATTTACAGCCGCAACAGCGGTATGACCGGCCATAAGATCAGCGCAGGCGCTGTGGTGGAGAATGCCATGATCACAGACGGCTGCCGGATCAAGGGTACGGTAAAGCACTCGATCCTGTTCGCAGGCGTTAAAGTGGAAAAGGGAGCGGTGGTAGAGGACGCGGTGGTAATGGGCGGCACGGTGATCAAATCAGGCGCTACCGTAAAGCACTGTATTGTCGCGGAGAATGTGACCATCGGCGAAAATGCCGTGGTAGGCGCAATGCCTACGGAGAGCGAGAACGGAGTGGCTACTGTGGGAGCGGGCGTGTGTATCGGAGACAATGTGAAGATCGGTCCCGATGCGATGGTAAGGAATGACGTGGAAGGCGGTGAAGAATGATGAATGCAAATACAAGTGCACTTGGTATTGTTTTCCCTAACAGCTATGATGCGCTGGTTCCGGATCTGGTGAATGTGCGTCTGATGGCTTCTATCCCCTTTGCCAGCCGTTATCGTTTGATTGACTTTATCCTGTCCAGCATGAGCCGCTGCGACATTGACAATATCTCTGTCATGGTGAACAATAATTACCATTCCCTGATGGATCATCTGGGGTCCGGGCGTGAATGGGATCTGGTCCGCAAGAACGGCGGGCTGCATATCTTCCCGCCTTTTGTGGAGAAGAGCGCGAAGCCTTACACAGGGCGTGTGGGCGCACTGGCGAACATTCTGGATTTCCTGCGGGATGAAAAGGAAAAATATGTGGTCATCACGGATACGAATATCGTGGCGAATATTGATTTCAACGATATGATCAAATTCCATATCGAGAGCGGCGCGGATGTGACCATTGCTTACAATGAGCAGGAGCTTCCGGAGAGCCTGGTGAAGAATCAGTCCAATGACCTGGGATATTACTATACGTTTGGCCTGGAGAAAGGCAGAATCCGGAAGATTTACGTGAATGCCAAGGATACCGGTATCCAGAATTTCTCCATGAATATGTTCGTGGTGGAGCGGGAGATGCTCATTGACCTGATCAATACGGCTTTTGTCCGCGGACAGGAGTATTTTGAGCGGGATGTGCTTTTGCCTCAGTTGAATAAATTAAACGTACAAGCGTATAAATACGAGGGATATATCGCGCGTATCTGCGATATGAAGAGTTATTTTGACGAGAATATGAAGCTTTTAGATGATTACAATCTGGATGCGCTGTTCTCGGGAGGCCCGGTTTATACCAAGATCCGTGACGATAATCCCACCAGATATATCGAGGGCGCGAAGATACAGAATGCTATGGTGGCTGACGGCTGCGTCATTGAGGGCGAAGTGGAGAACAGTATCCTGTTCCGCGGCGTTCGGGTGGCAAAGGGCGCGAAAGTGAAGAATTGCATCCTCATGCAGGACAGCGTGGTGGAGGCAGGGGCCAATGCGGAGTATCTTGTCATGGACAAGAATGTGACCATTACAGCCGGAAAGGATATAAAGGGCGCTCCTACCTATCCTGTCTACATCGGAAAACATAAGACCGTTTAAGCGCGTAGAACAGATGCTCCTATGACAGCAGGGAAGCGACTTCAGGGAGGGGGGTGTCTGTTTTTATCGCATACAACCATGAGAGAATCCGGCCTGTGGGGCCGGATTCTCTTTTTTTCTTGCAATTCATGCCATCTTTACATATAATAAAGGAGAGAATCCGGACAGGTACGGGTTTTCAGGGAGGATAGCGTGCAAAGAAGTTCTAAGGCAGCAAAGAGGGTGCAGGGCACACCTCTTTAGTACGTTACCTAAGAACTTCTAAATTGCACGCGTAAGAATGCTCCAGCGAACAAGGTTCGCTTTGTGTAGGCATTCTTACGGACTGGCACCAATTGGACGGCATCAGAGAGCTTTTGGTGTATGCGTTATAAAAGGAGGATTATGAATGGGTAGAGAGGATTATGCGAAAGCATATAAGGCAGGAAAGAAAGACTATCAGGCCAGGATGCTTCGGGGAGAGAAGCCGACGCTGGCGGTACTGGACGACATCATGCCGGAGAAAGGACATTACCATGAGATACCGCTGGGGACAGTGCAGGTTCCCATTGACCGCATTGTAGGAACCAAGACTGTGGGCAGAAGCAATTCCTTTGCGGGCAATTTCATGCCTATTTTGCGGGACAGCTCCGAATTTGCGTCCAAATGGGCCCGGCTCAGCGACAGCCAGAGAGATGAGGGGATCAGAGAGCCCATCAAGGCTTACGAGTACATGAACAAATTTTATGTAGAGGAGGGCAACAAGCGTGTCAGCGTCATGAAATATTTCGGCGCGGTTTCCATTCCCGGAAACGTCATCCGCATTGTGCCTCAGCGCAGTCAGGATAAAGAGAACAGGATTTATTATGAATTTATGGATTTTTATCAGGCAGCGCCCATCAATTACATCTGGTTCTCCAGAGAGGGGAGCTTTATTAAGCTGCAGAAAGCGGTGGGAAAAGAGCCCGGCGAGGAGTGGACAAAGGATGAACTGCTGCGGTTCAGCGCGCTTTATACCCGGTTCGGCATCCAGTACAAGGCGGAGGGCGGCGACAAGCTGACCATCACTCAGGGGGACGCGTTCCTGGCGTTTATCACCTTGTATGGGTATGAGGAAGTGGATGAGAAGACTACCAATGAGCTGAATGAGCTGATTGAGAAAAGCTGGGAGGAGTTTGAGCTTCTGCAGGGGAAAGGCGATATTGAGCTGAAGATGGAGCCAAGCCATGAAAAGAAGCCGCTGTTTAGCATGCTGCTGCCGATGAGCTCCCCGAAAGTGAAAGCGGCCTTTATCTACGAGAAGACACCGGGGACTTCCGCATGGACCTATGCCCATGAGCTGGGCAGGCTCTATCTGGAGCAGACTTTCCCGGATGAGGTGAGCACCGTGGCCTATGAAAACGGTACGGAGGAGAATGCGGAGGGGCTGATAGCGGATGCCATCCAGTCAGGCTGTAATCTGATCTTTACCACCACGCCGCCTTTTGTCCAGGCCAGTGTAAAAGCGGCCATTGCCAATCCGGAGGTGAAGATACTGAATTGTTCCCTGAATACATCGCATCGGTATATCCGTACATACTATTCGCGGATGCACGAGGCGAAGTTCTTGATGGGAGCCATTGCCGGAGCCATGGCGGAGAATAACCGGCTGACCTACATTGCGGACTATCCGATTTTCGGATCCATTGCCAATATCAATGCTTTTGCGCTGGGGGCGAAAATGATCAATCCCAGGGCCAAGGTCTATCTGGTATGGTCCTCCATGAAAGAAACGGACATGGAGAAAGAAATGAGGGAGACTGCATCCGCCTGTATTTCCGGGCGGGATATGGTGATTCCCGAAGAAGCTTCCAGGTTTTTCGGCATTTATCATGTGGAGGGCGGGCATCCCAGGAATCTTGCCATGCCGCTGTATCATTGGGGAAAATTCTATGAACAGCTTATCCGGACCATTATGGACGGCACCTGGAAATATGACGACAGCGCGTCCACCACAAAAGCCATCAATTATTGGTGGGGGATGTCTGCAGGGGTCATTGACCTGGTCTGCTCCAGGCATCTGCCCATTGGGACCAGGCGCCTGGTGGAGCTGCTGAAGAACACTATCTGCAAGGAGGAGTTCAATCCCTTTGCCGGTATCCTGTACTCCCAGAACGGCGTGGTGCAGGACGATCCTGACAGAGTGATGCTGCCGGAAGAAATCATGACCATGGACTGGCTGGCGGAGAATGTCATTGGTTCTATTCCGAAGAAAGAGGAGTTAAAGGAGCAGGCGGAGCCTGTGATCAAGCAGCAGGGGATTAAGACCGGCGACTGAGGAGAGCAGCGGGCTGTACTCCGGAGAGTGAAAAGCCGGCCGGACAAGATACGGGGATAAAATTGGGTAAAGGCAGTTTCAGGCGGGACGCCGGACGCGTCCTGCACAGAGAGGAACTGGAATAGGAACCAGAGCATGAAGATTTTGGTGATCGCGGACGTGGAGTCCAAATATCTGTGGGATTATTTTGAGAAGAGCAAAGTGGAGGGAATTGACCTGATCATTTCCTGCGGCGATTTGGATCCGCGATACCTGTCTTTTCTGGTGACCCTTGCCAATGCGCCCGTGTTGTATGTACACGGGAATCACGACAAGAAATATGCGCAGGTGCCGCCGGAGGGCTGTATCTGCATTGAGGACCAGATTTACGTCTATCAGGGTGTCCGTATTCTGGGGCTGGGCGGTTCCATGCGCTATAAGCCCGGACCCCATCAGTATACGGAGAGCGAGATGAGGCGGCGGGTAAGGAAGCTGCGGTTCAGGCTGTTTCGCAAAAGAGGCTTTGATATTCTGGTGACCCATGCGCCTGCGTATGAGCTAAATGACGGGCGTGACCTGCCTCATCAGGGTTTTCAGGTGTTCAGGACGCTGATGGAAAAGTATCATCCGAAGTACTTCTTCCATGGCCATGTGCACATGACTTACGGAAGGCAGCACAAACGGTATGACAAATACCTGGACACCCATGTGATCAATGCCTATGAGAGATGTGTGATTGATCTGGATGACGATAATCCGCAGGAAAATCTGCGGTAGAATATATAAAGCCTATAAATTTTGATTGATATGCGTGCCGGGGCACGCCAGGGGATAAAAATGATTAGCAATCTGTCAAGACAGGAAGCACTGGAACTTCTGAAAAAGTACAATAAGGAACCATTCCACATCCGGCACGGCCTTACCGTGGAGGGCGTTATGCGCTATTTTGCCGGGGAGACCGGAAACGGAGCGGATGAGGAGTACTGGGGCATCGCAGGACTGCTCCACGATATTGATTTCGAGCTTTACCCCGAGCAGCACTGTGTAAAGGCGCCGGAGCTTCTGCGGGAGGCCGGGGTGTCCGAGGAGATGATTTACTCCATCTGCAGCCATGGGTATGGACTCTGCAGCGATCAGGAGCCCAAACATCTCATGGAGAAAATCCTGTTCGCCTGCGATGAACTGACAGGCCTCATCGGGGCTGCGGCCAGGATGCGGCCCTCCAAGAGCGTCATGGACATGGAATTATCCAGCCTTAAGAAAAAATACAAGGACAAGCGCTTTGCCGCGGGCTGCTCCCGGGAGGTCATCAGCCAGGGCGCAGAGCGGCTTGGCTGGACTTTGGACGAACTGCTGGAGAAGACCATCCTGGCCATGCGTTCCTGCGAGGAGAGCGTAAACCGGGAGATGGGGCTGTAAGGCATACCGATGGTCACTAAAGTTTGCTACGGAATGCTCTTCTTCCATTATACCCGACTCACGAGTGGTAAGTATCATGAATCCGTGGCATACTTGGTCGCTCATGAGTATAAAAATGGACTACACAAGAGGTGCAACACATGAAAACCAAACCAGGCTTCGACTGGCCTTTTTTCTGAAGCATATTGCTATCATCGCTGTTCCGGTGGCCCTGCAGAACCTGCTGACCACCACCGGGAGCAGGGAGGACACCATGATGCTGTCCTCCCTGGGGGAGAAGACCGTGGGGGCCGTAGGGTTGTGTGCTCAGTTCTCCAGCCTGATGTTTGCCGGGTACTGGGGCCTCGTGGGCGGGGGGATGCTGTTCTGCCATGAGCACGCCAAACACATATTCACATCACCTTTCCGGATATTTTAACTTGGATCCAGTAACGACATTGATTACTTCTGCGGCTTGTCTTTCCGTCTTTTGAAACTTCATGTCTTTCAAATGGCATTTATGATTTCCTCCATCTGTCCCATCAGGTCAGCAAGGCGGCCAGTTCCCATGAGCAGTCCATGAAAAAAACAAACTCAATGGCAGAGCAGTCTAACAACCAACAAACTACAAATCTTCATGGTGTTCAGGACATCTCTCCCCTTAACTGACGCTTAAGTTCGCATACTTCTTCGGCGACACCCCCACTGCCTTGGTGAAAGCCTTGAAGAAACTGCTGTAGTCGCCAAAACCGCTCTTCTCGAAAGCCTCCCCCACACTGTCGCCCTCGTTCAGATGAGCTTTTGCGATGCTGATGCGGCGGGCGGTGACGTACTTGTTGATGGTGGTGCCGGTGGCCTGCTTGAAGATACGGCAGATGTAGGACTCGCTTAAGAAAAAGTGGGCGGCCAGCTGTTCCACCGTGATGCCCAGGGCGATATTCTGATTGATGTAGGCCAGGATATCCTCCACCTGATGGCTGTATTTGTATTCCGCAGGAGCTGCCTGGGCGGCGTTGGCATTGGACAGAGTGTTGATCAGCACCATCAGCTCCATGAAAGCGGCCTGCTCCACGATGTCGTGGGCGTAGCCCCTGGCGGAAGTCATTTTGCTGACATAATAGAGGAAGCGGCTCTGGGCGGATTTGTCCAGGGAGACCTTGTGTTGGAAGCCCTCCGCCCGGTTCGAGAAGCAGTAGTCCAGGTTCGTATTCGGGGTGGATATCTGCTTCACGTAATCCGGGTGGATGGACAGCACGATGCGCTCATGGACGTGATTATCGATCTGGGTCAGTTTGTGGCTCTCGTACTGGTTGATGAGAAATACGTCTCCGGGGGCGATTGCGTAGAAGCGGTTGTCTATCAAAAACTGCCTGCCGCCGGAGATGGAATAATACAGTTCGTAGCAGTCATGGATGTGCATGTCCATGGCTTTTTCTTCCTTATAGAGATGGGCGATGGCAAAGGTCTTCGTGCTAAGGCAGTGCTCTATGGCTGTCTTGCAGGAACTGAGTTCTTCCATGTTGGGGCTCCTTTTTTTCTCCATTTTACCGGAAGAGTTCAAAATTTGCAAGATTCTGAGAAATATTTGAATAGAAATTGAGAATCCTTTCGTGTATACTGGAAATACAGTCAAAGGTCAGCCAGGCGGTATTGCAGAGAAGGACTCGGTGGGAGTTAGGAGCCAAGCCGGAGTCGATGATGGAACCCGAAACCGGAGCCGGAATTGGAACCGGAGCCTCGCCCGAAAAGAGAAGATTTTAGAGAAAATTTATGGAAAAGATTTCCGGCATATGGTACAATGTAAGGGCTTACATGGACATATTTTTCTCTATACTCACAAGCGATAAAGTTTGCCGGCGATTTATAGCATCCGCCGCTGGTGAGTCGGGCGGCAATGGAAGAGGAGCATTCTATGGTAAATTTTAGCGACCGCCAGCATGAAATGCGGATAAGACGGTAAGCGGCCGCGTATTGGCATGACCGGAAAGAGAGGTGTAAAGGTGGAGCTTAGAACAGCGGTATCACCAAGGGATGTGAAGCATTATACCACGGAGCGCCTGCGGGAGGAGTTCCTGATTCAGGATCTCTTCGTGCCCGGAGAAATCAAACTGGTATACAGCCACATCGACAGAATCATTACAGGCGCTGCAGTGCCCGTGCAGCCCATCGCCCTGACGGCTGGGGAGGAGCTGAGGGCGGAGTACTTCTGCCAGAGGAGGGAACTGGGCGTCATCAATATCGGAGGCCCGGGAAGCATCACCGTTGACGGAAAAGTATACAAGGTAGGCTTCAAGGAGGCCATGTACGTAGGCATGGGCTCAAAAGAAATCATGTTTGCCAGCGATGACGGAGAGAATCCGGCGAAATTCTATCTGAATTCCGCTCCCGCCCACAGAACCTGCCCTACGGTGCTGATTAAGCCTCAGGGAGAGCCCGAAGAGGGAGTTGTCATCGTAAAAGACGAGAACAAGGTGGAACTGGGCTGTCTGGAGGACGCCAACCACCGGGTCATCTGCAAATACATCCTCCCCGGCCAGGTGGAGAGCTGCCAGCTGGAGATGGGAATGACGAAGCTGGAGCCCGGCAGCGTGTGGAACACCATGCCCTGCCATACCCATGACAGGCGCATGGAGGTGTATCTGTACTTCGAGATGCCGGAAGATGCTTTCGTAATGCACTACATGGGCGAGCCCCAGGAAACGCGCCACATTGTTATGCGCAATGAGGAGGCGGTCATCTCCCCCAGCTGGTCGATTCACTCAGGCTGCGGCTCCAGGGCCTACACCTTTATCTGGGGCATGGTGGGAGAGAACCAGGACTTCGATGACATGGACGGGGTCGCCATGAAAGACCTGATGTAAGTCAAATCATGTAATTATAGTAAATGACAGTATTCCCCATACTTGACCGCGTTATTGACGGTTTCGGTACAAAAAGGGTTGACGTTTATGATTGGTTCTAAAATAGATTTGAAATTCCGGAATTTTACAGAAAATAATATGGAACACCGTTGAAAAACAGGTTATAATCAGAGTAAAGGAGAAATGGAAATGTCAGAATTCACGAACTTCTCACTGGAAGGAAAAGTAGCATTGGTAACAGGTGCGTCCTACGGCATCGGCTTCGCCATTGCTTCCGCCTACGCGGAGTGCGGCGCCACCATCTGCTTCAACGACATCAATCAGGAGCTGGTGGACAAGGGGCTTGCGGCCTATGAGGAAAAGGGCATCCAGGCGCATGGCTATGTCTGCGATGTGACTGACGAGGATGCCGTAAATGCTCTGGTGGCGAAGATTGAGGCTGAGGTGGGCGTCATTGACATTCTGGTGAACAACGCGGGCATCATCAAGCGGATTCCCATGACCGAGATGACAGCGGCGCAGTTCAGGCAGGTCATTGATATCGATTTAAACGGCCCGTTCATTGTATCCAAGGCCGTCATCCCGTCCATGATCAAAAAGGGACATGGCAAGATCATCAACATCTGCTCCATGATGTCCGAGCTTGGCCGCGAGACCGTGTCTGCCTATGCTTCCGCCAAAGGGGGACTTAAGATGCTGACCCGCAATATCTGCTCCGAGTACGGCCAGTACAATATCCAATGCAACGGCCTTGGACCCGGCTATATTGAGACGCCCCAGACCGCGCCTCTGCGGGAGGTGCAGCCGGACGGCAGCAGGCATCCTTTCGACCAGTTCATCTGTGCCAAGACTCCTGCAAACAGGTGGCTGAAGCCTGAGGAGCTTACCGGCCCCGCCGTGTTCCTGGCCTCCGAGGCTTCCAATGCGGTGAACGGTCATATCCTGTATGTGGACGGAGGCATCCTGGCCTACATCGGCAAGCAGCCCGGATAAGTGTGCAAAGATTTTCTAAGGCTGTAAAGTACACAGCCTAAGAAAATCTTTGCACAGTGTGAAGTTTCTTCACACAGAAGAATGCCCAAAGTGCGGGCATTTTTCCGGTTTTGCACCGATTGTTCTTGACAACAGAACTGCGTTCTGTTGTATTTGACACTAGAGGCGGCATGATCTCACAGGTCAGAAGATAAAGCAAAATGAATAGGAGATAGATTGCGTTATGAAAATTGCATTGATCAACGAAAACAGCCAGGCCGCAAAAAATGAGCTTATCTGCGCTGCTTTGAAAAAGGTGGTGGAGCCCATGGGGCATGAGGTGTACAATTACGGTATGTGCGGGGCCGAGGATCCGAATCCCCTGACTTATGTCCAGAACGGCATCCTGGCGGCAGTGCTGCTGAATTCCGGCGCGGCTGACTTTTGTATAACAGGCTGCGGCACCGGGGAGGGCGCCATGCTGGCCTGCAACTCTTTCCCCAAAGTGCTCTGCGGCCATATCCAGTCTCCTCTGGATGCGTACCTGTTTTCACAGGTAAACGACGGCAACTGTGTGGCCCTGCCTTTTGCGGAGCATTTCGGCTGGGGCGGTGAGCTGAATCTCCAGTATATTTTTGAGAAGCTGTTCTTTGCGCCCGGGGGCGGTGGATACCCGCCCGAGAGAGTGGAGCCCGAGCAGCGCAACAAGAAGATCCTGGACAAGGTCAAGGAAGTGACTCATACGGACATGGTGACGATTTTAAAGAACCTGGACCGGGAGCTGGTGAGGGGAGCGCTTTCCGGCGCGAAATTCCAGGAGTATTTCTTCGCCAACTGCAAGTGCGAAAAAATTGCGGAAGCGGTGAAAGAAGTGCTGGCATAGAAAAAGTAAGGTACGGCATATACGCCAAAGCCACAAGGGAGGGAGACTTTCCGGGCTTTGGCGCGCTGTGCGTGGCAGGACGGGGAGATGATTGCGTCCTGTATGAGAAGTGGAAAGTGTTTGGAATGAAACCATATCATATTAGCATGCCCAGACATGCAGAAAAGAGGGAAAATGAACGCAGTATTAGAGCAGATCAGCAAAATCGGTATTGTTCCGGTCGTAAAGATCGACAGGGCGGAGGATGCGCTGCCCCTGGCAAAGGCCCTGTGCGCGGGAGGGCTTCCCTGCGCGGAGGTGACTTTCCGCACGGACGCGGCGGCGGAGGCCATAGGGATCATGACTACCAACTTCCCGGACATGTGCGTAGGTGCAGGCACGGTGCTGAACGCGGAGCAGGTGGACGCGGCAGTGGCGGCCGGAGCCAAGTTCATCGTCAGCCCCGGACTGAATCCCAGGACGGTGAAGTACTGTATCGAGAAAGGAGTGCCCATCACTCCCGGCACTTCCAGCCCTTCCGATATTGAGCAGGCCATTGAGCTGGGACTGGACGTGGTAAAATTCTTCCCGGCGGAGCAGTCCGGGGGACTTGCCAAGATCAAGGCTATGGCGGCGCCCTATGTGAACATGAAGTTCATGCCTACCGGCGGCGTCAATGCAAAGAATCTGACCTCTTATCTTGATTTTAACAAGATCATTGCCTGCGGCGGTTCCTGGATGGTGCCCGGCGACCTGATTAATGCAGGAGAGTGGGATAAGATCGAACAGCTGACCAGAGAGGCTGTTCAGACCATGCTGGGCTTTGAACTGGCTCATGTGGGCATTAATTTCGAGAGCAAGGAGGAGGCCGACAAGGCGGTGAACCGTCTGGCATTCCTGTTCGGCCTGCCTGTGAAAGCGGGCAACGGCGGCAGCTTTGCCGGCGGGATCGTGGAGGTGCTGAACACGCCTGGCAGAGGAAAGTACGGGCATGTGGCCATCAGGACGAACTATATTGAGCGGGCTATCAACTATATGACCACCGTGCTGGGCGTGGAATTCCATGAGCCTGTGCGGAAACCTGACGGCAGGATTAACGCCATTTACATGAAAGAGGAGATCGGCGGGTTCGCGGTGCATTTGCTGCAGAAATAAGTGTGAGAAGAACTTCTAGGCTTGTGAGCGAACAAGTTCGCTTGACTTGCCAGTCTCACACAGAAGAATGCCCAAGCGAATTGCATTCGCTTTGTGCATGGGCATTCTTCAAGCACGACTTTTGCGCTTTGACTGGCACCGATTGTTCTTGACAACAGAACTGTGTTCTGTTGTACTTGACACCAGAGCCGGCATGATGGAAAATCGGTATTTTAAAGGAGGAATGAAATATGATTCGTGATTTTTTGAGAGCATCATTTCCGTGGATTTTACTTGGCTTATTTGTAGCCATCAGTTGTTCTCTCATGAGTAAAAAAACGAAATAAATTTCAGATACTTTATATTTCAATATTTGTGCATCAGGAACACTTTTCCGAAAAGGGAGATTAGGAATCAATAAGAAAGGATTATGACAGAAAATGGCGAAAGTAATTACCATGGGTGAGATCATGCTGAGGCTGTCCACCCCGAATTTTGAGAAGTTTATTCAGGCGGATGAGTTTGATGTCAATTATGGCGGCGGCGAGGCCAACGTGGCGGTGTCGCTGGCAAACTATGGCCATGAGGCGGAGTTTGTCACGGCAGTGCCGGACAATGAGATCGGCGAGTGCGCGGTGGCTGCCCTGCGCAAGTACAATGTGGGCACGAAGCACGTTGCAAGATGCGGCGAGAGGCTGGGCATCTATTATCTGGAGAGCGGTTCTTCCATGAGGCCCTCCAAGGTGGTATATGACAGGGCCCACTCATCCATTTCTACCGCTACAGCGGCAGATTTTGATTTTGATGCGATTTTTGAGGGCGCGGACTGGTTCCACTTCACCGGCATTACCCCCGCTGTGTCCGATGCTGCGGCAGTGCTCACAGAGGAGGCTCTGAAAGCGGCGAAGAAGCATGGCGTGAAAGTGTCCGTGGATCTGAACTTCCGTAAGAAACTCTGGTCTTCCGAGAAAGCCCAGAAAGTTATGAAGAACCTGATGCAGTATGTGGACGTGTGCATCGGAAACGAAGAGGATGCGGAATTGGTGCTTGGCTACAAGCCCGGCAAGACGGACGTCACCAGCGGGGATCTGGAGCTGGCGGGTTACAAGTCCATTTTTGAGCAGATGGTGGCAGACTACAACTTTGAATACTGTGTATCCTCCCTGCGGGTGAGCCATTCCGCTTCCGACAACGGCTGGTCTGCCTGCATTTACTCCAGGGATACCAAGGAATTCTATCATTCCAAGGAGTACAGCATTCATCCCATCGTGGACCGGGTGGGCGGCGGCGATTCCTTTGCGGGCGGCGTGATCTGCGGCATGGTGGACGGTAAGGACTTTAAAGCCGCTCTGGAGTACGGCGTAGCGGCTTCCGCGCTGAAGCACACCATACCCGGGGACTTCAATCTGGTGAGCCGGAAAGAGGTGGAGACTCTGGCCGGCGGGGACGCTTCCGGGCGGGTGCAGCGCTAAAAGCGCGAGAAGAAGTTCTAAGTCTGCAAAGGACGCAGACTAAGAACTTCTAGGCGCGCAAACGAACGAGTTCGTTTTGCGCGCCAGTCTCGCGCGTAAGAATGCCCGCAAGGCGGGCATTCTTACGGATTTGCACCGACTTAGGGACTGTTTTTGAAGAATTTTTCAGGGGTGTACTAGTCGGGTTTTTGTGCCGATATATAAAGATGGAGAGTTTATGCAGGGCTGCTGGGGGAACGACTGGCGGCCTTGTGTGGCGTACATTTATAAGGAGGAGAAAGAAGATGAGCTCTTATTACAAGCACAAACGGACGGAGAGCGCTAAGGTGCCTTATTCTTTCCGGTGTGAGCAGTGCATGAAAGACAGCGGGACGCTGCAGGCTACTATTGTTGGGACGGAGGCTACCCATAATTCTATGTCCAGATCTCTTTCCCAGAAAGAGGAGACGAAGCTGCAGGAGCAGGCTTTCCAGTTTCTGAAGAACACTTTGCAGGAAGCTTACGAGAACGCGGAGAAGAAGCATATCTATGTGAACGCTTTCAAGGATACCTGCCCTCATTGCGGGAAGCCCCAGTCCTGGGCGGTGGCGAATATGAAGAACAAGCTCTTCGAGAATTCCATCGTCAGCATCATTGTGGGACTGATTTTTGCGGTGGGCAGCTATTTCTACATAAAGAGCGAGGCCGGCCGGTTTGAGGAGTCCTGGCAGCTGGGGGTGCCCATCGGAATCATGGCGGTGGCCGTGGTCATCGCGATTGGGTTCCTGGCTTTTAATATGATTAAGATGAACTCTAAGACAAAAAAGACGGCAAATGTAATGCAGAAGAACCTCCCCGACATCGACTGGGATGCGGTAGAGGGCATGATCGATAAAAGCCGGGCCTAGGAAAACCATCCGCGGACGGCTGTCATATGTTTTTGAAGAGTAGTTATAATGCCTCCCCGCCATGAGCGCAACGGAAAATCATGGCGGGGATTTTGCTGTCAAAACCGAGTGGTTTCGGCACAGGTCCGGACAGCATTTTACAAATAGGATACATTTTTGGGCTAAACTGAAATGCAAAATGTACGGTATCCGGCATACATTTACATTCTTTTGTAGAAATCAGGACAAAATACGGAATCGGGACAAAATATGGAAAGCGGAGGGTGCGGCATGACGGACATACTGGTGGTGGAGGATGATGAGGCGATTGCCAATCTGATCTGCGTGAGTTTAAGCGGGGAGGGGTATCGGTGCACCTGCGCCCGGGACGGCATGGAGGGTGCGGATTACATCGAGCGGCAGTCTTTCGATCTGGTGCTCCTGGACATCATGCTTCCGGAGGTGGACGGCTATGAGCTTCTGGAATATATCAAGCCTACGGGCACTCCGGTGATCTTCCTGACTGCCAAAGGCAGCACTCAGGACAAGGTGCGGGGGCTGCGGGCCGGGGCGGACGATTATCTGTCCAAGCCATTCCAGATCGGGGAGCTTCTGGCCAGGGTGGAGGCTGTGCTGCGCCGGCTGGGGAAATCCGAGCGCCGGCTGGAAGTGGGGGATGTCAGCGTCTGGCTGGATTCCAGGCAGGTGCTGAAAGCCGGACAGCCCATGATCCTGACAGTGAAAGAATTTGATCTGTTGGTGGAACTGATGCGGAACCGGAATATCGCCCTTTACCGGGAGCAATTGTATGAAAAGGTCTGGAAAGAGCCCTTTAACGGAGAGACCCGGACGCTGGACAGCCATATTCAGAGGCTCCGCAAGAAGCTGGGCTGGGAGGAGCGGATCCGGACGGTGTTTCGTATAGGCTACAGGCTGGAGGGATAGCATGCGCCTTTTTACAAAAATTTTCTTATGCGGGACTTTTGTCTTAAGTCTGGCATTTTCTGTCTCAGGATATTTTCTGCTCCATTTTTCATGGGAAAGCAGCATGGCAAGGGAAACGGAGTTCGCTTTAAAGCAATATCAATATGACAAGTTCACGGTCCAGTCGGCATTGCTCCCATACACGGATTTCGATATGACATTCGTGATTGCAGAGGGCTTCGGGGAACCGGGACAACTCACTACCTGGCGGGAGGAGCCTTTGGGGTATACGATAAGTTCCGAGGGCGGGGAAGAGGGGAATGCGTGGTCTGTAAAAAGAGCGGCAAAACTGCTTTCCGAAGATTCGGCGGTAGAGCTGTTTGGCTTACTGGCGGAGGATGTGAGCCTGCCGGCTGCTTTCCTTACAGAGGATGGGATGCCCATCTACTCCGGGATAGAGGGGCTGGACACTTCCTTTTTGGACGAGCTGGCGGAGGGCTCTCATGCGTACCGGTTCCGGGAGACACCGGAGGGAAGCTTTCTTCTGGTGGGAGGCATGCTGGAATGCGGAGGGTTAAGCCTGGCGGGCTTGGCATGGGATGGTATGGAAACCGATGTACACAGCGCGGCGGAACAGGACGGGGGATGCTGCGAAACGGCAGACAAAGGCCAGGACATTGCGGCGGCAGGAGACAGGATTTACTTCGTGACCCAGTGGGATGTGAGCAAGACCGTGAAGCAGCAGGAAATTCTGCAGCAGTATTTCCTGCGCTGCTATTTTGCCGCCGTTTCGGCTGGCATGGCGCTGCTGGGGCTCTTGTCCGCTTTCCTGACGGCGCCCTTGAAGCGTATGTCCCGTGCGGCAGGGCGCATGGCTCAGGGCGACTATGAGGAGCGCCTCGCCATTTCGGGCAGGGATGAGATCGGAGAGCTGGCGGAAAGCTTTAACCGGATGGCGGGAGCCGTGGAGGAAAAGGTGGAGGCGCTGTCCCGTGCGGCCAGGGAGAAAGAGGATTTTGTGGCGAATTTCGCCCATGAAATGAAGACTCCAATGACTTCGATCATCGGCTACGCGGACATGCTCTACCAAAAAGACCTTTCCAGAAAAGAGGTGCGGGATGCCTCCTGGTATATCTGGAACGAGGGGATGCGCCTGGAGGCGCTGTCCTTAAAACTCATGGATCTGACCGTGCTGGGGAGGACGGATTTCGATCTTCAGGAGATGGCTGCGGACGAACTGCTGGCGGATATCGCGGGAGGACTGGAACCTCTCTTTGCGGAAAAGGGGATATCTTTTGAACTGTCCGCAGAGCCGGCCTATATCCGGGTGGAGTACGACCTGCTGAAGACGCTGGTGGTGAACCTGCTGGACAATTCCATAAAGGCAGGCTGCACCAGGCTGGAACTGTCAGGGAAAGAAACGGGGGACGGGAAATACCGGATATGTGTCAGGGACAATGGCTGCGGCATGGAGGAGGAAGAGCTTTCCCGGATCACGGAAGCCTTTTACATGGTGGACAAGGCCAGAAGCAGGAAGCAGCACGGGGCCGGGCTGGGGCTTGCCCTGGCGGACAGGATTGCCGGGATCCATGGGAGCAGACTGGAATTTCAGAGCAAAAAGGGAGTGGGGACAGAGGTAAAGCTGCTGTTCTCCTGTGTAAAGGCGGAAATGGAAGATGAGGAATAAACGAATTTTGTTAAATCTGTGCGGCATAGTGCTGGCGCTCACCATTGCTTTCGGGGGAGCTTTCACGTTGGGGAGCAGGATGGACGCAGAGAGGAGAGAACTGCTGTCGGGAGGCGGGAGAGTGGAGATTCCGACCAGGACTGACCAGACGGTGTCCCAGAGCGTCGGCGTGGTGGACGTGGAACTGAAAGAGACGGGGCTGACGAAAGAGGAACTGCGCCAGGCGGTGCTGTGCATGGAGGAGGCGTCGGAGAAATACGCCCATGAACCCATGCAGGGGCAGCTGCTCATGACAGAGGCCATCCAAAGCGGCATGGCCTGGACCAGGGATTTCTTCCTGGCCCATATAGACAGGAATGCGGAGATTCCCGAGGAGTGCCGGCTGAGCTGCTATCTCTGGGCGGGAGGGAATGGGGAGGCCAAAGACGAAGAGCCGGATCCGCTGCTTGGCTATTGGGAAGTGTCTTTTTCGGCGCAGGATCTGGAGGCGGTATTGATCCTGAACGCTGTGACCGGGCAGGTGCTGCAGGCGCGGATCGCGCTGTCATATGTCGGGGAGGAGCGCCCGGACGAGGACAGCCTTGTGCGGCTTTTGAAAGATTATGCGGATTCTTTTGGCATGGAGACCAGCCTTGCGATTTCTGTGGCGCAGGAGTGGGAGGCGGGGAATCCGGCTTCCGGGGCGATAGATCCAGGGGAGGAGATCCAGGGGGGCTGGGGCTTTCGGCAGCGCCTGGAAAACGACCAGATGTCTGTCTGCCTGGAGGCAGGGGATGCCGTGAGCGCCCAGGCGCGTTTGACGAACAGCGGGGAAGTCCTGCATTTTGCTTTGTATTTGGAGACGCGGCATTAGCCTTTGTGAAAAAAATGTGAACCCTCCGGATTTTACAACTTAGGCACAAGTCAGCCGCAGATCGTTGACATCTGCCTGATATGATAGCCGCGAAGCGAAAGCAAAGATTCGCGGTCACGGTGAGCTGTTCGGAAATGACATGTCCCGGACAGTTCCGAAGTAAAATCAGGAGGTAACGAAAAATGAAGAAGTGGAAAAAGGGCGGAAGATGGATTGCCGCCATGCTGGTGACAGCGCTTCTTGCAGGTTCCTTAAGCGGCTGCGGCAAAGCTGCAGGAAGCGGGGCCGGACAAAGCGGAGAGAGCGGAGCAGGAAAAGACAGCGCGGAAAGCGGCGGAAGTTCCCAGGGGGCGCAAAATGAGGGTTCCTCCGGGCAGGGCAAGGGCAGATACGTGGAAATCCAGGAAAGCCTGCCCCAGGAGCTGGCCGACTGGTCCATTCTGCAGATGTACCAGGTGGACGAAAAGCTTCGCTTCCTGGCAGTCAAAGCGGAAGGCGGAAAAGCAATCCTGCGGGAATGGGAAAAGCAGGGGGAAAGCTACGCAGACGTGACGGGAAAATGGCTTTCCTCTATGGAGATTGCCTGCATGGCGGACTGGCTGGATGCCCGTCTGGCCCAGGGAGGAGACGGCACCCAGTACCTGTACGCCGGCTATATAGCGGAGGGCGAGGACGACTTTAAGCCGCATCTGTGGAAATCCGACGGAGACCAGGCAGTGGAGATCACGCCCCAGAAGTGGACCGTCCCCGATGAGGAATTGGGCAGCTATGAAATGGTACAGGGATTTGGGGTGCTGGACAATGGCACGCTGGTGGCCCTCTCCTACACTTCGCTGGATATCCTTTCGGCGGAAGACGGAAAAGTGATAGAAAGCGAGAAGCCCACAACCTACTATGAGGGCGGCGTGATATCCGACGGAGAGAACATTTACCTGCGGGTAGCCGACGGCAGCGGCGGCCGGATCGAGAAGCGCCAGGGAGGCAAGGCGGCCTCAGCGGTGCAGATTCCCTATCCGGCAGGGGAATCCGCAGCGACCCAGAGCGGGGACAGTGGGATGATCAGCTTTGGCGGCGGTGCCAGCCTGGCGCTGGCGGCGCTGACCGACGGGACATTGATCGCCGGCAGCAAGGACGGGCTGTTTCGGATGAGCGCCGAAAGCGGCGAGGGGCAGTGGGAACTGCTGGTGTCCGGCCAGGAGACGGACTTTGCGATGGCAGAGTGCACCTGCATGGATTTTGCCGCGTTTCAGGACGGAACCATCTATGCCCTGTTCATGACGGAAGCAGGACAGAAGCTAAACCGGTACGAGTACGACCCGGAGGCGGTTTCGGAGGCATCGGAGGTGCTGAATCTCTATACCGTATTCCAGAGCACACTGCTGGAGCAGGCGGCAGCCAAGTACCACAAGGCTCATCCCGAAGTGCTCGTGAAGATTCAGAGCATGTATTCCGCATACTACGGCGGGGAAACGGACTACAATGCTGTCTATCAGCAGCTGAACACCATGCTCATGGGGGATGATGCGCCGGACATTGTGGTGATGGATCATCTGGACATGGACTCCTATGCGGACAAGGGGCTGCTGGTGGATTTGGAGGATGTGGTGGGGCCCCTGGAAGAGAGCGGTGAACTCCTGTCCAATATTACGGGAACATATAAACGGGAGGATGGCAAGAGATATGCGGTGCCGCTGCAGTTTGCCGTGAACCTGGCGCTGGGCAGGGACATTTCGGCAAAGGACATGGCCACCATGGAGTCCCTGGCAGACTTCCTGTCCCGGACGGATGAGAAGTATATGGTCTCCCGGACCGTGGCCGAACTGGTGCATGAGTTCTACCCCTATTTCTGCAACGAGATCGTGACCGACAAGCAGTTAAACAGGGAAGCCCTGGGCAGATACCTGGAGTACCTGAAAGCCATCGGCGACAGCTGCGGAGTTATTGCCTCCCGGCCCGAGATCGAGGTGGACAACGGCATATTCGACTTGAGCGGAAAAGCGAAGCTGGCCTTTGGCAGGGTCGCGGGCTTTGGAAACTGCATGCTCTCCATGTCCATGGTGGATTACATCAAGGGGGACTTTGCGGCCTTTGAGAACCGCTTCGAGCCGCTGCTGCAGGCAGGCATCTGTTCCAAAAGCCAGCATGTGGACAGGGCAAAGGACTTCCTGCGTTTCGCCCTGTCGGAGGAAACCCAGGATCTGGAATGCGATGGGTTCCCGGTAAACCAAAAATCTATGGAGAGCCAGGCCGCAAAGGATCACTCGAATAACATCGTCATAGTCACTTTGCAAGGGGATGACGGAAGCTCAATACAGTTCGAAAGCAAGCCTTATTCCAAAGAAACGGCAAAACGGCTGACGGACATGTGCCAGAGCCTGGACAAACCTGTGGGGGAGGATACCATGATCAGTCAGGTACTGACGGAAAGCTTACAGGGATACCTGCTGGACGGCTCCCAGTCTAAGGAGGACACCATCCAGAAAATTGAGGACAGCCTGAAGATGTATTTAGCGGAGTAGACTTATCATTTCCCCGCCATGATTCTCGGCACCGGGAGACTTGCGGAGCGCGGAGTCCATTGCCGGAACCGGAATCGTGGCGGGGGAAGGCTTCACTTCTCCATAGCTTCCAGTTCTTCCATCGTCTTGACTACTACTTTTCCGGCTTTGAATTCATCGTCTGATTTATTCAGCATAGCCAGATACTCGGCATTTCGCTTCGCTTTCTGTAAAACGTTATATTCCGTTTCATTTAGCATGTAGATATTTTCATTTCGAGGCCTTGAAATAACAACGGTTTCGCCCATGCTGATTTTGTCGCACCATTCTTTAAAATTGTCCCGGACATTTACAGATTTCACTGCTAACGTAGTTCATCTCTCTTTCGTATGTTATGATTTTTGAGGCTGCAAACTGTTATTGTCCAACTACTGAGAGCTGCTGATCTATTTTTTCGATATATTCCACTGAAAGGGTTGGAAAAGATTTTTTTATCAGATCAACCGATGCGCCATTCTGCAAAAGTACTTTTACCGTTTCTTTATCATGTTCAGATATTTGTTCAGAAATTCTTTTCTTAAAGTAATCTTCAACAACCTGTGTCATAGCGTCAGCTCCTTCCTTTGATTCCTTGAAATAGTGTACCCGATCTGATAATTTCGGGAATTTATTGTTCTTTCCGGTACTGTTTTTGAAGTACTGCATTAGTTCTGCAACATCAGATCCGTCATCTACGGCACAGTTTACAAATATACGATGAATGCCGTCATTGATAACTGTTCCCGTCTCATGAAGAAATATACCGGCATGGTAAATGGTCTTTCTTTCCTGAAACATGTCAAATTTTGAAATAAAAATCACATAAATATCCGGAAAATCCTTATAGTCCAATCCTTTTTCTGTAAAAGTGGTGTCAATGTTAGAACTGTTGAATCGGACACGCTTTACATGATCGTCATCATCAGCTTTCTGCATTTCAACATTGATCCGTGAACCATCCTCATCTTCGCAAAGGAGATCAAGAATTACAGAATGTGCTCCAATATTGCGCAAGAAACGTTGTGCCTGTGCGTCTATTACCCTCAATTTTGGCTTTTGGAGGATGATTCGCAAGATTTCCTCACAAACAGCTTTATCTTCTGCAATTTTGTGGAAAAACACATCATCTATGACGTTCAGCTGTCTGATGAGTGCCAACTGTTCTGTACTTGTCTGCAATATTGCTGGTTCCTTTCATTTTTTATCTTGTAGGGCTTGCTTTTTGTATTCTGTTGTTGAGCATTTTCTGATACTAAGGGTATGTAAATAGTATACCAAGGCTATATAGGTATTATAGCCTGAAAAGACGTAATTGAAAAGTGTTTTTTGCTATGAGTTTGGCAGAAATATTTATGGGTAGCTGGTGTATGGAAACAGGAAATCTGTGAGACTGGGATGCTGTGGAGCTTTTCCTTTTTAATGGGAAAGGCTCCCTGGATTTTTTGTGTTACATGGTAAAGGATTTTTACAAAAATGCAAAATACCTCTTTCCCTATCAGCCGGAATAGGATATACTGATAACACAATAAAAAGCGAAAAGTCAACCCGACTAATATAAGGAAAGAGAGGAACCAAGAGATGTACGATTTTTCCATTGGCGTGATGCTGGAATCTTTCAGACAGCCCACACAGGTAGCGCTGAAGAAAGCAAGAGAGGTGGGGGCCAAGGGCATACAGATGTATGCGGTAAGCGGCGAGCACGCCCCGGAGGCGCTTGCGGGGGCAAAGAGGAGGGAACTTCTGGACATGGTGAAGTCCGAGGGGCTGGTGTTTTCCGCCCTCTGCGGGGATCTGGGGAAAGGCTTCCACAATCCCGGGCTGAATCCGGAGCTCATTGAAAAGTCCAAGCGGATTCTGGATCTTGCAAAGGATCTGGAGACGGACATTGTGACCACACATATCGGTGTAGTCCCTGAAGACCCCGGCCATGAGCGCTATAAGATCATGCAGCAGGCATGCTTTCAGCTGGCTGAATACGCGGATTCCGTGGGCGCCCATTTCGCCATCGAGACAGGGCCTGAGACCAGCGCGGTGCTGAAAGGTTTCCTGGACGGCCTGCACTCCACCGGTGTGGCGGTGAACCTGGATCCCGCCAACCTGGTGATGGTGACCGGGGACGACCCTGTACAGGCGGTACATAATCTGAAAGACTACATCGTGCACACTCACGCCAAGGACGGCGTGCGCAATTACTACCGCAATCCCGAGGAAGTCTATGGCCTCGTGGAGGCTGAGATGCTGGCAAGCCCCTCTTTCGAGGAGGTTCCCCTGGGCAAGGGCGGCGTGGACTTTAAGAACTATCTGAAAGCCCTGGACGAGATAGGGTATCACGGATTCCTCACCATCGAGCGGGAGGTGGGCGATGACCCGGAGGGAGATATCCGTCTGGCAGTGGAGTTCCTGAATGGGTTGATAAAGTAGAGGCGTGCGCCGAAGAGACTTTACTCAATTGCCGGTTACGGCAATTTGTGTCGGTTACGGCAATTTGTGCCATCGCGCAGCGATTTAAGACTGACAAAGCAGAGGAAAAAGTCAGTAAAGTCACGAAGGCGCACGAGAGGAATTTTCATGAGTGCACTGTCGAATGAAAGTTCCTCTCAAGAGGTGTGCGCCGAAGAGACTTTACTCTTTAGTGCCATCGCGCAGCGATTTAAGACTGACAAAGCAGAGGAAAAAGTCAGTAAAGTCACGAAGGCGCACGAGAGGAATTTTCATGAGTGCACTGTCGAATGAAAGTTCCTCTCAAGAGGTGTGCGCCGAAGAGACTTTACTCTTTAGTGCCATCGCGCAGCGATTTTAATAGAGGAGGAATGGAAATGAAATTTTCTGTGAGTGTATATAGCTTTATGCAGTATATTCAGGACGGCAGGCTTACGCCTCTCACCTGTATCGAAAAGGTCAAGGAGATGGGGTTCGACGCTATCGAGTTTGTGGACTTCGTATTCCAAAAGGATGAGAATCCAAAAGAATACGCGGCGAAGCTGCGGGAGGAGGCCGACAGGGTGGGCCTGGCAATATCCAACTTTGCCGTGGGGGCGGACTTTTTAAGCGGCAGCGGCGGTGATCTGGAAGCCGAGGTGGAAAAGCTGAAAGAAAAAGTGGACATTGCCGCCATTTTAGGCTGCCCTACCATGCGTCACGATGTGACAGGCGGGATTCCGGACCGTACCTACCAGGGATATGACAATGTACTAAAGCGGCTGGCGGCAGGCTGCAGGGCCGTCACGGAATATGGAGCCGGGAAAGGGATAAAGACCATGACCGAGAACCATGGCTACTTCTCCCAGGACAGCCTGCGGGTGGAGAAGCTGATCAATACGGTGGAGAGCGATAATTTCGGTCAGCTGGTGGATATGGGCAATTTCCTGTGCGCGGACGACGATCCGGTGACCGCCGTGGGCAGATGCGCGCCTTACGCGTTCTATGTCCATGCCAAGGATTTCATCGTAAAGAGCGGTCAGGGGCCGGATCCCGGCGCAGGGTTCTTCCTCTCCAGGGGCGGCAATTTCCTGCGGGGCACCATCGTAGGCCATGGGGACGTACCTGTGCAGCAGTGTCTGCGGATTCTGAAGCGCGCAGGATATGACGGATATGTGGCCATTGAGTTCGAGGGCATGGAGGACTGCGTACAGGGTGTGGCCATCGGCCTGGAGAACCTGAAGAAGTATGCGGCACAGGTGTAAAAAAGGAATGTCCGGAAAGATTCCAACTGAATGAGACAGGAGAAAAACTATGGAATGTTATAAATTTCGGAGAGCCCAGGCTGTCTGGGCCAGGGGCCGGGAAGAGGAAATGAACTGCGAACTGGCTTTCCGGGCAGTGCTTCCGGCAGGGGACATGGAACTGCACCTGGCGGCTTCATCGGCATATCGTCTTTGGATAAACGGAGAGTTTGTCTGCGCGGGGCCGGCCAGGGCCGCCCACGGATATTACAATGTGGATGAGATCGACCTTTCCGGAAAGCTGACCAGGCAGGAGAATGTGGCGGTGATTGAGGTGGTGGGCTATAATGTAAACAGCTATGACATTCTGGATCAGCCCGCTTTCCTGACGGCGGAATTCCTCCGGGGAGACCAGGTGGCGGCCTGCACCGCGGGAGAGGGACTGACCATATATGATTTAAAGCAGCGGGTGCGGAAAGTGCAGCGCTACAGCCTCCAGAGGACATTTGCGGAGTGCTATCGTCTGCGGGCAGAGACCCAAAGCTTCTATACCCAGGCCCGCCGGGAAGCACGGGAAGAGGGGCTGGCTTTTATGATACAGCCCGGGAAGCGCTATCTGCGCCGCGGCATGCGGATGCCGGAATTTGAAAGGCTTCCCGTAAAGGAGCTGGTGGAGCGGGGCAGCGTGAACTATGGGCCGGTGAGCCCGAAGCCGGTATTTTCCTGGGAGAGGGACCGGCTGGGAAAGACCCTGAAGGGGTACCTGCCAAAGGAACTGGAGGAGCGGTTGTCGGACGAGGGCCGGAGTATGGAGTTTCTGCCCCAAAAGGGCGCCGCCTTAGGGGAGGAACTGGAAAACGGTTACAATCTGTATGCGTTTCCCTTTAACGCCACGGGTTTTCCCTGCCTGGAGATACAGTGCAATGCCCCCTGTACGGTTTATTTGATGTTCGATGAGACCCTTGAGGAGGGGAAGCTGAATTTCCTGCGCATGGGCGCTTACAATTTCTTCAAGTACACCCTGGATGCGGGCACGCACCGCATCATGACCTTTGCACCTTACACCATGAAATATATTCAGGTGGCCGTAAAAGGAAAGGCCCTGCTGAAAGAGGTACATCTGGTGGAGTATAAGCATCCGCCCGTGCCCCGCAGGGTAAAGCTTCCAAAGGACACTGTTCTGGAGGAAATTTACCGGGCCGCCCGGGAATCCTATCTGTCCAATGCGGTGGACATCTTCATGGATTGTCCCTCCAGGGAGAGGGCCGGATGGCTCTGCGACAGCTTCTTCACCTCCAGAGTGGAGCATGTGCTCACGGGGGAATGCCTGGTGGAGCGGGCTTTCCTGAACAACTTTATCCTGGCGGAAAAATTCGACTATCTGCCGGAGGGGATGCTGCCCATGTGCTATCCTGCGGATCACAACGACTGCGCATTCATTCCCAACTGGGCCATGTGGTTTGTGCTGGAACTGGAGGAGTATTTAGAGCGCAGCGGGGACAGAGAGCTGGTGGACCGGGCAAAGCCCAGGGTCATGGGGCTGGTGGACTATTTTGCACCCTTTGAGAATGAGTTTGGCCTGTTGGAGAAGCTGGACAGCTGGGTGTTTGTGGAGTGGTCCAGGGCCAATGACCCTGACGTGGTGCAGGACGTGAACTTCCCTACGAATATGCTGTATAAGCGTATGCTGGAAGCGGCGGCCTCTCTTTACGGGGAAGAACGTCTGCGAAAGAAAGCCGCCCGCATCAGGCAGGTCATCCGGGAGCGCTCTTTCAACGGCACTTTCTATACGGACAATGAGCGCAGGACGGAAAGCGGCCTGGAGAATCCGGGCAACTGCACGGAGGTCTGTCAGTATTACGCGTTCTTCACTGGAACGGCCACAAAGGAAGAAGATGCCGCGCTCTGGGGGACGCTGTTACGGGACTTCGGCTTCGGACGAAAGGAGCTTGGGCTGCATCCCCGGGTGGCCTTTGCCAATGCTTTCATCGGCAATTACCTGCGCATTGAGCTGCTGTACCGGGAGGGGCTTTATGAGGAGGTGCTGGACAATATTCGGGGATATTTTGCGAAGATGGCAGCCCTGACGGGTACGCTGTGGGAGCATGATATGCCCTCTGCCAGCTGTAACCATGGCTTCGCCTCCCATGTCATCTACTGGCTGGCAGGCATTTACGGAACCCGGGAATCATCCGACTGACAAATATCGATCAAAAAATAAACAGTCACGGAACGACCATGCCCTGCAGGGGCATGGGAGAGGAGAGACGGAACTGGAATAGAAAATAAACAGTCGCGAAACGACCATGCCCGGGAGAATTTTCAGATGCGATCTGTGCAGCTGAAAATTGCTCCCTCGCAGGGGCATGGGAGAGGAGAGACGGAACTGGAATAGAAAATAAACAGTCGCGAAACGACCATGCCCGGGAGAATTTTCAGATGCGATCTGTGCAGCTGAAAATTGCTCCCCTGCAGGGGCATGGGAGAGGAGAGACGGAACTGGAATAGGAGGATGCGCTTGAAGCATTATATACTGGAGGCGTGTGTGGATTCGGCGGAGTCGGCGATAGAGGCCGCAGCGGGAGGAGCAGACCGTCTGGAACTGTGCGCGAATCTGGTCATCGGCGGCACTACCCCCGGGCAGGCTCTGTATGAAAAGATCAGGGAGCTGACAGATATCAGGATACATGTGCTGATCAGGCCCAGGTACGGAGATTTCCTGTACACGGACCACGAGTTCGACATCATTGCCCGCAGTGTGGCCCTTTACCGGGAGCTGGGGGCGGACGGCGTGGTGGCGGGCTGTCTTTTGCGGGACGGAACCTTGGATATAGAGAGGATGAAGCGGCTGAAAGACCTTTCGGGCTCCATGCACATGACCCTGCATCGGGCATTCGATATGTGCGCGGATCCTTACGAGACTTTGGAGCATGCAAAGAACCTGGGAATCGATACGATTCTGACCTCCGGCCAGAAAGGCTCCTGTATAGAGGGCAGAGAGCTGATTGCCGGGCTGGTGCGGGAGAGCGCCGGCCGGGTGGACATTATGGCCGGGGGCGGTGTGGATGCCGCGGTGATCCGCCGGATGCTTCCTGCCACAGGGGCCGGCAGCTACCACATGTCGGGGAAGACGGCGGTGGAAAGCGGCATGGTTTACCGGAGGACGGATGTGTCCATGGGACTGCCGGGACTGGGGGAATATGAAGCTTTCCGAACAGACCGGGAGAAAATACGCGCCGCCAGGCAGGCGCTGGATCAGGCATTCTTCTGAATTTGGAGGCTATACTTTTTGGGCGGGGGATGGTAAAATAAGATGAGAAGATGGGAAGTGAATTGATTTAGGGGGAATTTTTGATATGCATGTGACAAAGAAATACTGGGCCAATATCATTACTGCGTGCATCCTGCTGGCAGCAATCATCGGGCTGTTCGGATGGTATTCCGCCGCCAACGACCAGCGGATCAAAAATAAGAATCTGAATTACGCGCTGGATTCCGCCAGACAGACCGCCCACCGGGTGGAGGGGGAGTTCGACGGCGCAGGACAGGCTGTCCGCAATTACGCTTACTTTTTGAACAACAGCCTGGACGGTTCCGATATCGGGATCCAGATGCTTGAGGAGATGGAGACAAATTCTGTCTTTGACGCTATCTGCTTTACGGATGCCCGGGGCAATAACCTCTCTTCCGACGGGAGTGTTTCCGATGTCCATGACAGGGATTATTTTGCGGACGGCATGCGGGGAGGGGACGGACTGGAGGTAGTCTTTGAGTCCCGCATTACATCCGAGACGATGATGACCTTTTACGCGCCGCTGGAGCACGAGGGCCAGGTGTACGGCCTGCTGCTGGGGCTGTACTTTGCCGAGGACTATCTGCGGGAGATGCTTAAGACCAGCTATTTCGGGGAGACAGCGGATGTGTATCTGTGCACCAGAGAGGGATATGCATTCGCCAGCTCAGGGGCCCATTTTACCCAGGAGCCTCTGCCGGATATGCTGTTGGCGGAAAACGTGATTGACGAAGCTACGGCCCAGGCGGTCTGGAAGCTGCTGGCCAAGGGAGAGGGGGAGGGCGCTTTCCTCTGTGACGGCAGCAGCACCACGGACAATCTGTGTGTATTGTACATTCCTGACAGCGAGTATGTGCTTGTGCAGACATTCCCCCAGAGCGTGACCGAAGCCATGGTGGAGGATGCCAATCAGACAGGGATGATCCTGCAGACTTCCCTGATCGGACTGTTCGTGGTCTATATCGTGCTTGTGCTGCTGCGGGCAGGGCGGGAGAAGAAACGTCTGGAACAGGAGAACCGGGAGATGGCCTATGTGATCAGCGGTGTGAGCACACTGTTTTCACGGTTCATCCTGGTAGACTTAGAGGAGGATTCCTACCGGTATCTGGCGGGAACCAGGCCGGAGCGGGAGGACTTTCCGACAACCGGCAGATATGAGGATTTCGCTTCCTATCTTTGCTCTTTCCTGGTGGAGCAGGAGGCTGCGGACAGATTCCGGGAGATGCTGGAGCGGAAAGCCCTGATCGGGGAGCTGGACGAGGGCGTGTCGGAGATGCAGCATGAATACCGGGTGGTACACCAGGGCGTGGAGGGATGGGAGCATATCAACATCATCTGCCTGGAGCGCCGGGACGGGGAGACGGTGAAGCTTTTGTTCCTGCGCCAGGATATCACAAAGCTGAAAGAACGGGAGCTGTCCGCCCGGGCGGAGATTTCCCTGGCCAACCGCAAGGAGAGACAGTATAGGATCGCCATCGCTTCCAGCGCTTTCTGTACCTTTGAGTTCAATCTGACCAGAGATCTGGTGGAACAGGATGTGGTGCGGGTTATGGACGGGGGGCAGATTTCCATGCTGGAGAAAGCGGGGCTCTCGGCGCCCTGTGCGGCCAGCCAATGCTTTGAGCGGTGGAAATCCTATGTGCTGGAGGAGTCCCTGGAGGAGTACGCGGAGGTGGCCGATCTGGAGTATCTGAAAGAATGCTTCGGGCGGGGGGAATCGGAGGTGTCCGTGGAATACTGGGGCCAGGTCGGCGCCGAAGAGCAGATGTGCGTGCGCCAGTCCTTTATCATGACGCAGAGCGACGACACGGGGGATATTATGGTCATGGTGGTGGCCAAGGACATCACGGCCCAGGTGCAGAAGCAGAGGGAGCAGACACAGGCTCTGCAGGAGGCCCTGATGCAGGCCCAGCATGCCAACAACGCCAAGACCACTTTCCTGTCCAATATGTCCCATGATATCCGGACGCCCATGAACGCCATCATAGGTTTTACCACCATAGCGGTAAGCCATATCGATAATAAGGATCAGGTGCAGGACTGCCTGCGGAAAGTCCTGTCCTCCAGCAATCATCTGCTGAGCCTGATCAACGATATCCTGGACATGAGCCGTATCGAAAGCGGAAAGGTGCAGATCAAGGAGCAGGAGTGCAATATCTCCGAGCTGACCCATAACCTGGTGAACATCATCCAGCCCCAGGTGAAAGCCAAACAGCAGGAGCTGTTTATCGACACCTTTGACGTGGCCAATGAGGATGTGATCGCGGATTCCCTGAAGCTGAGCCAGATATTCGTAAACCTCTTAAGCAACGCGGTGAAGTATACGCCGGCGGGGGGAACCGTCAGTTTCCGGATCAGACAGGAGACCACTTTCCACCGGGGGTACGGGGACTATACATTTATAGTCAAAGACAATGGCATCGGCATGTCGCCGGAGTTTGTGGACCATATCTTCGAGCCCTTTGAGCGGGAGGCCAGCACCACCAAGACCGGGATACAGGGCACCGGACTGGGTATGGCAATCACGAAGAACATCGTGGACATGATGGGCGGAGAGATCACGGTCAAAAGCGAAAAGGGAAAGGGCAGCGAATTCCAGGTACATTTAAGCTTAAAGCTCCAGGATGTGGAGAAGAACGCGGCCAGGATCAAGGAGATGGAGGGCCTGCGCGCCATGGTGGTGGACGATGACCTGGACAGCTGCGACAGTGTCTGCAGGATGCTGAAGCAGATCGGCATGCGGGCGGAATGGACCACCTCCGGCAGGGAGGCGGTGTACCGGGCCAAGAGCGCTTACAACGAAGGGGATTCCTACCACACATATATCATTGACTGGCAGATGCCGGAGATGAGCGGGATCGAGACTGCCAGGAGAATCCGCGGGGCAATCGGGCCGGAGGCGCCTATCATCATCCTGACAGCCTATGACTGGACGGACATTGAGGAGGAGGCGAAGCAGTCGGGCGTCACCGCTTTCTGCGCCAAGCCCCTGTTCATGTCGGATCTGAAATCCGTCCTGCTTGCGGCCAACAACCTGCTGGAGAAAGAGGAGGAGGCAAGTTGGACCCAGATGGACTTCGGCGGCAAGCGCATTCTGCTGGTGGAGGACAACGAGCTGAACCGGGAGATTGCGGAGACCATACTGGAGGGAACCGGCTTTGCGGTGGAAGCGGCGCCGGACGGCACGGACGCGGTGGATATGGTACAGAAGTCCCCGGAGCACTACTATGACGCCGTCCTGATGGATGTGCAGATGCCGGTGATGGACGGCTATGAGGCCACCAGGAACATCCGGGCCCTGCACAGGGAGGATGTGAAGAACCTGCCTATCATTGCCATGACGGCCAACGCCATGGAGGAGGATAAGGAGACTGCGCTGAAGAGCGGGATGAACGCACATATCGCAAAACCTATCGACATTGACCTGTTCCTCTCGATTCTGAGAAAATATCTCGGGTGAGGAGAAAAAGGGGGAAGACCTTAGCGGGCTTCTCCTTTTTTTACGCCAGGGCGGCAGGAAGCGGGAAAGAAATAGAGCTATACGGAAATCGGATTGCATATGGAGGCGGATTGGTGTAAAATTAGGAAGAAAATGGCTATGTGGAAAACATGACAGAAAAGAAAACGGAGGAAGAGATAATGTTAAATGGCATACCGAAGATTTTATCCCCTGAACTGCTGAAAGTTCTGTGCGAGATGGGACATGGAGACAGAATCGTAATTGCGGACGGTAATTTTCCCTGTGAATCTGTGGGGAAAGGGGCCAGGGTAATCCGCATGGACGGACATGGGACCTGCGAGGTGCTGGAGGCTGTGCTTAAGCTGTTTCCGTTAGACACCTATGTGGAGAAGCCTGTGAACCTGATGCAGGTCATGGCAGGGGACAATGTGGAGACGCCGATCTGGTCGGAATATGAAAGACTGGTAAAGGACAGCGACGTAAGAGGCAAGGACGCCATCGGACAGATAGAGCGGTTCGCTTTTTACGAGGAGGCGGCAAAGGCGTATGCAATCGTGGCTACCGGAGAGGGAGCGCTGTACGCCAATGTGATGCTGCAGAAAGGCGTAGTGGTTTAAAGGCCCGCAGGAAATCCGGGACAGAAAGGGCAGGAACATGAAAACCAGATTTTCACTGAAAGAGCGAACCTGCCCGCTGAGCGGATGGGCAGAGGCCGAAAGGACAGAGTGACATGAAATTTGTACCGAAGACACTGGATTTTGAAGTGAGTCCTTACACGGGGCTGACCAGAAAGAGCTGGCTGGAGGCGGGCATCTATATGCTGGAGGGAATCTTTGGAAATATCGAAGATTTCCGGAAGCCGGTGGTGATGCCCAGGAAAGAGACTAAGATTACCTATCCGCATTTAAAGGATTCGCCGGAGGCTCAGGCAATCCAGCGCACTGCGGAGGTGTTCGAGGGGCTGACAAGGTCTTTCTTCATAGCGGCGTCTGTGATGTGCAATATTCCGGATCTGACAGTCTGCGGGTATCCCATGGCAGCGTACTATAAGAATCAGGTGCTGCGGGTGTGTACCAAGGGAGATCCGCTCTACGTAGGCACTTACGAGGATCAGCAGCGGATCTCGGGAGACGGGGATCCGTTTCGGGCATTCCAGCAGACGGTGGAGACAAGCGCTTTGGTCATCTGCCTTTGGGTCAGCAGGGAGCAGATTTGGGATACTTATACAAAGGCGGAGAAAGACGTGATAGCGGCATTCCTGGACAGCTACGCCCACGCCAGCACCGTGCCCCAGAACTGGCGGCTGTTCAATATGCTGGATATGGCGTTTCTGCATATGGAGGGGTATCCCATCCAAAGGGACGTGATGCGGGATCATGCCCAGGCTATTCTGGCCTACTATGCCGGAGACGGGTGGTATCGGGACGGACATTCGTTCGATTACTATTCCTGCTGGGCTTTCAATGTATATGCCCCGATCTGGAATCTGTGGTACGGATATGAGAACGAACCGTACATTGCGAAAAGGTTTGAAGACAATTCCAACCGGCTTATGGAGACCTATGGGGACTTCTTCGACAGGGACGGCTGGACCAATATGTGGGGCCGCAGCAATATCTACCGCAACGCCGCCACCAGCGCCTTTGACGGGAATCTGATGATGCCGGGCGGTCAGGCGGATCCGGGGCGGGCCAGGCGGATTTCCTCCGGATCCCTGATGCAGTTCTTAAGCAGGGAGGACTTTTTGTACCAGGGAGTGCCTACTTTGGGCTTCTACGGGCAGTTCGCCCCGCTGGTGCAGGGGTACTCCTGCGCCGAGTCCCCGTTCTGGCTGGGCAAGGCATTCCTGTGCCTGCATCTGCCGGCGGAGCATCCTTTCTGGACGGCGAAAGAAAATAACGGTACCTGGGAGGAATTGGAGAAAAATGAGGTGAAAGCGACCTGCCTGGACGGCCCGGCGCTGTGCTTTACCAACCATCAGGCAAACGGGGAGACCATCCTGCGGACGGGCAAGGTGGTAAAGCGCCCGGGGGATGTCCATGGTATGTGGAACTATTCCAAGCTCTGCTACAATACCAAGTATCCATGGGAGGCGGCGCCGGTAAATGCGGAGTTTGCCGATAGCCCCAGGGGGCAGGGAGAGGCCGGAAGCCGGAGCCGGGCGGAAACACCGGGGGGACCGTGCGGCAGACAGGGAGACTTTGCGGGACCGGAAAGCACAGGGAAAGCAGCGAACCGGACGGCCCGGGATATCCGGGATACCCTGCCCTGGGTGGAAGCCCAGCAGTATATGCTGAGGGACGGTCCGCTGCCGGACGGAGACGGGAAAGGTGCTTTTGAAACAAAAGAAGACAAGTGCATGGTGCAGATATCGGGGGCAGCCTCCGGTGAAAAGCCAGCATCCGCCAGGGCCAATGCTACGTTCTGGCATGGGCAGAGGGACGGCATATTGTACCGCAGGCAGTTCTTCGGCTACAATCCGGAGACGGAGTGCCACTGGATCCAGGCCATCAATCTGGCGGATTTCACGGTGCCTTACGGGATTCTTCGCGTGGACCGGCTGCGGCTGTACAAAGCGCCGGTGTGCCTGACGTTGGGCTCCTACGGCTTCCCGGACAACGGCACGGAGATCTCCGAGAAGATCTGGGGCGGCGCCAAAGCGATTATTTTAAAGGGAAAAGATGCCGAGGGCCGCGAGAAGCAGATGGCCATGACCATCTTTGACGGCTGGCAGGAGCTGTCTTTGGTGCGCAGCAGGGGGACGAATCCGGACTCTGAGAATTCCATTGTCCTGTACGCGTCCATGGAGCGCAGGAAGCATTACGGAGGCTTTGAGCCCTATGTACTGATTTCCCAGGTCATCACCAAGGAGAGCCGGGAAGACTTTCGCCAGGAGGAGCTGTTCCCCGTGGAGGAAATCATCTACACGGATCCGGAGAAATGCGGCAGCTTCGGGCCGGTGACGCTTCGGATGAAAGACGGCAGCGCGCGGGTGGTGGATTTTGAAGGGATGGAAGGGCGGCTGGAGCTGTAGAGGCAATAAGCAGGCAAATCCGGTGCATGCAGGCGCCTTTTCTCCGGCGGTGTGTTCAGAGGGCGCATGCAGCATCATGTGAACTCAGAAATCCGTTCGATAAATGGCCGGGGATACGCCGAAATGCCGTTCAAACAGATGGTAAAAGTGGCTGCTGTTGTGATAGCCCGCGGCAAGGGCCACCTCTCTGACGGGAAGCCGCGTATTTTTTAACAGTTCTGCGGCATGCCGCATGCGGATGTCCAGCAGGTAGTCCCGGAACGTGGTCTCCCGGTATTTCTGCAGCAGCAGGTTGTAGAAATTGCGGTGGTAATGGAAGACCTCTTCCAGTTCGGCTGCGGTGACAGTGGCGAAATGGAGACGCAGATACCGTTCCAGCTCGTAGAGGAGGGCCCTTTCCTTGCTCTCCTGGTCGGAGCTGTGAAGCCTGGTGGAATACTGGCGGCAGAGCAGGGACAGGAGCCGTATCAGGCTGCCGCGGATGATGTCTTCGCTGCCAGGGCCGGGGAAATAATCCTCTTCTACGAGGGTCTCCAAGAGGCGGGAGAGCTGCAGACCGGAGGCGGCGTCTAAGGCGGAGCCGGGAGCAGGGGCTGCAGCAGGGGAGGGATCCCGGTTAGGGCGCAGGTGGATATAGCTCTGTTCCTTTCGCTGCTTTTGGAGCGCATGGAAGAAAAAACGCTGCAAATCGTCCCGGGATCCATAGGAGGACAGCAGTTGATCCAGGTAATCAGCCTGGAGGGAGAGGAAGAGTACCGCCGTGTCTGCCTTTCCCTCCAGCATGTCCGCATGTTCCAGATTCTTGTCCGTGATAACCACTTCCCCGGCGGCGAAAATCCGGGGCTCGCCCAGGAGAATCTGCCGGAAACTCCCCTTGAGACACAGGAGGATTTCGATATAATCGTGGGTGTGGTAATGGCCCTGCCAGGGGAGGGTACGGCGTACATGGCGCATGCCGGCCCGGCTGAAAGTATATTCGTTCCCCGCGGTGTCATAGAAGCACAGCAGGGTGGAAAATGCCGACTGGACCTGGCGGATGTCCAGGGCTGCGCTTTCCGGAAAGCTTTGCCGGGAACACGGTTCCGCAGCCGCCTCCTCACCGGAGCCGGCTTTTTTCGTAACAGAGCGAAAATAAAAGTCCTCATAGGCGGCCAGGCGTTCTCCCAGGGTGGGGAATGCGGGGCGGCTTCTGCGCAGCACATCTTCGGTCAATTGTAAGCGCCAGTCAGCCATGGGGCATCTCCTTTCAGGTCCGCCGTTGGTTCTGCGGCGTCATTAAAATCGTGCAAATCGTCCCTGTTCTTTATCATACAGCAAAATATCGTCCTTGTCAGCAGGCTTTCGTTTTTTTATGATAAATATTAGAACGCGGCTCCCCTATGCGGGAGGAAAGCGAGGCAAAAGGAGGCATCTGCGGATGAAGCGAGAGAATTGGAACAGAGACTGGTATTTTACCAAAGGACAGGCCGGCATGATGAACGCCGGGAAGAAAGTGCAGCTTCCCCATGACTACATGATTGAGAGCGATGTGGTCAGAGAGGCTCCGGCGGCAGCAGCCATGGGGTATTTCACGGGAACCGTGGGGACTTATACAAAGTATTTCCATGTTCCGGAGCAGTGGCAGGGGGAGCGGGTCTATCTGCACTTTGACGGTGTGATGATGAACGCGTCAGTGTCCGTGAACGGAAGTCTGGTGAAGCGGCACCATTACGGCTATACTCCCTTTTCCGTGGATGTCACGGATGCGCTGTATTTCGGCGGGAAGAACCGGGTGACGGTGGCAGTGAATCCCAGCATGCAGCCCAACTCCAGGTGGTATACGGGCGCAGGCATCTACCGCCATGTGGAACTGTCTCATGTAAAGTCCCTGCATGTGGAGCCGGACGGGATTTTTGCCTATACGAAGCGGATTGACTATGAAACCGAAACAGGAACGGAAGCAGGGAAAGCTGTAGAAGCGGCAGGAGACGGCAAAAAACCGGAGAGGCCGGATCGGGCTAAGAGCGCCAATGTCATGGTGGAAGTGACGCTGCGCAGCCATTTCACCAAAGACCATCAGGTGCGGGTGAGGGCAGGCCTGGTTTTGGACAGAGGGAAGATGGGAGCCGGCGGGGACGGCTGTCAGACAGACAACAGGGCTGCGACCGGCAAGGATGGGTATCGGACAGAAGCTGAGATTGCCGCCACCCTGAGTGATTGCAGCGAAAAGGATGGCGAATCTGCCGTAATACAACGTGATACCATTCTCCTGGTAAAGGCCGGCAGTACCGCAGTGGCCAGGATTCCCATGACGGTAGAGCGGCCCCTGACCTGGGATGCAGAGCATCCCAATCTGTATCAGGTGAAAGTTCAGGTGGAAGACATGGGCGTCTTTGGCGTGGGCCTGGAGAAAGACGGCGCTTTGGAGGGCGTCTGTGATGAGGCGGAGACGCTTTTCGGCATCCGCATGGTCACGGCCGACGCAGTCCACGGGCTGCAGGTCAACGGCAGGACAGTGAAGCTGAAAGGCGGCTGCATCCATCATGACAACGGCTTGCTGGGTGCGATATCCCTGCGGGACAGCGAATACAGGAAGCTGCGCCTGCTGAAAGAATCAGGCTTCAATGCGGTGCGCCTGGCCCACAATCCCGGCTCCCGGGAACTGCTGGAGGCATGCGACCGCCTGGGGTTCTATGTATTCGATGAGGCTTTTGACGCCTGGGGCCATAGCAAGCAGCCGGGAGACTACAGCCAGTTCTTCGCAAGCGACTGGAAAGAGGACATGGAGAGCTTTATCCTGCGTGACCGCAATCATCCCAGCATTTTGATCTGGTCTACGGGCAATGAGGTGGAGGAACGGGGCGGCATGGGAGACGGCTATACCATTGCCGAGGAATTGGCTGCCTGTGTGCGCAGCCTGGACTCCACCAGGCTGGTGTCCAACGGGCTCTGCTCCATGTGGTCCGGCCTGGACGATGCGAGTTTCCTGGAGCAGACCAAAGCCAGCGTAAAAGCGAGGAAGCAGGGAAATGCCCAGAATGCGGATGCGGGAGGAGTGGACGGAGCCTGGGAGGACAGGACGGAGAGCTTCTGCAACTGTCTGGATGTGGTGGGGTACAACTATATGGACAGCCATTACGAATACGCGGGGCAGCGGTACCCGGAGCGGGTGATCCTGGGCACGGAGAGCTTTCCCAATCAGTTCGACAAGGTCTGGGAGCTGGTGGAGCGGCTTCCCTATGTCATCGGCGATTTTACCTGGACGGCGGTGGACTATATCGGAGAGGCAGGCATCGGCAAGAGCAAGTTCTTTGAGGCGGGGGATCCGGAGCTGGAGAAAGGCCCCTGGGCAATCTCCTCCCATGCGTCGGAGTATCCCTGGAGGCTTGCCAATGACGCGGACATCACCATCGGCGGAAGCCTGACGCCTCAGGGTGTCTACCGGAAAATCGTATGGGGCAGCAGTGAAACAGGGCTGTTCGCTCAGCACCCGAAGTACCATGGGATGGAGGAAGTGGTCAGCAACTGGGGCTGGAATCAGATGACGGACTGCTGGAATTACGGGGAATATGCGGGAAAGCCTGTGAAAGTGTATGTGTATTCCAAAGCGGAAGCGGTGGAGCTGTTCCTGAACGGAAAAAGCCTGGGCAGGGGCTCGGCGGGAAAGGAGAATCGGTTCTGCGCGGTGTTTGAGGTAAGCTATGAGCCGGGCGTGCTGACGGCGGTGAGCCTGAGCGGGGACAAAGAGGTGTCCAGGGCGCAGATTGCCACCACGGGAGCGCCCGCGTCCATCCGGCTGACGGCGGACAGGGAGACGCTCCGGGCAGACGGTGAGAGTCTCTCCTATATAGCCGTGGATGTGCTGGATAAAGACGGAAATGTAGTAAAAGATGCGGAAGTGATGTTGGAGGCATCTCTGGAGGCTTCCCGGGCAACCGGTCATGCTCTGTCTCCGGTGAGGAAGCTTTTGGGCGATGAGGAGGGAATGGAAGCCGTGGCGGCTGCATTCGGCGGAAAGTTAGAAGAGGAGGAACCGGATTCCAGCGCCTGCCTGGCAGGCTTCGGCTCGGACAATCCGGTGACCGAGGACAATTACGCTGCCGGGAAATGTCATTCCTATCAGGGGCGTGCGCTGGCAGTGGTGCGTGCCGGTCAGATCGCCGGGAAAGCCGTGCTGCGGGTGGCAGCGGACGGATTGGGCGAGGCAGGTGTGGAGATAGCGGTGGAATAAGTTCGGCATTGTCCGCGGCCATCAGGGCCAGATCAAGGGGAGCTGGCGGAAATACAGGATATCGTTCCCGGCAGGCGCCATATACTCTACATATTCCGCATCCTGATCGATCAGGGTGCGGCCGCCATGCTCTTCTCCTGCTTTTGTCTGGCGCAGGATCAGGTAGGAGGCTTCCCCGGGAAGCGTAAGGGAGGCTCCTGCGTCAGTCAGCTCCGCCAGCTGTTCCTCGCTGTAGCGCTTTATCAGCCGATTTTCCCCATCCATCAAAAGCAGTTCCGTCTCCTGGGGCGCTTCGGAAGCGATGATATTCACGGAAAATTTCTGAGAGCGGGTTAGCGTCTCTTCGTTTGAGCGGTGGCTTGTGGATTCGGAGATGCTGTGGTTAAACTTCTGGCCGTCATTAAAGGATTGCGAGGTCACTCCCGAACCGGCCAGCAGATAGATCTGTCCGTCCTCCTGTTGGTAGACGGGGTTAAAATAATAAGCAACGTGGCTGTCAGCAGTAATATAGAGGTCTGCCTCAACGCTGTCCTCCTGGTCGAGAACGTAGTAATGAACATTCGCAAAATGGAAGTCTGTGGTCATATACCTGGCCCCGGTGGCCTCATGGGTTTCATCCTCCGGTGCGGTCAGGCTGTAGATGCCGTAGCCTTCCAGGCCGGGAAAAGTGACTACAGGTTCGCCTGCGTCATATCCGGTAAAGCTGCCGTAGATTTTCTCCGATCCTGTATCCTTTATCCGGATATCCCCGCTGTTGTTAAATTCCAGTTGGGAGGGGCCCGGTTCGATATGCTTGCTGGTGACGAAGACCCCGGCCAGTCTGGCCCCCTGCCCGGGCAGTTCCTCCAAAGCCAGGCTGCCGCCACTTTCGGCCAGGGCGCATCCGCCAAGAAGCGCCGGGGCAGACGCAAGGAGCATAGCTGTTAAAATGAATCTGGCGGACGCACGGACCCTGGCGGTCTTATGCGATCCGGCAGACGACAGGGCTCTAAGTGAGAAGCGGCATTTCACTGTCGGCAAGGACTGAATCGCTGACAGAACCTTAGCCGCAAATTTAACCACAAACCTATAATGGCCCTTTGATAATAGAATCATCTCTTTGATTCTATTATAGACCTTTGATAATAGAATCATCTCTTTGATTCTATAATGGACCTTTGATAATAGAATCATCTCTTTGATTCTATAATGGACCCTTGATAATAGAATCATCTCTTTGATTCTATTATAGACCTTTGGTAATAGAATCTTTCCTTGATATAGACTACCTTTCATGCTCCGTTTCCTCCTCTAATTTTCCGTCGAACTTCAAAATATCACCCACATCGCACTGTAAGTAATAACAAATCCGGTTTACGGTGCCGAAGCGCACGCCCTTTGCCTTGCCGCTGCGCAGAATGGACAGGTTCGCCTCCGTGATACCCACCAGCCGGCACAGCTCTTTGGAAGTCATGCGGCGCTCTTTTAAAATTTCGTCAAGATACACTCGTATTGCCATTTTTTGTGCTCCTTATGCTTTCCCGAAAAGACGGTCATGCTTTGGCATTCCTTTTGCTTCTATGCATGATTCGCAATGTGTCAGGACTTTCAGGAGAAAGGAAGCATGCACAGGAAGCCGCTGTCCGCAGGAGACAGTCTTCGGGCTTTCCACAGGTTTTGACTCAGATAAACATATCATTGTCTTCTTTCAGCCGTCGGCTTTCCAGGTACAGAAAACTCAGCGTCCGAATCCCCAGCATCACAAGGATTTCCGACAGAGGGAAAGGGATTCTGTGGAAGCTGGTCAAAAGAAACCGGGAACAGAGCAACTGCAGCACGTTGAAGCCTGCGTTTGCCAGCAAAACCACTGTCAGAAGCCGCCCGCTGGCAGCTTTCAGCCGTTTCATTGCCAGACTGGCTTCAGGGCCGAAAGGCTCCTTTTCATAGCGGCGCAGGAACAGGACCATCATAAAAAGCAGGGCGATCTGGGAGGCCGTTGGCAGAATCCCTATGACGACCTGAATCGCTAAAAACAGGGTGCTTATTCTCACCAGATGACTGTCGGAGCCTGTGTTGCTCTCCTGCAAAGCGCGCAGGGCCTCTCTGAATTCGACGCTGCTCTGTACAAAGAGGCCTATGCCCAGCACCAGCCCATAGAGCCCCAGGAGGATTCGCAGCCCGGCAAGGAGCCTGCCCTGTCCCGCCTTTTCATAGAGAAAGACAAGGCGCAGCAGAATCCATGTGAGAAAGAGACTGTAAATGACGGCGGCCAGGGAGTATTTCGCAATCCCTCCTGTGGGCATGGGAGACAGATATCTGTCCATGTAAGAGGGATTGATGAAGAACCATAACCCCGCGAAAAGGGATACCGACAGCAGGGGCAGCAAATAGTCCGCCCTGCAGCTCTTGCGCCTGTACCGGAGGAAAGCCATTGTAAACAGCGGAAGAGCCCCGGCGGCAAGGAAAAGAATCCAGGCCGCAATGTTGCCTGCACTGCCGGACAGAGACAGGCGGCGCAGGCCCAGCCCCATCTGTTCCCAGGGAAAGGTTATATACTCCATATTTTTACCTCATATTTTCTGAAATTATTGTTTCACGATAATTATGAGTATAGAATAACACGAGAATTATTGTTTGTCAATAATTCCGGATAAGATTTTTCGCATTGAGCCTAGAGCCTCTTCTCACATTTTACATAAGAAACCTAGCCCAGTATCCCACGCGACGCAGTATTTTCAGAAAGCGCTCCTTGCCGGGGGATAAAGGCTGGGGTGTCTGTCCCGGAGCCAGATCGTAGGAGTCCGCGTCCAGGACTCTTAGGGCATCCTGCTCATAGGTACTCATTTCCTCCCGCAGGGCGGCATTCAGTTCCGGGCTGTCGATGACTAACATCAGTTCCGTGTCAAGATAGGCGCTGCGCATATCCCAGTTGAAAGAACCGATGGCGGCGATGCGGTCGTCTATGGTAAAGCATTTTCCGTGATAGGAGACGCCGCTGTCGTATTCCAGCATGTTCACGCCGCTTTTTAACAGCTTTTCCTTATTTACATAATAGTCCATGGCGCCGAAAGGATTCCCATTGTTGGCCACGGAGTTGGTCATCATCTCTACGGTGGGGACGCTCTGGCAGATGTCCGAAAGCTGCTCCAGCATCCAGTCGTCGCAGAGGATGTAGGGGGTATGGATGGATACGGTTTCTTTCGCCTGTTTCATAAGTTCCGTCATGGCATAGAACACCAAAGGCTCCTTGACCTGGGGCTCTATGGGGTTGGAGAGAAGCTGAATGCGCCTGGTGGGGACAGTGAGCTCTCTGTAATCCACGGCCTGGAACCAGTCCGCGTGCTCTTCCTGCATCCGGCGGTAGAGCAGGGCAAGCTCCTCCTGCTTTTCCGTCTTTGTCTTTTTGACCATGCGGCAGTCTTCTAGTTCCCAGACGGAATCGAAATATGTATGTAGCTGCTCCATGGAGGGGAAGTCCGCGCCGTCCTCGCACCAGACCAGCACGTCCCAGTCATAGTTTTTATAGCCGTCATGGCTGCCCAGGAAGAAGTCATAGCAGTTGCGTCCTCCCAGGATATAGGCGGTCCGGTCGGCAATGAGATATTTGTCATGGAGCCGCCCCATGAAGTTCCAGGGCTTTAAGGGGTTTAAGGGATTGTAGATTTTGAATTCCACGTTCTCCTGCGCCATCAGGGCCTGGAACCAGGCATTCCCCATAATTCCGGTGGCATAGGAAATGCCGTCCACCAGGAGGCTTACCCGGACGCCCCGCCTGGAGGCATCCAAGAGCGCGGCCAGCAGCGCTTTGCCGCTGTTGTCCGCATCAAAGTCAAAGGTACTCAGGATGATCTCCTCTTTGGCCTGGGAAATCAGGCGGATGCGCTCCGCCAGGGCCTCGCCGTTGTCGGAGATGACATGTGCCCGCTCGCCGCTGTCCTCCTCGCCGTAAAAGCTGACGGACGAGAACTGCCCCGCCGTGTCCGCCGTGACGGCAGGCTGCCTGGCATAGGGCAGGATTATGGCGCAGGCGTAGGCGGCCAGCAGGGTGAGGACAATGAGCAGCTTTCGTAAGGGATGTCTTTTCTTCTTCATACAGGAACCTCTTTTATCCGCTTTTTATACCTGATTCTAATATACAACAAACAGAGGAAAGGGGCAATGGGAAAGATGCTCCCTTGCGGAAAGCCAACAGTGCCAACAGGGAAACCAGGAACTTGGGAAAGATGCCCTTGACAATTCCCGCCCCATATACTATCCTATACCTAAAGCACCACAATCTTTAGCTCTGTACTTTCTGATGTTGAATGGCGTCTCAGCCGTTTACCACTGGAAAAAGCGCAACTGTAGACAAGGCAAAGGAAAACGGCAGGGATGGCCCAAGGAGCCTGAAAGACATGATGGACTTCGGAGAGGGCCAGCCGGGCGAGCCGGAAAGCGGCGGAGCGAGAGAGTGGGAGGAGTGCTTCGCGGACTACCCCCTGCACTTAGTCTGCGTAAACGAGTCCCTGGACTGCTCCGGATTTCGCACGTCCCTGCGAGACCTCTTCACCATCCTGCCCTGCCGCAGGGACAAAAAGCGGCTGATGGAGTTTCTGGCCAGCGACCCGGCCTACCAAAGTATGGACAAAGAGACCGCCCAGACGCTCGGCGTGCTCATGGGGATAAATAAATTCAAAGAAAATGAAGAAACTTATAAAACCGAGGAGGGAAACTACGATATGTGTCAAGCCATACGCGAACTAATGGAGGACAGTAGACTTGAGGGCGAGAAAGAGGGAAAGAAAGAGGGAAAGAAAGAGGGAAAGAAAGAGGGCATCGCCCATGAAAGGATCGAAATTATAGAGAACATCATGAAATTGAGCAAATGTTCTCTGAGAGAAGCCTGCAAAGTGGCTGGAAAAACTTTGGAGGAGTACCGGCAGGCGAGAGAAATATATGAAAAGATATAAAAGGAACAATAAAACCGCCCGGATTCTGGAGGCATGAAAAAGCCTCTCTGGTCTTGCCTTATGCGCCTTGGCGGCAGCGATCCTTGTGGTCGGCGGGGGACAGTATTATGCGACCGCTATGCCCCGTGCAAATCTGGATGACAGATATGATACCATTGCCCTGCTCTCGGAGAAGTATTCATCATTATGGCGGTGGCGGAGCGTTCCGATGTGGTTATTCGGATGGAGGACGGAAGATTTTCCTCCTAAAAGCAAGTGTGTCCTGATCAGGATTGAACAGATGGTGGAATAATAAACAGGATTGGAGTATTCCAGTCCTTTTATTATGCGCTTTTCCCCGGGAAACCAGGAACCCGTGGGAAGATTGTAAAAAGAAAGAATTGCTATTTTCCGGACAAAGCCTTATACTGGACATGGTGGCTATGGACAGGCCGCCACGCATTGTAAAAGCTTACGGAATCAGGATAGGAAGAATGACATGGCGGTAAAGGGAGAGACAAAGGAAAAAGTAAGGATCAATATACGGGAGCCCAGGCATTACCGGGTGGTGATGCACAATGACGATTTCACGCCCATGGACTTTGTGGTGGAGATTTTGATGGACATTTTCCACAAAGGCGGGGCGGAGGCGGAGAGACTGATGCTGATGGTGCATGAGAGCGGCAGGGCGGCAGTGGGGGCGTACCCTTTGGACATTGCAGCCTCAAAGGTGCAGACGGCCCTTGGCCGGGCCAAGGAGGAGGGGTATCCTTTCCGGATGACCGTGGAGGAGGCATGAGTATGTATGTATCAAACGAGGTGGCCGAGATCATTGAAAAGGCCTTTTCCCTGGCGAAGAGCGCCCGCTTCGAATATGTGACGCCGGAGCTGGTGCTGTATGCGGCCTGCCAGAATCCGGTGTTTGCCAGGGCGTTTGCGCAGTGCGGCGGAAGCGCCAGGAAGCTGGACAGGGATCTGCGGACATACCTGGAGGAATATATGGAGCAGGGGGCGGGGCCGGAGACAGAGCCCCAGCTTTCCCAGGGCATGGGATTAGTGCTTTCCCAAGGCTGGGAGACGGCCGGGAACAGCAACAAGCCTATGGTGGAACTGGCCCATATTCTCTGTGCTATGTATGGGCTGGAAGAAAGCTATGCGGTGTATTATATGCGGGCCCAGGGCGTGGAGCGGGTGGATCTGCTGCGGGAGATGACCATTGCCTCTGAGGAGATTGCAAGAGAGAGCAGACGAAAGCAGGAGGCCCAAGGGAAAAAGGTTCGCCAGAGCCATGGTGCGGCTGCCGGGACAGGGAATTTCCAGGACAGCACTTTCGGCGGAGAATCCAATGATGAGTCAGGAGGGTCCGAGGCAGGGGACGAGGAACTATGGAACGATGAGGATGAGTGGGAAGAGGATGACCAGGCCTCTTCCGGGGACAGCTTCTGGCGGCAGTACGCCATCTGCCTGAACGAGGAGCTGGAGGGGCAAAATCCTTTGATCGGCCGGGCGGAGGAGCTGGAGCGGACCATGCAGATCCTCTGCCGCAAGGAGAAGAACAATCCTCTGCACATCGGGGAGCCGGGAGTGGGCAAGACTGCCGTCACATACGGCCTGGCCAGGCTCCTGAATGAGGGACAGGTGCCAAAGCCTTTGGCGGGAGCGAAGATTTTCGCGCTGGATTTGGGCAGCCTCCTTGCGGGCACCCAGTACAGGGGCGATTTCGAGAAGCGCTTTAAGCGGGTCATGGACAGCATTGCGGACGAAGACAATCCAATCGTGTATATCGACGAAATCCACAACATCGTAGGCGCTGGGGCCGTGAACGGCGGCAGCTTTGACGTCTCCAATATGCTAAAGCCTTATCTGGCCCAGGGGCATATCCGTTTTATTGGCGCCACTACCTATGAGGAATACAAAAAACATTTTGAGAAAAATAAAAGCCTGGTAAGGCGTTTTCAGAATATCGACATCAATGAGCCTGACAGGGCAGACGCCATCCGTATCCTGGAAGGCCTCAAAGATACTTACGAGGCTTTCCACGGTGTGCGCTATGAAGAGGGCGTGCTGGAATATGCGGTGGAAATGAGCGCAAAATATATAAACGAAAGATATCTGCCGGACAAGGCCATTGACCTCATTGACGAGGCCGGCGCTTACCGCAGGCTTCATCCGCTGCCCGCATCCGGGCAGCAGGGAGCGCTGCCGGGAGAAAGCGCAGATGGAAAGGCCGCCCCGGAAGCAGACGAGACTTCAGGAGTTGTTATGGGAAAACAGACGGTTGGCAGAGAACTAATAGACGAAATATTGTCGAATAGCTGCCATATCCCCAAACAGGCAGTGGAGAGCGACGAGACGGCTGCCCTTGCCACCCTGGAGCCGCGCCTGAAAGCAAGAGTATTCGGCCAGGACGAGGCTATTTCCCAGGTAGTCAATGCCGTCAAGTTCTCACGGGCAGGACTTCTGGAGGAGGGGAAGCCTCTGGCCAGCCTCCTTTTCGTAGGACCCACCGGCGTGGGCAAGACAGAGATCGCAAAGAGCCTGGCTGACGAGCTGGGTATCCGGCTGATTCGGTTTGATATGAGCGAATATGAGGAGAAGCATGCCGTGGCCAAGCTCATCGGCGCACCGGCAGGGTATGTGGGCTATGAAGAGGGGGGCCTGCTGACGGAGGAAATCCGCAAAAATCCCCATGCCGTCCTTTTGCTGGACGAGATCGAGAAAGCCCATCCCGATATCTACAATATCCTGCTGCAGGTATTTGATTACGCTACGCTGACAGACAACCAGGGCAGAAAAGCGGATTTCCGAAACGTGATCATTATCATGACCTCCAATGCCGGGGCCAGCCGGATAGGAAAGCACGGCATCGGTTTCCAGGGACGGGACACAGGCAGCGAAATCCTCTTAGAGGAGGTAAAACGGATCTTTCAGCCGGAGTTTCGCAACCGCCTAAACCGGATCGTGGTATTCCGGGGAATGGATGAGGAGATGGCAGAGCGGATCGTGGATAAGAAGCTTGGTGAGCTGGCAGAGATGCTTTTACGGAAAAACGTACATCTGTCCGCGGACCCTGAGGCAAGGATGCTTGCGCGGAAGAAAGGCATCAGCGCGGAATATGGGGCCAGAGAGATAGAGAGAGTGATCCAGGGGGAGATCAAACCTCTTTTGGTGGACGAGATTCTGTTCGGGGCTCTCAGGGAGGGCGGAAGCTGCATGTTGACGGCCAAAGAGGCGAAATTCCTGCTTGAGCTGGCGCCGGACAATACTGCCGCCGCGGGTTTCGGATGAATGCTCCGGGATACAAGAGAACAGGACGGCACAAAGGGGACAAGCAGATTTGACAGAAAGAGAGATGACATATATGCCGGTTTATCGGCTGAATCCGGATGAGGTTTCCTTTCCGAATCCTATGTATGCCCGCCGGGACGGACTGTTGGCGGTGGGCGGAGACCTAAGCGTGGAGAGGCTTTTGCTGGCCTACACCCACGGAATCTTTCCATGGTACGATCCCGGGGAGGAGATCCTCTGGTGGTGCCCCAGGGAACGGTTTGTTATTTTTCCGGGGGAGATACATATTTCCCGCTCCATGCGGAAATATTGGAAGAAACACAAGCTCAGACTGGAGCTGAACAGAGATTTTGCGGACACCATGCACAGATGCCGTATCATGCGGGAATTTCGGGAGGGAACATGGATTTCCGATGAGATGGAGGAGGGATATCTGCGCCTCCATCAGGCAGGCTATGCGGTCAGCGTGGAGGTATTCGAGGACGGCGGGCTTGCGGGGGGCCTGTACGGCGTGTCCGTGGGAAAATGCTTTTTCGGGGAGAGCATGTTCTCGGAAAAGGAGAACGGCTCCAAGGCAGCGCTGATCGCTTTTGCCGGACTGCTGGAGCAGAGCGGCTTTCTGCTGATGGACTGCCAGTTCCATACGGAGCATCTGGAGAGTATGGGCGGGCGGTATATTTCCTGGGAGGAATATGACAGGATGCTGGAAGAGGGGACGGGCCGCTAGACAGATAGCGTTCTGCCAGTCTGTGAAAAGCCGAATGGGAAGAAATATGGAAACAAACAGAAAGAAACGGACAGATGATGTCAAGAGGAGCGGCCTGTGAATAAAGCGAGAGGATATGCGGCGGATCAAAGGAAAGGGTGCCATGTCCTGGGCGGGCAAGGCAGACTTCAGGACAGGATAGTCAGGTGCATGAAAGCGAGGTGCGCGGAATGAGATTGCGGAGCAGAGTGGCGATATGGTGCGGCAAGCTTGTCTGTACGGTGAGCCGCGGGCTGGGAAAAGGAAACGGCTCTTCCCTCCCCGGGCGGGTGGCCAGGAAGATCGACCCGGAGATTCTGTCGGTGATGAGCGGTATGGTGCGGGAGAAGATCATCGCGGTCACAGGGACAAACGGGAAGACCACTACCACCAGCCTTTTGGCTCATGTGCTGAGCCAGTCCGGGAAAAAGGTGGTCTGGAACAGGATGGGAGCCAATCTCATGGACGGCGCCGTGTCCTCCTTTGTGCTGGCGGCAAAGAAAAGCGGGAAGCTGGACGCGGACTATGCCTGTATCGAAGTGGACGAGATGGCTTCCGTGAGAGTCTTTCCCGGGCTAAAGCCGGACTGTGTGCTGGTGACCAATATTTTCAGAGACCAATTGGACCGCACCTGCGAGGTGGATATTACCTGCGGCCAGATTCAAAAGGCCATGGAGACTGTGCCGGAGGCGATACTGATCACAAACTGTGACGATATCTGTTCCTTTACATTGGCTGCCGGCTGCAAAAATCGGAAGCTTACTTACGGCATCGGAGAGCGTATCGCTGACGATATGCCTGTAGGAACGGGGGAGAGCGTCTTCTGTCCCTCCTGCGGCTGCCGCCTGGAATACGACGTAATCCACTATGGGCAGCTGGGGGTCTATCACTGCCCGGAATGCGGACTGGCGCGTCCGGAGCCCGACATGACCGTGACGGATGTGGTGTTTGAGGACGGAACCTATTCCTTTACATTGGACGGCAGGAGAATTGTCTCCGGCGCCCAGGCGCCTTATAATGTATACAATACCCTCAGTGTCTATACGGCTCTTTTGGCGGCGGACGGGCCCAGGGACGGATTTGAACAGGCCATAGGGCGTTTTGACTACGGCAATAACAGAGAATGCGCCTACCGGATAGACGGAGCTCGTGTGCAGCTGTATCTGACCAAGAATCCCGTGGGATTCCAGCAGAAGATTTTCCTGATCCGCAGGGATCCGAAGCCTAAGGATATCGTGATCCAGATCAATGATACGGTGTTGGACGGAGAGGATGTGTCCTGGCTGTGGGATGTGGATTTTGGCTATCTGCACGAGGCCGCGGTGGCCTCCATCGTCACTGTGGGAAGCAGGGGGGCGGATATGGAGGTGCGCTTAAAGTACGAGGATATCGCCAGCCGCTGCGGCACGGAGCTCAAAGAGACCGTGGAGGAGCTCACAAAGCGCGGAAGCAGGAACCTCTATATCATCACCAACTACTCCGGCCTGTATCCTGCGATTAAAATGCTGGAGGAAATGCAGGCTGCCGGAAAGGAGGGCATGGAGAGATGAAAGTGACCATAGGACATCTGTATCCGGACCTGTTTAATCTGTACGGCGACAGCGGAAATGTCCAGTGCATGAAAAAGCGCCTTGTCTGGAGGGGCATGGAAGCGGAGGTGCTGCCTTTGGGCGCCGGAGAAGAGATCGACTTCGGAAAGCTGGATATCCTGGTCTGGGGAGGGGGCTCGGACAGAGGGCAGGCTCTGGCCGTGGACTATCTGAACCGGATACAGCCCGATTTCAAACAGTATGTGGAAGATGGTGGCGTAGTCCTGGCTGTATGCGGCGCATTTCAGCTTTTGGGAAAATACTACAAGGCAGGGGAAGAGATCATAAAGGGGCTTGATATTCTGGACATTTATACCGAGCGCTGCGACCAGCGCCTGGTGGGGAATATCGTTTTGGAGAGTCCGCTTTCCGATACACCGGTGGTGGGGTTCGAGAACCATGCGGGGCGTACCGTCATCGGAGACTGCACGCCCTTTGGAAAGGTGCTTTACGGCAGAGGCAATACCGGGGACGGCGGCTATGAGGGGGTTGTTTACAAAAATGTAATCGGCACCTATCTCCACGGCCCCCTCCTGCCGAAGAATCCGCAGATCTGCGACTGGTTCCTGAAAAAGGCCCTGGAGCGCAGATATGGTGGGGACGCTGCGCTCACGGAACTCTCCGACGAGCCGGAGCTTCGCGCCAACCGGAACATGGTAAAGCGGCTGGGATGTGATAAGAAATGACGGAAGCTTTTCTACTGGGGCAGGCTGCCCGCAGCACACAATCCGCCCCAGCCTACCCGGCTGTTGGGATATTCATATTCGCCCCGGAGGGCTCTGGCCCCGGCGCGCAGATAAGCTTTTACTTTTTCACCATATAAAAACACATCGTTTCCCCGTACAATCCCCCACTCCATCAGCAGCGCACAGCTTCCCGACACAATGGGCGTGGCAAAGGAGGTTCCGGTCATGGGGGTATAGCCGCCGTAGATATCCGGCGCGATGACGCCTACACCCGGCGCGGCCAGATCCGGCTTAGCCAGCCCTGCCGCCACCACGCCTATGGTCCGGTTGGCATCGGCGTAGCCTCTGCCGGAGAAATCCGCATAGGCCTCATAGGTGCTGTCATAAGCGCCCACGGAGATTACCTTTGCCGCGGTGGAGGGTATGGTCAGGGTCACTTCCGGCGTGGAACGGTAGAAGCCGGTGCCGGAAGCGCGCACTACGGCGGAGGGCAGATAGAAATAGTACCGCCCGGTGACCACCTGCAGAGGTTCTATGCGGATGGTCCACACGCCGCTGTTGATGTAAGTCTGACCTATGGGCAGCATCTCAAAGTAGATTTCCTCCGCCACCGCATAGGGCGCGGGATTTCCGAAATACACCATAATTTCCGTCTGCTCCAGCCTGAGGGTGTATTTCCCGCCGTCGATCATGGCGGGCAGCTGGGTCTCCTGCCCGCCCGGAGAACGCAGGAAAATGCGGTAGGTATCGCAGTAATTCTTCCAGAGCTGGACATTCAGGGTGCGCTCGTATTCTGCCACGGCAAGCTCCACGGAGGCGGGCCTTGCGACGGGGCCTACGCGACTGGGAACGCCGTCCCCGCCGCCTGTGGGATTCTCCTGCAAAAGGCTTCCGGACAGATGGCCTGCGCTGTTTCCCTCGTTTCCCGCACCCACGCAGATGACAGTGCGGCCGATTTCGGCAGCGTTGTCCAGAAAGCGCTCGATCAGTGAGCTTCCGTCGTGGGCCCCGTAAGTATTGCCGAAACTTAAGTTGATGACCAGGGGCATCTGCAGCTCTATGGCTTTTTGGATGGCATAGGTCACGGCGCGCATGATTTCCGTGGTTCTGGGAAAGGAGGCGGCGTCGGGCAGGCCCAGCTTGACGATCAGAAGCTCCGCTTCGGGCGCCACGCCCTGGTAGACAGAGGTGCTTCCGGCGGCAATCCCTGCTACCGCCGTGCCGTGTCCGCTTGCGTCCACGCTGGGCAGCAACTGGAATTGTTCCTGCTCCGTGGAGGCAGCCAGAGCCTGATTGATCCGGGCGGAATCGAACTCCACTCCCATCCGGTAACCGTCCGGCGGACGGCGTACTGGGGGGAGTTGTGCCTGGGCATCCGGCCGCAGGGTCTGATCCCATAAAAAACGGATTCTGGTACTGCCGTCCGGATGGCGGAATTCCGACAACTTATAATCGATCCCACTGTCCAAAACCGCCACCAGCACACCTGCTCCGGACAGGTTCGGCTCCCGCAGCGTGACCTGGGCGATACAGGAATTGTCCGTGGGCATTTCCGCCTCATAGAAATACCGTTTCGGCTTTTCCACATATTCGATCTCTTCCAGTTCCGCTACCCTGTCCACCAGCTGTTCCGGCACTGTCAGCACGGCATAGCCGGCAATGAGATATTCCACATCTACCCCCAAAGCTTCCAGCATATCCAGGCTGCCGTGATACTTTACGATGAGCTCCCATGTGCGGTTTTCCGTGTGAAATCCTACGTTCAGTTCTTCCGTCTGAACCCTGATTTCCTCCGGGGTCAATAAGGCCAACTGCAGCAAATCCTCCAGTTTCTGATTCAAAGCACTCCCCCTTACAGACGATTCCTCTTTCATACTATGCGGTGAGACAGAAAAACAAGAACCGTATTTGCAAAAAATTTATAAGGAAAAAAATCCTGTCCTGTGGTACAATAAGAATACCTGTAAAAACTGGAAACAGCATGACGGAGGAAACAAGATGAGAGACAGAGAAAAAGCAAGACAGAGGGCCCATGAGCTGGTCGGTCAGATGACGCTGGAGGAGAAAGCCTCCCAGCTGCGCTACGATGCTCCGGCGATTCCAAGGCTGGGCGTGCCGGCCTACAACTGGTGGAATGAGGGTCTGCACGGCGTGGCCAGGGCGGGCGTGGCCACCAGCTTTCCCCAGGCTATCGGTATGGCGGCGGCTTTCGACGCGGAGCTGGTAAAGGAAATGGGGCATGTCACCGCCGTGGAGGGCCGGGCGAAATACAATGCCGCCAGCGCCCGGGGAGACCGGGATATCTATAAGGGGCTGACTTTCTGGTCGCCCAATATCAACATTTTCAGGGATCCCAGATGGGGCAGGGGACATGAGACCTATGGGGAGGACCCGTATCTGACCGGAGAACTGGGGGCGGCCTATGTAAAAGGCATGCAGGGGGACGGAGAATATATGATGGCCGCGGCGTGCGCCAAGCATTTCGCGGTCCATTCCGGACCCGAGGCCCTGCGGCACAAATTTAACGCCGAAGTATCTGAAAAGGATCTCCGGGAGACATATCTGCCCGCCTTTGAGAAGCTGGTGAAAGAGGCGGAAGTGGAAGCGGTGATGGGCGCCTACAACAGGACCAACGGGGAGCCCTGCTGCGGCAGCAAAATGCTGATGCAGGACATCCTGAGAGGGGAATGGGGCTTCCGGGGGCATTATGTCTCCGACTGCTGGGCCATCCGGGATTTCCACGAGAACCATATGGTCACGGACACGGCGGAGGAGTCGGCGGCCCTGGCTTTAAAATGCGGCTGCGACGTAAACTGCGGCATTACATACCTGCACCTGCTGAAAGCCTGTCAGGACGGGCTGGTCACCGAGGAGGAGATAGGACGGGCGGCAGAGAGACTGTTTACCACCAGGTTCCTCTTAGGACTGTTCGACGAGACAGAGTATGACAAGATCGGCTATGACCGGATTGAGTGTAAAGAACATCTGGAAACCGCCGCCCGGGCCACGGCGGAGAGCCTGGTGCTGTTAAAGAACAACGGTATCCTGCCCCTGGACAAAAAAGCCATAAAGACGGTGGGCGTCATCGGGCCTAACGCGGACAGCCGCTCCGCCCTCATCGGCAATTACCATGGAACCTCCTCCAGATATATCACGGTACTGGAGGGAATCCAGGACTATGTGCAGGAGGACGTAAGGGTCTATTATTCAGAGGGCTGCCATTTGTTTGGGGAAAAGGTGGAGGGCCTGGCATGGCGGCAGGACCGGATCAGCGAAGCGGTGAGCGTGGCGAAAAACAGCGATGTAGTCATCCTGTGTCTGGGACTGGACGAGACCCTGGAGGGGGAAGAGGGAGACGCCGGAAACGGGTATGCCTCCGGAGACAAGGTAGATTTGGCGCTTCCCCAGGTGCAGCGGGAGCTGGCGGAAGCGGTGCTGCAGGTGGGAAAGCCGGTGGTGCTGTTAAATATGACAGGCAGCGCCATGGACTTAAGGTATTTCCAGGAGCATGCGGACGCGGTGCTGCAGGTGTGGTATCCCGGGGCCAGGGGCGGAAAAGTCGTGGCGAAAGCGCTCTTTGGAGAGATTTCCCCCTCCGGTAAGCTGCCGGTTACATTCTACAACAGCGCGGACGAGCTGCCGGCGTTTGAGGAGTATTCCATGAAAGGGAGAACCTACCGGTATTTCCAGGGAAAGCCGCTGTATCCCTTCGGATATGGCCTGACCTACGGGGACGTGGCTGTGGAAAGCGCGGAGTGCGGCGGACACAGCTGGGAAGCCGGGACAGACGGGAAAAACGGGACTTTTGAAGATGGGAAAATAGTCGAATGGGCGCAGGAAACTTTAAAGACGGCGATGTTTGAGGATATGACGGTAAGCGTTACGCTTTCAAACAAAAGCAATGTGGCTACGGGCGAAGTCGTTCAGGTATACGTGAAATATCTGGATGGGGAAGACGCGGCGCCAAATGGATCCCTTGCCGCCTTTGAGAGAGTCTTCCTTTCCGGCGGGGAGCGCAAAAGCGTGGCGGTCAGGATAGGGAAAGAGCGCTTTGCCGTCATAGATAAGGAGGGCAGGAAGACGGAACCGGGCGGACGCTTCCTGGTCAGCATAGGCCTGGGGCAGCCGGACGAAAGGACCAGGGAACTGACCGGGAAAGAAAATATTCTCTTTGTTTGCGAGAGGGGCTGAAGCAAAGGAAGACGCCCAGTGGGATCGCCGGCGTTCTGCCAGCGAAATCGGATCATGCAATTTATTGGCTCCTGTCCCGGCTTGTGCCGGGGCAGGGGCTTTGTCTTATGCGTTCACAATTTTGTATTTCCATAAGCTGGCGGTCACGGCAAAAAAATGCTATTGCCGGAATCGGAGCCTCCACGGTAAAATGAAAGAACAAGATCCGAAGAGGAGGCGGCGACGCGAATGATATCAATAGCGGATTTGAAAGAACGGATGGAGAGAGTCAATGATTACTGGATTGCGCAAAATCCGGAGCCGGGGAACTGCGCCTGGGAGAGGGCGGCGTATTTTTTGGGGAACATGGCGGCCATAGAGGTGCTGAAGAAGCCACGGTACCTGGAATACGCAGTGGAGTGGGCACAGGCAAACCACTGGAATTTCTATGACAATGCCGCTCATTGTACCGTCAATGCGGACAATGTAAGCTGCGGCGAAACCTATCTGGACCTGATGGAGAACTACGGAATTCTGGGAAAAATGGAGCATATCAGGGCCACCATGGAATGGACAGCCTCCGATCCCCACAATGATTACTGGTGGTGGGTGGACACTATGTACATGGCGCTGCACTTCTATAACCGGATGGGGCTGCTCCTGGAAGACGACAGACTGATAGACAAGGCGTACCGACTGTACCTGAATGCAAAGGAAGAGAGACACTTGTACGACAGGGAGGAAAAACTGTGGTTTCGGGACGAAAACTTCCTGCCGGAAATTGCCAGAACAGCCGGCGGAAGAAAGGTATTCTGGGCCAGGGGCAACGGCTGGGTGTTCGCGGGGCTGGCCAGGACGCTGAGGACGCTTCCGCCGGAGCAGAAATATTACAGGGAATACAGAGAGGTTTTCACAGGCATGGCGCAGGCCCTGGAAAAATGCCAGTGCGGGGACGGCCTCTGGCGCACCAGCCTGCTGGAGCCGGAGGAATATCCCATGCCGGAGACCTCGGGAACGGTGCTGACGGTGCTGGGAATGGTCATCGGGGTCCGGCTGGGGATTTTGCCGGAACGATACATGGAGTGCGCCCTGCGGGGGTTCGACGCATTGAACAGGGAGGCGGTGGAGGCGTCCGGCCGGATAGGCTGGGTGCAGGTGGTGGCGCTGAAGCCGGGGCCTGTGAAAAAGGAGGATTCCAACGACTATGCGGTAGGGACATATCTGCTGGTGTGCAGGGAGCTGATTGCCTATTTTTCCCGATAGAAAGCTTCCGCACTTTTTTACAGGAAAGAGAGCATGAGAATTAAAAAGTACAAATATCTGATTCGTTTGATTGTGAGTATCCTGCTGGCGCTGACCGTCGCCATTGTGACAGTGTTTTCATTTCTCTGGACGCACGCCTTTGAGGAAATCAGGAAAGGGAATGAGGTCTATTACGATAAGCTTGCGGATTCCTTTCTGCGGGATTTCACCATGGAGATAGACAGCCTGCGGAAACATGCGGCAGCGCTGAGCGTGGACAGCAGGTATGAGGAAAGCGCGTTCTGGCTGGGCGTGGAAAACTATCGGAAAAATGCCTACTGGTACCTGGAGGCAGTGTCTGAAATGAAGAACAAATATGCCGCCCACAATGCCGGCGACTGCGGGATTTATTATTATGAGACAGACAGTGTGATTACCAAAGGCTCCAAACAGACCCTGGACCAGTTCCTGAAAAACAGTTTGCAGGTGACGGGGGAGCGGGAGGAGGCTCTTCGGGCTTACTTTTCCCGGGAGAACTATCAATTTCTGAAATTGGTCTTTGGCACCACCAATACACAGGAGGATATAGGCGGGAAATTCCTGGTGGGATACTGCACAGTGCTGGGAAAGAATAGAGACAGCGTCATGATTTTTTACCAGATTGCGCCGGACGACCTGGGGGACATGCTGAATCTGTCCTATGGGGCGGAGGGGGTCTGGCTGTATGTGACGGAGCAGGGCGGAGATCAAATCTACCTGGCGGGCAATCCCACGGGAAGCGCGGTGGAGAATGTATTTCCCCTGGAAGCCCGGGAGAGGAACGTCTCCGGAACAAGGCAGAAAGTGCTCTATCAAAAGGACAGCGCTTCCCTCCCTCTGTCTTTTGCGGTCTATCTCACCGACGAATCTCTTCAGAATAATATCGTGGCATTCTATCATGATATGAAGAAGCTGATTTTTATCATGATATTTCTGGTCATCGGCATCTGTGTGGTGGCGCTGTACGCGGAATATAAGCCTATGTACCGGATACTGGCCCAGCTTGAGGAGGATGAGGCGGATGAATTTACCATGATACAGAGCGCTCTGAACAACCGGCGGGCCATCATACAGGAGCAGGAGCTGCTGATTACGGATTTGCTCATCAAGCATCTGATTTACGGGGTGCCGGTGGGGCGGGAGAGGCTTAACAAACTGGGGGTGAAAGTGTCAGGGGGCTTTTACTGCGCCTATGTGCTGGTGGGGCATATTCTGCTGGCGGGAGAGGTGGAGGAGATGACAGAGGAGCTGGAGGAGAGGTTCCGGGTGCGGCTGTTTGTCATCGACATTCAGGAGGAGAACAGTAACGTCCTCATTGCGTTCCTGAAAAGCGCCGAGACCAAAGACACGGAGCAGTGGCTGCAGGACTGGGTGCACGGCCGTTTGGGGGAGGACTGTAAGCTGTATCCCGGCAAGGTGGTGGATCAGCTGGACGAGATCCGCTCCAGCTTTCTGCATTGCTATGAAAAAAGAAACGAGTACGAAGCGGCGCAAAAGGCCATGAAGGCGGATCAGGAGGCCCTGGAAAGGAAAGAGGTGCGGCAGAAGAAGCTGAATGAGGAGATTCTGGCGTATCTGGAGCTCCATTACCGGGATGTGGATTTGAGCCAGACTCAGGTGGCGGACGCTTTCCGGATATCCAGCTATACCTTGAGCAGGATGTTCAAGACCCAGATCGGGGTGGGCTTTACGGAATATGTAAATTTCAAACGACTGGAATACGCAAAGGAGCTTCTGCTGACCACGGGCTATTCTGTCCATGAGATAGCGTTTCTGGCGGGATATGCCAATGACAATTATTTTTCCAGGATATTTAAGGCCAATGTGGGGATGTCCCCCACCGCGTTTCGGGAGAAGTAGGAAATTGGAACAAAACGGATAAAAGCATAGGAGCGGTCCCGGGGTGTGCGGCAGCATCCCGGGGCTGTTTTTTTGCACTGGGGCCTGTAAATGAAAGATTCATTATTTTGCATTGGGCAAAAAGCGGCAGAAAAGCAAAAAAGTCCTCTTGAATTTAGTTATTTCACATAATAAATTTAGTTTACAAACGCAAAAGAAATGCAGCATGGAGAAAGGGATGGGAAAGGCGTATGAAGAAAAAAGAAAAACGGACAGGGGTACCGGCTTCAGGACTGAAACTGCGTACCCGGATATGGAGGCACAGGGAGTATTATCTGTTTTTGCTGCCGGCAGTGGTGTATGCGGTTATATTCTGCTACGCGCCCATGTACGGCCTGCAGATTGCCTTTAAGGACTACAAGGTCTCTTTGGGAGTGTCGGGGAGCCCCTGGGTGGGCCTGCGGAATTTCACGGATTTTTTCCAGGGGTATTATTTCTGGAATTTGATACGGAACACGCTGGTATTGTCCCTGTATTCGCTGATTGCCGGATTTCCCATACCCATTTTAGTGGCGCTGATTCTCAACGAGCTGAAGCCGGGATTCAAAAAGGTGACCCAGACCGTGCTCTATGCCCCTCACTTTATTTCCACTGTGGTCGTCATCGGTATGATTACCATTTTCTTTTCTCCCTCCATGGGGGTGGTCAATACCCTGCTGAACGGTCTGGGGCTGGACAGTATTTATTTTATGGGGAATCCGAAATACTTCCGGCATCTGTATGTGTGGTCCGGGGTCTGGCAGGGGATGGGATGGGGCGCCATCATCTATCTGGCGGCCTTGGCCGGGGTAGACCCGGGGCTCCATGAGGCGGCGTCCATCGACGGCGCTTCCAGAATCCAGCGGATTCTTCATATCAACATTCCCTGCATCATGCCTACCATTATCATTATGCTGATTCTCCAGGTGGGACGCATCGCCTCGGTGGGGTATGAAAAGGTGTATCTGATGCAGAACGAGCTGAATATGGAGGTGGCGGAGGTCATATCCACCTATGTATACAAGCGGGGCCTTATCAACAACAATTACAGCTTTTCCACGGCGGTGGGGCTGTTCAACAATGTGGTGAACGTGATTCTGGTATTGACTGCCAATCAGATTTCCAAAAAATGCAGCGACACCAGTCTGTTTTAGGAAAGCCGGGTAGCGCAAGGGGTGTAAGGATGAAGAAAAAAAGAATTTCGTTATTTGATGTGCTGATGCATGTGCTGGGTGCAGCGCTGTTGGTTATGGTATTGTATCCCCTGATTCTGATTGTATCCTGCTCCGTCAGCGATCCCCAGCTGGTGGCTACAGGGCAGGTGCTGTTGTTCCCCAAAGGCATTACCTTTGACGGGTACAGGCAGATTTTGAAAAATAAAGACATTCTCATAGGCTATGGGAATACGATTTTTTACACCGTGGCGGGAACCCTGATCAATCTGGCGGTTACGGTGCCGGCCGGCTATGCGCTGACGAAGAAAACCTTACCGGGAGGAAAGATATGCATGAGCTTTTTCCTGTTTATCATGTATTTCTCCGGAGGGCTGATTCCCACGTTTCTGGTGGTAAAGGGACTGGGGCTTTACAATACCAGATGGGTGCTTTTGGTGCTGGGCGCCTATAATACATACAACTGCATTATCTGCAGAACCTTTTTCGACTCCATGCCAAAAGAGCTGGAGGAGGCGGCGGTGATAGACGGCTGTTCCGTCACAGGTACTTTCTTTAAGGTAGTGCTGCCCTTGTCAAAGGCCCTGATGGGGGTTATGGTTTTGTACTTTGCGGTGGGGCACTGGAACGCCTACTTCGACGCGCTGATTTATATCAAGGACGACGCCATGCAGCCTCTGCAGGTGTTCCTAAGGAGAATCCTGATTCTGGCCCAGCAGCAGGCCAACATGGAGGAGGCGGCGGAATATGCCCAGTCTCTGGCCAATTTGGAGGCGCTGATCCGCTATGCGGTTATTGTGGTTTCTTCTTTGCCGCTGCTGATTGTATACCCTTTTTTGCAGAAGTATTTTGACAAGGGTGTGATGATCGGCTCGGTAAAGGGTTAATAAAAGACTCAAAAAAGGGCCACCATATGTGGCAGAAAGGATGTCATTATGAAAAAGAAAATGGTAGCGGTAGTTTTGGCGGCGGCTATGGCAGTGTCGCTGTGTGCCTGCGGCGGGAAGCCAGCACAGGACAGTGCAGGAGCCTCCGAATCGGAGAGCGGCCAGAAAGAGGGCAGCCAGGAGAAGAGCAGCGAGGGCGGTGAAGCGTCCCGGGAAGAGGCGTCGGAGCCTGCCCAGGGAGCGGTGCAGGAAGCCAAATATCCCATTGTGGAGGAACCGATTACGGTGAAAGGCCTGGTAGTGGGCAGGGATACTTCCGTGAGAAGCGATCGTTTGGTGTGGAATGCGGTGTCGGACATTACCGGAATCAATATCGAATGGGAGTGTATCGACGCAGACGCGTTGGCCACTTACCTGGCGGGAGGGGACTGGCCGGACTTCATTCACTACAGTCTGGATTCCACCATGATCAATGACTATGGAGTCATTGGCGGACGGTTTGTAAACTATCTGGATTACCTGGAGTACATGCCGAACCTGGTACAGACCTTTGAGGACTATCCGCTGGTAAGGGGCGCGGTCACCCAGATCAACGGTGAGATATACAGTCTGCCCGGGGTGGAGGTATCCGCAACCACTTCTTCCGCCAGACCCTATGTGAGAACCGATGTATTGGAAGAAGCGGGGCTGCACCTTGAAGATATTAAGACAGTGGACGATTTCTATCATGCGCTGGTTACCCTGAAAGAGAAGAACGGAGAACCCAGTTTCATACCGTTCCTGGAGAATGACGAGTCCTACTGGGGCCCCATGCTTTTTGCCGCCTTTGGCACACTGACCAATATGAATTTTGACGACGACGGAAGCGGCAAGGTGATTTTCAACCGTACTTCGGAGCAGATGAAGCAGTACTATCTGTATATGAACAAGCTGTACGAGGAGGGGCTGATTCATCAGGAGTATCTGACCTTAGACGGCGCCGTGAGGCTTGACCGCGCCCAGTCCGGCAAGGTGGCGTTCATCGGAAGCGGAGAGGGAAATTCCCTGCAGGCGACCGACTTTGCGGACGGAGAGTTCCACCTGGACTGTATGGCGCCATTGACGTCAGAATTTGACGACACACAGGAAATTCTGGGGAAATCCATTTATTTTCCTGCCGGCGGTTTCTTCATGAATGCAGAGAGCGAATACATTGTAGAGATGTGCAAAATGTTCGACATCATGTATGCCACGGAGGAGGTAGTAGAGGGAAGCGGTCTGCTGGGACAGTCTTTCTGTTACGGAATTCTGGGCAAGGACTGGGACTTCGGACCGGAGGGGTCGGGTGTGTATGTTTTCCATTGTCCCGAGGAATATGACGGCGCTTTTACCACTTATCAGTATGCCGAGGTGATATGGGACAATGCAGGGCGTGAGGATGCCCTGGCAGGGCTGGTAACGGAGACCGTGGGCAACAGCCGCGCCAGGCAGCTGGGATTTGTGAAAAACGTAATTCCTTATCAGTCGGATCTGTACTTTGCAGTGAGCCTGCTGAAGTTTACGGATGAGGAACAGCGGGTTCTGGACAATAAGCTGGCGGATATCACCACTTATTATAAGGAGATGGAGGGCAAATTTATCACAGGCGTTACGGATATAGAGAACGGCTGGGAGGAATATTGCAGCACCCTGGAGAAGATGGGAGTTCCGGATGTGATTGATGTGTATCAGGCATCCTACGACAGGTGGAACGCGCAATAGCGCTATATGGGAACTGACTGTGTTTTCATAATCTTGGGGCTGATGGCATATAAATAGCGGAGACGGCAGTCATCCATGACGATGTTGAGATTGAGGAGGACGTTGTCATCCATGACTATGTAGTCATCTATTCGGGAACCGTGGTGAAAGCCGGGGCAGAACTGTATGACCATTGCGTTCTGGGAAAGCTTCCCACCTCTCCGGGGAGCACGGCCCGGACATACGGTTCAGAGTACGGAAAGACGGTAATTGGCGAGAACTGTATTCTGTGCCCGGGAGTGATCCTATACACGGGAACGACAATCGGGCACAACACGCTCCTTGGGGATAACTGTTCTATCCGGGAGAAGTGCGAGGTTGGAGATTACTGCATCATCAGCCGGAATGTTTCGGTAAATTATGAGACCACCATCGGGAACCATACAAAGATCATGGACAATTCCCATATTACCGGGAATATGAGGATTGGGAACCATGTATTCATCAGTGTCCTGGTTGCCTCCACGAACGACAATTCCATGGGCAGGGAAAGCGATGCGGCGGAGCGTCTCTCTGGCCCGGTAGTGGAAGACTATGCTACGATAGGGGCAGGGGCAAGCCTCTTGCCGGGAGTAGTAGTCGGAACAAACGCCGTAGTTGGCGCCAGCGCACTGGTCACGAAAAACGTTCCTGCCGGTAAAGTCGTCATGGGCATTCCGGCCAGGGTAATCAGGGATATTTAATCCATAGTGATTGTAAACCGAATAATTTCTAAGGGAAGAACCGGAGGTGGGTTGAATGAGTATTCAGCATACTTTCGGTTTTTTTCCCGAATTAAACAAAATTGCGTCTGGCAAAAACCTGACTATGCGAAAAACATTTGCCATTCCCTCAAAAATATGCTACACTCTATCCAAAGCATTATTTCAAATCCGGTATGGCTATTAGTGGTGCATACTTGTCAAATAGTAAGTCTTTTCATGATATCAAGGAAATTCATGCTTTTATTTTATCCACTCATTATCAATAAGGCAGGAGTTTCCGCAGAAATACCCAGGCCGTGATCCTCCTGCAGACAAAAGGAGGAGTTTTATGGCAGGGAACAGAGAATTTAAAAGCGATGTGTTCGGCATGCTGATGGAGGAGCCGAAGTATGCGCTTGAGGTGTACAATGCGCTAAACCATTCGGATTACAGGGATCCGGAATTAATTGAGGTGTGTAACCTGGAAAGGGGGATTTCCCTGTCGGTGCGCAATGACGCGGCGTTCATTCTGGATATGAACCTAAGCGTATATGAGCATGAATCCACCGTTTGCCCCAATATGCCTCTGCGGGAGCTAATCTATGTAACAAACATATTGGAGCAATGGGTTAAGAAGCAGAACCTTTATGGGCGGAAGCTGGTGAAGATCCCGACGCCTCGGTTTGCGGTGTTTTACAATGGGGTGGAGGAGCAGCGGTCGCAGTATCAGCTGAAGCTGTCGGACGCGTATGCGAACCCTATGGAGGCGCCGGAGCTTGAACTGACCTGCACTGTATATAACATCAATGTGGGAAAAAACCAAGCGCTTTTGTCGAAATGCCCGGTTTTGCGGCAATATATGTTCTTTGTAGATTACGTGCGGGAGTACCTGGGGAAATATCCGGAGAAAGATTTGAGAAAAGCGATAAACAAAGCCATAGACCGCTGCATCAGGGAAGGAGTGTTGCGGGAATTCCTGATACGGCGCCGCGGGGAGGTGACAAAGGTGACACAATTGGATTACACATTTGACAGGCGTATAGAGCTTGAACGGGAAGATGCCCGTGCAGAGGAGCGTGTCAACACAGAACGCGAAAGAAAAGCGAAAGAGGAGGAACGGCAGGCAAAGGAAGCGGCCGAGAAAGAAGTACAGAGGCTTCGTGCAGAACTGGAGCAATATAAAAGACAGTTCCCGGCAAGCCATGAGCCAATGTAAGTTTTCTGTTTGGATATGACCAATGTCATAGGGGAAGCCGGAAAAGAGGAGCTGGTTCCCTTTATCAGACGCAGACTGGAGATGGAGCTTCAGGAAGAGTATTCGCAGATAAAGGCGGATGAGTCCCTGTCAGTACAATCCCAACCCCGTGATGAAAGAGTATAAGAACTATCCGGAGGCGCTTTCGGGTTACGGCGGGGATATTTTGTTGGTAGGAATTGCCTATGACAGGGAGGCAAAAGGAAAGAATCCCAGGCATTCCTGTGTGATTGAGAAAGCCGTGGGAGACTCCGGGAAATAATACAATCGGCGGCAGGGAGGAGTAATGATATGGACATACTGGTAATCGACGCCCAGGGGGGCGGTATCGGCGCACGGCTTGTGGCCGCCATAAAGCAGAACTTTTCGGAGGCCTTTGTCACCGCCGTGGGCACCAACAGCGCCGCTGCCACTGCCATGCTGAAAGCCGGGGCCAACCAGGCGGCTACAGGGGAAAACGCTGTGGTGGTCTGCAGCAGGAGGGCGGACGTCATCGTAGGTCCGGTGGGTATTGTGATCGCGGATTCCATGCTGGGGGAGATTACGGAAAAAATGGCTGCAGCGGTGGCGGGAAGTCATGCGAAGCGCATCCTGATCCCGTTCAGCCATTGTGACAATATCATTGTGGGCGTCTCGAATTTCAACACGGGAGCTTTGATTCAAAGCGCTGTGGAGGAGATCGGGAAGCTGCAGAAGTAACGCGGCCTTTCGGGTAACGGTTCAGCGTCCTGTCTGAACGGTTACGCTTTCAGAATCTGCAGAAAGCGGCAGAACCGGCAGAATCATCGAATTGGTCGTCGAATCGGTTTTCGGAAAAAGTCCGGAGACATCTTGCCGGAATGAATGGAATATAGTATAATAAAAACCAAATGACAGCTTCACGCAGAAGTTTCTGCCGTAGAAAGTATTTTGGGGCGGAAACGGTTTGGAGCGGGGCTGCAGGATGTCGGCAGGAAGCCGGCATGGACGCTGAAGCGTCTGAATCGTTTGGAGGCGCTACGGGCTGTAAGGGAATACCGCCTTGAGCGTCATGCCGCCCATCCGGGAGCGACCGGCCTAGACGCTGTGCGTTTGGCAGGAGTGTCGGCCAGCATTTTCGGAACAGGGGGGTAAATCCAATTGCATAAGAGACGGACTGCATTGCCAGAAGGGATGCTTTTCTCCAGAAGGGGGGATGGTATGCCTTTTTTATTGTACAAAAAAGTCGCCTACAGAGCCGGAGTCCGGCAGCAATAAGGAACGGGAAACCCGCTCAAAAGACATGGAATCGGAGAGGAACAGGAATGGAAACAGTGGAAAAAATGGGGATGCAAGAAAGAAGACAAATACACAATAAGCACAATGAGCACAAAAGGGAACTTACAATCCTTGCCCTTTTGGCGGCTGCGGTGCTGGCGCTGGCTTTCTGCTGCCTGTTCGCAGGCTCCTCCCATATGTCCTTTGGGGACTGCCTGAATGCCCTGCTGGGAAAGAGCACGGCGGCCAACAACCGAATCCTCTGGAACATCCGGATCCCCAGGGTACTGGCGGCCCTTATCGCCGGCGCGGGCCTGTCCGTGTCCGGACTGATCATGCAGACGAACCTGAACAATCCCATGGCCTCCCCCTCCACGCTGGGGGTGTCCAATGCCGCGGTCTTTGGCGCGAATCTGTCCATTATTGCATTTTCTGGAGGATTTTTGTCCACCGGGAACAATCCGGCCAACTATGGAACCGGAGCCAATCCCTATTCCACCTCGCTGATGGCATTTGGCTTTTCCCTGTTGTCTATCCTGCTCATCCTGGCGCTGTGCAGGCTCCGGGCCTTTTCGCCGGGGGTGGTGGTGCTGGCCGGCATTGCCGTGGGATCAGTCTGGACGGCGGCCACCACGGTGCTGCAGTTCTATGCCACGGATGTGGGACTGTCCGCCGCGGTGATCTGGAATTTCGGAGACCTGGGCAGAGCTACCTACAGAACGGATCTGCTCATGCTGGCGGCTGTAGTCTGCGGCCTTGTGTTCTTTCAGCTGATGTCCTGGAAGTACAACGCGCTCCTGGGCGGGGACGGGGCGGCGAAAAGCATGGGCGTCAGCGTGGAGCGGCTGCGGTTTTGCTCGCTGCTGCTGGCATCCGTCATTACGGCGGTATGCGTATCCTTTCTGGGGATCATAGGCTTTGTAGGGATTATTTGTCCCCATGTGACAAAAAAGCTCCTGGGGCAGGACCACCGCTTCGGGATCCCTGCCGCCTCCCTGGCCGGGAGCCTGCTGCTGCTCTTAGCGGATACCCTGTCCCGAAGTATGGGAAATGGCTCCGCCCTGCCGGTGGGAGCCATTACTTCGCTGCTGGGCGCGCCGTTTTTCCTGGCTGTGATTTTTTCGGGAAAGAGTGACTAAAAACGGCAGGAGACAAAAAGGCGGTCTCGGAACGGGAAATGCCGGAAGCATTTCGGATGCCCGGGCGCCAAGATTCAGAGACGGAAAGGAAAGAGGAAAACAGGCGATGCTTAGGATAGAGAATCTGTGCTTCCGTTACAGGAAGCGCGATGCTTTCGTGCTGCGGGGGATATCCCTGGAACTGGAGGCCGGGGAGATCGGCGTGATACTTGGAAAGAACGGCTCGGGGAAGACCACCCTATTTAAGACCATACTGGGAATCCTCTCTCCGGAGAAGGGCACACTGAAATATGACGGGGCAGACCTGACAAAGATGCGTTCTAAGGAGCGGGCCCGCCGCATTGCCTATGTGCCCCAGGACATCCGGTTCGGGGCGCTGAGTGTCATGGACTGCGTGCTGCTGGGGCGGATTTCCTACTTCGGGCTGCGGGCCGGACCGGAGGATTATGCGGCGGCAGAGCGGGTCCTGAGAGACATGGGACTGGAGGCGTTTGCCCGGCGGAATGCGGAGGAGCTCTCCGGCGGGGAGCGGCAGAAGATTGCCATTGCCAGAGCCCTGATCCAGGAACCTGGGCTGATGATCTTTGATGAGCCCACGGGGAATCTGGACATTGCCAATGAACAGTTGATTTTGGAGGAGGCGGGGCGGCTGGCCGGGGAGAAGCATATAGGGATTTTATGCTCACTGCATGACCTCAATGAGGCTTTCGCGTTCGGGGACAGGTTCTTTTTTATAAAGGACGGATTCGTGAAGTATGCCGTAGAAAAAGAGGAAATCCGGGAGGAAATGATCAATGACACATTTGACACTTGTGTCAGAATTGTGGAGGTTGAGGGGAGGAAAATCGTCCTTAAAAGTGTGTAAAGAATGGCCCCGCTTTGTGCCGCTTAAGGGGGCATGGCAGCAGGTTTGGACAAAGATCAGGAAAGGATGTCCGCCCAAGCGGGCGGGAGGTGCGAAGATGGAATATAAAAAATGGATGGCAATGTTTTTGGTGGCAGTAATGGCCTTGGCAGTGAGCGCCTGCGGCAGTCGGCAGGGGGAACAGGACGCGGGAAGCACGACAGGAAGCGCCGCTCAGTCCGCGGAAGTGACCATCACGGACATGATCGGCCGGGAAGTGACCGTGACGCCCGGAAGCTACAAAAGAGTGGTCTGCATCGGCGCGGGGGCGCTTCGGATGTACAGCTACATCGGCGATACGGCGCTGCTTTGCGGCGTGGAGGATATTGACAATGAGACCCTGGGGGAGCGCCCGAGGATGTTCGACTCCGTGGCCAGGCCATACCTGATTGCCTACAAAGATGTCTTTGCAGGGCTGGATTCCTGCGGCGTGGGCGGCCCCAATGCCCAGACCGCGGAGGCGGAGAAAATCCTTGCATGCAATCCGGATATCGTCATTTCCGAGTATGAGGATGTGGAGAAAGAGGACGCGCTGCAGGAGCAGCTGGGCGTTCCGGTGATCACGCTTAAGAGCGGCCCTGACGGCGTTTTCGATGAGGCTTTCAGCCAGTCCGTGCTCCTGCTGGGACAGATATTCGGGAAAGAAGACAGAGCAGCCAGCCTGCTTGCATTTGTGGGAGAACAGCGGGAGGACATCGAAAGGAGGACTGCAGATATCGGGGAAGAGGACAGGCCCGGAGTCTACATCTGCGGCCTTGGAAACTGGGGAACCACCAACCACCTTATGACAGCCCAAAATTACATTTCCTTTGACATAGCAAATGTCAGAAACGTGGTGACTGACCTGGGAGCGCCCGGCATCCAGCCCATTGAGGAGGAAAAGTTCATCGCCCTCGGGGAGGACATGGACATTATGCTCATAGACGCGGCGGCTGTAAAGAATATCGCGCCGCTTTTTCAGGAGGATGGGAGCATGTTCGACTCTTGCAGGGCATGGCGGGAGGGCCAGGTGTACTTGCAGATGGCCTACAATGCCTATTACACAAATTACGAAACAGCGCTGATCAATGCATGGTATATTGGAAAAACTGTGTATCCGGATGCCTTTGCCGACATCGATATGGCAAAAAAGACGGATGAGGTGACAGAGATGTTTCTGGGACAGGGCCTGGCGGAGGAAATCTTCGCGTATCCCTCCAGCTTTGGGGGATACCAGAAGATAGATACAGCCTCCTTTTTCCGATAGGACGGCTTGGGCGGACAGTCCGTAAAAGAGCGGCCCAAAAGAGCAGCGAAAAGACAGGAGGATGCAGGATGATAGACAAAAAAGAGGTAATCGCGTTTTTCGATCACTGCGCGCCAAAGTGGGACGAGGAACTGGTGCGAAACGATGCCGTCATAGACCGAATTTTGGACAATGCCGATGTGGGGCCCGGATGCCATGTGCTGGACGTAGCCTGCGGCACCGGCGTACTGTTTTCGGATTATTTAAAAAGAACGGTGGCCAGCGTCACCGCCGTGGACATCTCGCCGCAGATGGCCCGGATTGCCCGGGAAAAAGCCAAGGGGACGCAGATCCGGGTAATCTGCGGGGATGTGGAGCTGTTGCACTTCGACAGGTTCTTTGACTGCTGCATGGTGTACAATGCCTTTCCTCATTTCCCGGATTCCGGGCGGCTGATCCAGGTGCTGGCCGGAACCTTAAGGCCAGGCGGCAGGCTCTCCATCGCCCATGGCATGAGCCGGGACAAAATCAACGCGCACCACAAAGAGGCGGCCAACAGGGTCTCCATGGGACTGGTGGAGGCCCGGGAGTTGGCGGAACTGCTTACCCCCTGCTTTCAGGTGGACATTGTGGTTTCCGATGAGCAGATGTATCAGGTCAGCGGCATAGTGCGCTCACAGAGAAAGGAATCTTAGAGAACGCGCTATTCTTTATTGAAATTGATGCCGGACTATGATAAGGTATTGTCTGGGAGGAAACAGTTTCCATAAGTACGGTGAAGAAACCTTTCACCGGCAGGGTAAAAGATAAGACAAGCATAAGAATGGAGGGTTTGCCATGAAAGTAACGGTATGGAACGAGAATTTGCACGAAAAAACGGAGGAACGTGTGACGCAGCTGTATCCCGGCGGGCTCCACGCCTACATAGCAGGTTTCCTGCGCAGTGAGGAGGTCCAGGTGCGCACGGCTACTTTGGACGATCCGGAATGCGGGCTGACGGAGGAGGTCCTGGCGGACACGGATGTGCTGATCTGGTGGGGCCATATGGGCCATGACAGAGTGCCGGATGAGATCGTGGACCGGGTACAGAGACATATCCTCTCCGGCATGGGCCTGGTAGTGCTGCACTCCGGCCACCATTCCAAGATTTTCCGCAGGATGCTGGGAACCACCTGCAACCTGAAGTGGAGGGACGGCGCAAGGGAGAGAATCTGGACGGTAAAGCCCAACCACCCAATCGCGGAGGGAATCCCCGAGACCTTTGCTCTGGACTGCGAAGAGATGTACGGCGAACCCTTTGACATCGCAGAGCCCCAGGAGACGGTCTTTATGGGATGGTTCAACGGCGGGGAAGTGTTCCGCAGCGGATGTACCTGGGTTCGGGGAAACGGGAAGATATTCTATTTCCAGCCCGGACATGAGACCAATGAGTCTTTCCGGAACGCATATGTACAGCAGATCATCAAAAACGCCGTCCGGTGGGCCTGCCCTATCCGGCGGGTAGCGCTGGACTGCCCTCATTTCCAGGCGCTGGAGAACGTGTAAAAACTGATAGGTGTCGTCCGGGCGCGTCTTTTTGCCGGGGCGGCGAGGGAGCAGGAGATTACCGCCGGTAAGGTATAGTCATGTATGGGGCTGTCTTGCGTAAGCCCCCGGGGCGCAGCCGCAGCAGGCGGTAAAGTAGCGGGTGAAATGTGCCTGGCTGCGAAAGCCGCACAGCTGCGCCACCTCCTTTACCTGCAGGGCCTGATTGCTCAGCAGATTTTTGGCCTTTTCCAGCCTGGCGTGGAGAAGGTCATTTTTTGGTGTAGAGGAGAAGAAATTTCTGTAATACACATAGAACTGGCTCTTCTCCAGATTGACGCGCCGGCAGAGGCGCTCTATGTCCCAGTCCTCCTGGCACTGGGTAAGCATCTGCAGCCGCAGATTCTGGAACAGGGGATAGAGATGGGCGGTGTCCTCTTTCTGCACTGTCTCCTGGGCCAGGCCGCGGCTGATGGACAAAAACAGCAGCGTGATCAAGGCGTGGACGGACTCCTCCCGAAAGGGCAGGGCGGAAAACTGCTCCTGCTGCAGGCGGGAGATGTACGAATCGATCTGCATGGCATTCTCCGGATAAAAGATGGAATTCTCCGGCAGGGGGAAGCTTTCGGCAGGGCTTTCATCGGAAGAAAAGTGAAGATAGCTGTTGCGGAACCTTTGGACCGCCTGATAGTGCTGGGGCGTGCCGGGGGTGTAGAGGATGCAGGCATTCTCCCTGGCGATTATGACCCTGTCTTTCAAATGGACTTTCATGGGACTTTTAAACAGGAGAAAAAGGTAATCTCCGCTTCCCCTGGGACGGAAAATGGTGCCGAAATCTTGGTTTGAACGGTTGTATTCGCAGAAATTCAGTGTGTACATGGCACTCTCCTTATGTTTTTCCGGCCAGGCTGCGGAGGAAGATCCCGGCAACCTGACCCGGAAATAAGCTTAACACATGACCGGAAGAAAAGTCAAACAGAACGGAAAAAAGGCGATGGATTATCTGCGGAAATCGGTTTATGATAAAAGCATCAAAAGCACAGCGCCGCAGATGTCAGGAGAAAAGAGGCGGCGCGGAAACGAGGTACAGGCAAAATGAAAAAAGCAGAGATCATTGTAGACAAATATTTTCTCACGGGGGCGGTGGACAAGAGGATCTTCGGCTCTTTCATCGAGCATCTGGGACGTGCCGTGTATGAGGGCATTTATCAGGAGAACAGCCCTTTTGCGGATGAGCAGGGAATGCGAAAGGACGTACTGGAGCTGGTGAGGGAGCTTCAGGTTCCCATTGTGCGCTATCCCGGTGGGAATTTCGTGTCCGGCTATCACTGGGAGGACGGCGTAGGGCCCAAAGCAGAGCGCCCGGCCAAGGTGGACCTGGCCTGGCATGTGATCGAGTCCAACCAGTTCGGCCTGAATGAGTTCGCCGACTGGGCGAAGAAAGCCGGGACGGAAGTGATGATGGCCGTGAATCTGGGAACCAGGGGGCCTGAGGAGGCCAAGGATCTGCTGGAGTACTGCAACTTTAAAAAGGGCAGCTACTACAGCGATTTGAGAAGAAAGCACGGCTATGAGGAGCCCCACAATATCAAGCTTTGGTGCATGGGAAACGAGATGGACGGTCCCTGGCAGATGGGGCACAAGACGGCCAAAGAGTACGGCCGCGCCGCAGCGGAGACCAGCAGACTGATGAAATTCATGGATCCGGAGATTGAGACCGTGGCCTGCGGCAGTTCCGCCCTTGGTATGGATACATTCGGTTACTGGGAGGATGAAGTCCTGGAGGAATGCTACGACCAGGTGGATTATCTCTCCCTCCATCAGTACTATGGGAACCGGGATAACAATACGCCGGAATTTCTGGCAAATTCCAAGGGGATGGACGAGTTCATCACTTCCGTCCTGTCCATAGCGGACTGCGTAAAGGCGAAGAAGCGCAGCAAGAAGCAGATCAATCTGTCCTTTGACGAGTGGAATGTGTGGTACCACAGCAATGAGGCGGACAGCAAGCTGGAGAAATGGGTGCAGGCGCCTCATCAGCTGGAGGATGTGTACAACTTTGAGGATGCCCTGCTGGTGGGCAGTATGCTGATCACCATGCTGCGCCATGCGGACAGGGTGAAAGTGGCCTGCCTGGCCCAGCTGGTGAACGTGATCGCGCCGATTATGACTTCCGATACCGGAGCCTGGAGACAGACGATCTTTTATCCTTATCTGCATGCAAGCGTGTACGGCAGAGGGACCGTGCTGAATACCTTTGTGAAAGCGCCTTTCTATGAGAGCAAGACCTATGGGGAGGTCTCTTTCCTGGACAGTGTCTGCGTCTGGAATGAGGAAGACGGGGAACTGACCGTCTTTGCGGTGAACAAGAATCTGGAGGAGGATATAGAGGTAAGCTGCGACCTGAGACAGTTTGCTGACTACAAGGTCGTAGAGCATATTGTCCTTACCAACGATGATATGAAAGCCGTCAATACGGAGGCCAATCCGGACTGCGTCGTGCCCGTGACCGGGAACGCTTCCCGCATGGAGGACGGACGCTTTACCACTGTATTCGGAAAGCATAGCTGGAATGTGGTAAGGCTTAGGAAATAGATCACAGAAATAAGATAAAAGCAGCATGCCGGGGAAATGGAAGAAGGGCATTCCAATAGAACTGAAGAATCCGGGCAAGCTGCAGAAATCCAATCCCGCCGCAGATCAGGTACCTCAAGGGCCTGGCTGGGGCGGGATTTTGTCAGTACCCCCATAGACGCCGGCTGCTCCGCCCTGCATGAGAGACCGACGAGAGCCGAAAACTGTGCTGTGAAACGGCCGGCGCGGGCACGGACAACAAAAAAGTTTCCGGTTTCCAGCTTTTTTACCATAGTATTCCTTTCGCTTTTTCGCTACTCTGTAAAAGGATAGAAAAGGTGGCACTCCATGTCCGCAGGTGCGTTTGCCTGTGGATATGGTCTGACATAAAAAAGCAAAGGAGTGAAAGCATGAAAAAAAGAGCCAAACACTTGCTTTCCGCCATGCTGGCACTGTGCATGACGCTGTGTATGTACAGTCTGCCAATATCGGCGGAAGCGGCTTCTGCCGGAACGGGCACCAAGGACGATCCCTGGGACATCTCCGCAGAAGCGGGAACAGACAAGGTGAATGCCTGGTACGAGGGCAGCGAGCAGAGCGGGTATACCCTCTTCATAACCGGAGAAGGACGTATGACCGCTTCTTTTCGTGACGCGGAACCGCCATGGAAGTCCATAAAGGGCAGCATCACGGCGGTGGAAATCGGGGAGGGTGTGACAAATGCAGGAGCCTATGCATTTCATTTCTGCAAGGCACTGAAGACAGTGTCTCTGCCGGAAAGCCTGACGGAGATTGGCACCTATGCGTTTCATATCACCAGTGTGAAGCACCTGACCATTCCGGTCAATGTGAACACCATCGGGCGGATGATCGCAAATCCCACTACCTATTATGAAGTTCTGGGCAATCCGGAGAACGTGAATAACCACGCGTTCAACACCTCTCTGGTATCGGTTCCGGACCAAAGCGCTGCGGAAGCCTTAAACGGTAAGACCAATGTATCCGCCATCATTGTCCTAAACGGCGGCATATACGGCGAGACAGAGGAGGATCTTGAGAATCTTTCCTACGGGCTCATCGCACCTGTGAAAGAGGGCAGCTATTTTGCCGGATGGTACAGGAACGCGGATTTTACCGGGCAGAAACTGGCAACGGACCGAAACGGCAGAAGCGCCGTGAACATCAACAATATCTACTATGCCAAATGGTCCGATACGCCGGATCCCGGTCCGGACGCGGATTACGAGGAAGTTCTGGTACCTGAAGATATCGACAATGTGGAGCAGATGGAGCTTCCGGATGGGTATGTCTGGAAAGAGCCGGTGGAACTGATTCCGGGCGGCACTGTGACAGCTACGGCGGTTGCAGATGATGGATCTGTAATCATATATTACATATCCAAGAATCCGAAACTGATTTTGGATGAGGAATGCCAGGAAACACCGGACGGAAAGCCGATGAAAACTTATGAAGCCGGAAAGGATGACGGCATCACTGTCCGGGCTACCGGCGCTTTGGAAAAGCTTCAAAGCGTAAAGGTAGACGGCAAGGAGGTGGACGCTGCCAACTATACATTAAGGAGCGGCTCCACGATTCTGACATTTACAAAGGCTTATATGGACACTTTGTCTAATGGGGAGCATACCGTGACTTTGGATTATGAGGTGGGCAGTGTGGAATTGCTGGTGAAAGTAACGGGCCAGACCGAATCCACCGACCCCATGCCGGGTCCTGCGGATCCTACCCCGGCCCCCGCGGATCCCACGCCCGGTCCTGCGGATCCTGCCCCGGGCCCCGCAGATCCCACGCCGGGTCCTGCGGATCCTACCCCGGCCCCCACGGATCCCACGCCCGGTCCTGCGGATCCTGCCCCGGGCCCCGCAGATCCCCAGGATCCCACCCCGGCTCCCGGGAATCCCACAGATCCGGGAACCACATCCCCCACACAGCCGGGCGGCAACGCATCCGATGGCAATGAGACTCCGGCGCAGGAAAATCTGCACTCTCCGAAAACATTGGATAACAGCCCATATGCGGCAGGCAATGCGGAGCATCATAACGGCACGGGATTCCTGCTGGCCGGACTTGCAGTGACAGCGGTGCTTGGGGGGGGTAATTAGTGTCCTGCTGCGCCGCAAATACGCAGACGAAAAGGAAGAAGGGAGGAATGAACGCTGATGAGAACAGGAAACAAGAAGCTGACAAAATGTATGGCGACTTTTGGCCTGACCGTAGCGCTTGCGCTGCAGGGAATCTGCCCGTGGGACATGGCAAATACGGTACATGCCGCGGGTACGGAAGCAGGCAGCCCGGCCCCGGCGGCGGACAGCGCATCCAACTCCCGCATTGAGGCCTTGCTGACGGACTACAAGCCCCATATCAACGAGGTGACGGATCCCTACAGCGGATTTACCCATCCGGGCGTAGGTGTGACCAAGGAAACCCTGGACAATGTCCAGGCCCAGGTGCGCGCAGGGGCGGAACCCTGGAAGAGCTATTTTGAGACCATGATCTTAGACGACGGTTCCATATCCGGAAGAGATGTGGGACCCAAGCGCAACGGCGGCCCTTTCAATAACAACACTTTCAACAATAACAATGACGGCAGCAGGGCATACGCCCAGGCATTGATGTACTACATTACAGGCGACAATGCGTATCGCCGCAATGCCATGCGCATCATCCGGGCATATGAAGATATCGACCCGGAATCCCTGGAATATTTCAACGATGCCTGCATTCACATGGGCATCCCCACCAACCGGATCTGTATCGCGGCGGAGATCCTGCGATATTCCAGTTACCAGGTGACAGATGGCTATACCGAGGAGGAGCTGGCCTGGACGGAGGAGGATACGGAGAAATTCATCTCGAATTTCCTAAGTCCTGAGGTGGAAGTCTTCCAGTACAGCCCGGACCGCTTTATGAATCAGCATCTCTACACCACCATCGGCGCCATGTCGGCCTACCTGTTCATGGACGATGCGGAAAGCTATGAAAAGGCAGTGGAATGGTTCACCGTAAATAAAAACGGCAGAGACCAGGGACAGAACGGTTCCATCAAGCGCCTGTTCCGCGAGATCGCCACGGTGGACGCGGTGGGGGCAAAAGAGGGAAGCGGCACGCCGCTGGACAAGCCCGTGATCCAGCATGTGGAGATGGGGCGGGACCAGGCCCACGGCTGCGGCGACCTGACCAACTCCGCCATTCTCTCCCGGCTGATGCTAAGCCAGGGGACAAAGGTGGACCCGCAAGACGGAACCGTATCCACCGATGCGGATGCGGTGGACTGCTTTACGTTCCTGGACGACCGCATGGTAAAAGCGGCAGATTTCTTCTTCCAGTATATGCTGGGGTATGACACCGAATGGGTGCCCGTTCCCTTTGCCATTGATACCGACGGCACCATCAAGGATTCCTACGCAGCCTTTGCCGCCAGCTACAGGGGACGTTACACCACCATCAACTTCTGGGATTTCTATACCTATTATGCCTACAACCGGGGCATGACAGCAGAGCAGCTTCAGGAGAAGTATCCTTATTTCTATGAGGGCTATGGCATGAAGACATACTGTGCCTGGGGCAATAATGACGGAGGCGGCGATTTCTGGGTATTCCTGCCGGCTGCGGCAGCAGGAGACACCTCTTTCGTGCCCAAAGCCTCCGAGGCAAATGTGATCCAGGTGGAGAACCGCAGCTCCATAGTCAGCGCCCACACCCAATCCGGCGTAAGGAGCGACGGGGACGGTACCGGGTATGTGCATCTGGACAAGGCGGACGGCGAGAGCAGAGTCGCCATGAACAGCGCCGGAATCGGCAGCGATGTGTTCCTGTTCCGGGTGCGCACGGACGGAATCGCGAAGCTTACCATGAGCAGCAGTCCCGAGAGCGGCATTTATCTGCCGGACACCAAGGGCCAGTGGATGTATGTCCCATACCCTAAGGACAGCAGCGAGGGCTTCGGGGATATGTATTACTTCTCTGTAACCAATATAGAGGGCAGCTATACGGATGTGGATGCCATTTATACAAGCCCTAAGGCATCGAATCTGGATGCGGTGACCTTTGAGAGCGGCAGGGAGGAATATAATCTTGCCACTTATATCGGAGCGCCTTTTGCCGTGACCCTTGGCGCGGTCAATGTGCTGGAGAATCCTGTTCGTTATACCGGAATCAACCTGCCTGAGGGCGTTACTGTGGATGAAAACACCGGAAAAGTGACATGGTCTCCTGATGTAGCCGGGGAATATACATTCTATGTGGCCGCAGCCGCAGGGGATACCGTGGCGCTGAAGAAGCTGAACATTACGGTCAGCGGCAGCCGCATGGACGCGGTAAACAATGCCATCAAGCCATATGACGAAACGGCGGTTTATACCACTGCCAGCCTGAAAGCTTTCCAGGCGGCGCTGGATAAGGCCAGGGAGATGGCAGAGGACGAAAGCGTCAGCGATGAGGAATTCGCCGCAGTGCTCAATGAGCTCAGCGATGCCGTGGCCGCTCTGGAGCTGGTATCGCCTCTGCTGAAGAACGATCCTTTGACCGATGGTACCTCACTGGATTTCAGCAAGATGAATGTGGGGAACCAATCCACGTTTGGTTACGGAGACACTCCGGCATGGCTGGATGCGGAACCTGGTACTTTCGTAGGCTACTGGCTGGTGGAAGACAAGGGCGCCATCATGGACTTCGGAATCGATTACAAGATATCCGTAAATAAATTCGGATTCCAGGCCAGAGCCGGATTCTCGGACCGTCTGGCGGGCGTACAGGTATTCGGCTCCAACGACAGGGTCAACTGGGAGAAGCTTACCGTGGCCGAGGCCGCTTATCAGCAGGCTTACCAGACCGTGGACGTGGCGGAAGAGTACCATGACAAGCAGTATCGTTTCCTGATGTTCAAGAAGACCACGGAATATCCGGATGTATTGTCCGGTTCCGTACAAAATCTCCTGGAGATCGCGGAAATCCGGATGTGGGGCACCCGGTATGAAACCGGCAACCTGATTGAAAGCATTACCATGTCCTGCGATACGGTGGACAATGGCCGCATCAAGATGGGGGATACTGTGAAAGTGACCATTCAGGGACGGGATACCCTCCGCGACCTGAAAGTGAATATCCACGGCGTGGACGCTGTGATTACCCAGGGCGCAGACCATACTTATACTGCCACTGCAGTGATGAATTCCGCTGACTGCAGCATGGGGCAGGTGGGGCTTACTTTGGATTACACAAAAGCGGACGGCACGCCCGGCGAGACATTCCACGGCACAACGGACGGCAGTACCCTGTTTTTGGTGGACTCCGACCGGTTCGTCAATACCGGTATGCTGGCGGCTGTTCTTACGGCAAGCAGTGGTTCCTGGGACGGAAAGCTGAGTCCCGAACAGAGCGCGGCATTGCTGTTTGACGGCAATACGGACACCTTTGGGGATCTGAAGAATCAATTTGGCGATTACTATGTAGTAGACTTTGGAGAGGGTGTGACGGTTTCCCTTACGGACGTGATGCTGATGCCCAGAGCCTCTCACCCTGCGCGTATGAACAATACGGTGGTGTACGGCTCCAACGATACCGAGCACGAAAGCTATGACGAGAAAGAATGGGTGAAGCTGACGCCTGCGGTAACCGGCGCCACAGCCAATAAATGGACGCACTTTGGGGAATCCGATATAGCGGATAAGAACGGATACCGTTTCTTCCAGATTCTGGGCGCCGAAAACGGAGATATCTCCGAGGTGGAGTTCTACGGAACCTATCACGCGGCGGTGCAGATGATTGCGGATCAGATTAAAGAGCTGCCTGTGCAGGAGGCGCTTCAGACCGAACTGGCGTATCCCTCTCTGCCTGCGGGCTATACCATTTCCGTAGACACCAGAAGCAATGAGGCCGTGATCGGCAAGGACGGAAGCGTATGCGCGGCCGTGAATGAGACGGTTGTCACCCTGCGGCTTCTGGTGACGGCTCCCACCGGGGAAACTGCCCTTACACAGGATATCAGTGTAACGGTGAAAGGTCTGGACAGTGTGATCACCGGAATCAAGGTACCGGCCAGAGGCGCACAGACCCTGGCTATGCCCGAGCTGCCGGAGGGATATGCGGTGACTGTGGCCACTTCGGAGGATGATACAGTTGTATCTCTTGGCGAGGGCAGGATTACCACACCGGAGAAAGATACGCTGGTGAAAGTCAGCCTGCAGTTAAAGCGGGAGAGCGACGGCGTGACCGTACAGTCCGAAGCGTATACGGTTCTGATCTACGGAACCGAGGAAGCGCAGAAGCTGGATGTGAACGCGCTGGCGGCCGGCATGACGGCCAGCAGCGGCGGATGGGGCGGAAACGGAACCGCAGAAGATCAGGCCAAGAAGCTGTTTGACGGAGATGACAGTACTTTCGGCGATTTGGCCAGCGGCAATACATTTACTGTTGATTTCGGCGAGGGCAAAGCGGTTCTGCCTACGAAATTCAGGCTTAAGCCCCGTTCCGGCGGAAAGAACAATACGGAGTATCTGGGACGCATGAACGGTGCGTTTGTCCAGGGGTCTGCAGACGGTACCACATGGGTGGATATCACGGCTCCGCTGGAGGGCGTAAATGAATTCGTATTCTATGACATTACGGCAGAGGATTTTGTGAACTGCGGCAGCTTCCGTTACATCCGGATCACCGGCGCGGCAAGCGGGAATATCTCCGAGGCTGAGATTTACGGTTCTATGGTGGAAGAGGAAGTGCCGGAGGAAGAGCCGATTGATGTGATGGCGTTGGCGGCAAGCATGACAGCCAGCAGCGGCGACTGGGATAATACAATGTCTGCGGAACAGTGTGCACAGCAGCTGTTTGACGGCAGTACAGATACTTTTGGTGATCTGAAGACAGGGAACACCTACACCATAGATTTCGGTGAAGGAACTACCATAGCACCTACAAAGTTTGCAGCGTATCCGAGGCTGGGGACAGGAAGCAAAAATCCTGAGGAATTTACCAAACGACTAAATGGGCTGAAATTCCAGGGTTCTAACGATGGGAGCACATGGACGGACATCACGGAAGCACTGGCCGGTATTGCTGGTAAGGATCCCAATGCAGTCAAATGGCATGAGCTGAGTGTAACTACTGCAGGCAGCTATCGCTATATCCAGATTACTGGTGCCGAGGGCGGCAATATGTCCGAGGTCAGAATCTATGGCACAGTAAGTAAGGATGAGCTTCCTGAAGAGCCGATTGATGTGAAGAGTCTGGCGGCGAGCATGACAGCCAGCAGCGGCGACTGGGATAATACAATGTCTGCGGAACAGTGTGCACAGCAGCTGTTTGACGGCAGTACAGATACTTTTGGTGATCTGAAGACAGGGAACACCTACACCATAGATTTCGGTGAAGGAACTACCATAGCACCTACAAAGTTTGCAGCGTATCCGAGGCTGGGGACAGGAAGCAAAAATCCTGAGGAATTTACCAAACGACTAAATGGGCTGAAATTCCAGGGTTCTAACGATGGGAGCACATGGACGGACATCACGGAAGCACTGGCCGGTATTGCTGGTAAGGATCCCAATGCAGTCAAATGGCATGAGCTGAGTGTAACTACTGCAGGCAGCTATCGCTATATCCAGATTACTGGTGCCGAGGGCGGCAATATGTCCGAGGTCAAGTTCTATGGCACAGTAAACAAAACCAATGCCGCTTCACTGGAAACGGTTCCTGACGCAAACGCTCCCGCAGAAGAGGATGGGAACGCGGATACCGAAAACCTGTCCGAGCCGGAAAACGAGGGCGGAAATACGCAGTCCCCTGCAGCTCCGGAGACGGAGAACGGCGATTCCGGGGAGCCCGCAACTTCCGATGAGGAAGCAGGCAGCTCCAAGGAACCTGCACCCTCTGATGAGGAAGCAGACAGCCCCAAGGAGCCTGTATCTTCCGATGAGGAAACCGACAGCTCGAAAGAGCCCGCGGCCTCCGATGAGGCAGCCGGTGATGCCGGGGAGCCCACAGTTCCGGACACGGAAGCTGACGGTTCCGATGTACCCGAGATGCCGGATAATGAGAGCGGCAGCGCCCAGGCCCCTGCAGATCCGGGTGAGGAAACAGATGCCTCTCAGGCCCCCGCAGACCCGACCGTAGAAAGCGATACCTCCCAAGCTCCTGAAACTCCGGATACAGACGCAGACAATCAGGAGTCCTCTGCACCACAGGATGCCCCGCAGAGTCAGACCGGCATAGAAGCCAATCCGGGCACGGGCAGCTCCGAAGAGGAAAATACGGATGCAGCTTCCGATGCACCTGAGGATGCGGAATAATGACTATATAATTGTAATAGAATTTCCAAAATGAATTAACAAAAAGGAAAGGGCGGACCTGAAGCGGTTCCGCCCTTTCCCTAATATTCCATATCCACCTCAGCAAACAATTTGTCAAATGTAATCTTAAGACTTGGAAAGTGGACAATCTTTAGTTCTTCCTTGTTCTGCTCCGTAATTGTCTCCCACAAATAATATTGCGGCTCCCCATTTTCATCATAATCAAGATTATAGATTTCCACCTTTTTCTTTTGCCAGTCAACAATCCAGTATTCATCAATTTCCTGCTGCCGGTATAATTCTTTCTTTTCGCCGCGGTCATAATTTTCAGTCGATGGACTCAAAACTTCCATTACAAAACGCGGAATGTCCAAAAACACATTCCCTTTTCTGGCCTTAGTGCGGCAATTAATGGAAGCATCCGGAACGACTGCTTTGTCTTCACCATCCTTTGTGTGCCATTTATATTGTACATTGTCAGAAAAGACATAACAGGTACTGTTTAAAAGCTGTTCCCTGACTGCAGCCACGAAATTAACGATAACGGTTGAATGCTCTGGTCTGGCGCCGGCCATATCCAATATCTGTAAATCCATGTTATCACCCTTTCCAAAATCATAGTTTCATTATAAATGATTTTGATATAAGAGTAAAGGCAGAATTTATGGTTGTCTCCTCAGTGATGACACCATTTTCCTGAACATGCAGGAATTTCTGAGCCAGAGCAAGGATATGGGCGGGATGCTTGACTTGATGCGGCGGAGCGTGCTGTGGGAAAGGATGGAAACATATCCGGATATCCGTTATTTCGTATAGATCTGAATTTCGACAGCCTGAAAGAGGATGTTTTGAGCATGATTGCCGGAGAGCGGGTTCCGGTGAATACGGGGAGTTTTACCAATGACATGACCACATTCAGGACGGAAGATGATGTCCTTACACTGCTGATTCATCTGGGCTATCTGGGGTATGATCAGGAAAATAGGTGTGTCTTCATTCCAAACAGCGAAATTCGATCTGAATATGTGAACGCAGTGTCTGCGTCTGACTGGGGTGAAGTGTCAAAGGCACTGAAGAACTCCGCGGATACCCTGAACGCCATCTGGCAGGGACGCCCCGGGGAGGTGGCGGAGCGTATGAAAGAGGCGCATTTTGAGACTTCCTATATCCGGTATAACGATGAAAACGCCTTAAGCTACACCATTTCGCTGGCCTTGTATGCGGCGAGAAATTTTTATACCATACACCGTGAACCGGCTGGCGGAAAAGGATTTGCGGATCTGGTGTACCTGCCCAGGAAGCGTTTTCCGGAGAAGCCTGCGCTGGTGATGGAATTGAAATGGGATAAAAATGCAAAAGGCGCCCTGGAGCAGATAAAGCGGCAGGAATACTGCAGAAGCCTGGAATGCTGGTAGGCGTGAACTACAATAAGAAGACAAAAGCCCATGAATGCGTCATAGAGGAGCTGTGCAAGGAATGATAAAAAATTGCAATGCAAAATTGCTTTCTTGCGGTCCGGATGCTATAATGGTCAGAGGAAAAAAGGATGCCTGCAGGATGACGGCGCTGTAGGACATTGATGCCAATCAGGAGGTTACTATATGCCAAAGAGAACCGATATCAGAAAAGTGCTGATCATAGGCTCCGGCCCCATCATCATCGGCCAGGCCTGCGAATTCGACTATTCCGGCACCCAGGCCTGCAAGGCCTTAAAGAAGCTGGGCTATGAAATCGTACTGGTGAATTCCAACCCCGCCACCATCATGACGGATCCGGAGACAGCGGACGTGACCTACATCGAGCCCTTAAACAAGGAGCGTCTGGAGCAGATTATCGCCAAGGAGCGGCCGGACGCCCTGCTGCCCAATCTGGGCGGCCAGTCGGGCTTAAACCTCTGCGCGGAGCTGGCCAGCGCCGGCATTCTGGACAAGTACCAGGTAAAGGTCATCGGCGTCCAGGTGGACGCCATCGAGCGGGGGGAGGACCGCATTGAGTTTAAGAACGCCATGAACGCTCTGGGGATAGAGATGGCCAGGAGCGAGGTGGCCTACAGCGTGGAGGAGGCCCTGGCCATTGCGGACAGGCTGGGATACCCGGTGGTGCTGCGCCCGGCCTACACCATGGGCGGCGCCGGCGGCGGGCTGGTATATAATAAAGAAGAGCTCCGCACGGTCTGCGCCAGAGGGCTCCAGGCCTCCCTGGTGGGCCAGGTTCTGGTGGAGGAGTCCATCTTGGGCTGGGAGGAGCTGGAGCTGGAGGTAGTCCGGGATGCGGACGGCAATATGATCACGGTCTGCTTCATTGAGAACATCGATCCCATGGGCGTGCACACAGGGGACTCTTTCTGCGCCGCCCCTATGCTCACCATTTCGGAGGAACTGCAGAAGCGCCTGCAGGAGCAGGCTTACAAAATCGTGGAATCCGTGCAGGTCATCGGCGGCACCAATGTGCAGTTTGCCCACGACCCGGTCAGCGACCGCATCATCGTCATAGAAATCAATCCCCGCACCTCCCGCTCCTCCGCCCTGGCCTCCAAGGCTACAGGCTTCCCCATCGCCATGGTCAGCGCCATGCTGGCGGCAGGACTTACCTTAAAGGACATCCCCTGCGGGAAATACGGTACCTTGGACAAATATGTACCGGATGGCGACTATGTGGTAATCAAATTCGCCCGCTGGGCCTTTGAGAAGTTCAAGGGTGTGGAGGACAAGCTGGGCACCCAGATGCGCGCCGTGGGCGAGGTCATGAGCATCGGAAAGAACTATAAGGAAGCTTTCCAGAAAGCCATCCGCTCCCTGGAGACAGGCAGGTACGGGCTGGGGCAGATCCGTGAGCTGGAGGAGAAGTCAAAAGAACAGCTGTGCAGGATGCTGGCCACACCCTCCAGCGAGCGGCATTTCGTCATGTACGAGGCCTTGAAAAAGGGCGCTGCCGTGGAGGAATTACACGAAATCACACATGTAAAGAAATGGTTCATCGAGCAGATGGAAGAGCTGGCAAAAGAAGAGAGGGAGCTGGCGGCGCACAGAGGGGCGCTTCCCGCCGACGAACAGCTGATTCAGGCCAAGAAAGACGGCTTTTCCGATAAATACTTAAGCCTGCTTCTGGACATGCCGGAACAGTCTGTCAGGGAGCGCCGCATGGCCCTTGGGGTGGAAGAGGCCTGGGAGGGCGTCCATGTGAGCGGTACGCCGGACAGCGCTTACTACTATTCCACCTACAATGCTCCGGACAAAAATCCTATCCGCACAGACAGGTCAAAGGTGATGATCTTAGGCGGCGGCCCCAACCGCATCGGCCAGGGCATTGAGTTCGACTACTGCTGTGTCCATGCCTCCCTGGCCTTAAAAAAGCTGGGATTTGAGACCATCATGGTAAACTGTAATCCGGAGACCGTGTCCACGGACTACGATACCTCGGACAAGCTCTATTTCGAACCCCTGACTCTGGAGGATGTGCTGAGCATCTATCGAAAGGAGCAGCCTGTAGGCGTCATCGCCCAGTTCGGCGGCCAGACTCCCTTAAACCTGGCGGCGGAGCTGGAGAAAAACGGTGTTCGCATTCTGGGTACGGCCCCCTCTGTCATAGACATGGCGGAGGACAGGGATCTGTTTCGGGCAATGATGGACAGGCTGGAGATTCCCATGCCTGAGTCCGGCATGGCCACCACAGTGGAAGAAGCCCTGGAAATCGCCCACCGCATAGGCTACCCTGTGATGGTGCGCCCCTCCTATGTGCTGGGCGGACGCGGGATGGAAGTGGTGCATCATGACGAAAGCCTGAAAGATTATATGCGGGCTGCGGTAGGCGTGACGCCGGACAGGCCTATCCTCATTGACCGGTTTTTAAACCACGCCACGGAGTGCGAGGCGGACGCCATCAGCGACGGGAAGCATGCCTTTGTGCCTGCGGTGATGGAGCATATCGAGCTGGCCGGAATCCACTCCGGCGACTCCGCCTGCATTATCCCCTCGAAGCATATCTCGGCGGAAAACATGGCAACCATCAAGGAGTACACCAGGAGGATTGCCGAGGAGATGCATGTCCAGGGGCTGATGAACATGCAGTACGCCATTGAGAACGGAAAGGTCTATGTGCTGGAAGCCAACCCCAGGGCCTCCCGGACCGTGCCCCTGGTATCAAAGGTGTGCAATATCCGCATGGTGCCCCTGGCTACGGAGATCATCACGGCGGACATTACGGGAAAGCCCTCCCCCGTACCGGGCCTGAAAGAGCGGCATATCCCTTATTACGGTGTAAAAGAGGCCGTGTTCCCTTTCAATATGTTCCCGGAGGTGGATCCCGTCCTTGGGCCGGAGATGCGCTCCACCGGGGAGGTGCTGGGACTGTCCGCCTCCGTGGGCGAGGCGTTCTTCAAGGCCCAGGAGGCCACCCAGACCAGGCTCCCCTTAGAGGGCACGGTGTTAATCAGCGTGAATCGCAGGGACAAGGCGGAAGTGGTGGAGGTAGGCAGGGCCTTTGCGGAGGCGGGGTTCGTCATCTATGCCACCGGCAGCACCTGCGCGCTGCTGAATGAGGCGGGCATCGAAGCCAAACTGGTGAAGAAGCTCTATGAGGGCAGGCCCAACCTCCTGGATCTGATTACCAACGGAGAGATTGACCTGATCGTGAATTCCCCTGTAGGAGACGAAAGCGAGTACGATGACAGTTATCTGCGGAAAGCCGCCATCAAAGCCAAGATTCCCTATATGACTACGATAGCCGCTGCAAAAGCAACGGCAGAGGGGATTCTCTATGTGCAGAAAAAGGGCAATGGAGAGGTGCACTCCCTGCAGACGCTTCACGGGCAGATACAGGAGCGATAAAGAAATATAAAATGGCGCACTCCGTGATTCGGCCGGGGCTGCGTCATTTTTTCTTCGGAAATTACCCTTTTAAATGTTTTTTTATCCTTGCATGGGAAGCAGGAAATAGTATAATGAAAAACACATCTGTGATACGAGGAGGAGACGGCATGAAACAGGCATATTTGTTTGTGCATTTCAGGGAGAAGAGCACCCCTGACGGAGAGCAGGTACATTTCGGCATCAGCAAGGACGGGTTCCACTGGGAATCCGTCAACGGCGGCCGCCCGGTGCTTTGGTGCTATTACGGGGACAAGGGGGCCAGGGACTTCACCATCACCTGGTGCAGGGAGACGGGGAAGTATGTGATTCTGGGAACGGATCTGAGCCTGTCTTACGGAATGCGGAACCAGTACCGCAACAGCTGGGAAGAAATTGCCAGGAACGGAAGCAAATGTTTTTCCCTGTGGGAGTCGGAGGATCTGTTGCACTGGTCCGAGCAGCGGCTGGTGGAAATCGGGGATGAGAGATTCGGGTGTCTCTGGGCGCCGGATGTGATTTATGACAGCCGGGCAGGCGAATACATGCTGCACTGGTCCTCCTCCCACGCGGACAACGGGTATGGGAATAAGGGAATCTACTACTCCAAAACAAAGGATTTCCGCACATTCACCAAACCGCAGGTACTCTACAGACATCCGGACAAGGGCGTCATCGACTCCGCCGTCTATGAGGAGGACGGGCTTTATTACATGTTTGTGAAAAGGGAGGGGAGGGGCTGTAGGAACATTCTGCTGCAGTCAAAAGAAATGACGGGTCCCTACAGACAGATGCCGGCCTTTGACGAGAGTATGGCGGGACTTGAGGAGGGGGTCTATGAGGCGCCTGCGGCGGTGCGGCTGGAGGACGGGCGGTGGTGTCTGTTCCTGGATTACTACGGCGTGCCGGGGGAGGGACAGGGTTATGTGCCCTTTGTGGCGGATTCCCTGGCAGGGGGCAGGTTCGTTCGGGCGGACGAGCGGTTTACGTTCCCCTACGGATACAAACACGGCACCATCTTGACTATCACGCCCGGGCAGTATGAGCGCCTGGCCGCCGGGAGAGCCGATGAAGATTCTGGTTGCTATGGAAGATAAGTAAACCCACGGATAGAAAAAGATAAAGCAGGGAAAGAAAAGTATGGAAGAGATTAAGATCAGAGTATCGGAAGAAAAACAGATTAAGGAGCAAAAGGACTTATTCGGCATCTTCTTTGAGGATTTAAACCATGCGGCGGACGGGGGGCTGTATGGGGAGATGGTGCGGAATCGTGCTTTCGAATTTGACCCCATTGACAACAAAAGCTACCACCATATGACCGCATGGGAGGAAGTACAGCGGGGAAACAGCTTTCTACAGGCTCATATCGAGCAATGGGATCCCCGGAATGCCAAAAACCCTCATTATCTGGTACTGGAAGTCCTGGAGGCAGGAGAGGGAGCCGGCATTCGCAATGAGGGCTATAACACGGGATTTTTCGTAGAAGAGGGAAAAGAATACCGTTTTACATCCTGGTGCCGGATGCGGGGAGAGGAGGCAGGTGCCTTTGAGGTAAGACTGGAAAATCTGGAGGGAACCAAGTGCTACGGCCAGGCAGTTGTAGAATTGGAGGCCGGAGGCTGGAAAAAGAAAGACTGCCGAATAAAGTCCCAGGGCACGGATACATCGGCTCGGCTGGTGATTCTTATGCGGCAGGTCATGACGGTGGAATTCGATGTGGTATCCTTGTTTCCCGGGGATACCTACAGAGGGCGTGAAAACGGTCTGCGCGCTGATATCGCCGGGATGCTTGCCGCCATGAAGCCCCGTTTCCTGAGATTTCCTGGGGGATGCCTGACCCATATCGGCTCTCTGGAGGAGAGAGACCGCAATGCTATGTACCGGTGGAAGAGCACTCTGGGGGATGTATGGGACAGACCGGCCCGTCGGAATTCCTGGAGTTATAACCAGACCCTGGGACTAGGGTATTATGAGTATTTTCAATTCTGTGAGGATATCGGGGCTAAACCGCTGCCGGTAATCTCCGCGGGATACGATCCTCATTTTCTCCGCGCTGCCTCTATTGAAAACATGCAGGAATGGATTGACGAGGCCACGGATCTGATCGAATTTGCCAATGGGGATGTGAATACGAAGTGGGGAGCCATGCGAGCTGCCATGGGACATCCGGAAAGCTTTCATTTGGAGTATCTTGCGGTTGGAAACGAGGAAGTGGGGGACGAATACTATGAGCGCTATGAGAAGATCCTGCAGGGAGTAAAAGCGGTATATCCACAGATTCAGCTGATCAATTCCGCAGGACCCTGCGCGGCCGGGAGCGAGTTTGACAAGGGATGGGAGCAGGCCGGAAAGACTGACACCGCTTTTTCGGACGAGCATTTCTATCAATGCCCGGAATGGTTTGTGGCGAATACAGACAGGTATGACACAAGGAAGATGAAAGCAAAGGCATTTCTGGGAGAGTACGCTTCCCATGGTATGAGGTGGTGGAACGCGCTGGCGGAGGCGTCCTTTATGATCGGAATGGAAAAGGCACAGGGTGTGGGGCTTGCCTGTTATGCGCCGCTTTTGGATAATGTGGACTATACCAACTGGAAAGTGACGCTGCTCCATCACGATAATCACCGTGTATACGGTACCCCCAGCTACTATGTGCAGAAGCTGTTCATGAATTACCAGGGGGAGGTGCTGGTAGCTTCGGAGGCGGACTGCAGCCCGGTGAAGGCAGTTTTGCCGGTGCTGAAAGGGCGTGCCAGGATGTACGGATACCATGCGAAGACCCGTATTACCGATATGGTAATACGGAACGGGGATACCGGCGAAGAGAGAACAGTAGAGGATTTCAGGATTACGGATGAGTGCGGGAGGGACCTACCGGATATCCCATGGGAGAACTACACAATTTCTTTCCGGTACTGCAGGGAGTCCGGAGGCACGCTCCAGACGCTGGAGGGCTCACGAGCGTTGCACCTGGATTTCGCCATGGGGGATGAGGACAACTGTCTGCGCCTGATTATAGATGGATGGGAGCGCACGACCACTCTGCACGGCGTGGTAGGCGGGTTCACCTGTGGCGTAGGGATGATGCAGGTGGTTTTGGAAAAGGACAGGACTTACGACTGTCAGGTGCAGGTATCTGGAAACCATGTGAAAGTGACAGTAGATGGAAATGCAGTAGAGCATGACTTCCGGAATGTACAGCCGGAAAAAATCTATCAGTCGGCGGTACTGGATCAGGATGGCAGTCTCATCGTAAAGCTGGCTAATCTCAGAGAGGAAGAAGAAACCGTAATAATCGGGACAGAACGGAAGTACCGCAGAGTACAGGAGATATCCGTCTGCGGTTGTGAACCGGAATGGGAAAATAGTTTCGAAGAGCCGGAAAAGGTATCTCCAAAGGAGAAGTCGGTGGAACTTGATGCGGATGGGCAGGATCAATACCTGTGTACCATCGGAAGATATGCGTTAAAGGTCTTAAAATTTATTTCTTAAAATCTATATTTTGAGAGACGGGAGTCCCCTTTTGGAGCCTGGCGGCCCGGAAAGGGGACTCCCAATCAGCTCTTATCAAAATTACCTTATTTCCAGTTTTTTACTCTTTTTCAGCCAAGACCACCTTTACGTTCCAGGCTTTGATAGACAGTGGGGTATTCCGGAGCGATCCGGATATGTATGCCCTTGCCATTGAGAGGGCTACAGCAAACAGTAAAGCGCTTTTTCACTTTGCAGGCCCGTCTGGTAGATGCCGCTGTGGAATCCTCTTGCGCATGGTGATGCGAGTAAGTATGAAGATTGTTCTGCTATAGTGGGAGCCAACAATCAGGCTGGCTGGTGGTCTGTATTATTTTTTCCATTTCTTATAAAATTACCCTATTTCCAGTTTTTTTCTTCTTGTTATGGACAAGTAAGAATTATAAGATAAAATGAGATAAATAGATTTACAGATATGCCTTGTGAGTTTAGAATGGGTCTAAGGGAGAATATTATGAAAATACTGATCGCAGACGATGAGGATTACACCAGGGAAGGGCTGATGGAGGAGATAGACTGGGAAGAATTCGGCATAGACGAGATCATGCAGGCCGTGAATGGGGAGGAAGCGCTGAAAATCGTGAAATGGTTTCGTCCGGACATTGTGCTGTCGGATATCCGCATGCCCAAGATGGACGGGATTGCTTTTGCGGAGGAGATGGTGCGGATGATTCCCGGAAGCAAGTTGATCTTTATGAGCGGCTATATGGAGACGGAGTATTTAAAAAGCGCCATACGGCTGTCCGTTCTTGATTACATAGAGAAGCCTATCGATATAGCCCAGGTGAAAAAGGCACTGAGGCGGGCGGTAGAGGAGATTACCAGAGAGCAGAAGAACAAGGAGGCGGACCAGGTGAACCGGGAATTCCGCCAGCAGAGGCTTTTTGAACTGCTGATTCACAGAGACAGCGATGAGCGTACCGTGGAGAAGCTGGCGGGGGAAGTGGGATTTCCCATGACGGGAGAATATGTCTGTGTGGCAGTGCAGTTTCCAAGAAGCCGGAGAAATACCGGGGGAGAACTGGAGCAGGCCCTGGAGATGGCTTCCGGAATCGAGGGCAGGGGGGGCATCGGCGTTTGGCAGGAGGATTCCTGCTTTGAGATGATCCTGTCCTACCCGGAGAAAGCCCGCTACCGGCTGGCGCCTTTCTACCAGAGGATTCTGGAGAAATGGCCGGAGAGTAAGGTGGCCGTGGGGATTGAAGCAGGAGACTGTAAAAATATATACAATAGCTGCAAGACGGCCCGGGCCGCCATGAACTGCGCCTTTTACCAGCCGGACCAGAGGATGTATGTGATAGACGAGATCATCCGGCAGAAGCGCTTTATGGAGCCCGGCATCTACGGCTCTTTTCTGCGGGTGCTGCCGGAAGGACCCGCAAAGATGTCCGAGTGGTTCCAGAGCCTGTTCGGGGATCTGGTTTCCAGGAAATATTACCACAAGGAGCAGGTGTACACGCTGATGATTTCCCTGCTGACAGCAGTGTTTCGCCAGTATCCGGAGGTCAGTGACAGACTGTCCCGGTTAGGCGGGGAGGAACAGCTTCAGGCCCATATCCTTGGCATGGACAGTCTTCGGGAGATTCAGGCGTTTACGGAGGAAGTATTGGGAAGCGTCCAGGAGCGGGAAGAGGCCCTGTCCGGCTATGGCCGGGTAATACGGGGCGTATTGGACTACATAGCTGCTCATTACGGGGAAGAGGATTTGAGCACTGCCCGGATTGCGGAATATTTCCACTTTTCCCCGGCGTATATGAATGTGCTGTTCAAGCAGGAGATGAAAGTGACATTGAAGCAGTACCTGAGCAGTTACCGTTTGGACAGAGCCAAGAAGCTGCTGGAACAGGATTATCTGAAGATCACGGAGATCGCCGAGAAATGCGGCTATACCAACGCCAATTATTTTGCGAAGGTATTTCGGGACGGTACGGGCATGACGCCTGTGGAATATAGGGACAAGTGTGAACGGAATGAAGATTTTCTAAGGTCAGAAAGGACCTGACCTTAGAAAATCTAAATCATTCTTACGGACTTGCACCAGTTTACGGATTGTCAGTGCCGCCGCAGGCGGCACGACGGGAAGTGTGAGGAAAACGCACATAAGAATTTGTGAGGGTAATAGGTATGGGTAAAATCAGGGAATGGTTCCGAAACGCCTCTCTGAGGGGGAAGATTCTCCTGCTGATAGTACTGGGGGACATTCTGCCCCTGGGCATGGTGATAGTAATTTCCTTTTTTGCAGTCAGGGCGCAGACAGAGGAAAGGCTGATCTACGCCCTGAACCAGGGCTACAGTCAGGTGTATCAGGCTGTGGGCGACAAGCTGTCAAGGCTCCACAATATCTCCACCCTGTTTGCGGTGAATGACATGGCCAGTCCGGTGCTGCGCTTTAACGACAAGGAAATGGATGTGGCGGAGCAGCTGATGCTTTTTGAAAACATCAATTCCTATGCCTATGGCCTGGAGATGACCATGGACTCCAGCAATATCGTTTTCTATATAGAAGACGACTATGCGGTAGTTAATACCCAGAGCAACCGTTACCGTCCTCTCACAGACGCTTATGGGGCACAGTGGTACCAAAGCCTTAAGGAGAACAATGGACGTCCCGTGTGGGTGCTGCTGGATGACAGCGGAAAGAACGGCTCCTATGCGGCCATTGCCAGGGAACTTTGGAATCCGGACGACTACAGCCAGACCGTGGGCATATTGGCTATTTTAACCGGACAGAAGAACCTGGAGAATATGCTGCAGAACGCCTACGAGGGACAGGCGCTGTACCTGGAGACGGCGGACGGCGCCCTGCTGGCGGCGAATCTGCCGGAGGAGGAACTGCTCAGGCTTCCCATTCAGGAGCGGAATGTAGATGACAGGGAGTTTCGCGGCATTCTGCTGGAGGGGGTATCCTGCTATGCCAGGAGCTGCCGCATTGACGGCTCCAACGTATATCTGGTATCTGTCATTCCAAGGGAGGATGTGCGTAAAAGCATAAATATGCTAAACGGCAATATGGCATTGATGTTCGTGGGGGTGAGCCTGCTTATGCTGCTGGTGATGGCTACCATGGTCAAGTCTATTACGGGCCGGCTGAAGCTTTTGAAAGAACAAATGCAGCTGATTCAGGAGGGGAATATCTGCAAGATGGAGGAGGGATCCTCCGGGGATGAAATCGGCCAGCTCATCGGTAATTACAATGTGATGGTGGACAGGGTGGAGGAGCTTCTGAAAGAGCAGTATACCCTGGGACAGGAGAAAGTGCAGGCGGAGCTGCGGGCCCTGCAGGCCCAGATCAATCCCCACTTTCTCTACAATACCCTGGACATGATAAACTGGATGTCTCAGAAGAGGGAGGCGGAGAACATCCGCAGTGTGGTGCAGGCCATGTCCCGTTTCTACCGGCTTACCTTGAGCAAGGGCAGGGATATCGTGCCCATCCGGGACGAGGTGGAGATGTGCGAGGCTTATATGGAGATCCAGAAGCGCCGATACAAAGGGCGCATTTGCTATGAAGTGGAGGTGGACGAGGACATCCTGGACTGCCTTATTCCAAAGATTACCCTGCAGCCTTTCCTGGAAAATGCCATTATCCACGGCATCAACGAAAAAGCGGAGGGCCGGGGGATGGTGATTTTAAACGGATGGATGGAGGACGGCCGCATTACCTTAAGCGTCACGGACGACGGGGAGGGGATGACCCGGGAGGACAAGGAGAAATCCCATCAGGGCAGTCACTACGGACTGTCCAATATCGAGCACAGGCTGAAGCTGTTCTTCGGGGAATGTATTCCGGTGCAGATAGAGAGCTCGCCGGGGATAGGCACCTGCGTGATTATCAATATTCCTATGAAAACAGGGTCGGAAGAGGCGGTAAAGCATGAGAACTGACAGGGGAATACAAAAGCGTGCGGCAAAGGACGCTGTGGGGGGACATATGAAGAAGAAAACGGCAGATACAGGGTTGAAAGACGGCGGAGGGGGAACCCGAAAAATGCGGGGCGGCAGGAAACAGAGGATGGCGGCGCTTCTGTGCCTGGCGGTCTGTTTCTGGGGAGGCTGCTGCAGGTCGGCGGGGGAGGATGGAAATGGGGAAAACAGGGAGCCAATCGTCAATTTCCGGGCCATCACTCTGGGGAATATGCCGGAGGGAGGCATGGACGAAATCTACAGACAGTTGGACGCCCTGACCATTCCGGAATTGAACTGTACCTTGCGCTTCGAGTTCATCCCCTGGGGGAACGAGAGGAGACAGCTGAACATTGTGACGGCTTCCGGGGAGTATGATTTTATCCCCGGGGGCGTATTTTCCGACTATAGAACATTAGTGTATAAAAATGCCTTTCTTGATATGAACCAATATCTGGACGTGGTTCCGGCGCTGACGGAACATTATACCTATTATGATGCCAATGCCCTGAAAAAATGCGAGATCAACGGGGGACTTTACGGGCTTCCGCAATTCGGGCAGGGGGGAATCGTGAGTGCGGGGGAAGGTTTCTTCTATAGGGAAGATCTGCGCAGGGAATGGAGTCTGGAGGAGGTTCGGGACCTGGAGACCATGGAGGCCTATCTATACCGGGCTAAGCAGGATGAAAGGTACCGGGACGCGCCTTTGGTTACGGATAACCGGGTGTGGAGCAGCCTGTGGCTTCTGATCACCAAGGGGAAATATCTGGAATTAAACAGCAGTCTGGAAAACCCTCTTGTGGTAGTGGAGGCGGCAAATCCCTATAAAGCGCTGAACCGTATGGAAACGCCGGAATTCAAAGAGGTACTGGCCTATATCTGGAAATGGAAGCGCGATGGCATTCTGGACTCCGACATGTTGTCAAGATCCGATAATGAGGGGGAGCTGGGTAAAAAAATGCTCCTGGAAGATCAGAAGCCCTGCGAGACCAACAACCCTGTCTGGTCCGTGAATACCCATTGGATACCGGCTCTGTACGAGAAGCATCCCGACTGGGAATTCAATTTTTTCCCTTACCTTTCCCAGTTTGAGACTTATTATGTAGGTTCTCTGGCAGGAGCGTCCGTGATATCCATTTCGGCGAAAACCACGGAGCCGGAACTGGCCATGAAGCTGTTGGAAAAGATCCATACGGATATGCGGTATTATTCCCTGGTGGCATATGGAGCAGAGGGAGAAAATTACAACCTTGTGGACGGAAAAATCGGTTTTGACGGGATCAGCTCCCAGAACCGCTTTGGCTGGACTGCCGTCACAGACGACACAATGAGCTATGAGGGGATTCCCGTGAACAAAAAGTGGGACGAGGTATACCATGCACTTCCGGACTGGAGCAAGGAACCGGGGAAAACATTAAAAGACGATCCCCTGGACGGCTTTACTTTTGTATTGTCAGGAAAGGAACAGGCTGCGGTAGAACGGGTATGGCTCCAGTATTTTCAGCCGCTGGTGTGCGGATATGGGGACGATTACCTGGAGGCCCTTGAGGCCGCGAACGGGCGTCTGTATGAGGCGGGCTTTGAACAGTACCTGGAGGTCATCCAGGAACAGCTGACCAACCATGCCGCCCAGTTTCCGGGAGCCGGGGACGCAGCATCCACGGTGATTCCGCAGTGACATTGAAAGTCCTGAAATTGAGATTACCTGCTCATTTTGAAAGACAGCAGTGTATTCAAATGGGCTTGGAGCATTGAGATGCAGGGGCGTTTAGAAAGCAGGAGCCGGACAGGGAGCCGGCGGCAGGAGGAATGTTATGAACTGGTTCGGACCAAACTCTCCCTTTGCAAGGGGAATAAACAAGCTGGTGATGATGCTGTATGTGGGGATTCTGTGGTTTCTGTGCAGCCTCCCCATCCTCACCATGGGGGCTGCCACGGCGGCTCTCTATGAAGTGCTGCTGAAAGCGGTAAAGGACCGGGAGGGCTATGTTGCGCAGAGCTTTTTTCGGGCCTTTCGGGGGAATCTGAAGCAGGGGCTGCAGCTGGGGATTCCTTTGACAGCGGCACAGCTGGTTTTTGTGTTCAATCTTTTCTACTACGGCGTATTAGGGGGAGAGGGATTCCGGGTCCAGACAGCGGTGTTCGCCGTTTTGTGTCTGCTCACCCTGGCGGCGTTCTCCTATGTGTTTGCGGTGATGGCGAAATTCGAGAATACGGCAGCCGGGCATTTCAGGATGGCCGTGGCGGTGATGGCAAGATATCCCGGCTGGACGGCGGCAATCCTGGTCCTCCAGGTCCTGACGGTTTTTCTGATCTGGTTCTTTGTGTATTTCCCTATCCTGTTCATCATGGGAATCAGCGGATACATGCAGGCCGCTGTCTTTGACCATATTTTTCAGAATCTGATTGACAAGGGACTCATAGAGGAGGAAGAACAGTAATTTGGGGTATTTGAGGAGTCCGAATTATATGTTCCCTAATGTAAGGATTGCATATGATCAATTATTTGACGGCATTGATTGAATGGGGAAGAAGCGAGAGATTGAGAAAGCGGGCGGAATGTACGCCTGCTTTTTTAATGCCTATTTTAAAAAATTACCCTGTTTCTAGCTTTTTTCATATAGGTTTCTACTTTTCCCCGTTTTAAAATAAACATAATAAATCAAAAAACAGGAGGGAACATTGTGAAAAAGACAAAGACAAAGGCAAAAGCCGACAAGGCCTACAAAGAGCATCTTGGCTTTGTGGGCGGGCTGCAGGAGCTGTGGAAGCACAAGATGCTGTATCTGATGACGCTTCCCACCATTATCTGGGTGTTGATCTTCTGCTATTACCCCATGTACGGCGTGCTCATCGCGTTCAAGGACTTCAGCTATAAAGAGGGAATCTGGGGCAGCCCCTGGGTGGGACTGAAGAACTTCCAGTTCCTGTTCAACTATAAGAGCGTAGGAAGAATCTTCTTCAACACTATTTTCCTGAATGTGCTCTTCATCGCTACAGGCACTATCATGTCCATTTTGCTGGCTTTGGTGTTTGTGGAGATTAAGAATAAGGTTTACAACAAGATAGTACAGACCATAGCAATCTTCCCTCATTTCGTATCCTGGACCGTGGTAGCCATGTTCATGAGCGGTATCATCGGCGGCAGCGGCATCATGACCAGGTGGATTATGGACAATGGAGGAGCGGATCCCGCGTTCTATACCACCCCGGGCTGGTGGCCGTTGATCCTGGTGCTTTTGAAGCTCTGGCAGGGAGCCGGATACGGAACCATCGTGTATGTGGCGGCCATCACCGGCTTCGACCAGGAAATGTACGAGGCGGCCAGGGTGGACGGCGCCACCAGGCTCCAGCAGATCACCCGGATCACGCTGCCTCTCTTAAAGACCACAGCCATTATGCTGACCATCATGAGCGTGGGCAAGATCTTCAACGGCGACTTCGGCATGATTTACGCGCTGATCGGCGACAATGCCTCCCTCTATTCCACCACGGATGTCATCGACACCTTTGTGTACCGGGCTCTGCGGCAGCTGAACAACTTAGGCATGAGTACCGCCACCAGCTTCTTCCAGTCCATCGTAGGGTTGGTGCTGGTATTTACCACCAACTTCCTGGCCAAAAAAGTGGAGCCGGATGCGGCTATCTTTTAAACGCGGCGTTTGCGTTTTGCCTGCGGCAAGCTCATAGGAGCAGAAAGGAAATGAAATGGGAAAAACAAAAATAAAAGGAACCGCCATCAAAAAGTCCGGCGGCGAGAAAGTGTTCGAGGTAGTGGTATACGCCCTGGCTACCCTGTTCTGTATCTACTGCCTTTTCCCCTTTGCCATCATTCTGGGGAGCAGCTTTGAGACAGAAGCCAATTTTGCTACATACGGATTTCCGATTATTCCAAAGGACTTTACCGTCCAGGCTTATAAGGTGGTGCTGGGGGATGCCCAGATATTCCGGGCCTACGGCGTGACTATCTTTACCACAGTGGCAGGAACCCTGTTCAGCATGCTGCTGACTATCACCATGGCCTATCCGCTGTCCTTAAAGAAGGTGAAGTTCCGCAATGTGATTACATTCTTCGTATATTTTACCATGCTGTTCGGAGGAGGCCTGGTGCCTACTTACCTGCTGATCGCCAGAACCCTGGGGTTGAAAGACAATATAATGGTACTGATCCTCCCGGTGGCTTTCGGGGCATGGAACATGTTCCTGATGCGGAATTTCTTTAACGGGATTCCCCATGAACTGTCGGAATCGGCTTACATGGACGGAGCCAACGACTTCCAGATTCTGTGGAAAATTATACTTCCGGTATCTGTACCGGGCATCGCCACTTTGAGTCTGTTCTACGCTTTGGGCTATTGGAACCAATGGTTTAATGCCATGCTCTATATAGACAACAGCAAACTGTTCCCCCTGCAGTATCTGCTGATGCGGATGCTGCGGAACGCGGATGCCATGAAAGAGATGGCCCGGAGCACCGGCATAGCGGCGGGAGAGATCCCTACCAACTCCCTGCGGATGGCGACTACCGTGGTGGCCATCGGCCCCATCATCTTCCTGTACCCTTATGTGCAGAAATACTTCACCAGCGGACTTACCGTTGGAGCAATCAAAGGTTAATGTAAATGCGTTATTTCTCTCTGCCTGCTCCGGGACGGTAAATCCCGGGCGGCGGGGATGGAAATAAGAACTAAGAAACAGCGACAGCTCCGTGGTACCCCAGAGGATTTACGGACGCATCACTTTGCGGCCGGAAATTCTCTGCCGGACCCGGGTATCAAAGGGGCTGTCGCGGAACTCAAAACAGTGTCTGCCCGGTGGTGCCCCAGAGGATTTACGGACGCATCACTTTGCGGTCGGAAATTCTCTGCCGGACCCGGGTACCAAAGGGCAGACACGGAACTCATAATTAAGGAGGAAAATAAGAATGAAAAACCAGTTTCTGAAAAAGACCATGGCACTGGCGCTGGCGGGAGCCATGACGCTGTCCATGGCAGCCTGCGGCAATGACGATGCAGGAAACGACAGCCAGACTGAAAGCAAACAGTCCGAACAGCAGGAGTCTCCTGCGGAAAGCTCCGGAGAGGCTTCCGGGGAAGAAACTCCCGATCAGGGCAGCGAAGCAGAGGCGCCCCAGATGGAGGACACCACCATCAAGATTCGCGTCATGAACGAATTCAAAAATCTGGACAAGGTTCTGGCGAAATATGAGGAGATGACAGCGGATGATCCCATCATGAGCAAAATCCATCCGGAATTCGAGTGGATTGCAGGCGGCGATTACAAAGATAAGCTGCAGACGGCCATGCTGGACCGAGAGAGCAGCGGCATTGATTTGATGTTCTGCGGAGGATGGCACGGACTGACTTCGTTTATCCAGAATGGAGATCTGAAAGATGTGTCTTCTTATTTCAACAATGACGCTTTCCCCGGCCTGAAGAACGCTTTTTCTGAGGATTTTGTGCAGGCTATGACTTCTTACATCCGTCAGGAGGACGGCTCCTACCAGAATGGCATCTACGGCATCAACCTGGCCACATTCTATGAGGACAGCCGCGGCTTCATGTACCGGGAGGATCTGCGCAAGAAGTACGACTGCGCGCCTATTACGGATGAGGCAAGCTTGTTAGAGTTCGTGAAGACCGTGCAGGAGAACGAGGAGGGCATGATCGGTGTCAGCCTTTGGAACTTCTTCCGTCTGGACTCCCCCTGGTACTCCGCGAAGCATGACCATGTATACACACAGGACAATGTAAATATCCTGGGCGATCAGACCTGGATCTGGGTAGGACTGAGCGATGACAACAAGACAGTCCTGAACGCAGTGGTTCCCGGCGACTCTGAGGAGGAATTCGCTAAGATGCCCGCAGGCTATCAGGATGACTTCATCACAGCTTATATTCAGGACCGCACCAAATGGAACCCTTACTTAAACCCTAACCGCGGCGGCACAGATACCGTGGAGAAGCCCGCAGCCATTGCCTACTCCGCACTGAGCGAGTATGAGAGCAAGGTGAAGACAGCCCTGGAGACCAATCCCGATGAAGAGTATGGCTTCTATGTTATCGAGGATGCGCAGCGCAATATGGAAGCCGGCGCTGTAGTCTGCGACATGGCCACCAACAACTGGCTGGTAGTGCCCGAGTGGTCTGAGAATACAGATGCCGTGATGTACTTCCTTGACTGGATGTTCGGCAGCCAGGAGGCTCATGACCTGTTCGAACTGGGCATCCAGGGAGAGGACTGGGAAGCAGTAGGCGAAGATGGCTACAAGAAGCTTGACATCGATGAGAACCTGGCATACTCCATGCCCACCTATTCCTTTACCCAGAACCCCACCTACATCAGAGTCAGCGAGTTTGTCAGCGAGAACTCTGAGATCAAGTCCCGCTATGACTATATGTACGATCCCTCTACATATGAGCTGAGTCCTCTGGCCGGATTCGTGTTCGACGCTACCAATGTGGAGACCCAGATCGCCAATGTATCCGCTCTTTCCAACGAGCTGCAGCTGACCATCTCCATGTACGATGCTGAAGAGGCGGCGCAGAAGATACAGCAGTGGCACGAGGATGCTACGGCAGTGGGACTGGAGGAGATCCGCGCAGAGCTGATTTCCCAGATTCAGGCATTCCTTGACGCCAAGAACGCAAACTAAGGCATGAGGCTGTACACAGCTAGATAGGATAAATGTGAAAAAGAGGGCCACAGGCACAACTTGCCTGGGGCTCTCTTTTCACCCCAAATTCTGGCCGGACAGCAGAATCTGTCACAAAAAAGCAGGAAAGGGCATTGAAGAGCGCTTTCCGGGACGGTAGTATGGAAGAAGAGCATTCCAATGGAAGAAGAGCATTCCAATGGAAGAAGAGCATTC
>CAJTZD010000011.1:0-91684 GCA_910584235.1 uncultured Acetatifactor sp.
CCAGTGTTTATGCGGGATATCGGCTTTTGTAAACTATTCAAGTGTTTAAAACGGGTTTATAGTTGATAAAAACAGGATACGCCTTCTGTCAGCTAATTTCAAGGCTTGTTTTCCAAAAAACACCCTGCAGGAGCCTTTTCCCGCAGGGTTCATGAGTGTTCTGTTATTCTGTTCCATTATTTCGAACATATCGTTTGCCGGTCAATTCCATGAATTACCCTGAAATCTCTCTATGGCTCCTCCTCACGAAGCTCCGCTCTGCCAAGTTCATTCCGACGGATCCGGCCTTACAGCTGCGCCTCATGGAGCTCCTGCGTCATGTCCGCGTAGTACCACAGTTCCCCTTTGCCTCCGCTCTTGACATAGGCTGACTCGATTCTGGAGAAGACGGGGCTGCAATACTCTTTCTCAATGTTCACAAGCATCAGGATAAAATGTCTGTTGCCGTATCTGGTGTAAGCATCTCCGACGCGCAGGGATCTGCTGAGCACCTCCTTTAAAAGCACCATCTCATCCTGGAGATTCATCTGTTTCTGTCCGCTCTTGATTTCCCGCTTGCTTAAGGTCAGGAACATCAGAACCGCTTCGAAATGATTTCTTCCCTTTGCACGGGCCACCAGACGGCAGTAATCCACAAAGCTGGGATAGGTGCAGTAATAGGCGCCCTTTACGATCTCCTGGCCGAAAATTGCTTTTTTGATATCGTTCTTTCTGCCCATGAATACCCGGTCCATATTCTTCCAACTGCCCAAGTCACCGCTTCTTTTATGGTTTTCGTCTTTCAGTTCCAGCTTTTCAAAGCATTCCTGCATCTCTGCCGTAGGCGGGGTTCCCAGTTCCCGGGCATACAGTTCCATGGTACTGTTGTAGATATCAATAGCCTCCTCGTAACGGTAAATCTCCAGATTGCATTTTATCAGCTGTGTCTGCCAGTTATCAAAGGGATAGATGGAAGCCGCTTTCGCGTAGAGGGCAAGACGGTTCTTATAGTCATTACTCTTTATGTATGCTTTTTCCAATTCCTCTATTGTATAAACATAGAGACTTTTATAATAATTGCTTTTGTGGTAAAACCAGGTCTCGGACTGGTTGGCGGGAAGCAGTTCTCCGGAGTACAGGTCATTTGCGCTTCGGAGCATGTCTATCCGCTCTGTCTCGCTGTCATAACCCCCCCTGCTATAATTTTTAGCCTTTTCCACCGCCTTTTCAAATGTCTGGGTGTCTGTCTCCAGGGGCATGCTGATCTTCAGAAAGCATTTTCCCTCATTCAGTTCCACATATTCTTCCTCCGGAAGCCCGCATGCCGTGATCTGTCCTTTCAGCCGATAGATTAAGTTATTGAGGTTTCTGTTGCGGTTTGCGGTGTCCGTGCGACTTTCATTCCAGCTATACAGATTATCGATAAGCTCGTTTTTGGGAATTCCGCCCGGATAGGACAAAAGAAGCATCTGCAGAAGACGAACAGATTTTGAACTTCCCATTTTATTCAGTTTTACTGCCTCATCCCCATAATAGATTGCGAAGCCTCCCAGTAATTGTACACGCAACGCCCTTTCTTGCGCCATCTTCTCCCCCTCCTTGCCCCCTGCCATCCCCCAGCGGACTTGAAGTTTGGCACTTCCCCTTGCGGGAAGTTTAATGATTTTTTAGTGTCCGCTATCTCTGCCCTCCGCCGCAATCCGCTCCAGAAAAGCATCATAAATTTCCTCTCCCTGCTTTCTGGCCTGTACAGCCTGCTCCAGATTACTGTAAGCTCCCAGATATCTGGTCTTGCCCTGAAACGTGATCTGGGCTACCCAGAGGCCGCGCTTCTTGTCCAGGTAGACGCCGTTGTAACCGCTTTTGTTGGATTTGATCACGCGGCCTCCCTTTGCAGCCAGGAGAGCCGTGACGGATGTGCCATCCATTAATTTTAGATTATCCCTGTATATGGCGGCCTGGAGGCAGCCGCAGCTTTTTGTCTTGCCGGCCTTTAAGAGGCTCTGTCCTACCACGGTCTCTCTCCCGCAGTCACAGAGGCATTTCCACCTGTGCATGCCGGCCTTTTTCCCGGCATATCCTGTTACGGTCAGTTTTCCGAAGCGTTTGCCTGTGAGATCTGTACGCAGGGGACGGCTAAGGCAGCCGCAGCTCTTCCTGTTTCCGGAGATCAGCTGTCCGGCCTCTGCCAGAATCTCTTTCCCGCAGTCACAGCGGCATTGCCACAAAGTACTGCCACGGGCGCTGCGCTCCCCCGTAGGCTTTATGGCAGTCAGCTTTCCGAATCGCCGGCCGGACAGATCTTTCTGGCCCGGCCGAACTTTCGCCAGACAGCCGCAGTCTCTCACGGTGCCGCGCTTCAGGCTGCGGGTGTCCAGATAAATCACCCCCCCACAGTCGCAGCGGCATTTCCAGACCACATATCCGCTTTTGCGCCGGGCTGTTGGTTCCTCTGCGGTCAGTCTGCCGACCCTATATCCTGTTTGTAATGCGCCCAAAAGCATCCCCCTCGTTTCATTGCAGTCTCGCTGCCTTATACATTATTTACGCATTTTCGTGTAAAGTGCTCGTATGCATCATAAAGTGCTGTGCTCTGCGACATCTTTGTATCCGCATAACAGTTTGATGTATGCTCCTCCAAAACGCAGACTCCGTTTACCCCTATAACAACCCGGTACGCAGTCATAGACTTAAATAGAAATTATCATATGATATTATAACATTTATAAATGCTCTTCCAAAACGCAGATTCTGCGTATATGTTTTAAGTTAGCATATTCACTTCTTTGTGTCAAGTGACAATTCAATTCACTTAGAATATCAAAAAGAATTTAAAAGGATTTTCGGAAATCAGAATAAGCGCAATTTGTGTATTTCATGATAATAAAATTCGGATGTTTGCTTTGCCATGCGTGGCGAAGCTGTCTGTAACAATTACTCTTGGAGCCGTCTGGTCAGCAGTCAGGAACGCAGTCAGTTCTCCAGTCAGTTAAAAAGAATAGTTTCTCTTTATCCCTATATCTATGTATTTCATATTTCATTTTCCCTGTGTCGCAGAGCACAGCACTCTGCGACATTTTGCCTTAACATCAAAAAACAGCATCCACCAAAACGCAGAATCTGTTTATAGTCTTACGTTAGCATATTCAATTCTTTGTGTCAAGTGACAATTGGGCTTCAAACTGCGCGGGCACATCCGGCTCCTTTTCCTGCATCCGTAAAAAATACTAGTCAAAATACTTGACTATTTTGTACACTCTAAAAAGGACTATATCCGGTCCACAAGGAGCATTGCTTCTATATACAAAAGAGGAGGTGCCGGCATCATGGCAAGAGGAGAAAATGTATTTCTCAGAAAGGACGGGCGATACGAGGCCCGCTATATTAAGGGTAGAAAAGCGGATGGAAAGCTGATCTATGGCTTCTGCTACGGCAGGACATATGATGAGGCAAAGGGAAAAGCAGACAGCGCCAGGGAAAAAATCGCGCGGACCAATCAGGCAGACCGGCGGCCGGATGTGGCCTGTTTCTGCGACAGCTGGCTGTTTGCCAACAGTACCAGGCTGAAACCGTCCAGCGCCGCGAAATACCGGGCTGACATGGAGAACCATATCAAACCGTTTTTCGGACACAAGCTGCCCTGTGAAATCCTGCCGGAGGAAATTGATGAATTCACTCAGATGCTGCTGACTGAAAAAGGGCTTTCGCCCAAAACAGTCCGCAGCATCTTGACCCTGTTCCATTCGCTTCTCGCTTACATGAGAAAGCGTTCCGGGGAAAATCTGACGGATTTCGAGATTACATATCCGAAAAACTACAGAAAGAATACAAGAGTGCTGAACGAAAAGGAAGAATCCGCACTGGCGCTGCTTTTGGCACGGAAAATGGATGCCTGTAAATTCGGAGTCTATCTGGCGCTGCGGACAGGCATGCGGATCGGGGAAATCTGTGCCCTGCGATGGCGGGATATCTCCTTTGACGCAGCCACGATTTCCGTCTGCCATACCGCCCAGCGTCTTCCGCGGAGAGCTTTACGGCCGGAAACCTCTCCGGAGACAGAAAGAGAACGTCCAAATGCCGGAAAAGGATCAGAGCCGGAATCCGGGGCGGCAAAAAATCGGGAAGCCGCCAGGAAATCCGGAATGGAGCCGACAGACCAGGCCAGGGCCGACGGCGGGACGACGGACGAGCCCGCCGCACAAGACAATTCCAGGACCGCCCTTGTGGTGGGGGCGCCGAAAAGCGAAAGCTCTCTGCGCATCATTCCCCTGATGCCGGATATAGCCGCGCTCTGCGAGCAATTTCGCCCAAAGGACCCGGATGCTTTCCTGTTGACCGGTACGGACAAATGCATGGATCCCAGAAAGCTCCAGCGCCGCCTGAAGAAATATCTTGAAGAATGCGGCATTCCGAAAGCCCATTTTCATACGCTGCGGCACACCTTTGCCACGCGCTGTATGGAGGCAGGCTTTGATGTCAAAACCCTGAGTGAAATCCTGGGGCATTCCAACATCGGCATCACGATGAATCTCTATGTCCACCCCAATCTGGAACTGAAGCGCGAGAATATGAGCAGACTGAAATCCGTACTCCCCTTGTAGACAATTGATATTGACCAGGAAAGTCAATGGACGGATTGACTGGTCAGCAGTCAGAAGAGCAGTTGCCTCCGCAGTCAGGTCTTAGATACCCGATCTCGGGATAAGGCCTGCAGAACTGCTTCTGTCATCCTGTTCCTGTTATGTCGCAGAGCGCGGCCCTCTGCGACATTTTATTGTGCATAATTTCTATTTTTTTGACTGGTTGATCTTCATGGTCAGGCTGATACGTTTCTTGGCCTCGTCCACCCCGAGCACCTGCACTTCCACGATGTCTCCCACGCTGACCGCTTCTAACGGATGCTTGATAAAGCGGTCCGTAATCTGGGAAATGTGCACCAGCCCGTCCTGGTGGACGCCGATGTCCACGAACACGCCGAAGTCTATGACATTGCGCACAGTGCCTTTCAGGATCATGCCTGGCTTTAAGTCTTTCATGTCCAGGACATCGCTGCGCAGGATCGGCTTCGGGCTGTCCTCCCTGGGATCTCTGGCAGGCTTCTCCAGCTCTTTGAGGATGTCGGTCAGCGTGATTTCGCCGATACCCAGTTCCTCTGCCAGACGCTTTTTGTCCCCTATGCGGCGGGCAAGGGATGAACTCACCGCAGCGGCGCCGGACTCCAAAGCGCGCCCGGCTGCCCGGTCGGAGCCGGATGCCGCCCCTTTCCCGGAGCCGCCGTCCGAAGCCCCATTCCCCGAAATCCCCATGCCGCCCATGGCCGCCGCCAGCGCCTTGCCCATAGCGGTATTGGTGTTGGAGATACGGATGTTTCCTTTCTGGTTCTGCTTTTTCTGCCCAAAAGCGCCGGTCTGTCCGCCGGCTTTCCCCGCCGCGGCCTTATCCCCCTCCGGGGAGGCGGCGTTCTTTCGCTCCGCCGCTTTCTTCTGCATCTGCCGCACGTCATCCATGGTCAGTCCCAGCTTATCCAAAAGCTTCATGGCAGCCTCATAGGATTCCGGATGGACGCTGGTGGCATCCAGGGGATTGTCCCCATCCAGGATACGCATGAATCCGGCGCACTGCTCATAGGCCTTGGGCCCCAGCTTTGCCACTTTCAGGAGCTGTTTGCGGTTGGTAAAGCGCCCGTTTGCCTCACGGTAATCTACGATATTCCGCGCTATTGTCTTGTTGATGCCGGATATGTATTCCAGCAGGGAAGCGGACGCCGTGTTCAAATCCACGCCCACTTTGTTCACGCTGTCCTCCACCACGCCGCTTAAGGCATCGTTAAGCTTCTTCTGGTTCATGTCATGCTGGTACTGGCCCACCCCGATGGATTTGGGGTCGATCTTCACCAGCTCCGCCAGAGGATCCTGGAGTCTGCGGGCAATGGAAGCCGCGCTCCTCTGGCCCACGTCAAAATTCGGAAATTCCTCTGTGGCCAGCTTGCTGGCGGAATACACACTGGCTCCCGCCTCATTCACGATCACATACTGCACCGGCCTGTCCAGTTCCTTTAAGAGATCCACGATAATCTGCTCCGACTCTCTGGAAGCCGTGCCGTTGCCCACGGATATGAGATCCACATGGTACTTTGCGATGAGCTTCTTGAGCTCCCGCTTGGACTCCTCCACCTTGTTCTGGGGCGCTGTGGGATAGATCACTTTTGTGTCCAGCACCTTGCCGGTGGGATCCACCACGGCCAGCTTACAGCCGGTACGGAACGCGGGATCCCAGCCCAGCACCACCTTTCCTGCAATGGGAGGCGCAAGCAGAAGCTGTTCCAGATTCTTGCCGAACACGGTGATAGCGCCGTCCTCCGCCTTTTCCGTCAGGCTTCCCCGAATCTCCCGCTCTATGGCGGGCGCGATCAGCCGCTCGTAGCTGTCCTCTATGGCCTCCGTGAGCAAAGGCGCGGTATATGGATTGTCCATCGTAACGGTCTGCTTTGCCAGATACCGTAAAATGCGCTCCTGAGGAGCATTGACTTTTACGGTCAGTACTTTCTCCGCCTCTCCGCGGTTCAGCGCCAGCACCCTGTGCCCTGCCATTTTCCGAACGGGCTCCTCAAAATCGTAGTACATCTCGTACACGCTGGCGGCTTTCTCGTCCCTGGCGCTGCTGACTACGACTCCCTCTTCCACGGTGGCTTCCCGGATATAACTGCGGTAGTCCGCATTGTCGGAGATGGCCTCGGCAATGATGTCCTTTGCCCCCTGGATGGCCTCCTGTACTGTCCTGACCCGCTTTTCCTCCTCCGCGTCCTCCCCGGTGACATATTTTTCCGCCTCTTTCTCCACAGGCTCCGCCGCGTTCTGTGCCAGGATATAGTCCGCCAGTCCGTCCAGCCCTTTTGCCTTGGCCACGCTGGCTCTGGTTTTTCTCTTGGGGCGGTAAGGGCGGTAGAGGTCCTCCACCACTACCAGCGTCTGCGCCGCCAGAATCTTCTCCCGCAGCTCTTCCGTCAGCTTTCCCTGCTCTTCAATCGTGCTCAGAACCTGCTCTTTCTTCTCCTCCAGGTTGCGCAGATACAACAGTCTCTCATGCAGGTCTCTGAGCTGCTCATCGTTTAAGGAGCCTGTGGCCTCTTTCCTGTATCGGGAAATGAAAGGGATCGTGCAGCCCTCGTCTATCAGCTTTACCGCAGCCTCCACCTGCCACTTCTCCACTTTCAGTTCTTCCTTGATTGTCTGACAAATGTCCATGATGATAAAACCAGCCTTTCTTTTTGCAGTGTTTCTTTTTCTACGAATATGATTATACATAATTTTTATGGATTTCACAATAAAAATGGTGGAAAAAGGAGGGAATTATTGATATAATGATAAGAATGAGAGTACTGCCGTACGCGCAGGCAGAAAGGAATCTGATTCATGGATAACAATTGGAACGGAAACGGCTGGAATGAAAATAACGGCCAAAAGGACAGATGGAACAGCAATGCCTCTGACAGCAGCTATTACAACCAGCCCACCCACAGGCCATACGGGCAGACTTTCTCTATGGCATCCGCGGTATGCGGCCTGCTGGCTATGACTACCGGCTGCACTGTCATCCTGGCTCTGATATTCGGATCTCTGGGCCTCCTGTTCGGAGTCCTGGCCCACCGTTCCAAAAAGCGGATGAACACCACCTGCGCCACCGGCATTATCCTGTCCTGCGCAGGGCTTGTCACCGTAGTGTCCATGATCATCTATTCTCTTGTCTCACTGCCGTCCCTGATGCAGAACGAAATGTTCCGCAATCAGGTGAACTCGGTGAGCCAGATGCTCTACGGCGTGGACTTTGATGAATTCATGGAAGAGGTGTACGGATATTCTTTTGAAAAGTAATCACAGGAGGACTTTAATATGATGATATCACCGGTAAATGAGATGCAATCTCCGTATTTTAACAATGTGCAGGCCGGCATGGGACGGACCGGCGGCACCGCCGCAGGTCGAAGCGGCATGCCCGGGGCGGAGGATGAGCGCCGGAAAGTCATGATCGACGGGCGTTCGTTCCCGGAGGACAAGGCGAAAGGGGAAAAAGGAAAGTACGGCATTGAAGACCCCGCGGAAGAATGCCAGACCTGCAAGAACCGGAAGTACAAGGACGGCTCCGACGAGATGGTTTCTTTCAAAAGCGCACAGCATGTGTCTCCGGAGAGAGCGGCCTCTGCAGTGCGGGCCCATGAGCAGGAGCATGTATCCAATGCCTATAAAAAGGCGGCAAAAGATGACGGAAAGGTAGTCTCCGCCTCCGTATCCATCCATACGGCAATCTGTCCGGAATGCGGGCGCTCCTATGTGTCCGGAGGGACGACCCGCACCCAGATCAAGTATTATAATGAAGAGAATCCTTATCAGCAGGATTTAAAAAATGCGGACCGGATCAAATACGCAGGCATGAACCTGGATTACGCGGTATAGCCGCCGGCTTTTGATCAGGAAAATTCCAAGGGAGAAGAAACCCGACACATGAAACAGTATAAGAAAAACTATGAATTGAAAAACACGGCCAAGGACCGGCTGGAAGGCAGGTACGGCGGCGCCATATTGATTTTTTTCTTAAGCGCCGTGGTATCCTGGGTTGCACGGCTTTTCATCAATTCCGTGGCCAATTCCACCATGAGATCCGTCTATGACATGACCGGCTCAGCAGGCGCGGTACAGGCTGTGACCGTTTTCTTTGATGTGGTGTTCCTGGCCGCCAATATCCTTTTGGGCGTGATGAATGCGGGGATAGCCCTCTATTTCCTCAATATTGCCTGCGGCCAGCAGCCTTTTGTCAGAGATCTGTTCTACGGCTTCCAAAACGACTCGAAAAAAGCGCTCTTCATTTCCGCAGCCATGGTTCTGTGCAATACGGTTTTTCTGGGACCGGGCCAGTATTTCACCGACAAGTTCCGGACCACTATGGATCCCAAATGGCTGCTTCCGGCGCTGATCGCTTTGGTAGTCGGATTATTTGCCTACGTCCCCGTCTCCCTGGGCATCGCATTCTCTTTCTTCCTGATGCTGGACTTCCCGGACAGATCCGGAAAGGAGGCTCTGCAGCAGAGCTGGCGGCTTATGAAAGGGAACCGGATGCGGCTGTTTTTGCTGGAGCTGGGCTTTCTGCCGTTGATGTTTTTGTGTATCTTAAGCCTTGGCATCGGCTTTTTATGGCTGGAGCCTTATATGCAGATGACATACACTTACTTTTTCCTGGATCTGATGAATCCCAAAGAGGCTTAAGTCTCTTACAGCCTGCAGGCAAAAGGAAACCGGATGCGCTGCCGTCTCATACGGCAAGGCATCCGGTTTTTGTATTACGATTGCTTCTGGGACAGGCTGATCCATTTCAGATAGCCGTTGATAAAAGGATCCAATGCCCCGTCCAGCACGGCATCCGTATTGCCCGTCTCCACGTCCGTCCGCAGATCCTTTACCAGCTTGTAGGGCTGGAGCACATAGGAGCGGATCTGGTTCCCCCAGCCAATGTCCTTTACCTCTCCACGGATATCCGAAAGCTTCTCCACGTTTGCCTCCTGCTTTAACAGGAACAGCTTTGCTTTCAGCATCTGCATGGCCTTGTCCTTGTTCTGGAACTGGCTGCGCTCGTTTTGGCACTGTACCACTGTCCCCGTGGGGATATGGGTGATACGGATGGCGGAGGAGGTCTTGTTGATATGCTGTCCGCCGGCGCCGCTGCTGCGGTAGGTGTCTATACGCAGGTCTTTCTCGTCGATCTCGACATCCAGGTCTTCCTCGATGTCCGGCATTACGTCCAGGGACACAAAGGAGGTCTGCCGCTTGCCCTGGGCGTTGAAAGGAGAAATGCGCACCAGTCTGTGCACGCCTTTCTCGGATTTCAGGTATCCGTAGGCATTGGTGCCGTTGACCTGGAAAGTCACCGACTTGATCCCGGCCTCGTCCCCGTCCAGAAAGTCCAGCACCTCCACCGCGAAGCCCTTGCGCTCCGCCCATCTGGTGTACATGCGGTAGAGCATGCTGCACCAGTCGCAGCTCTCGGTGCCCCCTGCGCCTGCGTTCAGCTTCAGGATGGCATTGTTGGCATCGTACTCTCCGGAGAGGAGGGTGCCGATGCGCAGAGACTCGAACTGGCTGATGAATTCATCCAGTTCCTGCCTGATATCGGGAATCAAAGAAGCATCGTTCTCCTCATAGCCCATCTCGATGAGGGTGAGGATGTCCTCGTACTGGCCGGAAAGCTTATTGCAGCCCTCCACGATGTTCTTCAACTCTTTCAGTTCTTTCATCTTCTTGTTGGAACTGTCGGGATCGTCCCAGAAGCCGGGGGCTTCCATCTCCCGCTCTAATTCTTCGATCCGCTTGCTCTTATTAGCGGGGTCAAAGTGAATCCCTCACTTCCGCTAATGGAGTTTCGTAAGACTGTAGTTCCGTCTTCATCTGATCTAATTCTACCACTTAACGTCACCTTCTTCCTTATAATTCCTCTATCGGGATTTTTGAGAACTTACTCGTTCTTCTCTTTCTGCTTCTTGCGTTGTCTAATCAGCTTTTCGACTTTTTCTTTCGCTTCGTCAATGCTTTTGCAGCCGTCCAGAATCATGTCCACCATTTCCAAAATAGTTATGAACTTCTTCTTACACTTTCCGCCCGCAGCACTGCTTATATTTCTTTCCGCTGCCGCAAGGGCAGGGATCGTTTGGATAAATCTTGGCATTGGCGCGTTTGGCGGGGGCCTTTGCCACGGAGTCGTCCTTGTTGGTGCCGGTGACCTTGGCCACCTGCTCCCGCTCCACCTTCTGCTCCACCTTGATGTGCAGCAGCATCCGCACGGTCTCTTCCTTGATGTTCTGGGTCATCTCATCGAACATGTCGTAACCGCTCATCTTGTATTCCACCAAAGGATCCCTCTGGCCGTAGGCCTGCAGGCCGATGCCCTGGCGCAGCTGCTCCATGTCGTCAATGTGATCCATCCACTTTCTGTCGATGACCTTTAGCAGGATCACCCGCTCCAGTTCCCGGATGGCTTCGGCATTGGGGAATTCGGCCTCCTTGCTCTCGTAGAGCTTGACCGCCTCCTCTTTCAGCTGCTGCTTTAAGCTGTTCTTCTTGGGCTTTGCCACGCGCGCCGGCGTAAGGGGCTCCACGGGAATGGTGGGAATCAGCAGGGTGTTCAGCTCGCCGAAGTTCCAATCCGCCACATCCGCATCGTCATTGATGCTCATGTCCACGCAGTTCTCCACGATATCCGTGATCATCTTGTAGATGAAATCCCGCATGCTCTCGCCGTTTAATACTCTCAGGCGCTCGTCATAGATGATCTCCCTCTGCTCGCTCATAACCCTGTCATATTCCAGCAGGTTCTTGCGGATGCCGAAGTTATTGTTCTCTATCTTCTTCTGGGCGGATTCGATGGCGTTGGTCAGGGCGCTGTGCTCGATCTCCTGTCCCTCGGGCACGCCCAGTCTGTTGAACATGCCGATCAGCCGCTCGGAGCCGAACAGACGCATCAGGTCGTCCTGGAGGGAAATATAAAACTTTGACTCGCCCGGATCTCCCTGACGGCCGGAACGTCCCCGGAGCTGATTGTCTATACGCCTGGACTCATGGCGCTCCGTGCCTATGATCTTTAAGCCCCCTGCCGCCCTGGACTCCTCGTCCAGTTTGATATCCGTACCGCGGCCCGCCATATTGGTGGCGATGGTGACCGCGCCGTGGATACCGGCGTCTGCCACAATCTCAGCCTCCATCTCGTGGAATTTGGCGTTCAGCACCTTATGCTGGATGCCCCGCCTGCTCAGTAGCTTACTCAGCTCCTCACTGGCCTCAATGGTGATGGTACCCACCAGCACGGGCTGCCCCTTGGCGTGGGCCTCCTCCACCGCGTCCACGATGGCTTTCAGCTTCTCCTGCCTGGTCTTGTACACCGCGTCCTGGAGGTCCTTACGAATCACGGGCACATTGGTGGGAATCTCCACCACGTCCATGCCGTAGATCTCACGGAACTCTTTTTCCTCCGTCAGGGCCGTACCGGTGGCGCCGCATTTTTTCTCGAACAGATTAAAGAAATTCTGGAACGTGATGGTGGCCAGGGTCTTGCTCTCCCGCTTCACCTTTACATGCTCCTTGGCCTCTATGGCCTGGTGCAGGCCGTCGGAATAGCGCCGTCCGGGCATGATACGTCCCGTGAACTGGTCTACGATCAGCACCTGATCATCTTTGACTACGTAGTCCTGGTCGCGGAACATCAGATTGTGTGCCCTGAGGGCCAGTATAATATTGTGCTGGATCTCCAGGTTCTCGGGATCCGCATAGTTCTGGATGTGGAAGAAGTCCTCCACCTTTTTCACCCCGGCCTCGGTGAGGTTGATGACCTTGTCCTTTTCGTTGACGATGAAGTCCCCGCTCTCCTCCTGGACCACGCCCATGATAGCGTCCATCTTGGTCAGTTCAGCCACGTCCTCGCCTCTCTGCATCCGGCGGGCCAGCAGGTCGCACATCTCGTAGAGAGCGGTGGATTTGCCGCTCTGACCTGAAATGATTAACGGCGTCCTGGCCTCGTCTATGAGCACCGAGTCCACCTCGTCTATGATACAGTAGTGCAGCCCCCGCAGAACCAGCTGCTCCTTGTAGATGACCATATTGTCCCGCAGATAGTCGAAGCCCAGCTCGTTATTGGTCACATAAGTGATGTCGCACTGATAAGCTTTCTGCCTTTCCTCACTGGTCATGCTGTTTAAGACCATGCCCACGGAAAGCCCCAGGAATTCGTGGATCTGTCCCATCCACTCCGAGTCGCGCTTTACCAGATAGTCATTGACCGTCACCACGTTCACGCCCTTTCCCGCCAGGGCGTTCAAATAGGAGGGCAGCGTCATCACCAGCGTCTTTCCTTCACCGGTACGCATCTCCGCGATGCGTCCCTGATGGAGAATAATGCCGCCGATGAGCTGTACCTTGAAGTGTTCCATGTTCAGCACGCGCCTGGCGGCCTCCCGCACCGTGGCATAGGCCTCGGGGAGCAGGTCGTCAAGCGTCTCCCCCTCCGCCAGCCTCTTTTTGAATTCCGGTGTCTTCGCTTTCAGCTCCTCATCGGACAGCTCCATCATCTTCGGCCGCAGCGCCTCGATCTTTTCTACCAGGGGCGCGATCCGTTTCAGTTCTCTCTCGCTGTGGGTGCCAAATACCTTATCGATTATCTTCACAGTTATTCATACCTTTCTTTGGCTGTCTATCAGAACCCTGTCCTCTATTGTACCAGATTTGTCCAGTGTATTCAATATAAAGCTGCCCCAAGATATGAATATTTCATCAATAATTTATGAACTTTCCCCAAACATCAGGATATATTTTTCCGGAAGCACGCCTTTTTTCAGATAGAAACGCTGATATTGGTTCCCCTCTTTATCCGTACAGGGAATCTCTATGCAGCCCTCCTGGAACAGCCTTTCGCCGCGGGACGGCTCCGCGTAGTCCAGCAGTTCCAGCAGTTCCGCAATCTGCGCCGGATCCGTGATTTCCACAGCATATCTCCTTGCGCCATACTCCCAATCCTCCCTTGTCTCGGCGCTTACAATGCTTTCGGCATCTTCGTGCAGGGCATCCTCCGTCCCGGCCTCCGGCACTCCGTAGTACTCCCTGGCAATGGAGATCCGCTGCCCGGCGCTCAGATCCTCCTCTAAACCGACAGGCAGTTCCAGCATGACGGACGTCAGTTCCGCCGGGGCGATAACGGACACCCATTCTCCGAACCCTGCGTTCCGCAAAGCCTCCACTGTGCGCTCCATGGTGTCTGAGACATTTATGCTGACAGAGACTCTCGAACCGCTTTTGTCCGTTATGACAAAGGCCATGCACGCCAGGCGCCTGCCCTCTCCCCAAAAAGCCCCTTCCGGATCCTCCAGGACATCCTGATTATAGGCCTCCATGATCCCCTCCAACATTCCTCTGGCAAAGTCCGTTCGCCGAAGCTTCTCTCCATTCCCTAGCCGCTGTAAGCTAAACTCCTTGCAGTCCCGCAGCATCTCCGGGTCGAGGCAGAATGCGGCTCTCAGATATTCTTCGCTGCTGAACAAAGGCCAGAGCAGCTCCACATCGTTCCTGCCCATGTAGTACTGTCTGTAATAGCTTCTGCCGTTTTTCAGCGTGACCTTTGTGGGGACTGCGATCTGCCAGCCACTGTCCGTGTCATTTGCCACAGCCTTTTCCAGATAGGCGTAAAGGGCATCCGCATCCTGAAAATGCATGGTGTGAAGCGGCGAATATCCGGAGTCATCGTCGATATAGCGGTTGCTGAACCCTCCCGCGGCGCCGATGCCGATCTCGGCAATGTTCTCTTTCTTTGGCAGATAGTCGTCATAGCCCGCCCAGTCCCAGCAGAACCCGAAGCAGACTAGCAGCACCGCCCCAAGCACCGCCCCCATCTGGCACTTGTGGGCAAAAAAAGCTTTAAAGTCCATGGCGAAAATAATGTCCAGCACCCCCAGGCACAGGATTCCGCCAAACGCCAGGCCAAAAATCCCCCATAGAACGGTCTGGTCATTGGTAAAGGCCATGAACAGAAACCACCCTCCCATGCCCGCCACAGTACCTGCCACGATCCGCATCAGAGCCATGGCCGCCCTGTTCTTCGTTCCGCGCTCCGCCAGTTCCGAGGCTCTGTGCCGGTACAGACGCCATGCGCACGCCAGGAGCGCGGCCGCCAGGCATAAATTAACTGCCATACTCATAAAGAACGCCCCCGGATCCTGAGCCGTGACCGCTCTCCGATACAGCAGCACCGGGGCGGAAAAAAGCGGGGAAGCGTATGGGATACGGTTCCAATCCCAGAAGTCCAAGAACCGGTCCATATAGTTCAGGAAGAAAGCGTACACCAGCCCGTATACGCTGATGGCTCCAAAGCCCAGGATCCCCATGTTCACCAGCGTGTTCAGGATATTGCCGCTCAGCATCACCGCCGTCAGCGTCAGGCCGTACACCAGCAAAAAAGCGGTAACCAGCGCCGCTACGGTCAGCGCCGCCGTCCCCGCAAGCGCCCCCATGAACTCTCCGGACGCGCCCAGACTGTTCAGAAACCCTGCCGCCAGAGCCACGGTGGGCAGGAAAAAGACCAGAAAGGGCACAAACCAGATCAGAAAGCCGTTCAAGGCGCCTGCGGCGAACAGGGTGCCCCGTTTTACGGGCAGGCTGTGATATACGTCCGCCATATTTTTGTGAAATACATACCGGAAGCCGAAGAGCCCTGTTATGACCGCCCCGAAAATAGCCACTGTCCCTCCCATTATGGTCACAAATTCCCCGAAGAAAGAAATGGTCTCCCTGACGGCAAAGGCTCTGCTGTCCGCCTCAAAACGGGAAAGGCCGTTTTCCACCGTTTCCGCGATGCCCCTCTGATTGCTCCACCAGATCAGCCACACCACCATGATCATCAGAAAGCTGCTCAGGGCAGACAGCGCCAGCATCCAGGTTTTATGTCTCATATCCTCCCGCAGAACCTTAAAAAAGAAGCGTTTTGACGTCATACCCTTTCACCTCCGTTTCGCTGATGAAGATCTCCTCTAAGGACAATGGCAGCAGTTCGTAGAAAATCGGGGAGAGCTGTTCCATAAATTCGTCCACTGCTTGCCTCCGCCCTCTCACCGTAAAGGTGTAGAGGGCGCCTCTGTTCTCCATGGTCAGGATCTCCAGACGTTCCCGTATCCTGTCAAGCATCCCCTCCTCCTTTATGACGCACTGAATCTTGTGGAGGTTCAGCTTCATCTCGTCCAGATCCTTTTCAAACAAAATCCCTCCCTTGTGCAAGAGGCCTACGGTCTCGCAGATGTCCTCCAGTTCCCGGAGATTGTGGGAAGCGATGACCGGCGTCAGCCCCCGCTTTTCGATCTCGCTGACAAACAGCGCCTTTACCGCCTGACGCATGACGGGATCCAGACCGTCAAAGGTCTCGTCGCAGAGCAGATATTTGGTGTTCGCGCATATGCCGCAGAGAATGGACAGCTGCTTCTTCATGCCCTTGGAGAAAGTGTTCACTTTGCGCCTCTCATCCAGGCCGAACTTCTCCATCAGCTCATGCCATTTTCCGCCGTCAAAGTCCGGATAGTAGGTCTGGTAGAGGCGCAGCATGTCTCGCGGCGTTCCGTTTTTGAAAAAATACTGGTCGTCGGAGATATAGAAGATTTTTCCCTTTGCGGCGGAGTTGTCGTAAACAGGTTCCCCATCCACTGCCACGCTGCCCTGGTCCGCCTCAAGTACTCCGGCGGCAAGCCGCATCAAAGTGGACTTTCCCGCGCCGTTGGTCCCGATGAGGCCGAACACATGGCCCTCCTCGATAGAGGCGCTTACATTGTCCATAGCCTGAATGTCGCCGAAGCGTTTGACTATATTCGTGAATTCAATCATTGAATGTCCTCCCTGCTGCCTGTTCCGCTTCCCGGCTGTCCGGTTCTCTTCCTGTCTGTCCGGCAAAGGCTGTCTCCCGCCAAGGCCCTGACCCCTGCCCGGATGCCTGGTTCCCTCCGTAGATCCCGCCCAATTCCTGAAAAAGCCTCTCTCTCGAAATCCCGGCCTCCCTGGCCTGCCTGGTGGCAGTCTGCCATTCCCGCAGAACCTTGGCCTGTTTGTTCTCCCTCCACTCCTCCGGAGCCGTCACAAAGCTGCCCCGGCCGGACACGGTATAGAGATAGCCGTCCTGCTCCAACTGGGCGTAGGCCCGCTGAACCGTGTTGGGATTCACGGAAAGCTCCATGGCAAGGCTGCGGACGCTGGGCATTTTGGTCAGAGCCTCCAGGCCGCCGCTTGTAATCAGATTCTCCAGCTTCTCCACCATCTGCTCATAGATGGGGCGCTTATCCCGATAATCCAGCAAAATCATCCTTTCTTCCTTTCCCGACTGGTGCACCGCCAGCGCACTGGTGTCAACTCCCCAGGTGCCTTGCGCATTTTGGGTGCTCCTAATCTGCATTTCTGGCTTGTATTAAAAGCTATAAGTGTATTAATCTTCTTAATACACTTATAGCACAGAAGAAAGATACTGTCAAGGCCAGACAGTATCTTTCTTCTGTTATCGTTCATTCTCTTGTATAGTTTCTAATCCCAGTTTTTCGGTATTTTCAAACACTTAACTATGTTTGAACAATGCCAGTCTGTTTTTCGATTCCAAAAATAAGAGACTCACTCCACCGTCACGCTCTTGGCCAGGTTCCGGGGCTTATCCACGTCCAGCCCCTTTGCCACGCTGACGTAATAACCCAGGAGCTGCAGCGGAATCACCGCCAGGCTGGCGGAAAAGCGGGGATCCGTCTTGGGGATGTAGCAGACAAAGTTTGCGCTGTCTTCAATATTGTAATTACCGTAGGTGGTCAGTGCCATCAGATAGGCCCCTCTGCTCTTGCACTCCAGGAGATTGCTCCTGGTCTTTTCATAGAGCTCCTGCTGGGTCAGGATGCCGATCACAAGGGTACCGTCCTCGATCAGGCTGATGGTGCCGTGCTTCAGCTCCCCTGCCGCGTAGCTTTCCGAGTGGATGTAGCTGATCTCTTTCATCTTCAGGCTCCCCTCCAGGCTGATGGCATAGTCGATGCCACGGCCGATGAAAAAGACATCTTTAGCGTGTGCCTGCTTTGAAGCGAACCACTGGATGCGCTCCTTGTCCTCCAGGAGCCTCTCGATCTTGTCCGGAATGGTCAGAAGCTCTGAGATAAGCCCCTTGTACCTCTCCTCGTCCAGCACGCCCCGGACTCTGCCGAACTCAATGGCCAGCACATAGGAGGCCGCAAGCTGGGTACTGTAGGCCTTGGTGGTAGCCACCGCGATCTCCGGCCCGGCCAGGGTGTAGAACACATGATCCGCCTCCCTGGCAATGGTGGAGCCCACCACATTGACGATGGCCAGGGTCTTTGCGCCATGTGCTTTTGCCTCCCGCAGAGCCGCCAGGCTGTCCGCCGTCTCCCCGGACTGGCTTACGATGATCACCAAAGTCTCCTCGTCCAGGAACAGCCTGCGGTAGCGAAACTCCGATGCCAGTTCCACCCTGACCGGTATCCCCGCCAGATCCTCCATCACATACTGAGCCGCCACCCCCACATGGTAGGCGGAGCCGCAGGCCACGATATGGATCCCCCGGATTTTCTCAATCTCCGGCTCCGACAGCCCTACGTCGGCCAGGTCGATCTTCCCCTCCCGAACCGCCGCGTTCAGGGTGTCCCGCACGGCCCGGGGCTGCTCGTGGATCTCTTTCATCATAAAATGCTCAAAGCCGGCCTTTTCCGCTGCCTCTGCGTTCCATGTGATCTCCACCTGCTCCTTTTGGATTTCGTCGCCGTCCAGATTGTAGAATGTCACAGCGCCTTTCTGCAGGCGGACCAGCTCCAGATTGCCTATGTAGTAGACGCTGCGGGTATATTTCAGGATCGCCGGCACGTCAGATGCCAGGAAAGACTCCCCGTCCGCCACACCGATGATCAGAGGACTGTCCTTGCGGGCGGCATAGATTTCCCCCGGATAATCCCGGAACATCAGCGCCAGCGCATAGGAGCCCCGGATGCGCACGCAGGCATGATTGATGGCGTCCACAGGGGTGTGCTCGTATTTTTTGTAATAATAGTCCACCAGCTTTACGGCCACTTCCGTGTCCGTGCCGGAATAGAACTTGTAGCCCTTGCGCAGGAGCTTATCTTTCAGCTCCTGATAGTTTTCAATGATGCCGTTGTGGACGCCTACTACATTCAGATCGTCGCTGCAGTGGGGATGGGCGTTTGCCTCGCTGGGCTCACCGTGGGTGGCCCAGCGGGTATGCCCCACACCGCAGGTACCTGCCAGGGCGGCGCCGTTGTTGGTCTTCTCCGCCAGAACCCGCAGACGCCCCTTTGCCTTTACGATCTCCACATTGTCAGTCCCGTCGCGGACTGCCATGCCCGCCGAATCATATCCCCTGTACTCCAGCTTGGACAGGCCGTCCAAAAGGATGGGGGCCGCCTGACTGTTTCCCGTAAACCCTACTATTCCGCACATATTTCAACCTCTCTTTCCGCCGTTGCCGAAATTTCCGCTATTTCCCTGCTTTCCGCTGTCTCAATTGTTGCCGTCTCTTCAACTGTTGCCAGTGATTCAACCGCTTCCGCTGTCTCAATCGTTGCCGTCTCTTCAACTGCTTCAGCCATCTCAATCGTTGCCAGCGATTCAACCGCTTCCGCTGTCTCAATCGTTGCCGTCTCTTCAACTGCTTCAGCCATCTCAATCGTTGCCACCGATTCAGCCGCTTCCCGCCGTCTCAATCGTTGCCGTCTCTTCAACTGCTTCAGCCATCTCAATCGTTGCCATCGATTCAGCCGCTTCCGCCGTCTAAACCGTTTCCACACTCTCAGCCGCTTCCGCTTCCAATAAGTCACGTCCGTCCAGAACGGCCTCCACAAGTCTGTCCCCCTCATAGAACATCTTCAGGGAAAAGAAGTCCGCATCCTCCCCCAGAAGCCGGAAAAAAATCTTATCCCCCTCCCAGATAGGCAGCTCGCACACCGCCTCTTTTGGCACCCACTCCAATGTCCCCTCATTACAGTCCGTCATGACACCGGTATATTCGTCCGCCGTGTATAGGAACATGTATTCCGTATCATAGGTATCGGTACCGAAAGTAATAATCCCCCGCAGCCTCCAGGAAGTCAGCGTAAGCCCCGTCTCCTCGTACACCTCCCGCAACAGACATTCCTCCGGCGATTCCCCGGCTTCAAAATGACCGCCTACGCCTATCCATTTGTCCTTGTTGATATCAACCTCTTTTTTTACCCGGTGAAGCATGAGATAACTGTCTTCATTTTCTATGTAGCAGAGCGTAGTCAAATTGCTTCGCATATCCATTGCCGTCCTTTCCAGTCTTTTGCTTCCCTTATTTATATGAAACCATTAGCAACTATACCATAATATGCCAATGATTTCAAATTTTTTTCAAAGCTCCCCTGTCTTCCTTGCATTTCTCCCCATATTCCGGTAAACTGATTGCATGGATTTAGCAGAATATTTCCATTTTAGATAAGGAGGATCTGTATATGGAACTGAAATCACGAAAGGATGTCCCGGTGGAGCTGACCTGGGATCTGTCCTCCATCTATGTCACAGAGGAAGAAATGTCCGCGGACATGGAAAAAATGAAAGCCCTGGCTGAGCGGATGGCAGCGGATTACAAGGGTAAGCTATGCACTCCCCAGGCCATCAACGCCTGTCTGGACGATCAGAGAGAGCATGAACGAGCTGCTGATGGCCCATTATCTGCTGAAGTCTAAGAACTATATCGAAAAGGGCCTCTCCATTCTGGGGGGAGGATGTGGAGATCTCCGACGACGCGGCCCGGACCTGGATGCGTCAGCCCCATTACTACATGGGCCTGTACTCCTACACCTACAGCGCGGGGCTTACCGTGGCCACGGAAGTATGCAAGCGGATTGAGGCAGAGGGCGCGCCCGCGGTGGAAGACTGGAAGAAAGTGCTGGCTGCGGGGAGCACTTTGGATCCCATCGGTCTGGCAAAACTGGCGGGAATCGACATTACCACAGATGAGCCTCTGTTGGACACTATCGCATATATCGGGGAGATCATCGCAGAGCTTGAGAGGCTGACTGAGGAGCTGGATGGCTGAGCGCCTTACAACGCCCTAACCCCCCGCGGCAGATTCGACTTCGTACTCTGCCGCGGGGCTTTTTGCTACAAGGGCGCACTGCCTGTTTCCGTTCACACCTCGTTCCATTCAATCAAAACGCTCTCGTACTCCCCGGGCACCCGCGCCAGGGTCAGGCCGGCGTTCATCCAGGTCCGGCCGCTGTGGACATGGCCGTTCACGGAGCAGCGGTACTGCTTTTTAGGGTCAAGCCCTTTTACGGCCGCATGCACCGGAAGCGCGTTCCCCTCCGCGGAAGTCATCACCAGCGTCAGCAGGGCGTGTTCTTTTTCCCGGTTCACGAACTCCCAGGCGCTAAACCGCCCTCCCGGAGCCTGGATACGGTAGTAGTCGCCCTCCCTGATAAGGGTATTGTACTTGTGGAACTGGGCCACTTGCTGCTTCACCAGCTCCTTTTCCTCCTCTGTAACCTTGTTCAGATCCAGTTCGTAGCCAAAGCTTCCCGCCAGCGCCACATGCCCTCTGGCGGCAAAAGAGGTGACGCGGCCGGTCTGGTGGTTTGGCACCGCGGACACATGGGAACCCACGGCGCTGACCGGATAGAAAAAGGAGGTGCCGTACTGAATCTGCAGCCTGTTCACGGCGTCCGTATTGTCACTGCACCAGATCTGGGGCGCATAGTAGAGCATCCCCGCATCAAAGCGCCCGCCGCCTCCGCTGCAGCCCTCCAGCAGCAGATTCGGGAATGCGGTCAGCAGCCGCTCCAATAGCTCATACATTCCTAAGATAAGTCTGTGGGACACCTCTCCCATCCGCTCTTTTCCCAGAGCATTGCTGTACAGGTCGCAGGTGCTCCGGTTCACATCCCATTTCACGTAGTCCACCGAAGCCTCCCGCAGAAGCCCCGACAGGGTCTCAAACAGATAATCCCTCACATCCTGACGGCATAAATCCAGCACCAGCTGACTCCTGCCCCGATTGGGCTCCCTGCCGGGAATCCGCACCGCCCATTCCGGATGGGCTCTGTACAGGTCGCTGTCCTCGGAAATCATCTCCGGCTCCACCCAGAGGCCGAATTTCATGCCCATATCGTGAATCTTTCCGCTCAGCTCTGCCAGCGAACCCCCAAGCTTCTTCTCATTCACGTACCAGTCTCCCAGGCCGCTGTAGTCGCTGTCACGCTTGCCGAACCACCCGTCGTCCAGCACCAGCATCTCTATCCCCAGCTCCGCTGCCTGTCTGGCAATGTTCAGAATCTTCTCCCCGTTGAAGTCAAAATAGGTAGCCTCCCAGTTGTTGATCAGGATCGGTCTCTTGCTGTGCTGGTATGCGCCCCTGCACATATGATTCCGCAGTATCCGGTGGTACTGATGGGAGAGCTTTGTCAGCCCCTCGTCCGAGTAGCTCAGGATCACCTGGGGCGCGTCAAAGGACTCCCCTGCCTTTAACAGGTAAGAGAACCGCCCGGGGTGAATGCCCATGAGCGCCCTGGTCTGGCCCCTCTGGTCCATCTGGGCGCAGGCCAGGAAATTGCCGCTGTAGGCCAGGCACAGACCGTAGCAGTCCCCATGCTCCTCACCGGCTGTGGCCTCACAGCAGATCACGGCCGGGTTGTACTGATGGCTGGAGGTCCCCCGCAGGCTGCCGATCTCCAGTTTCGTGCGCCCTATGGCTGTCCGCTCGGGTACCCGCTCCATGGCATGTCTCCCGCAGAATGTGATAAAATCATATGACCCGTACTGGAAATCCAGGCAGGCGGAGAGACACCTCTCCAGGACTACCTCTTTGTCTCCCTTATTCTCCACCCTGACGGCCCGGGTGATTACGTTCTCTCTCTCGAACACTCCGTAGTACAAATACGCCGTCACATCCGAGGCTTTCTCCCGCATGGTGATGACCAAAGTGTCGCTCTCCTGTCCGCCATCGTACAGGGCGGGCAGACCGGGCAATTTGTACGCGCCCTTTCTGACCTCATACCCCGCAAAGCGAAAATCCGCCGCCAGGCTTCCGTCCTCGTGCCGGATGGAGACGCACTCCTCTCTGTAATCTCCCACGCCGCAGGAGGGAAGCTCCTGGGGCAGGCAGTCCAGGGAGTAGCTTCTGTCCCCGGCGGCCTCCGGAGGATTCCCGGAAAAGCCTACGTCCGACCGGTAAATCAGGTCCGATACATTCTCCGCCTCGATTTTCTTTCCATAATAGGTATGCAGCAATACATTTTTTTCGTCCGCATACATCTGATATGTTCCGTCCTTTGTCTGCAGACTGAAGAGTCTGCCGTTTTCTCCTACCAGAATCGCCATACCGTTTCCTCCTATATTTAATCGCTGCGCGATGGCACTAAAGATAAAGTCTCTTCGGCGCACAACCCATGAGAGAAACTTTCATTCGATAATGCTCTCTTGAAAGTTCCTCTCGTGCGCCTTCGTGACTTTTCGGTTTTAATCGCTGCGCGATGGCACTAAAGATAAAGTCTCTTCGGCTTTATGATTTTTCTAAAATCCGTCTGGCCACGTACACTCCGCTGGCGGAGGCATGGGACAGGGAATGGGTCACGCCGCTGCCGTCGCCGATGATGTAGAGTCCCTTATGTCTGGATTCCAGATTTTCGTCCAACTCTACCTCCATGTTGTAGAACTTTACCTCCACCCCGTAGAGCAGGGTATCGTCGTTGGCCGTGCCCGGGGCGATCTTGTCCAGGGCGTAGATCATCTCCATGATGCCGTCCAGTATGCGTTTGGGCAGCACCAGGCTTAAGTCCCCGGGCGTGGCCGCCAGGGTGGGCGTCACCATGCCCTCCGCAATCCGGGTGGCGTTGCTGCGCCGTCCCCTCACCAGATCCCCGAAGCGCTGGACAATGACGCCGCCTCCCAGCATGTTGGAAAGCCTTGCAATGCTCTCTCCGTAGCCGTTGCTGTCCTTAAAAGGCTCGGAGAAATGCTTTGCCACCAGCAGGGCAAAGTTCGTATTCTCCGTGCGCTTCTCGGGGCTTTCGAAGCTGTGGCCGTTGACGGTGACGATGCCGTTGGTGTTCTCATTGACTACAATCCCGTAAGGATTCATGCAGAACGTCCGCACATTGTCCTCGAACTTCTCCGTCCGGTATACGATCTTGCTCTCGTAGAGCTCGTCCGTGAGATGGGAGAAGATCACCGCCGGCAGTTCCACCCGCACGCCGATGTCCACACGGTTGGATTTCGTGGGAATCTCCAGCTCCCCGCAGATTTTCTCCATCCATTTGCTGCCGCTGCGGCCTACGGAGACGATGCACTTTTCGCAGGTGTAGGTCTCCTCCTTGCAATGCACCTCGTAGCCGCCCTCTGTCAGCGAAATAGAGTCAACGGGGGTGTCAAAGTAAAACTCCACCTTTTCTTTCAGTTCCGCGTACAGGTTCTCCAGCACTACGAAATTGATGTCCGTGCCCAGATGGCGCACCGAGGCATCCAGAAGCTTTAATTTGTTCTGCATGCAGATTTTCTTGAACCTGGTCCCGGCTGTGGAATATTTCTTTGTGCCCTCCCCGCCGTACTCCATGTTGATGGTGTCCACGTATTCCATAAGGTCGATGGCCTGCTTTTTTCCGATAAATTCGTGGAGGGTTCCCCCGAAGTCATTGGTAATGTTGTATTTTCCGTCGGAAAAGGCCCCTGCGCCTCCAAAGCCGCTCATGATGGAGCAGGACCTGCAGCCGATGCAGCTTTTCACTTTCTCCCCGTCAATGGGGCAATGGCGCTTCTCCAGGGCATGTCCCGCCTCAAACAAGGCTATTTTCAGCCGCGGATTTTCTTTTGACAGCTCATACGCCGAAAAAATCCCTCCCGGCCCTGCGCCTACTATGATGATGTCGTATTGCATGATTACCTCCTCGCCTTTTCTTTCATGATACACTAGAATCAAGCTTAAGAAAAGAAAAATTTTGGAATACAGCAAAAAAGTCCGGAACCTCCTCCCGGACTTTTGCCTTTTGCTGTTTGTACTCAAAATATCCCCGTGACCTATTTCTCCGCTTAATGACGACTCAAATGTCCCCCTCTTCTCCATGGGATTTTTCAGCTTCCGCGGCCCCATCGCCCCGCAGCTGGTTGCCTACGCCGGCCTCCTCGTCCTCTATCTCTTTCTTCACGGACTGGATTTTCGTATCCTCCGCGATGGCCCGCATGATCAGGTTCAGATCCTCCGGCGAGAACATGCCGGCCGCTTTGGAGAGAAGCCCGATGCTGTTCCTGTTCACTTTCAGATGCCCGCCGCCGGACAGAGGGATATTCAGCACATTCTTCTCGTCCGTCATATCCCCCAGGCAAATGCTGTTGGTGCGCTCATCGCACACAAACACAACGCCATTGTATTCAATCACGCCGTCCTTGGCCAGATGTCCGTAAGGCACCTTGGCCGCCTCCCTCATGCTTCCGATGGGGTTTGGCTTGCCGGCCACGGCGGCCTGATAAATCTTCTCCGCCTCCGACCTGCTGTCTACGCCTTTCGCTGCGCCCGCCTTCCCGTCGGTCTGGTCCTCTTCATCCACAAGCTCCGGTACCGGCAGATGCCTGCTTTCCGCATCCCATCCGCTGTTCCCGGATACCCCTCCGGCATATCCAAGCTCTCTAAAGCGCTTTCCCGCCACCTCCTTAGACCGCTTCGCCGGCAAGGCTTCCGTCCCTGCATATTCTGCTCCAATCCTCATGATGTCATTCCTCCCAATCTGTTCTTCCTTAGCCCCGGAAATTGTACCTGCTTAGATAGGAATTGGCCAGGGCGCCGCTGGATGTATACTGGCTGGCAGCGCTTGCAGCGCTGGCAGCTGCGTTGTCCGCCGCCCTGGAAGCCACGGCCCCCAGACGCCCTGCGAAATCCCCGGAAGCGCCCAGCGCCGCTTTTACTTTCTCCGCGTCCGCCCCTGCCAGCTTATCCTTATTCAGGGAAAGGGTTCCGTCATTCCGGACCATGATCCCGATTTCCTCCAGCTTCCCTTTGTTGGAGACGGCAATCTCTTTCATGGTCTGGCGGTAATAATCATTTAGAATGCCTGTGGATTTCCGCAGTCTCTCATAGGTGTCGTTGAAATGCTTCACTACATTGGCTGCGGTGGCAGTCAGGTCTTTGCCGCCCACATCCGCTTTCTCGGCCAGGAGCCCAAGCTGCTCTTCCAGGGAGGTAGCGGACTTCTCCAGCTTCTCATAATTGCTTCGGAGAAGCCTTGCGCTCTGGATACTGTTTGCATTCATCATCATGCCCAGCCTGGTGTTGTTCAGGCCCGCATTTTTTCTGGCTGCGCTTAAAAGCGAGCTGCGCCTGGACGCTGACAGATTTGTCTTTCTCCTGCTGTGGTTCAGCATCTGTGTGGTAGTTCTTCTGATTCCGGTTCTGATCCTCATTTCTTTTCCCTCATTTCTATGATTTCTATGATTTCTGTCATTTCCTGTGTTTATCTGCTTATATTCCCTTTGTCCGCATTCACTGTATCCGCCTCCCGGTTCCGGCAGCCGCTCGTTTAACTCCCTGCTTCCCTTGGCAAGTACGTCGTAAATCCTTTCGGCGGTATGCGGTCCCTCTCCCGAAAACCATGTAACTTTACATTGTCTTCAAGTATCTCGTATACGCCTTTACAAACTCCGTGTATTTCTCCCTGGCCAGATATACGGTCTCTCCGTTCTGAAGCTGTATCGTGCCCGTCCCGTACTCCGCCACATAGGCCAGATTCACCAGATACCCCCTGTGACAGCGGAAGAATTCCTCCCCCAGCCGCTCGGCAAGTCCTTTCATGGTGGCATATACAATGATATTTTCCCGCTGCGTATGGATCTCCACCTTGCGCCTGAGACTTTCCACATACAGAATCTCGTCTTTTTGTACTACAAAGCTCCTGGTTTTGGTCTGGAAGAACAGCTGTCCTCCCCCTGCGCTTTCCAGCCTCTTTACCTCTCTGCAGGCATCCTCAAACACTCTGCAGAACCGCTCCGGCTCCAAAGGCTTTAGCAGATAGTTGAAAGCCTCCACCTCAAAGGCCTCCGCCGCGTATTCTTTCAGGGCTGTCACGAATATCACTATAGTCCTCTCCCTGTTGATGCGCAGCACCCTGGCCACCTCAATCCCGCTCATATCCTCCATCTGGATATCCAGCAGAAGAATATCAAAATGCTGCCTTGCCTCCAGCAGGCGTTTCCCTGTATCAAAGCATGCCACCTCACAGTCCGGCTCCTGCTGCTTTATCAGGCTGCGCAGCCTGGCACGGCTCTCCCTGTCATCATCACATATCGCGACCCTCATGCCCCACCTCTTACGTAACTTCCTCTTTTTATTTCGACAGGCCGGTCCTGCTGCTTTCGGATTATGTCACAAAATACGTCCCGTAATGTCACCAACCGTCAATGCTTTTCCAAGGCAGCACAGACACAAAAAAGGACAGCAACCCAGATCCTGCACATCTGTCTGCTGTCCATAGCATTTTACCTGTCCTTATGCTTATTATTTCGGCATACTTTTGGAAAAGTTTACTGTTCTCATAAAATCTATCCTCTTGAGCGGTCAAATCGTCGTTCTATACTACAGCCCGTTAAGCTGGGCCATAATATAGTTCACTTTCTGAATCGCGTTCTCTACCTGGCGCTTGGCCTCATTGATCTTGGACTGCACCAGCATATCGGCCACAAAGCCGTCAAAGAAGTAGTCCGCGAACGTGAGGAAGTCTCCTGTCTCGATATGGAACTCCGGTATATCCTCCACATCCATCAGCTCTCTCTGAAAGCGCTTCATGGCGGCCCGGGCCTGCTGCACCAGTGCGTCCGCGTCTTTCATCCTGGAGCGCTTGATAAGGGTGATGAACATTCCCCCGCCCAGCATATCCACAATTCCCCAGTTTCCCGCACTGTCTAAGCAGTCCTTGGCCTGTCTTAAGTACCGCAGGGTCTCCTGCCCGGCATACAGCGCCTCCTTTATTTCCCGTCTGTAATCCATCTCTGTCATCTTTTCTTTTCCTTTCTTTCAAAAAGAAACCGCTCACTGTTATGCAATCATTATAGTTTTTTTGACAGAGCATTTCAATGGGAAAAAATGCACTATAGACAGGTCTAAAGTCTTAACCCAGAATCTTAGTCCGGTATTCGATGGAAATAATCTCACCGTCCTGGATGATAAAGACGAGTTTCATATCGTCCTTTTCATAAATCAGCATGCCGCAGATTTCCGTGCCCTCCCCGGGATAGGCCTGGCTGAGCTTTTCCGAAGAGTCTCCTATGGCAATGCCCTCTGCGGTGGCTACGGAATCGTCTGTCAGCACTATGGCAGATACGTAGTCCTTACCGTCCTTTGGATAAGTATACAGTTCAAAACCGCTGTAGGTATAAATCTTGTCCAGGCCCTCAAAAGCGCAGCTCTCTCCCTCAAAGTAGGAAACGGGCTCCCCAAGCTGTTCCGTGAGCGGACCGGCCTCTGCGTCTATGGCCATTGTCACTCCGTTTACGGTAAACACATAGCCTTTCCCCGCCGTGTCACCGGCCGCCTGCTGCCCGTCTGCCTCTATGGTTCCCCCATCCCTTTCCAGGGGGATCCCCCCGCCGGCCTCCGCGGCTGTTCCTTCGCCGGCTTCTGCGGTTTTCTCCCCGTTGCCGCAGCCTGCGGCCAGCAGCATGACCACTGCCGCAAGAGCGGCGGCATATCCTCTGACTGCCCTTTTTCTTCTGCTGCCTGTCATGCCTGTGTTTTCCGCCTTGTTTGTGTTTCCTGTTTTTTTCATGATGTTCTCCTTTCGCTTTGCCCGGCCGGACTTTTCTCAGCCGGACTCTTTGTGATTTGTGCTGTGCTTTATCCATGGGGGCGTGATGTATTTCCCTCCTGGTCACATGTCTTCTTCGGTCTGCCGGTGTTTTAGCTGCTCCCTGTACAGGTGGATCCCGTACTGCCCATACTGCCTGCGCTTCTCCGCCTCATAGGCTGCCAGCTTCTCCTGCCAGATCTCCTGAAGATGCGCCTCTCCTCTGCGGTCCGAAACCCCAAGGTCCCGTGACAGGATGCCACCGAAATAACGGGAAAGCTTCTCCGCCCCGGACAGATTCAGGTGAAGTCCTCTGTCATAGGTGTCCACCGCATAGTCAATGCCCGTCTCCTCCTGACGCTCCAGAAAGTTAATGTAGCGCAGGCCATGTGCCGCCGCATACGCCTCCACCTGCTCCTCCCATTCCCTGTACCAAAAAGGAGACAAGCTGGGGGCCTTGATCAGCACCAGTTCGATGCCTTTCTCCTCGCACAGAGCAGCCATTTTGTCCAGGTATTTCCAGGCTCTGGGGCCGAAGCGGTAATTCCCGGGAGGCTTGCCCGGAGAAATATCCCGAGCCGCCCTGATTTCTACGTGCATGTAGTATCCATTGTGGAACACCTGCTTCCTGTCAAAGAGATACCGCAGGTCGCTGTCTGTCAGTTCGCTCCACCTGGAGTGATAGCGCAGGATAGGGAACACATAGTCCAGAAAATGCTCTTCCTCTTTCATGGAGGCGAGAATGGATTTGATCTTGGGAAGCGACCATTCCATCCCCTCTAAGGTCATCCGGTTGTAAGCCTCTCTCTGAGCCTCGCTGTACCGTAGAGACAATACATTAAACACCGCCACCTTTGGGGTCTCGTACCGCAATGTGTCCTCCAGCAGATAGTAGGACTGCCAGATATACTGCTGGGCGCTGCCCCGGATGTAGCTGTTGATGCCGTATTCCTCCCAGAGAACGGCCGGGGAAAAGCTCTCGTAGACCTCGCAGTCCCCGAAAAAGATTACGTCGAAATCCTTTTCCTCCTCATAGTAGGCGGCAATCAATGCGCCCTCTGCCACTGCGTCCGCGTATTTGGGAACCAGCAGCCTCTGGAGGAGCCAGAGACTTACAAGCACCGTCAAAACCGAGAGGCATAGCCTGCCTCCTTTCATGCCGCGCTTCTGCCCGTACTTACGGAAAAGTCCGGAGCGGGAAAGCCTCTCCCGCATGCCTGATATGAGTCTGGTAATGTCGGAAATCTGCGGCTTTCTGCGGGGAGGAACCCCCATATGTGCCTGACCGGCAGCCGCATTGCTCGTTTTTATGAGCAGAATATATGATTTTATCCCGGGGCCCCAGCCGCCGATAACACCTGAATTCTTCATGCGGAAACCTCCCTGCCTGCCCGGCTCGCAGGCTGCTTTGTCCTTGACGGGTTACATCTTAGCAGGGATTTGTTTCCTATTTATGCACTTAGTTGTTTCCTGTTTGTATCTTCTATGTTTCTATTTTTTCGGGCTAATTGATCTCCGGATAAAGGGCCGTATCATAGTCAAAGGCATTGTCGTGCTCCTTGGAATATTCCATCAGCTCCTGATCTGTCCACAGATAGATCTCGGGATTGTCCGTCCTGGGCGTGGTGTCGAAATGCAGCCATCCCTCCCCCACATCCACCAGATTCCAGTAATGCTCTACTTCCGCGGGCCGCCTCTGAATGTCCACATTGGGAATACCGGCCCTTGTAAGCAGAACTTTCGCGGTGCAGGCATAGACATAGCAGTCCCCTTTTCCCTCCGCCAGCCCCTCGTAAGCTGCCCGGAGGGGATCCCCTTTCTCCGAATGGTTGATATAGGCGATGTGATTTTTCACATAGCTGTAGATGGCCCATGCCTTGTCCTGCAGGCTCATGCCCGGATCGATGATCTGCGCCAGCGCGGCGTCCGCACAGGCATCCACCTCTTCCTGGCTGTACTGCCTGCTCTTTACCGTAAGGTTCACGGTGACGCTGGAGCAATTGCCCGCCCCATCCTTAGCCGTGTATGTCACCGGGTATACACCCTCTCTGGTCAGATCCACGCCCGAGGTATCAACCTCCAGCTCCACTTCCCCGTCCCGGTCGTCGATGGCCGTAACATTCTTCCGATAGGAGATACTGTCCCCGATATAGAACTCCAAATCCGCCGCCCCATGGATAACCGGCGCCGCAGCGTCCTCCCCATAGGCATCCCCCTGCCAGGCGTTTCCCTGCTGTGCGTATTCCTCCGCCAGGTACAGCTCCGCTTCCAGCACGGTCCAGTTTCCGCCCCTGTCTGTGAGGATGACCTGGATGGTCTGCTCACCTGTTTGGGTAAAATCCGGCTCCGTCACGTAGGACACCGTGACCCGGGTGGCATCCGTGATGTTGGACACAAACGCCTCCGCCCCGAAAGCCTTGCCGGGTGCCCGCCGCACCTCCACGGTCTCTGCCACGGGGGCAACGGTGTCCTCCACGATCAGCTTGCATTTATGGGTAAAAAGGCCGCATTTGACCTTTACCTCATATTCCCCCGGCACCGTGGTGTCAAAATCCTGACTGTCCGGCAAGAAGACAGCTTTATCGTCATTATTCTTCATAAAATCCGAGGCTGACACTTCCACGCCCGCCTCCACATGCAGGGTTTTATAGGCCAGTCCGTCTATATAAAGCCATCCGCACGCAGCAAAAAGGACAGGAAGCAGCCATCTGCTTCCCGCTCTCCTTTTTGAATTTGATTTTCCGCCTTTTCTTTGCATGTAATCCGCTTATTTCCTCTATCACTTTTTGAACAGGGTATTGAACAGGCCTCTCTTCAGCACCTGGGCCCCGGTACTGATCAGCGTCCGCTCAATCTGATTCCTGCGGCGCTCCGCCGCCCGCTCCCGCCTGCGCTCCCTGGCCTCTTCCTCTTTTTCCCGTTTCCTTGCGGCCGCTTCCTCTTCCTTTTCTTTCTTCTTCCGGGCCGCCTCTTCCTCTTTGGCTTTCTGCTTCTCGAACTCGGCCCGCTCCGCCTCCAGCGCAGCCCGCTCCGCCTCCAGTCTGGCCCGCTCTTCGTCCCGGTTCGCCTGCTCTTCCAAAATCTCATAGGCGGACTCATTGTCTACAGGTCTGTCATATTTCCCCATTCCGTCAGCCCCCATGACCGAGTTCCTGACGCTCTCCTCTGCAGGCCCCATAAAGCTTTTGGGACAGATCACCGCCGTATGCTCCACGATGCCGGGTACGCCTGGTATTGGAAGCTGTCCCGGATCCCGAATTTGTCAATGCGTTTCTCCATGCCCTCCGAGGAAACGCCCGGCATGGCAAGCCCGGACACATCCCCTTTCACGTCGCAGAGAAATACCGGCACTCCCGCATCGGAAAAGGATTCCGCCATCACTTTCATAGTGATGGTCTTCCCCGTGCCGCTGGCGCCGGCGATCAGACCGTGACGGTTCGCCATGTCTAACTGCATGGTCACGCGCTTTTCTCCTGCCAGTCCTATGTAGATCTTACCGTCTGTGTACATTCTCCCTCATTTCTGCCGCCCTGCCGGCGGGCCGCCGGACCCTCTCCCGGGCAGAAGCGGCCTGTGAATCCGCACTCTTCCCGCTTTTCCTAGACTTCCTGATACAGCCTTGTGATATAATGCTTTGCCCTTTGATTGTTCTCCGGTTTCGTATCCTCCAGCGTGGCATGGATAAAGGGCTTGTGCTCTTTCATGAATTTCAGGACAGGTCCATAGTTCATTTCTCCCTGGCCGCATCCCATGGACAACAGCTTTCCGTCCCGCATCGCACAGTCCTTTAAATGCACCGCTGCCACGTCCGGCCCCAGCAATTCAATAGCCTCCCGGATAATGCCGTCCCTCTCTTCGTAGTTCTCCGCGTCCAGGAGATTCACCGGATCAAATATGATCTGGAGATTGGGGGAGCCGATCTCATCCAGCACCCGCCTTGCCCTTTTAGGACTGCTTACGATATGGCGGTACACCGGCTCTATGCCGATCACCACCCCCATCTTCTCCGCATATGCCACAATGGGCCGCAAATTGGCCGTAAATGTCTGCAGGGCTTCCTCTGTATGACATTCCGGCGTATAGCTGTAGGTCCCGTTGGGCGCTCCGGTCTCCGTGCCCACCACACCGCAGCCCAGCCATGAGGCAAAGCGGATATGGGCCAGATACCGGTGCATGGTCTCTTCCAACCGCTCTTTATCCGGATCAGCCAGATTCAGATAGCACCCCAGCACGGCAATGTCCACCTCATTTTTGGCAAACACATTCTTTATGTACATGGCAAGTCCCGGCGTCAGCGCCTCATCCCCGGTGGGAAACTCATCGATCACTTTCGACAGCGCCAGATGCCCGCAGGCAAAGCCCAGTCTGTGCACATCCGCGATGCGCTCTTCAAAGGGAAGTTTGGTAGTATCATGTATTCTGATCCCTAACCGCATGATTGTTCCTCCGTTTCTTGTCTTCCTCAACGTTCTCATGAATCTTTCGGACGCAGGATTCTGAACTTCGTTTTCTAAGGAAGATAATAATACGTCTTGGAAAATAAATCAAGCCTAATTCACAGATTCGTATTTCTCCTCCCTGCCCGTCTCTTTGGCGATCACCACAAACCGGCCGTCCTCCACATGGTAAGCACAGGTGGACAGGGTCAGGAAATGATCCCCCAGCCGTGCCGTCACCCCGGTGTCATAGAGGGACATTTCCTTTATATTGTCATAAAAATAGTTGAATTCCAGTTCATCCTCCGCCTGGAAAAAATTATAGTATTTGAACACCAGATCCGCGGGATAATACACCTGGCTGTAAAAGACAGCTATCACTTCATACTGGCGTTTCTCCGTCTTCGTATAGATTTCCATGTGCGCATGCTCTTTTCCGTATTCCTCATTTTCGTACTGCATCAGGCCGCCGAACATGGTTCCCGCTTTCATGTTATGCCCGTGGATGATGAGATTGGTGGTTGGGCTTTCCCCGTCAACCTGGCTGTCCGTATCCAGGATCAGACAGCCGGCCTTGTCCTCGTTTCCGTGAAAATCCCGTTCCAGATAGTAATTCTCATCCTCCGGAGTCTGCATGGCGGGATAATCGATGGCCGTCCCCTCCACCACCAGCCAGAACGCCATGTCCTCGTTCTGGGCAAACAGCTCCCCGTAGGGATTCTTCTCCAGGGGCTTCGGCGCGGTTTCCTCAGACGAGCCGGGCAAAGTCTCCGCCTCCCCCTGCGCTTCCTTTCGGCTCTCCGATTCCAGATCCACTCTCAGTTCCTCCATCTTGCTCTCGGATTCTCTCTCCTCCCCAAAGAAGTCCCCCAGCAGGAAAATCAGCCCAAGGGCCGCTATCACCGCCACGGCCACGCAGACCACGGCCACGATTTTCCATTTGTCTATGCGTATCTTTTCTTTATTCTCTTCCATCTTTATTCCCCTTTCCGGCCTCTGTCATCCGGCACTCATTCTCACACACCGCAATCACCAGAAAGATAAGCGGCGTGGATACCACCTGGCCAAAGCTGAAAAACTGATTGGCCAGATATGCCCCTACTGCCATCATTCCGGCCGTCATTCTCCGGTTCTTTTCGCGCATCCTCCAAAATCTGCCAAATGCCGAAAGGAAAAAGCCCAGGTAAGCGGCCGCCCCGAGAATCCCCTGATTTACCAGCATGTTCAGCCATTCGTTGTGGGCGTTTGCGTATATGGCATCTTCCCACTGTCCTATCGTCTCTAAATTCAGCGCCTCTACCTCATAGAAATAGCGGGCGAAGCAGTCCGGCCCCGCTCCATAAAGCTTTGTCACAAAGCCGCTTCGGCAGAATCCGCCCCACACGGCGCTCCAAAGCTCTCCCCGGCCGCTCCCCCACTCCCCGCCAAGGCGGAGAAATGCGGGACTTCCGAAAAAGCTCCAGATCTCGTCCGATATCTGACATCCTGCGAAGATCAGCACGCAGGCCACGAAGCATACCGCTGCGGATGCCAATGCAATGTTCAGCGTCCTGCCGCTTGCCAGGCGATCCCTACCGCCTTTTCTGTAAGCCACTCTCAGCACCGCAGCCGCAACTGCCAGGACTCCCAGAGGAATCCCCCACAGAGGCGTAAAAATTCTTCCCACCGCCGCTTCCATGTCAAAGGGAAGAATCAGATCCATCTGGGTCAGCCATGCCAGAAAGCTAAACAGCGGAGGCAACAGCGCAGTTTCCAGAAACCGCAGCAGCTTACGCCTGTCTCTCAAAGATGCAAACAGCAGAACTCCGTACATGGCCGCAAGCGCAGCATATCCGCTGGCGCTTCCCTGTAAAAGCATAGCGCCGGTTCCCACATAGGCACCGATTCCCGCCGGGATGCGCCTCCACCCCTCCCCGGCCCAGAAGCAGTACAGCAGAAGCGGAAGCGCCACCGCCAGGTAACTGCAGTACCAATTGATATTCCCTATGGTGGAGAGCAGATTCCTCCGGTTCCAGTCCCACCAGTCCATATCCCGAAATGTGTCAAGGGGATCATGTCCCTGCCTGTTCAGAACGCCAAGGAGACACACCGCAAATACGGAAATCCAGACAATGGCAGGGCCATAGAGGCGCTGTTCAACGCCTACCTGGCCAAAACCATCAGCATCCGCGACACCAGCGTCAGGAAACGGAAAAAGGAAAACTTTTATCACGGCATTCTGCTGGGCCTCCTATCGCACCGGGAGGACTGGTACATCCGCTCCAATGCCGAGTCGGGCGATGGATTCAGCGACATCCTGATGGAGATTGAGGATGAGGGGATTGGCATTGTCATTGAAGTCAAGTATCCGGGCAGACCGGACAGTGGCCGGAAACCCGAAAAGGCCGGGGATGCCGCGGAAAAGTCTGCAAGAGCAAGAGACGAGGCTCTGGAAAAGGGATGTCTGGAGGCCTTGGCACAGATAGAGGACTTGGGATATGATGCGCAGCTTACGCTTGACGGAATGGACACCATCATCAAATACGGCATCGCCTGTGATCGGAAGCGGTGCAGGGTGATGGCAGTGACATGAATTCACAAAGGAATTGCAGCGCAGCCACTCCCTCACTTTCCCAACCGCTTCTCAAAAGCTATGAAATTGGATTTGTCATTGCCGCCGCAGTAAATTGCGAATACGATGCTATCGAACCTGTCCCGGTAATCCTCCAGGGCTGTACCATAGGCTTTTGCCACTGTGTCCGGGTCATTCCGGAACGCGCCGCAGCCGAATGCGCCCAGAACCAGGATATCCGCTCCATTCGCTGCCGCTACATGGAGGATATGCTTCGCACGCTTTACATGCAGGGCATACAGTTCCTGGGAATCCATCTTTACGGGCTTGCCAGTCTCCGGATTATGCCGGTTTGAGGTCGCGCTGCGCAGATTAGGAGCGGCGCAGGTAATCACGTCCACTGTTACGAAATCCTTTTCCTCCAGCCTTTTGGGGACAGAGTCGTCCGTCTTGCAGATGACTACACCAGGGGAATAGATGCAGGCATCGGTATGGCGGTTGTCCCTTGCCTCGCGGTTCACCTCATAATATCTCTCCCAGAGCCATCTGCGGTCAATCGTGGAATACAGCGTGGAGCAGCGGCACAGGCTCTCCTCCTGGGCGCTGCTGCCGTTTTTTACGCCGCCTCCGGGTCTGGTGGCCGAGGCGAAGTTCAGTGTTTTCTTCCTCCTTATACAGTTCTTACAGTTTCTTCTTTTCAACTCCCACATCTTCTGGTATAATGACCTTATTCAGGGCAAGAAATGACATGCTGCTTTCCCGGAATGGCCGATAGGATAAAAAGAAAGGACGTGTATATTATGCCGCCAGCATTACAGCTACAGCCGGAAACCATCACTCTGGAGCAGTATGAAGCGCTTCCGGTCGGGGAAAGGGTCGAAGTCTTTGATGGCATTGCCTACAACATGGCAAGCCCTTCACAGATCCACCAGTCCATTTCCATGCAGCTTTCTACTATTATAAACAACTATATCCTCCGCAGAAAAGGGGCATGCAGCATCTTCAGCGCCCCTTTTGATGTACTGCTGTCTGACAGGCCTCTGCTCATCGTTCAGCCGGATATTATGGTAATATGCGACAAAAGCAAGCTGGACGGAAAAAGGTGCAACGGTGCCCCCGATTTCATCATTGAGATCGTCTCCCCTGGCAACCCGGCAGATGATTACATCCGCAAGCTCTACTACTACCAAAAGGCCGGCGTCCGTGAATATTGGATTGTGGATCCCCGCCGCAGGATGGTGACAGTCAATTGTTTTCAGGAGAATCTGCTCAATATCCAATACTCTTTCGATTCTGCAGTCCGAGTCGGTATTTTTGACGACCTGATAATCGATTTCCGTGATCTTGCGAGGCTGTTGGATATTTAGAGATAAACTCCGTCCGCAAAGCATCTCCTTTCCCGCATGGATGGCGGTTCTGGCAGAAAACGCAGGAGGCTGAAAAGCTCCCAGATTCTCTAGGATGGGCTTTTGTATCCGTTAATTGCCAGCCATGCGGGATAGAATGCCTCAAATCTACAGGCTACAGCCATTTCCAGAACGAATTCCGACTGTCCATGATGTCCATGAAGCCTAATTCTCAGACTCATATTCCAATGAGTCTATGGCTCGTCCAAGCGCACTTAGAAATCTATCTGTATAGCTTTTCATATCATCGAAAAGTTCGTCCCCTCTTTCTTCATCCTCATCCCCCAAGGATTCTTTCTCGCATAGTTTTGCTATTTCTTCCGTATCTGCACATATGTTCCTGGCAAAATCATATATCACATTTCTGAAACTCTCTTCCCTTTCTTCCCCTTCATCCAGCTCCAAAAGTCCATCTGTAACTAAGATAATTTTTTTCCACATTTCCGGCATTTTTCGCAAAAAATGATAGGGATATAATTGATAAAAGTTATTGCCATCATTAAACATATTTGCCCAAAACCGGATTTTATGCAAATAGTCTACACATGCTGCCTCGTCCTCAATATCATACTGAGAACACTTTAGCACCTGATTGAAAAGGTCTACCAATAAATTTCTTAATGCCCACATTAGTGCATAAAAACTCTCATCGTCGAAACTCTCTATTCCCTGAGAATACAGTTCTTCAACTATATTTGCACAATCAGACAGACTTTCAGACAATTCTGCATACATCTTTATGACATCTGTATCTTTTGCAACTTCTGAAAGTTCCAGCAGATCTGACTGAAAGGCATTATTCTTCGAACTGATCTCAGATTTTATAATTAACCTGCCAATACCAGTCAACATCGACCCAAAAGCACTCAGAACACCAGTTCTTTCCCCATTCCTATCTAAATTCTGTTCCATGTTTATATGGCTCCTTTATCGTGGTAGACTTCCTGATGTAAATACATTTTATGCAGTTATTAAAATATAACAACATTCATGCCACTCTCAACAGCAGCCTGTATTTTGCTCAACTGATTTTTCCCCTTTATCTTTTTTATCAATTCGTTCGCCTGGTTTCCACGCATAACTACACCAACGCCCAGCGTATCCTTGATAAATGGATCTTTTTTTATCATATCAAGCATTTGTCTTTCTTCTTCATCACCAAGGCTATTCATTTTAGAGTCGCATAACCCAATCACTTTTGTTTCTATATATTGCTCAATTGTGTTGAGCGAACTAATGACATCATTTGGAACATCCGTTATCGTCCTGGACCAATGCAGCCTTGCGCACTCCGCATTCAGCCTAAGCAGCTGCATAATATCCCTGGCTTTCTTATCATCACTTACCGTATAAATATTCATGATTTTGCCACCTCCTTAATAGCATTTTCCACATCCGCCACAGAAACATCCAAAACTACCAGCCTTGCACCATATTGTCTGCACACGGCATCTGCAGCGCCAGCCGGAGTATCCTTGATATCGGATGTGGTAACCAGTATCTTCTTTCCCTCTTGTCCGGATAATTGGTTTGGAATATGGTTATTCAGTTCATTCGTCATGTATGCCGAACCGCCACATTTACATTCAACTGATAACGTTTCTCCTGATTTAACCTCAACCCCAAATACTTCGATTGGATGATCCGTATTATTCTTTGCTATGACATCAGGTCGCGTACCGCCACTTTCTCCCTCCACCACACGCTGCTGCGCTTCTACGTCAAATCCAGCGTCTGAAAGAGCATCTTTCATTGTCGTCTCCAGCAATTGACCTTTCAAGATGCTAAGCTTTGCTTGTGCACTTCTTATTTCAGACGGTGATGCTTCCGGATCGTTCAAAGTATCCAGCGCCTCCAACTGGCTTTTCCATAACTCAGCTTTTTCCGGATGTCTCTCAATTAATGCTTTGATTCCCTCCGGAGTAGTTAAAATCTTTTCTATTTCTTCTAAAATAGGATCTTTCTTTTCTACTTCAGATTCCTTAGAGTCTTTTCTCTCGTTCTGTCCCGCATCCTTATTGTCATTTTCTTTTGACTCGGATGCATTGCCTTTCCTTTCGGCGATATCATCCGAAAAAATGCGTTTCATTAATTCTGAAATGCTCTTGGACAATATATCAGAAGTTGATGGGACTTTACTTATCTCTTTCTTTTCATCCCTTTCTGGTGCATCATTTTTACTGTTCTTTTTATCTCCCGTCTCGTTATCTGATTTCTCTTTTTCACGAGCGTCTCCCTTGAAAAGCAGATCATTCAGCTTTTTTGCAGCCTCGGCCAACTCTTGGTAAACTTTTTCCGGCACAGATGATTTGCTTTCCGGATTGTCAGAGTTTTTTGTCTCGCTATTTTTTGAAGAACCACCCTCAATCATTTTATCCGCCTCCTTTCTCCATCAATAAACGTAAGAAGATTCGCAACAAGTTCCTCGTATTCTCTTTTGCCCTCCAGCCTGTTTTTCTCAAATGCAATGAGCGCAAGAATCTTGTCAACTTCCTCTTCCTCAAACTCCTCCAGTCGTGGAAGAAGCTCCTCCTGCATTGCTGCCATCCACTCTTTTATCTCATTCCTGTAGCAGATATTTCTTTCCAGAACGCTATCCGGAGCAAAAATCTCGTATATGACAGATTTCCTTAAATTTCTGGCTCTATCGACATCTTCCTCCCGAATAAGCTTGTACAGCTTCGTCTTAAGTTCGGTAGACATTCTTGTCTTGTCAACATCGCTAATAACAGCTTCGATGTCTTCAGCTTTTATATCAGGTATAGGTTGCAAAACAATCTTCACAATGCGCTTCTTAGTCTCCAAAGCATCAAATATCTCTTCGCTTTCACTGCAACATCTTTTCGTCCATTTATCATCCCATTTTTCCACATGACAAAGAACTGGTTCTATCCAGTTGTTTTGATATACTGCACAGACTCCCGTTTTCAGCTTTGCCAGTTCAACTATCTGCTGGTCGTTTAAATTTGCAGCTCTGCCAACCAGTTCCCGATCCGTTGCGTCAGGCAGGCGAAGAATTATTTTCGTATTTGTATTGCGGATGACAGACATGTCCATAAGTCCGGGAGACTGATCTGCGATAATAAAGCCCTCCCCATATGTGCGCATCTCCGCGATGGCATTCGCCAACATTTCAACAGATTTCCCTGTCAGGTTAGATGATTCGGCACTCTGCTCAGTACTTGTTCTTTTCAGCAGATTATGCGCTTCTTCAAGGATCGTCAAATGGGAGAGTTTTCTATTGCTGCCCTGCGCACAAGACATCCTGTACTCTTGTAATTTTATTATCAGTAGCCCCATCAACAGAGCTTTCGTTTCCGTTGATCCAATACGACTAAGGTCAATGATCACGTTTTTGTCAAACAACTCCTCATAAGCTATCTCATTGTTCGTCAGAATCTGTCCGTTAATCCCATTCGTCAAAGAACTGATTCTCATGGACAGCGCGCCAACATAATCTCCTTTGCTATCAGATGAATAATCCGATTCCTTGATGACATTATTTACCTGCTTTAAAACATCAAGAAAATTAGGGAAAATTCTCTTATTGCCTTCCCCATAGACACACTTAGAGCGATCCAAGTCCCATCCTGACACCTCGTATGCCCGTTCAACAGCCTCTTTCAGAACCGCAGGCATTGCAGCATACATAGGCCAACAAACATTGAAAATCTCGATCAACCTGTCTATATGTTCCAGTACATGGATATCCTCCGGAAAGCTAAACGGATTTATTCTAAGCAGTTTGCTTTTATAAGGATTTGTTCCCAGAACCTGAACACCTCCATATCCACCAAAAATATCTTTGTACTCTCCTTTCGCGGGTTCGATGACCATAAAGTGTGTCTTTTCGCTCTCGTTGCCAATTCCAAAACAAGTATTGCGGATAATCTGATAAATTGCATTCGATTTTCCTGCGCCCGTAGAGCCGGTTACAAAAGCATGCGAAGTCAAACTGTCTCTATCCAGCAACACCCGACCCGCTTCATCATCATACATATGATGGACGGCGCCAAAATCAATTTTTCTTCTTTCACTTACATCCTCTGAATACAATACATTTCGTCCAAAACTCGCGCATTCTATAACCGGAATGCCAGAGATCGATTTTTTGGGCAGACCCATATATATCGCCAGTTCTTTACCGCTCACTAAAGTCGAGACGGAAGCGCTGCTCTTTTCGTCCTTTTTATCAGCCAAATCAAAAATTGGATGATTAAAAGTGCTCAAATACGGGATCAGGCCTTTGGCCTCATCAGCATCCCATAAACATATATGTGCTGCTTCAACAGAGGAGTGTTCTCCCTGAATAATTGATTTGTATGTACTTGCCACCGATAAGCAGGTTGCATAATCCTCGGACAGAAAATACACGCCACAATCATACATACCAAAATCTTCGCACTCAACTATCCTCTCCAGCTGTAGATCTATTTTGTCCAAAATTGATTTAATGCTCTTATTTTCATATGTAATCTGTAATCCTTCGCCCTTATTGCTGCTCAAAGCATTTGCAATCGAATTTTGTTCGCTCAAAGACTTGGATGTACCGGTTGTTTCGGTATCTCCCTCAGTGTCTGCATGGTCTTCATGATGGCCATGCATATAATGGTAATCAGCAGAAACACTGGCCCCTAGCGTCAGGGAAGTACTGGCATTCGCACCTATTCCAAAAGGCGTAGCGCTAACACCTGCGGTAGCAGTTCCACTGGCATTTACCCCAATGCTACCACCCACCGTATGAGCCGAATTCGTTCCCTTGGTTGTTGTATGTGATTTTGTCTTGGCGACACTTTCGTTTGTAGTATCTGTTACGCCTTTTATCACACTATCTGTTACTGTTTTTCCGTTATTGGCATTTACGGTATACTCAGATTTCTCAAACGGCTTCAAAGATGTATATAGTTCCTCATATCCGGCTCTGATTGATTCCCTAATATTGTCGCTCATAGGATCCGCGATTATCATGACTGTGCACTTTTTGCCTTTTAACGAATCTGCAAGCTTTTCAAGTCCCTGAACATAGGCTTCATTCTCATCCTTATCCTCGTCTTTAAGCGCCGCTATTCCAGATACAGACGATACACAAAGATTTTTATCAAAAATACTTTGCACTATCTCCACTCTTTTTGAAACATCTTCGATCTCTTCCAGTTTACTCCCCGGGAAATTAGCTTCGAGGTTATCTTTCAGGACCGTAATCTGCTTCTGCGGTACAAATGAGTCATCTGATTTCTTGCACACCGTTCCCAGATAAACTTCTATTTGTTGCCCATCGCTCTTCAGAAGCATGACGATCGTTGCTCCCTCATAAAGCGAAGTGGCATTGTACACCGTTGCTAACTTGTCAAGGATACTCTCGTCCTTATCATATACTACCCTCAACAGCCTGGTTAGCATAATATTTGTGCCAACTACGCATACCGGAAGATCAGTAGAAGGATCACCATTGGATTTTTCCTGATACACGGCAAATGTAACGTCAAATGACGGAACAAATACCGGACGCTTATCAATTGTCGATATATATTTTCGCATGACAATCTTGTCAACATTTGACAGGGCAATATTTAACTCTTTATGTTCTCTGATATCTATGTCATCTTTCGCCATTTCTTATACCTCCTACCGTTCAGAAATCAATTACTCGGTCGACACTTATCTTTGGACATCTATTACACTGAGTTTATTCCCGGCTTTATCATCAGCGCCACACCTTTTAAGTCCTGTAAATATCATCAAAAGAATTACAATAATAACTATGATCCAATGCCAATTGTTCTTTACCCACTCAAATACGCCACCAGACAACCGGCTATGATCTGAACTGCCGCCAGCGGTTGTCTTAGCGACCGATGCTTTTTTTGATTCTCCCCATCCCCCTTCTCGCGTTTTTGGCAGCGGCGCGGAAGTGCCGCCACAGTTTTCAATTTTCGATTTTCCTAATGTGGTTTTATCTTTATAAACCTTCTTCCCTATTTCTTTCAGGCGATAAAGCCTATTTGAAAGATTGAAATTATCTCGCAACCAGACCAAATTCATATGGAAATATAGTTCATCCCAGTCATTCACATCTTTTTCGACTTCATCTTCCTGTTTGATATACACTTCTTCAATGGCAAGTTCTTCTCCGTTAAGCTCAATACTCTTCTTCCTAATATAGTTACGAGCCTCCTGGAATTCACTCGTGGCAAATGTCGGGTCTGAGCCTAATATCCCTGTCAGAAGTGCTCTTAAAACGCCTATTTCCTTGTTTTTTATAGCGCTGTCATATGTCTCGTCCGGATTAAAATATTTACCCATTTTCTTCACCTCTTTATACTTGTGTATATCCCAACTTCAATATCAACAAATCAAGATACTTTCTCGTCTGCTCAAGTTTTTCAATTTGAATGCTATATTGCCTTTCATCGGCAGCAAATCTATATGCTTCTGTTCTAATACGTGATATCTCCTGATCCTTTTTCTCGATTAATTCTATAACCGAATCCACACGTTTCTCTGTTTCTGTTTTCAGGTACACAATGTCATTCTTATAATCACTCTTTAGTTTTTCCACATACTTGTCTATTTCTGCCTGTAAGGGATTAATATTCTCATCAATATATTTTCCAATATTGATATATGTCTTTTGAATCGTCTGCGGTTCATTTCTGGTTTTCCAAGCCCTGCCAATAGAATCAAAAAAATTTCCTATTCCATACCCGAATTCTATATGCTGTTTTCTGGGATTGCTTACAGTCCTTGTATCTTCAACCGGCTTAGCAAAATTATCCTTATCAATCAGCTTCTTGTAAGCAACCGTATCATGAAATGAGAATCTTCCATTTTGCATCAGTCCCTCGGACTCTAATTCTTCAAGATAGCCGAGAAACTCATCATATAGCTTGCCAGTGGCTTCTTTCTTTTTATTTTTTACATCTCTCACCATATCATTTATTTTGCCCAGAAGCTGATCCATCCTGACTGATATATTGCCAATAATGATATCCCCTTCCTCTTTCAGAACTTCACGTTTACTGCCTACTTCATCAGCGATGCTGCTTTTTATAGTGAAAAACTCGGAGCGGATCCCATTAATTTCCGGAATAGTTTCCCTGATATCGCTTACCTTTCTCTTCACTCTTTCCATTTTCCCTTTTACGCTTAAGAGACGATTTTTTCTTTCTTCCTCTTCCTCCTTTTCCTGTTCGGTCTTCTCCCGTAAGGAAACAGCACCGCTGTAATCTTTTTTTGCCGACTGCAATGCCTCCATTTCTGCAACATTTAGAGAGTTAAGTTCTTCCAAAATATCTGTAAAGCAATTAAGAAGCTGACGAACTTTTATGGGATATGCGTAGCTTCTGATATAATCATGAATGGCACTTTCAAGTGCAGGAATGCCGGAATGAATGAAAACTCTCTCCGGAACCGTTAAATCTCCTTCCAATTTTACTATATATTCATATTTGACTGCTTCTGAAACAGAACTTTTTCGCTCTAAACAATAATTGCCATAGTTCTGATATTGTGTCTTTATTTGTTCTTTATATTGTTCGAAATTGCAGTTCAATTCCGCTGGCTCATAATAATACACTTTTTGACAGAACTCTTTATAGTACCCATATAATTCAGCTTTTTTTGACATTCCCTCCGCAATGCCCGGCTTTTCAGTGAAACCATTCACAATCGCTAGTGCAGCGCCGGATGTAATGGGAAAAATTCTCGGATTGACAATATTCCTGACTCTCGAAGAATTGGGAACTTTCTTTATATTTGCCACAAAATTTCTAATATAGTTATCAAGAGTCTCTCCCTTATTTGAATATGTAAGAGAATCACACATATTCATAACAAAAAGAAATCTGTCGTTAAATGCGCCATCATCTCTATCGGCAGACTCTTCAATAATGTCTAGCAACTCAACAATATTGTCATCTTCCAGCTTATCATCAGAAATAAAAACCACCATTTCTTTCTGTTTTGATTTCAGAACCTCTTTTGTGATCTCAATATGCGACTTTTTTGATAATCTTTTAGACTCCTCCGCCGTCTTCTTAGTGTCATTCCCGGTAGCACTATCGGTACCCGGTGTGTCAATCAGGACAAGATTAAAATCATTTTGGACACCCGCAGGATACAAGTTAGACAAATCTGTATATACCTCTATCGTCTCGACGGCCTCCTCTGCCCCCTGTATTTTTTCCTGCACATCCGTTTCTGTCCGGCATAGGAACTCCTCCTTTTTGCCTTTACGCAAATACCTTACGATCGCTATGCCATTCTTTACATCAGAATGAATAATCCTGCATATCTTTGCCGTGCAGGTACCCGAGGCAGTCGGAAGGATGTTTTTTCCCATTAAAGCATTTATAGTCGATGATTTTCCGCTGCTATAGGTACCGGTAAAGACAATCCTAAATTCCTCCGCTTCTATTTCATCATATGTTTCCTTAAGATGCCCATATTTTTCAATCAGTTCCTTTGACTCGGATTCCGCAACAATTTTCTCAAATTCCTCCGTAAGCATAAGTTTGATTACTTCTGCAATATTCTCTTTCATTTGAGAATCCGGAATGATTGTATTTGTCAAATCACAGAATGTCAGTTTTGCACCACAATTTCTATTATGATTCTGCGCATTCAAAGAAGCTTTCACGCTTTCGTAGTCAACTTCACGTCCCGCGAACTCTACAACGATATCTTTATCTCCCATTTGGCAGAGTGTATCTAAAAGGCCTTTCCAATTGTCTCTGTCTATAGGGTCAATCCATGATTGAATAGGCAGATGGACGTTGGAATCCAGATACCTTTTCAAATTCGAATCACAATGCTTATTCTTTTGAACCTCTTTTCCATCTACTATAACGGTAGATTTCATTTCGTAAGGGTCGTACTTAATGTAGATTTTTCTCATGGTTCCTCATTCTCCTTTTGCTCATTTGTCAGTTTCCTTGTTGATCTAACAAAGGAATCCCCTTGTTCTTCCCTTATCTATTGTATTTTATTGCAATGGCTAAATTGTCAGACTTCCAATACACTCATTGATTGGAATCACTCAATCACCTCCACCCGCTCCCCCTGGCTGCGCAGCCACATATCAATCCCTTTCCCAAAAACCTCCGCCGACACCACATAAGCCCCATCCTCCTCGGAAAGAACCTGCGCCGTGGGCAGCCTGTCCAGCACGGCCTCGATATTCTCTCCAAAGTATTTAAACTTCACTTTCTGCAGCTTTCCGCCGTACATGAACTGAATCCGCTTCCGGAACTCCCCCTCCTCGAACCTGCTGCTATAAGGAATATGGAACCGCTCTTCCAGCACTTTCAGCTTCTTTATCCTGTCGATTCGGTAAATCGTGGGAAAGGAGTCATTGATCACATCGAAGTCTTTGCGCACCTCCTCATCGTCAATGAAAGCCGTCAGGTAAAAATAATACTCCGAGAACATAATGGCCACGGGCTTCAGCTTCCGCGCCACCACCTTGCCGCCTTTCATCCGCCCATACTCGATCTCAATATACCTACAGCTTCGAATGGCCTCTCCAATGTCCCACATAGTCTTCAGGAACCGGGTTTTATGATGAGGCTCCACGTAATGAAACGCCTCGTTGCTGATCAACTCCCTCACCAGCTTCTGGTTACTTTGAGGCACGCAACAGGAAATGAGCCTGTCCAACATGTCCTTCATCTCTTCTTTCACAAAAGCCCTGCTTTCCAGCAGGATTTTACACAGAGCCAGCACCTCGCTGTTGGACAGCTTCATCTTGTAGATCTGCTCCATCCGGTAACCTTTGCTTCCCCTGTCGTAAGTGATGGTATTGATATACCCTGTATTCTCCGTGTCCAACTCCAAGAAATTTCGGATATCATCGATATCCCTCTGGATGCTTCTATCGTTTACCTGGTATCTCTCAGCTTCTTTCGCCTTGTTGACTGTCTGCCCGTTAAGGAGTTTTGTGTAAATCCCCAGCACCCGCTCCATTTTGCCGTTTCCGAAATCCTCCATCCCCATCCACCTTGTCCCATTGTATCGAATATAGTTATTATGATAGAATTTGCTTTGCATTTTCTATGATCTAAATTCTATAATAGATTCCATGAACTGATTCTATTATCTAAGTTCCATTATATCTAATTAACCGTCAATGGTGCGACCGAAAATTCGACATTTTTTTACTAATTCACAATAATTCGTATAGCGCAGCCACTATTCGCCATATTCCTTTCTTTTCTTCCCAAATTACCCCATATCTGACACTATTATATCTAAAATTATAGCAAATAGCAATAAAATATTTAGCAAAGCTGTATGCCACTTAATTTTTTTGGCAACTGACGGCATACTAAACCTATAAGGAGTAACCCATATGAACAAAAACGAACCCGATTCCATAGCCCGAAACATCAAAAAATACCGTCTTCTAAACAACATGACCCAGGAGGAACTGGCCCAGCACCTCAACCTGGATCCCCAGTACTACGCCCAGTTAGAGCGGGGCGAGCGGAACTTCACCCTGCAACGGGTGGTCAGCGTCTGCCGCCTGTTCCGTATCGGCATAGAGGATATCGTTGATATTCCGGCAGACGACACGGATGAAACCCAGGATCTACTGCAGACGCTGCATAAAAAGATGAGTTCCTTAAGCTATGTCCAGCTTCTGTCCCTGGATAAATTCATCGAGGACATTGTGCCATATGTAAAATGACACACTGTCGCCTCTTCGCTGTTTTCCATTATAAACAGTAGGTATGACAGAATATGTCATTCTGGATTTTTTTATGCCATTTTGTCTTTATATACATTTTTATACCCCTAGCGCGCCCTGGAGGCATGGGATACCAAGCAGGATTTGGAACCGCTGCAGGATTTCTTAAGAAGCCAGACTGTAAAGATGTGGGAAAGGCAGATTTCTATGGCAGAAATAAAAGCAGAAAAAATGCAGAAAAAGAGTCATTTTGCAAATGTATCTCCGCTTACCGACAGCGGGGCCGAAACAAATAGTCGGGCTCAAATAATCTCCGCTCACCGCCAGCGGAGCCGAAATAAGTAATCGGGCTCAAATGAATCGTAAATGGGCTGTCGCATCGCTGATTTCCTAATCATTGATGCGACAGCCCATTTATTTTGTGTATTGTCAACGCCTCAACCCAATGTAAACTTCACGAATGCCTAAGCTATATCCCATACATCCCCAAATACGCTTTCGTATTCCTGCACATCTCCGCAAAAAGCTTCCTGGCGTCCTCCAAGCCGCAGGTCACCAGCGGATCGTTTGCAAAAGCCTGGAAAATACCCTCCAGATCCCGTCTGGCGATAGCGTCGGACAGAATCTCCTGTTCCCCGCAGATCCTGGATATCAGCGGATAGATGGACTGCGGGATGCTCCCGGCGAACACCGGTGTCAGGCTCCCCGCCCTAAATACTGCGTTGGTTTCCACCACCGCCCCCAGGGGGAGATTCGGAATCTGGCCCCTGTTGGGGATATTAACGTTTGTGACCAATTCGGTCAATCCCAGCAGTGCCCGGATCTGGTTCACGCCCTCCTCGCCGGTGCCGTTTATCTCCACCGGCTCCTCCCCGCTTACCAGTCTTGCGCTTCTGGCCAGACGCTTGATCAGGTCTTCCTTGCGCCAGGCCACAGTGGTCAGCCCGAAATGCATTTCTTTTACCCGCTCGGGGCTCTCCAGATACCATTTCCCCTCGCAGAATTCCGCCAGATGCCTGTCCCCCGCCGCCGCGATCTGTCCGAAGCGTAGAAATAAGTCCATCTTCACCTTTTCATCGCAGGCAAAGGCATTGTTCATCCAGTTATTGTCCGCAGGGCCCTCTCCGCCCCGGCCGTCCGGATGCTTTTCACAGTATGCGCGGTAAACCGGGAATAAATCCACATCCCTGTACTTGGCCTGCGTAAGCCAGGTAAAGTGATTTACACCCACGGGGTTGACCTTGATCTCATGGCGCTCCACCGACCGGGCGCCCAGCTCCTCTTCCACCACTTCCGCCAGGAACCGCTGGGTGCCGAATACCTCATGACAGCATCCGAAAGCCTTTATCTGCGGAAATACCCGGTACAGCGTCTTCACACACAGGGTCATGGGATTGGTATAATTAATGACCCAGGCCTGTGGACAGTAGTCTTTAATACCCTCGGCAATGACTTCATACATAGGGATCGTCCGCATGGCGCGCAGAATCCCTCCGGGGCCGCTGGTATCCCCCACCGACTGGTAGATGCCGTACTTCTCCGGAGCGTGCACATCCGACTCCATCTCGTCAAAGGTGCCGGGCAGAATGGAGAGCACTACGAAATCCGCCCCTGTCAGGGCCTCCTCCAGGGTCTCCACAGCCTCATAGTTCCAGATGGTTCTGGCCCCTTTTGCACTGTTGAATTTGTTTCCTATGATTTCATTGTTCTTCGCGGCCCGAACATCAATGTCGTAGAGGCTGACCCTGCCGCTTATGTCTTCGCAGGTCATCAGGTCGCTCATCAGGCCCCAGGCCCAGCCCCTGGAACCGCCGCCCACATAGGCGATTTTGATATCCTCCACTATGTTGCCCCTGTATTTCATGTCCATCCTCCTTTTCGGATTGTTTTGTCTGCATCTGCACGGAAAGCTCCGCACCTGATGTAAGCGCTTACATTTTCCATCTTACCGCCAAAAACTTCTCTCGTCAATAATCAAATCTGATTTGTTAAAAAAATATCTTGCAAAAAAAAATGCATTTGCTATAATTTTATTAGAACTTTTCTGAAACTACTTACACGCCATGAGGAAGACCAATGACGATTTATGATATCTCCGAAAAAGCCGGCGTCTCTATCGCCACCGTCTCCCGCGTGCTCAACGGAAGCCAGAGCGTCAGCGAGAAGACCCGGCAGAAAGTGCTGGATGTCATCGAGCAGTGCGGCTACACTCCCAATGCTTTCGCCAGGGGGCTTGGACTGAACACCATGAAGACCATCGGCATCATGTGCGCGGACAGTTCCGACCTGTACCTTGCCAAAGCGGTCTATTATATTGAGCAGAAGCTGCGCGGCCACGGCTACGACAGCCTTTTAAGCTGCACCGGCTATGATCTGGAGGCAAAGGAGTATTCCATGAATCTGCTGATCACCAAAAAGGTGGACGGCATCATTTTAGTCGGTTCCAATTTCGTCTATGAGAGGGAAACGGACAACCGCTACATCGCGGAAGCCGCCGCCCAGGTTCCGGTGATGGTCCTAAATGCCGCCATGGACACGCCAAATGTATACAGCATCATGTCCGATGACTACACGTCCATGTACAATGCAACCAGAGAAATGCTTGCGGGAGGTATCAGGGATATTCTGTATTTCTACAATTCCCGTTCCTACAGCGGCAGGAAGAAGCTGGCGGGCTTTCAGGCCGCAATGGAAGAACAGCTGCTGCCCGGCATTGCCCCGTCGGTCGAATTTTACCGCGGCTCCCACGAGGATGTCCATGCCATGGTCAGGCATCTGAAAGCAGTCCGGGACAAGGGAAAGAGTTTCCACGGCGTCATTGCCGCGGATGACACTCTGGGGCTGGCTGCCGTCAAATATGCCGCCGAAATGGGATACCGGGTTCCGGAAGAGTTTTCTGTCATAGGCTACAACAATTCCATGCTGGCCTGCTGCTGCCAGCCGGAGCTGACCAGCATCGACAACAAGCTGGAGACTCTCTGCGAGCACCTGATCTCCACCCTGTTGGGCATTCTGGAGGGAAAGGAGATGCCCAAGAAGACCGTTTTCTCCGGCGAGATCGTGCGGCGCGGAACCACCCGCAGCCTCGCCCCTGAGCAGACTAAGCTTTCTTGAGGCTGAGGCGCCGCCATGCATAAAGGCCGGGGAGTCGGCCCACGGCAGTCTCGGTGTTTGTGTAAGGAAAGCCCAAAAACGCTTCGCGGCGCTTATAATGGCGATGGGACTTTTAAGTAAACCGATATAGAATTCAAATCATGAATGGAGGAGAAAGAACATGAAAGAATTTATGGACAAGGATTTCCTGTTGGAATCCGAGACGGCTAAGAAGCTGTTCCATGACTATGCGGAAACCACCCCGATACTGGACTATCACTGCCATATCAATCCCAGGGAGATTGCGGAGGACCGCCGTTTCGACAATATCACCCAGGTATGGCTGGGAGGCGATCATTATAAATGGCGCCTGATGCGTTCTTTTGGTGTGGAGGAAAAGTATATCACAGGCGATGCGCCCGACTATGACAAATTCTGCAAATGGGCCGAGTGCCTGGGCAAGGCCATCGGCAATCCTCTGTTCCACTGGAGCCATCTGGAGCTCCAGCGGTATTTCGGCTATCACGGCGTTTTGAATAAGAATACGGCTGACGAGGTGTGGAAGCTGTGCAATGAAAAGCTGGCCCAGCCCTCCATGAGCGTCCGCAACCTGATCAAGCAGAGCAATGTGACCCTGATCTGTACCACGGACGATCCCGTAGACTCTCTGGAATGGCATCAGAAAATCGCAGAGGATAAATCTTTCGATGTAAAGGTCCTGCCTGCCTGGAGGCCCGATAAGGCCATGAATATCGAAAAAACCGATTATCTGAACTATCTGGATAAGCTGGCCGAGGTCTGCGGCATGCCGGAGATCAACAGTTTCTCTGCCCTGAAGACGGCTTTAAGGCAGCGGATGGAATTCTTCGACTCCCGCGGCTGCTGTGTATCCGACCATGGGCTGGAGTACGTGATGTACTATCCCGCCAGCGACGACGAGATTGAGGCCATCTTCTTAAAGAGGCTCAACCGCATGACCCCCACCAGGGAGGAGGAGCTGAAGTTCAAGACTGCTTTCATGCTCTTCGTGGGCAGGGAATATCACAGGCTGGACTGGGCTATGCAGCTTCATTTCGGCTGCAAGCGCGACAACAATACAAAGATGTATGATCTGCTTGGACCCGACACCGGCTACGACTGCATCAACAATGACGCACCCTCCGCGCAGATGGCTAATTTCCTGAATGCCCTGTGCAAAACCGATGAACTGCCCAGGACCATCCTCTACAGCCTTAACCCCAATGACAATCAGGCCATCGGCACCATCATCGGCTGCTTCCAGGATTCCGGCGCAGTGGGTAAGGTACAGCAGGGCAGCGCATGGTGGTTCAACGATCACAAGGTCGGCATGAGAGAGCAGCTGATCTCCCTGGCAAACCTGGGGAATCTGTCCGGTTTCGTGGGCATGCTCACTGACTCCAGAAGCTTCCTGTCCTACACCAGGCACGAGTATTTCCGCAGGATCCTCTGCAACCTGATCGGCTATTGGGTGGAGGGCGGCGGTTTCCCGGCGGATATGGATACGCTGTCGGAAATCGTTAAGGATATCTCCTATTACAATGCCAAGAGATATTTCAAGTTCGATATCTGAGACAAAATGGAAAGCCCCTCCCAGCCAGCAGGCCGGAGGGGTTTTTCATAACCAAATATCCGATTTCATGATTTAATAATTCTTAGCCTCTTCCTCGCCTTTCAGCACACGCAGTGCGCCCTGTGCCAGCGCCAGCAGCTCGTCCTCGCCGGGATATACGGTGAAAGGCGCGATCCACTCCGCCCTTTCTTTCAGCGCGGCTACCACATCTGCGCCGTAGGCAATACCGCCAGTGACGATAATCTGATCCACCTTGCCTTTCAGCACGCAGGCCATAGAGCCGATGTCCTTTGCCACCTGCAGCAAAAACGCCTGCTTGGCTTCTATGGCTTCCTCATTGCCGCCGTCGGCCATCTTTGTCACTTCGCGCATGTCATTGGTGCCAAGGTAGGCGTTGAAACCGCCCTTGCCCACCATCTTGCCGTATACTTCTTTTTCCGTATACTTGCCGGAAAAGCACATCTTGATCAATGCGCCGTTGGGAACGCCGCCTGCCCGCTCCGGGGAAAACGCGCCGTCGCCGTCTAAAGCATTGAAGACATCGATGACTTTCCCGTTCTCATGGGCGCCCACGGATACGCCGCCGCCCATGTGGACCACGATCAGCCGCAGGGACTCATAGGCTTTCCCTGTCTCTTTCGCATACCGCTTTGCCACGGCTTTCTGGTTCAGGGCATGGAAGATACTCACTCTGGGAAGCTCCGGCACGCCGGAATACCTGGCAATGGGCATCAGCTCATCCACCACCACCGGGTCAACGATATAGGACGGTACGCCGATGGAATCTCCGATCTCCTTAGCCAGAATGCCGCCTAAATTGGACGCATGCTGCCCCTGCACGCCCGCCTTTAAATCCGCCAGCAGTTCCTCGCTGACCGCATAGGTGCCGCCGGGAATGGGCTTTAACATGCCGCCCCGGCCTACCACTACGTTCAGGCTCTTGATGTCAAATTTCCTGGACTCCAGAAGATCCGTGATGATCTTCTTACGGAAGTCTTTCTGGTCTACGATACTGGCAAACTGTGCAATCTCCTCTGTGGAATGCCGCAGAGTTTCTTCAAATAACAGGGTCTCGTCCTCGAACACGCCGATTTTCGTGGAGGTGGAACCCGGGTTGATGATCAGGCTTTTGATGGACATTTTATCATTCCTCCTTTTTTCGCTTTGCATCTGCCTCTCGGGTATCATACCCGGCCGCGCTGTCCTGACAGATGCTGCCGCGGCATACGCCGCTTTCCCTATGATTTCTCTCCGCTGTCCCGCGGGTCAGGCTTTCTTCTGCAGCTCCTCGGATACCACTGCCGCAAGGGCGATGGAATTGACCTTGGTCTCGAAAGTATCGGAGCGGCTGGTCAGGATGACGGGCACCTTGGTGCCTGTGAGAATGCAGCCGTTCTTCATGTCCACCATATGTACGATGGCCTTATATACCAGGTTGCCCGCATGGATATCCGGGAAGAGCAGTACGTCCGCGTCGCCCTGGATTTTCCTGTGGGTCGCTCCCTTGTGCTTCGCGGCCTCCGGGTCGATGGCCAGGTCCAAAGACAGGGGCCCGTCAATGATGCATCCGGGAATCTGACCCTCCTCGCACATCTTCGTCAGCTCATCCGCCTCCACGGTAGCAGGCATCTTGGGATTGACCACTTCCACTGCCGCAAGGGGCGCTACCTTAGGCATCTCAATGCCGCAGGCGTTACAAACGGGAATGGTATTCTGGATGATATGAGCCTTGTCCTCCAGGGTAGGATAAGTCATAAAAGCCACGTCCGTAAGGAACAGCAGTCTGTCGATAGTGGGAACCTCAAATACCGCCACATGGGACAGAGGTTTGCCTGTGCGCAGACCCACCTCTTTATCCAGCACGCTCTTTAAGAAATCCTTGGTATCGATGATTCCTTTCATATACATATCGGCTCTGCCCTCATGAGCCAGCTTCACGGCCTTTAAGGAAGCCGCGATCATATCCGGCTCGTCAATAATCTCATAATCAGACAGATCCATATCAATCTGTGCGGCGATCTCACGGATCTTCGCCTCGTCTCCCACCAGAATCGCATCGGCAATCCCTCTGGCCTTAGCCTCTTTTACAGCCTCCAATACTGCGGAATCCTGCGCCACAGAAACGGACACTGTCTTCTTTGCGCATTTCTTGACCCTTTCCATAATGCTGTCAAAACCCTGTTTCATTTTCCTGTCTTCTTCCTTTCTGCCCTGACCGGGCATGTTCTTTTTGCCTGATTGTGTTCTCTTTCGGAGTCTTCATTCTTTTGGACACAAACAGAAACCGGATACCTGCTCCGGCTGCATGAATAGCATAATATGTATTGCTCCTGTTATTAAGAACTATAACACACAGGCCTGCAAAATGCAAGAGTGAAAGGCCTTGACTATAGGGGAATCAGCGCTTATACTGCCGGCGCCTTTGCGGGGCGCCGGCATATTTATGCATGTATATCAGTCAATGATCTGCGCCTTATTGCCCTCCCACCGGAAGCTGATCTTCTCACCGCCTCTGGTGACAAAGCCCCGCACTTCGCCGCTCTTCCACTCTTTCGGAAGCGCCGGGAGAAGCTGCGTCTCGCCGGTATGACTCTGCATCAGGGCCTCGCAGATAGCGGATACGATCCCGAAATTGCCGTCAATCTGGAAAGGCGGATGGGCGTCCATCATGTTCGGGTATATGGATGCGGCGAACATATGGCGGATATGGTGCATGACGCCATCCGGATTTTTCAGCCTGGCATGGACATTGGCGATCCAGGCGTTGGACCATCCGGTGCCGCCTCCGCCATTGTCAAGTCTTCCCTGCAGGGTCTTTCTCACCGCCTCATCCATCTCTCCGTCCGCCCAGATATCCGATGGGAAGAAGCCGTACAGATGGGAAATATGGCGATGTCCCCGCTCACGTTCCTCAAGGACGCAGCCCCACTCCAGGATACGTCCGTCCTCCCCTATGGCAACGGGCTTGACCTTACTCAGAATCTTCCGGTAATGTTCGGTGTCCTCTCCCAGGATCTGTCCCGCTTTTATCGTCTTGTCAAACAGATCATAGATAATGGACAGATCCATGGCGCTTCCCTCACACACCGCGCATCTGCTGCCGTTCCAGATAAATTCGTTTTCCGGGGATGTAGACGGGCTCGTGGTCAGATATCCCTCCCCATCCTCCACCATCCAATCCTCCAGGAAGTCTGCCGCCCCGGTCAATACCGGATAATATTCCCGGAGAAACGCCTGATCTCCGGTATGCAGATAATGCTCCCAGATGTGCCTTGCGCTCCAGAAGCCGCCCATCTGCCAGAAGCCCCAGATGGGATTTTTCGTAGCCTCGTAATTGAATCTCCACAGATCACTGTTGTGCCAGCTGGCCCACCCGCGCAGTCCGAAATGATTGCCTTTTTTTGCAAGATCCTTTAGCATCTCCAGCAGAGGCATATGGCATTCCGGCAGATCGCAGGTCTCAACCGGCCAGTAGTTCATCTGGGTATTGATATTCATGGTATAATTGCTTGCCCATGGCGGTACGGGCTTTTCATTCCAGATTCCCTGGAGATTCATAGCCTGTGTCCCGGGCTGGGAGGCGCATATGGCCAAATACCTGCCATAGTCAAACAGGAGGCACACCAGGCCGTTATCCACGGTTCCTTCCCCCGCTTTCCGGATTCTCACATCCGTGGGGAGCGCGCTGTAGTCCTCTCCGTGAATCTGCAGCGAGACACGGTCATAATACTTTCTGTAGGCCTCCATATGTCTCTGCCGCAGTGTTTCATAAGTATAGCCTGCCGCGGCTTCCAGCGTAAGCCTGCACTGGTCCTTATATTCCCGGCCCTGGGAGACGGGCATTTTGTCATATCCGTTGAAGCTGGTCTTCAGGGAAAAGAGAATCGTGATCTCCGAAACCCCGACGACCATCACGGAATTGCCTCCCGAAGCAAGCTGTTGGTAATCCTTGGCCAGCACTTTCATGAGGGAACAGAACTGTACGCTCTCTTCCTCCGTGTACACATTGTCGCGTTCTGTAGGGCATCTCCCCTGTATCTCTATGGCTCCGTTTTTTTCTTTGGCACAATTTTCCAGCGTCACTGCCTGATAAATGTGGAACTGCTTCCCTTTCTGGCATCCGATATGCACTACAAGAACATCATCTTCCAGTGAGACAAAGGCTTCCTTTTCGATGAGCTCGCCATTGTACCGGAAAGCCGTCCGGGTGATTCCGCTTGCCAGGTCCAGCTCACGGCGGTAATCCGTTATCTCGCATTTGGGATTTTCACAGATCATGTCGATGAAAATGCTGCCATAGGGCACATACATCTGTGAATTAACACCTGCCATTGTCTCCGAGAGAGCCCTGTGCGCCTGGTCATATTCCTTCTCCCTCAGCAGGCGGCGGACGCGGGCAAGTTCTTCCATGCTGTGCTCTGTGGCGCACTTTCCGGGATGTCCTGTCCAGAGCGTGTCCTCATTGATCTGAAGCCTGTCGCGGAACACCCCTCCGAAGACCATGGCTCCCAGCCTCCCGTTTCCCAGGGGCAGCGCTTCCTCCCATGTTTCGGCCTCTTTCGCATACCATAATTTGCGTTCCATTTTCTGTCCTCTCTTCTCGTTTTGTATATGCCCCCGCCCCTCCGGGGAAAGGCAGGCATCATATCCAGATTATTATAACTCATATACCGGGATTTTGGTATGACTATTCTTCAAATTAGTACACTATTTTTATTTTCTCCCATCTATTGCTTTTTAAAGAAAACTAATATATAGTAAAAATTGAAAACAAACTCGGAGCGCAGCCAAAACAAAGGAGTCAGACAATATGAATTCATTCGATATCATCGGCCCCGTCATGGTGGGGCCATCCAGCTCCCACACCGCGGGAGCTGTCAAGATCGGAAATATTTCGCGAAAGCTGCTGGGAGCGCCTGTCCGGAAAGCGGATATTTTTTTCCACGGTTCTTTCCTTGCCACGGGAAAGGGGCATGGGACGGACAGAGCCCTGGTGGCAGGACTGCTGGGCTTTCCGGTAGACGATTCCCGGATTCCGGAATCGTTCCGCTATGCCCAGGAGGCCGGAATGGAATACCGCCTGTCAGGCATTGACTTAGGCGACGTACATCCCAATTCGGTGAAGCTCCTCCTAAGGGGCGAGGAGGGACAGAAAATAGAGATCGTGGCCGCCTCCGTGGGCGGCGGCGCCATCCGGGTCACCCAGATCGACGGTCTGCCCGCCAATTTCTCCGGAGATTATCCTACATTGGTGGTAAATAATTTAGACCAGCCAGGCCATGTGACGGAGATCACATCCATGCTCAGCCACAAGTCCATCAATATCGCCACCATGCAGCTGTACCGCTCCTCCAAGGGAGGCCATGCGGTCATCGTGCTGGAATGCGACCAGGAGGTTCCTGCCGAGGCCATCCGCTGGCTGTCCCATCTGGAGGGCATTCTGAAAGTGACTTACCTGGGGCTGGCGGAGCGGACCTGAGCGGCCGGTTCCATCCGCAATGCAGCGCGGACAGGGGCTGTATCCCGTACTATACCCACAGAACAGGAGAAAATGTATGTATCAATCATTCCAGGAAATCATGGACATAGAGAAAGAGACCGGAAAGAAATTCTGGGAAATCGTAAGAGACAATGACTGCAGGGAACTGGAGATCAGCAAGGATGAGGCTTTCCGCCGGATGCAGGCCATGTACCAGGCCATGGGGGAGGCCGACGGTTCCTATGATCCGGCTCTGTCCTCCGCCAGCGGACTGGTGGGCGGAGACGGAGAAAAGCTTTCCGCCGCCCGAAAGAGCGGCGCCCTGCTGTGCGGCCCTTTCCTGGGGCTGGTCATGGAGAAAGCCGTGAAGATGGGAGAGTCCAACGCCTGTATGCGGCGTATCGTGGCAGCCCCCACCGCCGGGTCCTGCGGAGTGTTGCCGGCCGTACTCCTCTCTCTGGAGGAGGAGAAAGGATACCCTGCGGATGAGATGGTGAAAGCCCTCTATGTCAGCGCAGGCATAGGAGGCATCATCGCCCAGCGGGCATCCGTGTCCGGAGCGGCAGGGGGATGCCAGGCCGAGATCGGAGCCGCCTCCGCCATGGCTGCCGGCGGCGTCGCTTTTCTGCTGGGAGGAGACGGGGAAGCTATCGCCCATGCCGCCGCCCTGGCCATGAAAAATCTTCTGGGCCTTGCCTGCGATCCTGTGGCAGGACTGGTGGAGGTTCCCTGCGTGAAACGGAACGTCATCGGCGCGGTAAACGCCCTGACCTCAGCGGACCTGGCGAATGCGGGCATCCGCAGCAAGATTCCTCCGGATGAGGTGTTCGACGCCATGCGAAGCGTGGGGAAGATGCTGCCTGAGGATCTGCGGGAGACGGGAAAGGGCGGCCTTGCGGCCACCCCCACGGGCGTTGCTTTCCGGGAGGGCCTGAAGACTTTCTAGGCGCCTCCCCCCTGCTCTCCCGCCTCTTCGGTTTCCGGCAGGAATGTCTGGTACAGCTCTACCTGATCGCTAATACAGGTCCAGGTGCTGACGGAGCCTGCGGTTACGCACAGATATTCCCTGCCGTACCTGTCCAGCCCCAGGCTGGCCGCACAGCTGCCGGACTGGTCTACATATCCCGTCTTGGCGCACAGTACCTCCCCATGGGTGTCCTTGTCCTCGATCCGCCGCAGAAACCAATTTGAGATCAGCAGCCCCTCCGGATGCTCCGGCGTCAGGGATGTGTTGTAGGTGTGGGCTGCCATCACATCCCTGCAGAACGGATTGTCCACCGCGGCTTTTAAAATGACAGCCATGTCATATGCAGTGGAATAATGGGCCTCGTCATAGATACCCACGCAATTGGTCACATGGGTGGTCTCTCCCAGCCCCATTTCATCCAGCTTCTCATTCATCATATCCACGAAAGCCTCGTGGGAGCCTGCCACATAAATAGCCAGTGCCAGCGCGGAATCCGCGCCGGAGGGCAGAATCGTTCCGTAGAACATATCCCTGACTGTCACGTTCTCGTTCAGGGCATGGCCGGTATTGCTGCAGCCATTGACAAAGCTGTAGTCCGTGATGGCTATGGTAATAGGCGCGGTCTTGTCCAGATCTTCCGCTGTCAGATGCTCTGCCGCCACCAGAACCGTCAGCATCTTGGTCATGGAGGCGGGATTCATCCGCGTATAGGCCTCTCTCTGAGCCAGAATTTCTCCGGTCTGGGCATTAATGAACACCCCGTATTTGCTCAGATTTGTCTCGGTAAAGTCCTTTGTGTTCTCTGTGGTCCGAAATACCGCGCTCTCTTCCCAGATCACGCCTCCCAGGGGCGCCAGGGTCGGGAATGGTCCCATTGCTTCCCCCTGCGTATCCGGCTGTGAGGAACTCTCTGTTTGGTCTGCATTCCCGGGAATCCCCGGATTCTCCTGATTCATGACGCCGTCTTTCTCCCGGCTTTCTGCCAGGTTCTGACTTTCACCCGATTCTTCTTCCTGTCCGCTGTCCCTGTGAGACATGGCTGCGGCGCCGATTCCCATGCCGACGCCGATCATGATGGCCAGCCCTGCCGCCACCGGAATGCCCCATTTATATAAAAGCTCGCGTCTGCGCTTTTCTTTCTTCATCTGTTCCAGGCGCGCCCTGCGGCGGGCCTGACGTTCTTCTTCTGTTTCCATCTATGTTAAGGTTTCCTTTCTTATTCCAGTTCCGAAGCCTCTTAAGAAAATGCCCTTTTCGGAGTTCAGCTTCCGGTCACTTATTTCATGTGCCCGCAATCTGAACCGGGCTTTTTCTATGACACTTCTGTCTCCAGTTCCGAAGCCTCCCGCCACCGGGTTAACCGCTCCTCGAATTGTCCGTAGAAGTCCCGGTCGGTTTCGTAGGCTTGCATATAAAAGGTCTGTAGCAGCAATGTATTCAGGCGCTTTGCCTCCTCCAAATCTTCCTCTCCCGCCGCTTTTTCCTCCACTGCGCTTATGACGGAATGCCACTGGCAGATGAAAGTATGGTTTCTGGCCTGATTCGGGGTATCGATCCACTTTGACACCTTGACCTTGGCACGTTTTTTCTCCTGGCACTCCCCGACCTGGAGAAAATACTTGAAATCACCGTTCTCATAAAACCGCCCCAGCGGGAACAGGCGACAAACGCCGGGGCGCCAGGCATGGATACTGCAGCGTCCGCCCTCGTCCAGAAAGGCGCAGCGCTCCTCAGCCCCCGTCATCTTCATGCTGGGCAGAATGACTCCATTAGTCACTCCCAATTCCAGCATTTCCTCCCCCAACAGCGCAGGCAGGCTCTTCCCCACACCCTGCTGCAGCCGGTATATGTCAAAGGGATCCAGAATCACCGAGTTTCCCATGCCCGTACAGCATTTATGACAGCCCTTACAGCCATGGCAGTCTGCCTTTACCATATCGTTGCCGCCATACAGGCGCCCGTCAGAAATCTCTTCGAGACTGACATATCTCTTCATGCTTCCCCACCATGCCTCTCATCCCTCCGCGTTTTTGACTTTCCCGGTCACCAAAAATCCGGAAAATCTGACAAAGGGCTCCCGGAAGATAAGTCACCCCTGTCACTTTTTGTCGGAGGCTTTGATTTTTCTCTATTTTCTGAAATTCTGCGATGTCATAAATCTGTGACAGATATGTCATAACTTATACCGACGGTCGCTATCCTTTGACAAACCCCCCGCCTCACCGGAGGATAGCATCATGAACCTTTGGAAAATTTGACCGCTCGTGAGTATATGTCAATCCGTCCGATATGAGCCGAATCATTTGCATTATATCAATTTGGCTTAAGATATGCAAGACCTGGAAAACATATTCTCGTCCCGAGTACGGATGTTGAGTATGTCCGCTAAAAACTCCCATGAACCCTGAAAAAATCCGGGACTCATGGGAGTTATGTTTTTGCAGGACAGCGGGACAGCCTGCCTTAGTTCTTATTGGCCAGCTCCGCGCGAAGCTTCTCGGTCAGGGCGGGCACGATCTTGTTCAGGTCGCCTACAATGCCATAGTCAGCCACATCGAAGATAGGAGCTGTCTCGTCCTTGTTGATGGCGATGATAATGTCGGATTCCTCCATGCCGGCCAGATGCTGGATGGCGCCGGAGATACCGATAGCGAAGTAAACATTGGGGCGAACGGTCTTGCCGGTCTGTCCTACCTGGAGATCCTTGGGCTTCCAGCCTGCGTCCACCACGGCACGAGAGCAGCTCACGGTGCCGCCGATCACCTCGGCCAGATCCTCCAGAATCTTGAAGTTCTCGGCATTGCCCATTCCGCGGCCGCCGGATACCAGAATCTTGGCATCCATGATGTCCACGGTCTCGGACACGGCCTTTACCACCTCCAGAATCTCTACATAGTTCTGGTTGGGGGTAAATCCGGGGTTAAACTCCTCCACATTGGCCTTTACGCCGGCCTGTCTCTCTTTCTTCTGCATAACGCCGGGACGGACGGTAGCCATCTGGGGGCGGAAGTCAGGGCAGGCAATGGTGGCGATGGTGTTGCCGCCGAATGCGGGACGGGTCATCAGCAACTGGTTGTGCTTCTGCTCCTTGCCGGGAATGGGGTTCAGCGGGAAATCGCCGATGTCAAGCTGGGTGCAGTCTGCGGTGAGGCCGGTGTGGATCCTTGCGGAGACACGGGGGCCAAGGTCACGTCCGATGGCGGTAGCGCCCACCAGGAAGATTTCCGGCTTATACTTCTCGATGACGCTGGCCAGTGCATGGGCATAGGGTTCGGTCCGGTACTCTTTCAGTTCGGGATCGTCCACCACGATTACCCTGTCGGCGCCGTACTCTGCCAGCTCGTCTGCCAGCCCTTTCACGCCGCTTCCTACCAGAACGGCAGTCACCTCAGTCCCAAGATCCGCGGCCAGATCCTTGCCCTTGCCGATCAGCTCGAATGCAATGCTATTGACGACATTGTCCACCTGCTGCGCGAAGACATATACGCCCTTATATTCTTCTAAATTCATTTTGTCCTCCTATTTGCCTATCTCTCCGGCCAGTGCCGGGAGGCGTCTGCCTCTGGAGCAGCCTCCGGTCCCTGCGCTTTCCGGACAGATACTGTTTTCATCATATATTGACATCCGGCCAGCCCTGGCCGGATTATCCTGCCCGGCGGTTCCAGCGCCGCTTCTGCTTTGCGGCCGCTGTCAGCCCCAGGCCGGATTAGATTACATGCTTCTCTTTCAGCTTGCCCACGATGTAGTCAACAGACTCTGCGGGATCCAGGGCCACTTTCTCGCCGGCGCCCTTTCTCACCTTGTCGGAAGCCTTTGCAATCTGAGTGGGTGAGCCTTTCAGTCCTAAGTTGGAATCTTCCACATCCTTAAGATCTGCTCTGCCCCATACGGTGATCTCTGCCTTGCAGGCATCGAAGATTCCGCCGGGGGTCATGTATCTGGGGTCGCCCAGCTCTGCCAGAGCGGTGATCAGGCAGGGCATCTTTGCTTTCAGCACATGATATCTGTCGTCATACTGACGCTCCACGATGACGCTGTCGCCCTCGATCTTCAGATTCTGGGCATAGGAGATCACCGGAATGTTCAGGTGCTCGGAAATCTGAGGGCCTACCTGTGCGGTATCGCCGTCGATTGCCTGGCGGCCTGTGATGATCAGGTCGTACTCCATATTGCGAAGCGCCCCTGCCAGGGTCTGGGAAGTAGCCCAGGTATCTGCGCCGCCCAGCACTCTGTCTGTGACCAGTACGCCCTTGTCGGCGCCCATGGCCATGGCCTCGCGCAGCACGTCCTCAGCCTTGGGAAGTCCCATGGTCAGGACTGTGACCTCAGCGCCATACTGATCTTTCAGACGCAGAGCAGCCTCCAGGCCGGCTTTGTCATCGGGATTCATAATCGTCATCATGGCAGCTCTGTCCAGAGTACCGTCGGGATTGAATTTAACGCCGCCCTTGGTATCGGGAACCTGCTTAATACAAACAACAACTTTCATTGTATTTTCACTCCTTATATTCTTTTTTCTGTAACCGGATTGCCTGCCGTGTCTGCCCCGGCGCTGCGGCGGGAACCGCTTGCCGCCTTTCACAAAGCTTCCGCAGAATTTTCTCAAAAAGAAACTTCTTTGCAGACTACAGCCCTGCCATAAAGGCACCCGCCTCTACGGCCGAATGTCCCTGCGGCCTTTACGGGCCGGATATGGCCTTGGTTTACTTCAGCAGCGCGGCGCTGATAACCATCCTCTGAACCTCGCTGGTGCCCTCGTAGATCTCCGTGATCTTGGCATCGCGCATCATGCGCTCCACATCATACTCTCTGGTGTAGCCGTAGCCGCCATGGAGCTGCACAGCCTTGGTGGTAACTTCCATAGCCACTTCCGCGGCGTAAAGCTTGGCCTGTGCGGCCTCGAAGCCGTACTCTTTCTGGGTGGCCTTGGCCATGGCTGCCTTGTAGACCAGAAGCTGCGCGGCCTGTACCTTTGTGGCCATGTCAGCCAGCTGGAACTGGGTGTTCTGCAGAGCGGCGATGGGCTTGCCGAACTGCTTTCTCTCTTTGGTGTAGGCAATGGTTCTCTCCAGAGCGCCCTCCGCAATGCCCAGAGCCTGCGCGGCGATACCGATACGTCCGCCGTCCAGGGTGTGCATGGCGATCTTGAAGCCCTGGCCCAGCTTGCCCAGCATGTTCTCCTTGGGAACGCGGCAGTCGGTAAAGATCAGCTCGTATGTAGAGGAGCCGCGGATACCCATCTTCTTCTCCTTGGTGCCGAACGTAAAGCCGGGAGTGCCTTTCTCTACGATGAAAGAGGTGATCTCCTTGATCTTTCTGCCCCTCTTCTCAATGGTGCCTGTCACGGCAAAAATCACATAAACGTCAGCTTCCTTGCCGTTGGTGATGAAGATCTTGGAGCCGTTGATGATGTAGTCGTCTCCGTCCGCCACGGCCTTGGTCTGCTGGCCCTGAGCGTCCGTGCCTGCGCCGGGCTCGGTGAGGCCGAATGCACCCAGCTTCTCACCCTTTGCAAGAGGCACTAAGTATTTCTGCTTCTGCTCCTCTGTGCCGAAAGTCATTATGGGGTCGCAGCACAGGGAAGTATGTGCGGATACGATGACGCCTGTGGTGCCGCAGACTTTGGAGAGCTCCTCCACGCACATCACGTAGGTCAGGGGATCGCAGCCCTGTCCGCCGTACTCCTTGGGAACCGGAATGCCCAGGAAACCGTTCTTCGCCATCTTGCGGGCGGTCTCCCTGGGGAACTCCTCGGTCTCGTCCACTTCCTGAGCCAGAGGCTTTACTTCTTTTTCGGCAAACTCCCTGAAGAGGGTTCTTGCCATTTCATGTTCTTTGCGCAACGTAAAATCCATGATTTACATTCCTCCATCTATTATTTATACTCGCAGTCACAAAAGTTTGCCGCCGCCCGTGAGTATCAATCCGGCAGATTCCAAACTGCCAATCAATGCTTCTTTTCTTCGTCGGCATACTTATGGACGATGTACACACAACGGGCGAAACCGCCGCTCTTTCCTGCGGCGATTCCGCCTGATTCGCCCTTTGGGCGGATTGTCTTACTTCTTGCTGTAGTCGTAGAAGCCTACGCCGGTCTTCTTGCCAAGCTTCCCTGCGCGGACCATCTTGCGAAGCAGGGGATGAGGACGATACTTGGAATCGCCGGTCTCGTTCTGCAGCACTTCCATGATAGCCAGCACAATATCCAGGCCTACCAGGTCGCCGAGAGCCAGAGGTCCCATGGGATGAGAAGCGCCCAGCTTCATGGCAGTGTCAATATCCTCCACGCTGGCAATGCCTTCTGCGTAGATGCCGATGGCCTCGTTGATCATAGGAATCAGGATTCTGTTCACCACAAATCCCGGAGCTTCCTTTACTTCTACAGGTGTCTTGCCGATCTCCACGGAGATGTTCTTGATCTTCTCCACCAGCTCGTCGGGAGTGTTGGCGCCTGCGATGACTTCCACCAGCTTCATCCTGTCTGCAGGATTGAAGAAGTGCATGCCGATCATGGGTCTGTCCAGACCTGCGCCGATCTCCGTGATGGAGAGGGATGAGGTGTTGGTGGCGAAGATGCACTCGGGCTTCACGATCTCCTGAAGCTCCTTGAACGTGGTCTTCTTGATCTGCATGTTCTCAGGGGCAACCTCGATCACCAGGTCGCAGTCCGTGCAGATGTCCTTTAAGCCGGTAGCGATCTTCGCGGAGATGGCGTCAGCTTTCTCCTGGGTGATCTTCTCCTTGCCTACCAGGAAGTTCAGGTTCTTTAAGATCCTGGCCTTGCCGCCGTCCGCGAACTCCTGCTTGATGTCGCAAAGGCATACCTCATAGCCGTCTGTCATGGCAAATGCCTGAGCGATTCCGGCACCCATGGTGCCCGCACCGATAATACCTACTTTCATGATAAATCCTCCTTATTCTATGTCCCTGTTATTTGTCCGTTTTCTTAAAAGCTGACAGGAAAATCACCAATCCGCCTACCACAAGGCAGCCGGCGCCAACTTTTACGGTGATATCCACAATGCCTGCTTCCATTGCGATATAGTACGCGGCTGCGGCTCCCGCAATGCAGAGAATCCCTGCTACCAGGCAGAATATCTTTTTCTTCTTGTCCATAGGTTCCCCCTGTTTAGCAGTTCTTGAAAGGCTCTTTCACTTTCTCCTTGTTCTTGTCCAGGAAGAAAGCCATGCCGTATCTCTGATCCTCTGTCTCGAAGCAGGCCCCGAAGAGCTTCTCCTCCAGGACAATCGCCTCGTCCATGTCCATGTCCAGGCCCTCGTTGATGGCTTTCTTGCAGTTTCTCACTGCAATGGGAGCGTTCTTCGCAATGCCGGCGGCCATCTTCTCCGCTGCGGGAAGCAGCTCCTCCTGGGTGTAGACCGCGTTCACCAGGCCGATCCGCAGAGCCTCGTCCGCCTTGATGTTGCGGGCCGTGTAGATCATCTGCTTGGCCATGCCGGCCCCTACCAGGCGGGCCAGCCTCTGGGTGCCGCCAAAGCCAGGCGTAATGCCCAGTCCTACCTCGGGCTGTCCGAACACGGCATTGTCGGAGCAGATTCTGATGTCGCAGCTCATGGAGATCTCGCAGCCGCCGCCCAGGGCAAAGCCGTTCACTGCGGCGATTACCGGGATGGGCAGGGTCTCCAGCTTGCGGAATACATCATTGCCCTTTTTGCCGAAAGCTTCGCCCTGGGCCTTGGTCAGGCCGCTCATCTCGCCGATGTCGGCTCCGGCCACGAAAGATTTCTGTCCTGCGCCGGTGACGATCAGGCAGCGCACCGTCTGCAGATCAATCCCGTCGATGGTCTTGTCCAGCTCCTCCAGCACGGCGGAGTTCAGGGCGTTCAGAGCCTTCTCACGGTTGATGGTGAGGATGGCGTATGTACCCTTTTGCTCATACAATACAAATTCCATGTTTTTTTCTCCTTATTCCAGTTCCGCATCGTCCCGTTTCGTACCATACTAGGCGGAAATCTTCCGGTCGCTTAGTGATGCGCCCGTAAGTTTTCCGGGCACTCCACGGGACGATGCTGTTTTCCAGTTCCGCATCGACCCGTCTCGTACCATAAGTCGATTTTGTTATAACGGTTCTGCATGTCTCAAATAGGTTCCAGCAAAGGAAGAATGCCTCAAAGCCAGAGCCATTCTCCCTTTGCCTTATCCGTATTACAGTCCTTAGTCCTCGATCTTCACGATGGTGGAGCAGCCCATGCCGCCGCCGATGCACAGTGTGGCCAGGCCGGTCTTGGCGCCCTTGGCCTGCATCTCGTGCAGCAAAGTTACCAGGATACGGCATCCGGAAGCGCCCACGGGATGTCCCAGGGCGATAGCGCCGCCATTGGGGTTCAGCTGCTTGTCTACGTCAATGCCTAACTCCTTGCCTACTGCCACGGACTGAGCCGCAAATGCCTCGTTGGCCTCGATGATGTCGAAGTCCTCGATCTTCATGCCGGTCTTTGCCATAACTTTCCTGGTGGAAGCCACGGGGCCGATGCCCATAACCTCGGGACGCACACCCGCCAGAGCGCCTGCCACGAAAGTCGCCATAGGCTTCACGCCCAGTTCTTTGGCTTTCTCCTCGCTCATGACCACGATGGCCGCAGCGCCGTCATTGATGCCGGAGGCGTTGCCTGCGGTGACGAAGCCGTCGGGATTGATGGTGCGCAGCTTTGCAAGCCCTTCGATGGTGGAACCTGCGCGGGGACCCTCGTCAACCTTGAACTCAATGACCTCTTTCTTTTTCTTCACGGGAACGGGTACGATCTCCGCGTCGAACGCGCCGGACTTCTGAGCCGCCTCGGCTTTCTGCTGGCTCTTCAGGGCGAACTCATCCAGCTCCTGGCGGGTGAGGCCCCACTCGCGGCAGATGTTGTCAGCCGTGGTGATCATATGGTAATCATTGAACGCATCCCAGAGAGCATCCTTGATCATGGTGTCCACCAGAGTGCCGTTGTTCATCCTGTAGCCGTAACGGGCCTGGGGAACCGCATAAGGAGCCATGGACATGTTCTCCATACCGCCTGCAACCACGATATCGGCGTCCCCTGCCATGATCATCTGTGCGGCCTGGTTCACGCAGTTTAAGCCGGAACCGCATACCACGTTCATAGTCACAGCCGGCACCTCGATGGGCAGTCCTGCCTTGATGGATGCCTGACGGGCCACGTTCTGTCCCTGGGCCGCCTGGATAACGCATCCCATGTACACCTGATCCACATCCTCAGGCTTCACGCCGGCCCTGTTCAGAGCCTCTTTGATGACGATTGCTCCCAGTTCCACCACAGGGGTGGTGCTCAGCGTGCCGCCCATGGTACCGATGGCGGTACGGCAGGCGCCTGCTAATACTACTTTCTTTGCCATTTGTTTACCCTCCAAATAATGTGTTGAATATGATTGTTATTTTTTTATCATAACCACTGTTCCCAGTTTATCATAGACACGAAAGATTTGCAACGTCTTTTCCTTAAAATTTGATAAACTGGGAATGAATAAAATGACCGTTCACGGGCAGTTCCGCCAGGTGTTTTCGCGCGCTCTCCGCGCGAAGATCCCGAGGATCAAAACGCCGAAATAAGCGCTTTTTGGTCAATTCATGACAACAGAATTCTGCCTTTGAATTCTATTGTGTGTGCATGCCGATGCCGTGAGCGGCAAAGCCGTGAATCAAACCGGATCAATCAACCGTTTCCGGAACATTTTTCCGCGTCTATGGCCAGTACCAGCATCAGGGCCGCCAGGGCGTCCTGCGAATCTTCCACATCAATCATGTAGGTGTCCGTCCAGTTGAACAGCTCCTTGGATACCGTGGCCACGATTCGGCCGGTTCCGTCCGTCACGCGATAGTCCCAGCCGAAGAAATCTCCCTCCACCTGCCAGCCCATGCAGTCGATTTCATACCTGGGCTTGAAAAGAGACAGTTCCTTGCTGATACAGCCTATGCAGCACTCTCCCGTATAGAGCTCAAATTTTGGCAGGAATGTCAGCACCCGCTCTTTCACCGTGCCGATTTCATTGCCCTGGGGGTCAAATATTTTCAGGCAGTGCCCCCAGGAGAGCTGTCCCTGCACCGTGTAGGCCTTTCCGCCGTCCTCCCTGTAGATATCGTAGCTGTCAAACCAGGAAAACAGCCGCTGTTTGAACAATAGTTTCATATGCCTCCTATCCGTTCCGTCTTTCAGAACATTTGTTCTTGCTTTTTTCAGCCAAATATGATACCTTACTATAAAAGTCCCATCAACATTACAGCGCCAAATTTTTGAATGCTGTCCGCAAAAAGCCCAAGACCGGCAGCCGGCCGGAAGATGCTGCCGTCATGTGCGGCATAAGCCAATGCCGTCCTCTATAACAGATATCAGATAACGCGGCTGCTGTCAACCCGGTGGCTGCGCCTGCTGCAGGCAGAACAGCATTGAGACCCAAAGGAGAATCCATGGAACAGCTTTCTATTTTTACTATGTCGGACGAGACATCCGCCGCGGCTGCCTTTGCCCCGCTGGCGGACAGAATGCGTCCTCAAAATCTGGAGGACTACATAGGCCAGCAGCATCTTTTGGGAAAGGGAAAGATCCTGCGGCAGATGCTGGAAAAGGACATGATACCCTCCATGATCTTCTGGGGGCCTCCCGGCGTGGGCAAGACCACCCTGGCCCGCATCATCGCAAACCGCACCAAGTCCGGCTTTGTGAATTTCAGCGCGGTCACCAGCGGCATCAAAGAGATTAAGGATATCATGAAGCAGGCGGAGGAGAACCGCTCCTACGGCGGCCGCACCCTGTGCTTTGTGGACGAGATTCACCGGTTCAATAAGGCCCAGCAGGACGCGTTCCTCCCCTATGTGGAAAAGGGCAGCATCACCCTCATCGGCGCCACCACGGAAAATCCCTCCTTTGAGATCAACGCCGCATTGCTGTCCCGGTGCAAAGTATTCGTCCTAAAGGAGCTGAATGCGCAGGATCTGACTGCCATGCTTGCCCACGCCCTCAGGGATCCCCGGGGCTTTGGCGGCAGCACGGTCCGTATGGAGGACGATCTGCTCACCTGTGTGGCGGCATTCGCAAACGGAGACGCCCGCACCGCCCTGAACACCCTGGAGATGGCTGTGCTCAACGGAGAGATTTCCCCGGACGGCTCCATCACCGTCACCAGACAGACACTGGAGCAGTGTCTGGGAAAGAAGACCTTTCTGTACGACAAGAACGGCGAGGAACATTACAACCTGATATCCGCCCTCCACAAGTCCATGCGCAACTCCGACCCGGACGCTGCGGTGTACTGGCTGGCCAGAATGCTGGAGGCCGGGGAGGATCCGCTGTTCATCGCCCGCAGGCTCATCCGCTTCGCCAGCGAGGATATCGGACTGGCGGACAATCAGGCTCTGCAGATCGCAGTGGCCGCTTACCAGGCCTGCCATTTCAACGGCATGCCCGAGTGCAACCTGAACCTGACTCAGGCAGTGGTCTATCTGTCCCTGGCCCCCCGCTCCAACGCCGTGTACCGGGCCTACGAGACGGCAAAAACAGACGCAAAAAATCAGCTGGCGGAGCCGGTGCCTTTGAATATCCGAAACGCGGTTACGCCGCTGATGGAACAGCTGCATTACGGGGAGGGGTATACCTATGCCCATGATACCGAAGAGAAGATTGCAAAGATGACCTGCCTGCCGGAGAATCTAAAGGACAGGCGGTATTATCTGCCCGGTTCGGCCGGCGAAGAAAAGACCTGGAAAGCGCGGCTGGAGGAGAGCAGGGCATTCCGGCTGGGAGAATCCTGAAAAACTGCCCACCCATGGCGCGGCCCGCAGGCCGGAAAATCCCGCACAGCACCCGGAATGCCGCAGCCTATAAAGCCGGAGGCAGGCTTCGCGGATGCCAAAGAACCCCCGCAAAACCTGCCCCCGCCCCCGCAGCACAGTTCGGCCCCCTGTCCTCCCCTGCTGTTTACAGGTTCAATTATGCTCCGAAATTCCGCTCATAGTCCTCGTAACTGCCGTACTGCCTCCAGATATCCATCATCATCTCATACCGCTCCAGGGCCAGCCCCGTATACGCGCAGTTTGAGGTACAGAAAATATATCCTCCGCCCTCCGCCATACCCTCCCGCAGGGAGCGGAGCACATCCTGCCTGCACTCTTCGTCCGTGCCTGTCTGGAGCAGACCGCAGTTCACATTTCCCGCCAGGGCGATCCGGTTCCCGATAAGCTTCCTCACCTCCGGAATGGACACACCTCCCTGGGGATCCAGAGAATGGATGGCATCCGGACCGCAGTCCGCGATCTGTTTCACAATGGGCATGATATTCCCGTCCGTGTGCTTGATGGTGTAATAGCCCAGCTTTCTGTATTCCGCGATGACCTTTTTCAGGTAAGGCGCTATGATCTCATCGAATTTCTCCGGGCTGAAAAAGGGATTTACGTTAAAGCAATAGTCCGAGCAGAGGGTAAATCCGTCCAGCAGATGCCCGCGCTCGTGAAGCCCCCTGGCAAATTCCAGCGCCTGCTCCACCCGGATTTCGGACTCCTCGTTCATCTCCTCCGGCTCCTCGTACATCCGTCTGGAGAATTCCATCATTCCCTCCCCGTCCGGGATGGACCAGGTGGGATCGCCGTGTGCCATGATGTAATACTCATCACCGCTCTTCTCCCGGATCAGCTCCAAAAGCCACTGGGTGGCCTCCAGCCCGCCCGGATTGGGATGGACAAATATGGCGCTGTGGCCGTAAGCCTTGGCCGTGTCTATGTAGAGCCGGGCCATTTCGTTCATGTGCAGGCTCTTCTCCCCACTGCTCATCTGATTCCACTGGGAGTAATGGCGGTGGGAGGGGTGTATTTTCCCGAACTTCTCCATGGTCAGGAAAAATACCAGCTCAAAGGTAGGAACCTGCCCTCCTATCTTCTCGCATTTCAATGTCCTGATAAATTTTTCACGATTTGTCATTTTTAGTCTCCTGATCGGTTTTCCTAATTATTATACTTTATTATACTATATCTTATTATATTTTCATGGATAAAACAATCAATTTCTCTCACCCGTATGTGTTCTGTTCTCGGGATTTTCACGCAAATTCCTCATAAAAAAACTGGCGGCGAAGCCGTGAACGTAACCCCGGCAGCCTTTTTTGTACTTCAGGAAAGAGTGGCCTATGGACACGCCGCACACTTCCGTGATACAATATTGACAACAAAAACACGCTACCCCTTTCCGGTTCCACGCGCCCCCAGGCACATTGCTCCGCTCCAGGGCACATGGAATCCTGAAAGATCCGGCAGCACAAGCCAGAAAGGAATGTACCTAAGATGAAATACGATTTTACCTCTGTCATGAACCGAAACGGCATGGACGCCATCGCCGTGGACAGCCTGGGCTTTGGCGGCGCCCCGGGCAGCCCGAAGGAGGGCTTCGACGCCATCCCCATGTGGGTGGCGGACATGAACTTCCCCACGGTTCCCACCATACCGGAAGCCGTCACCGCCCGCGTGAGAGAGCCTCACTTTGGCTATTTCTCCCCCAGGGAGGAGTACCTGGACGCTATTATCCGCTGGCATGAGACCAGGAACGGCGCATCGGGCCTCACCAAAGAATGCATCGGCTATGAGAACGGTGTGCTGGGCGGCGTGGTCAGCGCCCTGAACGTGTTCTGCTCCAGGGGGGACAATGTGCTCCTGCACTCCCCCACCTACATCGGCTTTACCGGAGCCCTTGGCAACAACGGCTATCATATCGTCCACAGTCCCCTGGTTTTGGACGGGGACGGTATCTACCGCATGAATTTTGCCGACATGGAGAAGAAGATTACGGAAAACAGAATCCATGCCGCAGTATTCTGTTCCCCCCACAACCCCTGCGGCCGTGTCTGGGAAAAGCGGGAGGTGGAGCAGTTCATGGAGCTGTGCCGAAAGCACGACGTAATGGTAGTCTCCGATGAAATCTGGTCGGACATTATTCTCACCGGATACAAGCATGTGCCCACCCAGAGCGTCAGCGAGGACGCCAGGAACCGCACTGTGGCGGTTTACGCGCCCTCCAAGACTTTCAACCTGGCGGGCCTGGTGGGCAGCTACCATATTATTTACAACAAAGCCCTCAGGGACCGGGTGGACAAGGAGTCCTCCCTCTCCCATTACAACAGTATGAACCTGCTGTCCATGTATGCCCTCATCGGCGCTTATAAGCCCGAGGGCTATGAATGGGTGGACGAGCTGCGCCAGGTGATTACCGGCAATGTGGACTTCGCCTGCGGCTACATTGAGGAACATTTCCAGGGGGTCAGTGTCTCCAGGCCCCAGGGCACCTACATGCTGTTTTTAGACTGCACCCAGTGGTGCCGGGCCCATGGCAGAACCATTGACGAACTGCTGAAGGCCGGCTGGGACGTGGGCGTGGCCTGGCAGGACGGAAGAGCGTTCCACGGCCCCTGCCATATCCGCATGAACCTGGCCCTGCCCCTGTCCCGGGTGCAGGAGGCCTTTGACCGGCTGGACAAGTATGTATTCAATGCGCAAATAAATGGCTGAATATAAGGGAAAACGGGCAGGCCCGGAAAGGTGGAAATATCTATGCCGCTTCAGATCGTCAGAAACGATATCACGAAAATGAATGTGGATGCCATCGTAAACGCCGCCAACCAGTCTCTTCTGGGCGGTGGCGGCGTGGACGGCTGCATCCATCAGGCCGCCGGGCCGAAGCTCCTGGCCGAGTGCAGGACGCTGGGCGGATGCGAAACCGGCAGCGCCAAAGTCACAGGAGCGGGAAATCTGCCCTGCAGATATGTCATCCATGCCGTGGGGCCCCGCTGGAGGGGCGGCGGCTACAGAGAGCGCGAGCTGCTAATTTCCTGCTACCGGACTTCCCTGGCCCTGGCAAAGGAAAAGAACTGCGAGACCGTAGCCTTTCCCCTGATCTCCTCCGGCATCTACGGCTACCCCAAAGACCAGGCCCTGCGCGTGGCCGTGGATACCATCGGCGCTTTCCTGTTGGAAAACGACATGACGGTCTATCTGGTGATCTTTGACAGAAAGGCTTACCAGATCGGCGGGAAGCTGTTTGACGGCATTGCGGAATACATTGACGACAATTACGTGGACGAGCATGACGATAGTTCCTCCAGACGTCCTGGATTTTTCAATCTCTTTCCCAAAAAAGAAATGCAAAAGATAGAAAAATTGCCGGCGGATAAGGCGGATGCCATTCACCGGAGGACAGCCAAAGTTTCCCGCTCCGCTCCCCCCATGCCCATGGCTGCCATGCTTCCGGCTGCTCCCGCAGTCCCCTTAAGCGGCCTGGATGATGCCTTAAAACAGATTGACGAAAGCTTTTCCGAGATGCTGCTGCGCAAGATCGACGAGTCCGGCATGACGGACGCCCAGTGCTACAAGAAAGCCAATATCGACCGGAAGCTTTTCTCGAAGATCCGGGGCAATAAGCTGTATAAACCCAGCAAGCCTACGGCAATCGCCTTTGCCATTGCCCTGGAACTGTCCCTGGAGGAGACAAAAGACATGCTCATGAAAGCCGGTTTTGCCCTTTCCCACTCCAGCAAGTTCGACATCATCATTGAATATTTCATTGAGAATGGCAACTACAATGTGTTCGAGATCAACGAGGCTCTGTTCGCTTTTGACCAAAGCCTGCTGGGGGCTTGATCAGAAAGCCCCCACTGTCTTATAGAAAGCAGGAAAATGTCTCCTGCCATGCGACCAAAACTAATGGAATTTCTTCTAAAATATGACTGTAAGGTAAGCAACCGGACAGTCATATTTTTAATGGAGGGAACAGACATGAGAAAAAATCTTACGGAAATCGTTTTTATCCTGGACCGCAGCGGCTCCATGAGCGGATTGGAATCGGACACCATCGGAGGCTTCAACTCCATGATCGCCAAGCAAAAGAAAACAGAGGGCGAAGCCCTCATCTCCACCGTCCTGTTTGACAACTACAGCGAAGTCATCCATGACCGGGCGGATCTGCGGGACATCAGGCCCATGACCGACGAGGACTATTCGGTGCGGGGATGCACCGCCCTGCTGGACGCCGTGGGCAGCGCCATCCATCATATCGGCAATGTCCACAAGTACGCCCGGCCGGAGGATGTGCCGGAACACACCCTGTTTGTCATCACCACGGACGGCTGCGAGAACGCCAGCCACCATTACACAGCGGATAAGGTCAGGAAAATGATTGAACGCCGAAAAAGTAAATACGGCTGGGAGTTCCTCTTCCTGGGCGCCAACATCGATGCGGTGGAAACCGCGGCCCATTTCGGCATCAGCAAAGACCGCGCCGTGAACTATCACGCCGACCATGCGGGCACGAAACTTAATTATGAAGTGGTAGGCGAGGCCATCTCCGCCGTGCGGTGCAGCGCGCCCCTAAACGCGGACTGGAAGAAACGCATTGACGAGGATTACAAGGCAAGGAAGAAAAAGCTGTTCCGGCAGAAGGGCTGACTGGCAGAGCGCCTCCGGGCGGCCCGGGGATTTCAGATACAGGTCCGGGGCGCCCGGGGCTTAAATATACCGATGGGCTGCCCCGGAACATAAAGTTTTCTGTCAGCGTTGCCCGGGAATTTAAAGTTTCTTCCAGGCCCCGCGCTCCAGCACTTGGTTCAGGATCATCTGTCCCAGCATCTCGTCAAAATCGGACTTGCCAACCTCATTTCCGTCCGCCTCATAATAGGGACAGGGAGCCGTGTCCTCCGGATCCGTCGGTTCCTCCCGGGCATAGAGCGTTGCGACTTCCTCCCTGCTGCCATCGGACCGATAGCGGAATATGGTATAGGAACTGGTGCCATTGTAGTCATACTGGCTTACCATGGCGCCGTCTTTCAGAGGATAGTCCCCGCTTGTCATCTCCACACAGTCAAACTGCCAGCAAAAAAGGCTGCCGTTCTCATAATGAAATACGGCGTTAAAATTGCCCGGCTCCTCTATCCATTGCACCAGCAGTTCCTCTGCCCCGTCTCCGTCCAAATCCAGGTAAGTATACTCTAACTCCCCTACGGCAAGAATAGTGTCTTTCCATATATCCAATGCCCATGTATCCACCTGAGCATCGTCAAACAGGGAAATGTCCCCCTCTAAAAATGCCCCGTAGGCAGCTTCCGCTTTCTCCTGAGGCAAAACCGCTCCGGAACCCTCCTGCTCCAAACTCCCCGTCTCTGCCGCCTCCGGACTGTTCCCTGCATCCTCCACGGGAGGCACAGATTCCGCCTCCCCCTGCTGCCCGCAGCCTGACAAAAGCGCCAGCCCGGCCAACAGACCAATGCATCTTCCCGTTTTTTTCATATAGCTGCTCCTCATTTTGTCGTCCTCCTGCCCTGCTGTCCTCCTGTAAATCTTCCGGCATGCCCTGCCGCCCTGCGAGGATTCTGTCTAAAGCCTTTGTTAAAGGCGTACTTAGCTTACCATATATTTACGGAGATGACAAGGCCGCCTGTGCCCCTCTGCCATTCACACGCCCGAAAAAGGGAAAAGGTAACATTCCCCCAAATCTTTATGAAACCTTAAGGGGAATCGACGCAATATTTTTAGAAAAAAATGGTATTCTGTCGTATAATGGAAAAAGAGTTAAATGAAAACAAAGGAATTGACATCATGAAAAACACAGATACCATGGACATCATTGAAAACGGCAATCAGCTAATGGATATAAGCGGGAACGCTTCCACAGGGCTCACGGCGGCGGAGGTGGAGGAGCGCACCGCCCGGGGCCTTGTAAACCGCGCGGACATCACCACGGACAAGACCACCTCCCAGATCATAAAATCCAATCTCTTTACATATTTTAACCTGATTTTCCTGATCCTGGCGGTGCTGCTGTGCCTGGTGGGCTCCTACCGGAACCTGACTTTCCTGCCGGTGGTCATCGGAAATACGGTTATCGGCATTCTGCAGGAGCTGCGGGCAAAGCGGGTGCTGGACAAGATGAACATGTTGAACGCCCCTACAGCCCTGGTAGTGCGGGACGGAAAACAATCTCGTCTTCCATCGGAGGAACTGGTGCAAGACGATGTAGTGGTGCTCTGTGCGGGAGACCAGATCTGCGCGGACGCAAAAGTCCTGGAGGGAAGCATCTGCGTAAACGAGTCTCTCCTCACAGGGGAGGCGGACGAAATCCGCAAAGACCCGGGCAGCGCCCTCCTCTCAGGCAGCTTTGTGGTGTCCGGGCGATGCCTGGCCAGACTGGAACGCGTAGGAGAGGCCTCCTATATCTCCAGGCTCACCGCCCAGGCCAAGGCCATGGGCAGCGGAGAGCAGTCCGAGATGGTCCGCTCCATCAATCAACTGGTAAAATGGGTGGGGATCCTGATCATTCCTGTGGGCGCCATCCTGTTCTCCCAGGCCTACTTTATGAACGGGGAGACCATCCGCACCAGCATTGTGTCCATGATCGCGGCCATCATCGGCATGATTCCCGAGGGGCTCTATTTGCTCACCACGGCGGCGCTGGCCCTGAGCACCGTCCGCCTGGCAGGGCGCAAGGTCCTCCTCCACGACATGAAGAGCATTGAGGCCCTGGCAAGGGTAGACGTGCTGTGCGTGGACAAAACCGGCACCATCACGGAGCCCGGCATGGAGGTGGCGGAAGTCCTGCCGCGGGGCAGCGGGGAAGATTTGTCCGAAACAGAGCGCGGAAACGGCAAATGCACCGGGGCAGAGTCAGGGCTTCAGGAACTGAATCTGCTGCTTGCGGATTATGCCGCCGCCATAGAGGACAGCAATGCCACTATGGAGGCTATCCGGAAATATGCTGCCGCATGCATTGGTCAAAAGCTTTCCGGCGGGGACACCGTGGACACGGAGTCGGCGGAAGCTCCCGAACCTGCGCGAAAGCCCCTGTCCACTCTCCCCTTTTCCTCCTCCAGGAAGTACAGCGCCGTGCGGTTCCCGGAGGGGGACTATGTGCTGGGCGCTCCGGAGTTCGTAATGGGGGAGGACTATGCTTCCATATCGGAAGAGATCAGTCCTTATCTGAAAAAAGGGTACCGGGTACTGGTCATCGGAGAGCGGGAAACATCGGCCGCCCTGTCAGACGCCGAAACGACATATGGGGAAGCCCTGGCGGACGGTCGCCCCGGAAAGGTGCGCCCTCTAGGCTACATCGTCCTCTCCAACCCCATCCGGGAAAATGCCCTGGAGACTTTCGCCTACTTTAAGGAGCAGGGCGTCAGCGTCAAAGTCATCTCCGGGGACAATCCCGAGACTGTCTCCGAGGTAGCCAGGCGCGCCGGCATAGAGGATGCGGAAAAATTCGTGGACGCGGGAACCCTTGCTTCTGAGGAGGCTCTGAGCGCTGCCGCCTGCCAATACACGGTCTTCGGCCGGGTAACCCCGAAACAGAAGCAGCTTCTGGTACAGGCTCTGCAGAAGTCCGGCCACACCGTGGCCATGACCGGGGACGGCGTCAACGACATCCTGGCCATGAAAGACGCGGACTGCAGCGTGGCCATGGCCTCGGGCAGCGAGGCGGCGGCACAGGCAGCCCAGGTGGTGCTTTTAGATTCCGATTTCGCCCACATGCCAAACGTGGTATGGGAGGGGCGGCGGGTGGTGAACAACATCCAGCGCTCCGCCAGCTTATTTTTGGTGAAGAACATCTTCTCCCTGCTGCTGGCCCTGTTCTCCGCGGTTCTGGCCATCACCTACCCCTTAGAGCCCTCCCAGATCTCCCTGATCAGCATGTTCACCATAGGCCTGCCCGGATTCCTGCTGGCCCTGGAGCCCAACAAAGAGCGGATTCAGGGACATTTCATCCGGAATGTCCTGCTCAAGGCCCTGCCGGCTGGGCTCACGGACGTGGTGGCGGTAGGCGCTTTGGTGATCTGCGGCCAGGCGTTCTCCCTGCCGAAAACGGACGTGGCTACCGCCTCCACCCTGCTGCTGGCCGTGGTGGGCTTCATGATCCTGGGAAAGATCAGTTCCCCTTTCAACCGTATGAAATGGGGGATTCTGGCGCTGAATGTATTCTGCCTGGTGTTCTCCGGCATCTTTTTAGGCAGGCTCTTCGCCATAAGCTCCATGTCCGAAATCTGCATCCTGCTAATGGTGGTGTTCGCCTTTGCCGCGGAATCCCTTTTCCGCCACCTGTCCAAGCTGGTGGAAAAGGCGAGCCTGACGGCCCTGCGGGCGAAATGCAGGAAAGTGATGGAGATATTTCTCCTGAAGCCGTAGTTTCCGGTAGGCCTTACCACTCCCTGCAGTCCGGATACTTCAGCCGCGTATCCGAGGACGCCGTGGCCCTGGAAAGCTGAAGCACCACCTCGCTGAAATACCGGGGATCCACCTCCCCCAGCTTCTTCCGCACAGGCTTTGTCTCGCCGGGCTCATAGAAACAGGCGTCATATACCACAACCGATTCATTCTCACCGCCCACATAGCTTCCGGAAAACGCAAGCTCCGCTCCCTTGTCCTGGTCATCACGGATAAAGGTGCAGTAGACGCCGCCGTCGCCTACCTCCCCCTTGTACCATCCCATGTCCTGGAGCTTCCCGGACAGGGAAAGCCCGTTCAGGGACATGCCGCCGAACCGGACAAGCTCCGCGGTTTCTCTCTCCTCCTCCGTCACGCGGTAGACAGGGCGCTCCAGCTGTTCTATGGGCTGGACGATCTCGTAGTCTGCCAGCTGCTCTTTCCACGCGCCAAGCTCCTCCTCCGTAAGCTCGATAGGATGCACCAGGCCGATGCTGCCTGTCTGAGGCAGCTCATACTCCTCTTCCTGCGCCGTGTTGAAAGTACCGTCCTCCATGTACCGGAAAGTCTCCTGTAAAGCCCCCTCCTCATACATGCCCCACACCAGTCCCATGGCAAACTGGTGCATAACGGGATTCTCCACGAACAGCGCGCGCCACTTCCCGGCCTCCCACCGCCGCTCCACGCGCAGGGCCTGTTCCAAGCGTATCTTCTGATTCGCCACCACTGTCTTAAGCTGCTTTTTCAAAAGCTTCCAGTTTTCGTATGCCTCCCTGGATTTCTCCGGGTCGTCGGTTTTGCCGGGGGAGGGCATATTTTTGCACCGTTTCCCGTTTCCATCGTAAATCTCCAGGGACAGGTCAGATGCCAGGAGGACTTTGAACCAGCGTTTCCCATAGTCAAAGATGCGCTCCATTCCGGCGTCAAAGCCCAGGCCGGGCACAATCCTGTCTTCCAGCTCATCCCTGGAAATGCCAAGCTGCTCCGCCGCATAGTCCAGAGCTTCCGCTGCCGCTCCTTTTACCTGGCGGAACTTGAATTTCCTGGCCGTCTGGTCCACCAAAAGAAGCGCCGTGGAGGTGCCGTTCAAGGCCAGCGCCTTCACCGCCTCCGCAGCCATGGCTCCCCTGGCATGCTGGGGCCATTCCTGAATCTGATGGTACAGCACGGGCACAATCGCCTCCCCGCCGTGAATGGACGCGGCATAGAGAACCCATTTTCTCTTGGCCTGGGCCCCGTCCTCCATCCAGCGGCCGAACACCTCACCCATATACGCCGCCAGCTCCTCCGGCTTCAGCCCGTCCGTGAGTCTCCTCACCTCCTGATTCACGCCCGGAACCTGCATATCCGCGTAGCACAAAAGAACCGCCGCCATATAGTCTTCGGAAGCCTCCTGGCCGTCTGTCCTGTGAACCGTCCCGATACTCTCCGGCTCCAGCCATGCCAGCTTCCGCTTCCGGCCGCCTGCAAGGATTTCCTTTATCCTGTCTTCCAAGGTCAGCGCGGAACCGTCTGCCTGATCGACTCCCGCCCCTGCTCCTGGGTTCAGGATTCCCTGTATCAGGGTCTTGATCTTCTTGCTCTTCTCCACCCCCAGGGCTGCCTCCAGCTGCTCTTTGTATTTATCCGCGCCCCAGTTTTTCAGCACTTCCACCGCCATCTCGCGCATGCCTCCCTTGGGGGATTTGAGCATTTCCAGGATATCTCCCTCCAGTTCCTGACGGGACGTATAAATCCCACGCAGAAACTCCCGCCCCTGCTTTGCGCTCTCGGACGCGGCGGACAATAAGCTCTCCTTAAATTCCTCCCACCGCTGTCCCATGACACGGTATGCCAGGATGCGCTCCGGCAGGGACTTGCTCTTTGCGGCTTCCTCCCACTCCGAATGCCAGCCGCCGCGAAGCTCTTTCAAGGCGTTGACGCAGATTTGGCTGACACTGCCCGCATCGAAGACATTGGCGCTGTATCCGGTCTCATACATTGCCGCAAAAAACGAGATCTGATACTGCGCCGGTACGCCCTCCCCCTCCAGCAGGCGAAGCATCCCCTCGATCTGGCGCCTGTCTCCATTTTTATGGCTGTTCTCCCAGGAATTTGCAAGCTCCGGCAGCCCCTCTTCCACCCAATACTTTTTAAAATAGGTGTCCTCCTGCCGCAGGCACTCCAGGACAAGCGCCCGCCTGTAAAGCTGCATCTCGCCGTATTCCGGATAGTTGTGGATCCGATCAGCCCGCCCGCTGTCATAGAAGTGATTTTCCCTCCACTGCTCCGCATAGGGCAGAATATCCTCCAGCTCAATGATTCCAAGCAGATAGTCAAGCGCCCTGTCCCCTGCGGGCTCAAGCCTTTTTACATCCTGTTCTGCCGATATCCTGCGGTAATCCGCCTCAAGCTCCCGGCCTACTTTTTCATAAAGTGCCGGATTGCCTGTCTTCATCTGATATAATAAATATCCGTAGTCCTCCGCCGGAACTTTCCCGATCACCTCACACACCGCATCGGGAGCCTGGGCCGTCATCCGCATCAGAATCTCTTTCTCCCTGTGCGCAATGGCCCAGCGGATATATGTCTCCCCGGAAATCCAGAGGTACTTTTCCAGCGCCTCAATATGTCTCAGAAACCACGCTTTTCCGGTCTTCTCGCAGGCATCCAGAGGGAGGTTGGGAATGGCGTCCCCGTCCACTGCCACCGCGAAACGGATAAGCGATATAAACCTGTTGGAATGTTCTATTCCCAGAAAGGCCAGACAGGGGAGAAAGCCCATCCGATAGTCATGCCTCTTCCTCCCGGAGATCATCGCCCTCATCTCATAGGGGAATTCCTCCCTTGGGTCAGAGTCCTGCACAAAGGCCCGCAGCTTTTCATCCTCCTCCCCCTGGGGCTCATCGGCTTTCGCGAAAAGCCCTGAGGCGTTGGCTTTCAGGCGCTTCTCTAAAAGCTCCCTCATCTCCCGGATACGCTCCGGACTATCCTCCGCCCTGTGGTCATTCTCCGCAAATGTCCAGAGCAGGCTCCTGGACTCCTCCGGGGGCTTCACACAGTGAAGATACAGCCCTGCCAGAAACATTTCCGTATTGCGGGCATCCTCATAATAGCACAGATCCCTGATCTGAAAGAAAATCCCCGGATTCTTCTTCCCCTCTTCAATCAGAGGCGCCATGACGCTCTCTTTCTGGGCAGACGTATTCCACGCCACCCAGTCCGCGTACAATCCCACATTCTGCACATGGGACAGAATGTCTTTCAGATATTGAAAATCTTGGTTCCACCCATAATACGCCAAGAGTCTGCGGGCCGTCAGCCCCCCGGCCTCCGCCACGAAACGGGTGAAACGGACCGACAGCTCCGGCCTGGTCCTCCTGAACATCCCCTGGGCGTTGTACACGGACCTAAGCGTCCCCAGCTCTAAGCGGTAGAAGTCCTGATGCTCCACCTCTTTCAGAAGCTCCGGCTTCTCCGGCGCGGACATATCCATATACTCCTCCGCCAGCTCCCAGTTCTTCGGGGTAAGCTCCAGGAGCTTCAGCATCTCCTCAAATTTCTCCCCCTCTTTGTGATTCGCCCTCTTTTCTTCTCTCCACAGCATCTGCGATACCCCCATTGTTCTTTTCCTGTCTTGAACGGAAATGCCTAACAAACTAGCCTGATTATAGCATGGCTGGAGGATGAAATCAATATCAAGGCTTTTTTGAGATAATCGGCCACCGGGTTTGCCGCTTGCATAAACAAGCTTCATGAAAAATCTATTTTGCGCAATAGAAGATCAAAATTCCAGTTGAAAATTCGTGGGAGAAATTGTATAATAAAGAAAAGTAAAATTTAGGAAAAAGGAGGTTCCGTTATGAGTAGTATGACTGTGACTAGTGGAATTTATAATTCATATTCCCATCTCTCCAGCGGCAAAAGGATCAACACCGCTGCCGACGATGCTGCAGGGCTTGCCATTGGCAAGAAAATGCAGGCTCAGGAGACGGGGCTTAATGTAGGCGCGCAGAATGCAAAAGAGGGCATGGGAGCCCTGAATGTGGCTGACGGGGCTTTGGACGGCGTGATGGATTATCTGCAGAGGATCCGGGATCTGGCCCTGCGTTCCATGAACGGTCTCGCTTCCGCTTCGGATAAAAAGTATTATCAGGACGAGATCAATCAGCTAAAGGAAGGCATCCAGTCCATGTCCAAGACCACTTCCCTGAACGAGCAGAAGCTCCTGGACGGCAGCATGGCCGACATGCACATTGCCACCAATCCTGACGGAAGCGGCATGCGCATCGGCATGGCCAATTCCACGCTGGAAGCATTGGGCATTGCCGATTTCGATGTGACCAAAAAGTTCAGTCTGGACGATATCGACGACGCTATCAGCAAGGTGGCAAACCAGAGAAGCAGCCTGGGCGCTTCCACCAACCGCTTAGAGCATGCCTATAATTACAATACAGGCGCCAGCCTGGATCAGCTCAGCTCCAGAAGCCGCATTGAGGATCTGGATATGCCAAAAGCAATTTCGGATCAGAAGAAAGAAGATCTGCTCAGCGAATACCGAAATCTGATGCTGAAGAAACAGATGAATCAGGATTCTATGGTGCTGAAGCTGTTCCAGTAGAATAGAATCGGACTTTTTCCCCAATATATGTATCCGAAAGACAGCCGGTATGCGGTTTTAGCCGTATATCCCGGCTGTCTTTTGTCCTGTTGGCGGTGCAGGAGCTCTGTCCGCAGACTCTTTCTCCCCCATTGTACTTTTCCCGGAAAGCGGATATAATGGGTTCATTGAACAGCGACAGCTTTTATTGTGAAACATATGAGGTGACCTATGAAAAAAGCATTTACCAATCTGATCCTCCTGGACGGCAGTGAGAACATGATCCCAAGGCAGGGCGTAACCGTGCTGGTGGAGGACGACCGGATCACGGCCGTCCTGGAGGAATGCAGCCCGGACGGCTATGAAGTCATTGACCTGGGCGGGCATTACCTGATGCCGGGGCTCATCAACCTGCATGTCCATATCCCGGCCAGCGGAAAGCCCCGAAATAAGCCCATGGACGCCAAAAAGAACGTAAAGTTCGCCACAGCCAATGCCCTGACGCGCAAGTATATGGAGCATATGTACAAGTCCTACTGCCGCATGGAACTGCTCAGCGGCGTCACCACTTTCCGCTCTGTAGGCGGCGTGGAAAATTATGACACCTGGATCCGTGACCTGATTTTGGCGGGCAAGGCCGCGGGCCCCCGGATTCTGGCCGGAAATATGGCAATCTCTGTGCCGGGCGGCCATATGGCAGGGTCTTTGGCCTATGAGGCCACCACCCCCGATGAGGCTGTGGAGTATGTGCGTAAAATCGCCAAAGACAAGCCTGACCTGATCAAGCTTATGGTTACAGGAGGCTTGCTGGACGCCACGGTAAAAGGGGAGCCGGGCGTGCTGAAGATGGCCCCCGCCATTGTAAAGAGCGCCTGCGATGAAGCGCATAAGCTGGGATTTCATGTGGCCGCCCATGTGGAAAGCCCCCAGGGAATGCAGGTGGCCCTGGAAAACGGCGTGGACACCATAGAGCATGGCGCGAAACCCACGGCAAAGACCCTGCGCCTGTTTAAAGAGCGGGGCGCCGTCCATGTAGCCACGCTTTCCCCTGCACTGCCCTATGCACTCTTTGACCCCCAGGTCAGCCATGTGACGGAAATGGAGCGCTACAATGGGGAGGTGGTCTTCCACGGCATCATAGAGTGCGCGAAGCAGTGCCTGGCAAACGACATCCCCGTGGGCCTGGGCACGGACACCGGATGCCCTTATGTGACCCATTACGACATGTGGCGAGAACTGCAGTACTTCCATAAATGCTGCGGGGTGTCCAATTCTTTCGCCTTACATACCGCTACCAGGCGCAATGCCGAGATTGCAGGCATTGGGGCTGTCACCGGAAGCATTGAGGCCGGCAAATGCGCCGACTTCATCGTGTGCGCCGGCAATCCATTGGACGACTTATCCGTCTTAAGAAACCTGAGCATGGTGGTTGCCAGGGGCAAAATCTTCCGTGACCCGAAAGTGAAGAAGATGCCTCAGGTGGAGGCGGAATTGGATAAATTCATATAGGAAAGGGACAAATATGAGAATGCTCCTTTTCGGTAAGAATCTCTGTATCCTACTGCCTTTTCCTCCTGCTTTTTCTCATAGCTGCCTCGTAGGCTGCCACTGCCTGATCGTAGTCCATTGGACGACCATTATTCGTCTATTGTATGTAAAGTAAAAAGGCCCTGATGTGGGCCTGAATAGGGATTGAATTAAGAAGTAGCGTTAACACGGACGTGCTGCAGGATGACAGAGGGGAGTTAACAAATATAAAATGAATACGAGAAAAGCTGTTTTCCACACGCTTTGCGAGTCTTCCATTGTCACGAAGAATGCCAGCTGGCAGCTCCTGTGAGCATCTCAGCCGGCATTCTTCCAGATAAAGTCTTCCCGAATTCCCTACTGATCCACGCTGTAATTCGGCGCCTCTTTCGTAATATGGATGTCATGGGGATGGCTCTCTTTCAGGGAAGCCGCGGATATCTTCACGAACTTGCCGTTCTCCTGAAGTTCCGGAATATTGTGTGCCCCGCAGTAGCCCATGCCGGAGCGCAATCCGCCTAAGAGCTGGAACACCGTATCCTCCACGGCGCCCTTGTAAGCCACCCGGCCCTCCACGCCCTCGGGCACCAGCTTCTTGGCATTCTCCTGGAAGTATCTGTCCTTGCTGCCGTTCTCCATGGCCGAGATGGAGCCCATGCCCCGGTAGACCTTGTACTTCCTGCCCTGGAACAGCTCGTAGTCCCCGGGGCTCTCCTCGCAGCCCGCGAACATGCTGCCCATCATACACACGCTTCCGCCTGCGGCAATGGCTTTGGTGATGTCTCCGGAATACTTGATGCCGCCGTCCGCGATGATAGGGACGCCGTAGCGCTTCGCCACCTCATAACAGTTCATAATGGCCGTGATCTGGGGTACGCCGATTCCGGCCACCACTCTGGTAGTACAGATGGAACCCGGGCCGATGCCTACTTTCACGGCATCCGCGCCGCTCTCGATCAGATCCTTTGCCGCCTCCCCTGTGGCCACATTTCCCGCGATAACCTGCAGATCCGGATATTTCTCCTTGATCATCTTCAGGCAGTTCAATACATTTGCGGAATGTCCGTGAGCGCTGTCCAGCACGATCACGTCCACCTTGGCATCCACCAGCGCGGCTACCCGCTCCAGCACATTGGCGGTAATCCCCACGCCTGCGCCGCACAGCAGCCTTCCCTGGGGATCCTTGGCAGCCAAAGGGTATTTGATTGCTTTCTCAATATCTTTTATGGTGATAAGGCCTTTTAGATTAAAGTCCTTGTCCACGATAGGAAGCTTCTCTTTCCTGGCACGCGCCAGAATCTGCTTCGCCTCCTCCAGCGTGATGTCCTCATGGGCGGTAATCAGCCCCTCGCTGGTCATGGATTCTTTGATTTTCTTGGAGAAGTCTGTCTCGAATTTCAGGTCACGATTGGTGATGATGCCCACCAGCCTGCGCCCCTCTGTGACGGGCACGCCGGAAATGCGGAATTTCGCCATCAGTGCGTCCGCATCTCCCAGTGTATGTTCCGGAGTCAGGGAAAACGGATCCGTAATGACGCCGTTCTCGGAGCGCTTTACCTTGTCCACTTCCTCGGCCTGAGCCTCGATGGACATGTTCTTATGGATAATACCAATGCCGCCCTGTCTGGCCATGGCTATGGCCATGCGGTGCTCCGTGACCGTATCCATTCCCGCGCTCATCATCGGAATGTTCAGTTTGATCTTCTTTGTCAGCCATGTGTCAAGCTCTACCTGATTGGGCACCACCTGCGAATACGCAGGCACTAACAGTACGTCGTCAAAGGTAATGCCATCCCCGATAATCTGTCCCATTTTCTCCTCCTATTCCTGTCCTGTAAGCTTTCCTTACCGTTTTCAGTTGTGTATATAATGTTCATGAGTTTACCAAAATCCGGCTCCGATGTCAATAAGTTTAATCGGAAAAAACTTTTCTCGGCGCAACATTTTTCATCAGCTTGATCAGCTCCTCGGAAGGACTTAAAACAATCTTCTCCCCGCCCTCATAGAACATCAGGTAGCGCTTGTCCGGCTTCAGTTCCTCGCCGATGCTGTAGTCCTTTTCCTTTGCATTGCGATTCCTGTAATTGTCCAGACGGTAACTTTTGATAGGCGCCAGAATCTCGATTCTGTCCAGATGGTAGGTAGCCACTCTCTTTCTCTTCGTCTTGGCCATGATCTTGTCCACCACCAGCTCCTTGTCCAGGTAAAGATACTCGTACTCCAGATCCGTGAACATCCTGACAAAATAGGCTCCCACGCCGAAGAGCACCGCGCCGATGAAAGCAAACATCATAAGAGGAGGCAGCACGAAAATCGTCAGGATGCAGATCACCATCAAAGTAATCAGCACCACTTTTCCAATTTTGCCCAGCACAGAGGGCTTGGCCTTTACCAAACATTCCACATAAGCGTCACTCATTTTCATTATCCTTCCTTTGTCTTAGTTTTGGATTCCGTTTCTACCTATCATAATAAACTATCTTCCGCCAACTTGCAAGGCGGTTTCCAAAATCCTGTCCTTTTTATCCTTTTTTTAGAATCTTGTTAGAATAGATGCATTGACAATCCGGGCCGGGAGAGATATGATTTGATTCAGATAAAACGTTAGTGTTGCGATGAGAGGCAACCGCGGAAAGGTGGACATACCATGCCGGTAATGGATGAATTCAGAGAAGAGCGGGAAGCGCTGAAGCACGGAACTCCAAAACAGAAATTTGCTTATTTCCTCGATTACTACAAATGGTATGTGGTTGTCGCCATAGTCGTCATGGTCTTTATCGGTTCTCTTATCTATCAGGCGCTGACCCACAAGGATATTGTTTTCTATGCCGCGCTGGTCAATGTCTTTGAAATGGATTCCAACGACGAGCATGCAAGACAATTTGCCGAATACGCCGGAGTCGACACTGATGAATACGAAATTGTCTTCGATTCCTCCCTGCATATCGACACTGCCTCCATGGATCAGGAGACCATCACTTCCACCCAAAAGCTCATGGTCTATATCGCCGCAAGCGAAATCGACGTACTCATGATGGATGATGTGACTCTGGAGCAGTATGCCTATAACGAGACTCTCACAGACTTAAGAGAGGTGCTCTCCCCGGAGCAGATAGAAGCGTACGAGCCTTACTTTTTTTACATGGATCAGGCCGTGGCAGATGCCATAAGCGCCGCCCAGGAGAATCCGGACTACGATTACAGCATCGCCCCCACCCATCCGGATCCCAAAAATCCGGAAGCCATGGAACAGCCCATTCCCGTGGGCATCTATCTGGACAATGCCGCCTCCTTTAAAGAAAACAATGTCTTCATAATGGGAGACGGTGTCATTTCCGTGGCCGCCACAAGCCCGAATCGCGAAATCGTGCCGATGTACATTGATTTCGTCCTGCAGCGTAAGATCACATACTAAGGTTCAGCGCAGCAGTTCTTTCAGTAAGATCACATACTAAGGTTCAGCGCAGCAGTTCTTTCAGCATCCGGTTTACGCCGGCCGGATCCGCTTTCCCTTTCATGGCTTTCATGGTCTGGCCTACCAGGAACCCCAGCGCCCTCTCCTTGCCGCCCTTATAATCCTCTGCGGATTTCGGGTTGGCGGCAATGACTTCCTCCACCACTTTGCGCAGGTCGTCCCCATCGCTGACCATCTTCAGGCCGTGTTCCTCCACATACTCTTGGGGATCCACGTCCTCTTCGAACATGTGCTCAAACACTTCCTTGGCCACAGTGGAGTTGATGATTTTACCCTCCGCCAGTTCTATGAGTTTCGCCAGGTGCTCCGGAGAAAAGCGGATATCCTCCGGATCCAGTTCCCTTTCCTTTAAGAGACGTAAGGTCTCCCCCATGAGCCAGTTGGACGCTTTCTTGGGCTGGGCTCCCAGGGCCACGGTGGCCTCGAAGAGATCCGCCATAGTTTTGGATCCGGTGATGATTTCAATATCGTAATCTGGAATGTCGTACTCGGCCCGGTATCTGGCCATTTTTTCCGTACGGAATTCCGGCTGTCTGGCGCGGATTTCCTCCAGGAACGCGTCATCAATGCTCACGGGCACCAGGTCGGGATCCGGAAAATACCGATAGTCCCGGGCGTCCTCCTTGGAACGCATGGCATAGGAGGTGCCTTTTAAGTCGTCCCATCGCCTGGTCTCCTGCACCACGGCCTCTCCCGCTTCCAGCAAGTCGATCTGGCGCAGCTTCTCTCCCTCGATGGCCCTGGCTATGGCGCGGAAAGAGTTCAGATTCTTCATCTCCGTGCGGGTGCCCAAGTGTGTGTCCCCCACCCGGCGCACGGACAGGTTCACGTCCGCCCGCATGGAGCCCTCCTGAAGCTTGCAGTCGCTGGCGCCCAGATACCGGATGATCAGGCGCAGCTTTTCCAGATAGGCAATGACCTCCCGGGCGTTTCTCATGTCCGGCTCGGACACGATTTCAATCAGAGGCACGCCGGAGCGGTTGTAGTCCACCAGGGTGCAGTCCTCCCAGTCGTCATGGATCAGCTTCCCCGCATCCTCCTCCATGTGGATCTCATGGATGCCGATGCGCTTTTTCCTCCGGGGAGCTGCCTTTTCGCCGTCCATGCCCCACCTGGCGTCTGTCCCTTCACCCCCGGCGTTTGTCCCTTTTCTTTCGTCTTTCGTCTCTTTCCCCCCGGCTTTTGTCCCCTTTCGCCCGGTTTCCGTCTCTGCCCCCTGGACCTCTGTCTCTCCGGCCTCTTCCAGGTCGATCTCCACATAGCCGTCCCGGCAGACAGGGAGATAGAGCTGGGATATCTGGTAGTTCTGGGGATTGTCCGGATAGAAATAGTTCTTTCTATCGAACTTGCAGTATCTGGTGATCCGGCAGTTGGTGGCAAGTCCTACCGCCACCGCGTGCTCCAGCACTTTCCGGTTCAGTACCGGCAAAGTACCCGGCATGCCGGTACACACAGGGCAGGTGTGGGAATTGGGCTTCCCGCCGAAAGCCGTAGAGCATCCGCAGAAAATCTTGGTCCTGGTGGCAAGTTCCACATGGACCTCCAGCCCGATAACTGTTTCGTATTGTTTCGACATCTGTCTCCTCTCCATTCATCTCATTCATATACTGAGCGGTCAAATCCGCCAATGTTTCATACTGCTTTCCGCTCGTACACCTACATTACCTGTCTCTTATTCTCAGGCCTTTTTCAGTTGTTCATAGGTATACGCCGCCTGCAGGATCTTCTTCTCCGCAAAGCAGTCGCCGATCAGCTGCAGGCCGATGGGCAATCCGTTTTTATCCGCGCCGCAGGGGACGCTGATGGCGGGCAGGCCGGCCAGATTCACGGAAATGGTGTAGATGTCCCCCAGGTACATCTTTAGCGGATCGTCAAGGCTTTCTCCCAGTTTTGGCGCCGTGGCAGGGGCTACAGGCCCCAAAATGCAGTCATATCTGGCAAATGCTTCGTCAAAGGCCTTTTTGATCATGGCTTTCACCCGCAGGGCTTTCAGGTAGTAGGCGTCATAATAGCCGGAGCTGAGCACGAAGCTGCCCAGCATGATGCGGCGCTTCACCTCCGGGCCAAAGCCCTGGGAGCGGGTCTTTTTATACATCTGGTGCAGTTCCTCCGCGTCCGCCGCACGATACCCGTACTTGATGCCGTCGAAGCGCTCCAGGTTGGAGCTGGCTTCCGCAGCCGCGATGGTATAGTAGGCGGGGATGGCGTACTCTGCCAGGCTTAAGTCAAATTCTTCCACCACAGCGCCGTTTTTCCGCAGGAGCTCCGCCGCTGCCAGGACAACTCTTCGCACTTCCCCGTCAAGTCCCTGGCCGAAGTAGTCTCCGGGGATGCCGATGCGCATGCCTTTTACATCCTTTTTCAGGGCGGATGTGAAATCGATGTCCTTTCTGCCCAGATAGGTGGAGTCATTTCGGGCGGCCTGCCCTCCTGCTTTCTGTCCTGTTTTCTGCCTGATCCCCTGTCCTGCATTTAGCCCGGAATCCGGGGAATGGCTCTCTGCCCCGAAAATCTCCTGATTCTGCGGCTTCTCCCCTGCAGCCAGACTCCCCACGTAATTCCCGGTACAACTATCACTCCGTAATCCGTCCTGAGAGTCCGCCGCCAGTATCTCTAAAATTACCGCGCAGTCCTCCACTGTCCGGCACAGGGGGCCTACCTGATCCAGGGAGGAGCCGTAGGCGATGAGCCCGAACCGGGACACCGTGCCATAGGTGGGCTTCATGCCCACTACGCCGCAGTGGGAGGCCGGCTGCCTGACAGATCCGCCGGTATCCGAGCCCAGAGCGAAGAAGCACTCGCGCGCCGCCACAGCCGCCGCGGAACCGCCGGAAGACCCCCCTGGCACATGCTCCCTGCCGCAGGGATTTCGGGTAATTCCGTAAGCCGAGGTCTCCGTGGTAGAGCCCATGGCGAATTCGTCCATGTTGGTCTTGCCGATGATGACTGCCCCTGCCCGCTCCAGGTTTTGGACTGCCTGGGCCGTGTAGGTGGGCACGAAATTGCCCAGGATCCGGGAAGCGCAGGTGGTCAGCATGCCCTCTGTGCAAAGATTGTCCTTGACGGCCATGGGGACTCCCGCCAGGGGGCCCGTAAGTTCTCCTGCCTCTATGCGCCGCTGGGCGCTTTGCGCCCTTTCCAGCGCCTTTTCCTTGTCAATTGTAATATAGCAGTGAAGTTCCTCTTCCGCCTCCGCTATCCGGCCCAGGACTGCCTCCATGGCCTCCACGGCCGTGGCTTTGCCCGTTCCTATGGCGGCTCCCAATTCCACTGCCGAAAGGGATAATAGTTCCATAATCCACCTCTTTTTCATGCGCGGAGCCCTGTATGCCCCTGCCTTTGCTGTTGCCTTTGCTGTTGCCTTTGCTGTTGCCTTTGCTGTTGCCTTT
>CAJTZD010000011.1:91784-102363 GCA_910584235.1 uncultured Acetatifactor sp.
TGCCTTTGCTGTTGCCTTTGCTGTTGCCTTTGCTGTTGCCTTTGCTGTTGCCTTTCCAATGCTGCCTTTCGCTTTTTTGGTCAATGAGACATCACACTTGGAACTACGAACATGTCATCTTTCTGTTCAGGCGCATTGCGAAGCACTTCTTCGCGCCCATCGCCGCCTGTCACCTCGTCCTCCCGGAACACGTTGCGCACCGCAAAGACATGGGACATGGGCTCCACCCCCGTGGTGTCCAGTTCATTCAGTTTGTCAATGTAGTCCAACATCCGGCCCATGTCCTTTTTCGCCTGCTCCCGCTCTTCCTCCGAGAGCGAAAGCTTCGCCAGAATGCCCACATATTCTATTGTCTCGTCACTAATGATATTCGCCATTAGAATCTCCTTTCCCGTCGCCCGTACTCCCTAACCCGGAAGAATGCCCGCACTTAGGGCATTCTTCTGTGCGAGAACGGATTGCAAAGCGAACTCGTTCGCTTGTAATCCTAGAAGTTCTCAGCCTACGTACTTTGTAGGCTTAGAACTTCTTCTCGCACTAATCCCGAATCTTGATATGCACCTCCCGCAGCTGCTGCTCCGTGACCTCGCCGGGCGCGCTGCACATCAGATCCTGGGCGGAGCCGCTCATAGGGAACGCGATCACCTCTCTAATATTCTCCTCCCCCCGCAGCAGCATCAGCATCCGGTCGATTCCCGGAGCCATGCCCGCGTGGGGCGGCGCGCCGAACTGGAATGCCTGGTACAGGGCTCCGAATTTCCTCTTCAGCATCTTTTCATCGTACCCCGCTATCTCAAAAGCCTTTACCATGATGTCCATGTCGTGGTTGCGCACCGCCCCGGAGGAAAGCTCCACACCATTGCACACGATGTCGTACTGATAGGCCAGCACGTCCAGCGGGTCTTTCGTCTCCAGGGCCTCCAGACCGCCCTGGGGCATGGAGAAAGGGTTGTGGGTGAAACCGATCTCCTTTGTCTCCGGATCCCTCTCGTACATAGGGAAATCGTTGACATAGCAGAACCGGAACGCATTTCTCTCCGTGAGCCCCAGCTTCTCCCCCAATTCGTTGCGAATCCTCCCGGCATAGTAATTTGCCCGCTCCTCCTTGTCCGCGATGAAGAAGATGGTGTCCCCGGCCTTAAGCCCGGCCAAGCGTCTTAGTTCCTCCTTGGACTCCTCCGGTATGAACTTGTCTATGGGGCCCTTGTAAGACAGATCCTGCGCCACCTCCAGATAGCCTAATCCCGCCATCCCCATGGACACAGCGAACTGCAGGAGTTTTTCGTGGAAGCCCTTGCTCATCCCGGCCTGCACCTTGATAGCCCGCACTGTCCTCCCCAGGAAAGGTTTAAAGGTGCATTTCCGGAAAAAGTCCGTCACGTCCAAAATGCGCAGGGGATTCCTCAGATCCGGTTTGTCCGTGCCGAACTCCACCATGGCCTGTCTGTAACTCATGACAGGATAGGGAGCCTGCGTCACTGCCGCGCCCTGGGGCGCGAATTTCCCGAACACTGCGCCCAGCACCTCCTCCCCGGCCCGGAACACGTCCTCCTGGGTGGCGAAACTCATCTCAAAGTCCAACTGGTAGAACTCTCCCGGGGAGCGGTCGGCCCGGGCGTCCTCGTCCCGGAAGCAGGGCGCTATCTGAAAATACTTGTCGATGCCCGACACCATCAGCAGCTGCTTGTACTGCTGAGGCGCCTGGGGCAGTGCATAGAACTTACCCTTAAATTTCCGGGATGGCACAATATAGTCCCTTGCGCCCTCCGGAGAGGAAGCGCAGAGGATGGGGGTCTGTATCTCCACGAATCCCATCTCCGTCATCTTCTGTCTCATAAAAGCGATTACTTCCGAACGAAATAATACATTATCCCGCACCTTTGCATTGCGCAGATCTAAGTAACGATATATCAGCCGTACTTCCTCCCTGGTCTCCCTGGAGGTCATCACCTCAAAGGGCAGCTGGCGGTACACCTTTCCCAGCACTGTGATTTCCTTTGCCTCCAGCTCAATAGTGCCGGTGGGAAGCTTTGGGTTGTAGGTGTCCTCGTCCCGCTTCTCCACAGGCCCCTGAATGCTGACACAGGTCTCCTTGATCAGCCCTTTCAAAAGCTTAGGGCTACGGAGCACCACCTGAAGCACGCCGTACATGTCCCGCAGGTCAATGAAAGACACCCCGCCATGGTCCCGGATATTCTCCACCCATCCGGCCACCCGCAGCACCTGCCCGATATGCTGCTCTCCTATTTGGCCAATGTTGATGTCTCTGTAAACTTTTGTGTCCGTCGTTTTCTCTGTCATAATGGCTCCTTTCCCTGATTCCCCAGGCGTCTCCCCGACGCCCGGCGCGACATCCCATGTGTCCCAGGTCCTTTTCATGCTTTCCGGCCTCCCGGAATTTGGCATAAAAAAAGCCCCGGAACACAGTTTCCTGCATCCGGGACGAATAAACCACCCACACCTTAACCCTATGCCGACGCAGTCGGCACATACACCAGAAACCAATTTCCGGCATCAAGCACAACAGAACGCAGTTCTGTTGTCAAGACCAGTCGGTGCAAGTCTGTGTGCAGCTTAGTTTTTCTTAGTCCGCGTACTTTGCGGGCTTAGAAAATCTTTGCACACTTTTATCCGCGGTACCACCCGCATTGAACAGCCGCGCCTTCCATCAAAGGCGTACCCCGGCTGTTCCACTCTTACACTTAACGCGTGCTACGTGCTGCCCTAGCGCCGGGATAGGAATCCTTACGTTCAGACAGCCTGCTCCGGAGTGTTCCCTGTATCGGTTCCCGCCGGCAGCGCTTTCAGTCGGTGACGCCGCCTTCCTGTTGCCTTTCCCGAAAAGAGTCTCCTTCACGGCATTTTTAATATGACGCTATGCTACCACACTTTTTTCTGGTTTGCAAGCATTTTTTTCTGCTTACAGGTATTTCTTGTCCTCCTCGTACTGCTTTGACCTTTCGTAATACTGCGCCTGATCCTCCCAGTTTCTGTCAACCTACCGGATCCACCCCCAGAGAATCGACAGATACTCCCCGCAGAAGTACATTCCCCGCAGGCTGATAAGAACTGCGCCGCCCCACAGGGGCCATGCCAGATCCCGGCGCTGTCGCAGGATCCGTCCGGCCAGCGACAAAATCACGCACACGCACAGCGCCATGGTGCCAAAGGAAGCCCTGTCCGGATAATGGGGGGAGAGGAAGAACGCTCCCCAGGAAAGCAGGGCGCAGATAAGCAGCAAGGCGTTTCGTCTGCCTATGCATTGCTTTAGGACGCATTTGCCGACAAACAGGACGGCACCCAGCACCAGCAGCACAGGAAAGAGATATTCCATCGCCCCTTTGCACTCCCCGTAACTCCTTAAGAAAATCCTCCACAGGCTCCCGTACTGCTCCTCCTTTATCTGGGCGCTGCGAACCGCATTGCCCGGCGCTATGATGCACAGAATGCTGCCCGCCAGGCAGGCCAGGCTGCCCAGCACCATCCACAGCCGCGCTTTCCTGCCCTCCCGTATGCCCAGCAGAATCACCGCCAGGCTCAGCACCCAGACCGCCGGGCCCATGTTCTCATTGCTCCAGCCCGCAAGGATCCCCAGAGGGATGATCCAAAGCGTGATTCCGGGCAGCCGCTTCCCTTCCGGCGCTTTCCCATCGCTAAAGGAACTGCCTGGCAAGGAGCCGCCGGGCGAGGGACTACCGGACAGAAAGCCGCCCTCATCCGGCAGTTCCCGCAGGTAGCACCAGACAAACAACAGAATAAATACCGTGATATAAAGATAATTCGCCGCCCCCGCCTGCCAGAACATGCTCATGCGCCAGTTGGCGTTCAGACCCAACACCATGCCGATGCCTGCGAAAAAGGCCGGGAACTTGCGGTGCCCGGACACAAGACAAATTGTCCATCCCAGAAGCGCCGTGAAAACCATATTCAATATATCCGCCGCCAGCTCCCCGGACAGCAATGTCAGCTGCAGGATGCCGTGGGTCATGCTCCTCCCGCCCCAGTTATTGTAATGCCATATCTGGCTTTTCACGATATCAGAGACGGATGTGATCGGCGTATCGTCCGACAGGATAGTGGAGTACCAGAGGTCGTCCATCATGAACGGTATCTCCCGATGGGTCACAAACATGACAAGAAACAGCACCATCGTCATAACTGCCGTTGCTATCCACATAATTCTCCGAGATTTTTCTGTCATATGGCGAAATCCTCCCCATCACTGCCGGCCGCATCCTGCCTGGTGTCAGCCGGCCGGCTTTTTGCAGAATGCCTCCTCTTCCTCAGCCTGGCGCCGTAAGCCTACAGCGTCCTAATACGATCCACCGCCTCCACGGTGTTCTCGTAGCTGCCGAAAGCAGTCAGCCTGAAATACCCCTCCCCGCCGGGGCCAAAGCCCGAGCCGGGCGTGCCCACCACGTTCACGTTCTCCAGCAGGCAGTCAAAGAACTCCCAGCTGGTCATCCCCTTTGGCGTCTTCAGCCAGACATAGGGCGAATTGACGCCGCCTGACACGGTGTAGCCGGCCTCCTTCAGTCCACTGTAAATATAGGCCGCGTTCTTCCTGTAATAGGCGATCTGCTCCTGAAGCTGCGCCTTTCCGGCCCGGGAATAGACTGCCTCCCCGGCCCGCTGCACGATGTAGGGCGCGCCGTTGTACTTTGTGCCGTGCCGCCTTGCCCAGAGGGCGTGGAGGGAGACGTCGCCGCATTTCAGTTCTTTGGGAACAACGGTAAATCCAAGACGCAATCCCGTGAATCCGGCATTTTTGGAGAAAGACCGCAGTTCAATGGCGCAGCTTTTTGCGCCCTGGCACTCATAGATGCTGTGGGGCACGTCCGGCTCTGTAATATATGCCTCGTAGGCCGCATCGTAGAGGATGACGGCTCCTGTTTTCATCGCATAGTCCACCCATCCCTGAAGCTGCTCCCTGCGGATCGCAGCGCCGGTGGGGTTGTTGGGAAAGCACAGGTAGATCAAATCCGGCGCCTCTTTCGGCAGATCGGGCAGGAAATCGTTTTCTGCGGTACAGGGCATGTAGATCACGTTGCTCCAGGTTTGGCTGTCCGGGTCATAGTCTCCCGCCCGTCCCGCCATCACGTTGGAGTCCACATACACCGGGTATACCGGATCGCACACTGCAATGCGGTTGTCCAGACTGAAGATCTCCTGAATATTGCCGGAATCGCACTTGGCCCCGTCAGAGACGAAGATCTCGTCCGCAGTAATGTCGCAGCCCCTGGCCCTGTAGTCATTCGCCGCAATGGCCTCCCGCAGGAAATCATAGCCCAGATCCGGGGCATAGCCCCGAAAGGTCTCCGCCCTGCCCATCTCGTCCACGGCGCTGTGCAGGGCAGCGGTAATGGCCGGAGCTAACGGCAAAGTCACGTCCCCTATCCCCAGGCGGATGATCTTCCTGTCCGGATGCGACTCGCTGTACTCCCGCACTTTCTTTCCGATGGTTGAAAACAAATAGCTTCCCGGAAGCTTTAAATAATTGTCGTTTATCTGAAACATTTCTTCTCCCTTTCACATACAATTGGTGCAAGTCCGTAAGAATGCCCGCACTTTGGGCATTCTTACGTGTGAGATTGGCTCGTCAAGCGAATCATATTCGCTTACGAGCCTATCTCACACTTCCTTCAAATACCGTCACCGCAGGCCCGGTCATGTAGACCAGGTTCTCCTCCCTGTCCCACTCGATGAACAGTTCCCCTCCTAACAGCTTAACCGTTACCGCATTGTCTGTCAAGCCATTTAATACCCCTGCCACCGCCACGGCGCAGCACCCGGTACCGCAGGCAAAAGTCTCCCCGGTGCCCCGCTCCCAGACCCGCATGAAGCAGTTCTTCCTGTCCAGCACCTCCACGAATTCCGTGTTGGTCCGGTTGGGGAACCTTTCGTGGTTCTCGAACAGAGGCCCCAATTGCTCCAGGGCCATCCCGGCCACATCCTTTGCAAAGATCACCGCATGGGGATTCCCCATGGACACACAGGTCATGCGGTACTGTCTGCCGCCCGCCAAAATGGGCTCGTCCACCGCCCTGTCCCCGGCGGCCTCCACCGGAATCAGGCCAGGCTTCAGGATAGGGCTGCCCATATTGACCCGCACCTGCGTCACCTCTCCCCTGCCGCCCTGCCCGCTCTCCTCCACGGTCAGATCCAGATACTTTACCTTTCCCGCGCTGACCACGCTGATGGATTTTTTGTCCGTCAGGCCTTTGTCATAGACGAACTTCCCCACGCAGCGGATGCCATTGCCGCACATCTCCGACCGGGAGCCGTCCGCATTGTACATCTCCATCTCAAAATCTGCCTCCGCAGCAGGATTGATAAAGATCACACCATCCCCCCCAATCCCGAAATGCCTGTCGCTGAGCCGCCTCACCAGCCCCGGCTTCTCCAAATCCGAAAGCTTCTCCTCGAATCCATTTATATATATGTAGTCATTCCCGCATCCCTGCATCTTCGTAAATCTCAAGATACCACCGCCCCTTTCTTCCTCTCCTTTTATACTTTTTGCATCGCCAGCACCATACTTGCCGTCTCCACCAGGTTCGTGCCACTGTCCATGCTGCATTTCTGCAGATATTTGTGGGCCTCCCCCTCGGTCAGATGGTTCCTAGCCATCAGGATCCCTTTGGCCTCTTTTAACAGAGCCTCCTCCTCGGCGCTCCTCACCTTTGGAGCCAGGCGCGCCTTTCGCCTGCGGCGGACGATTCCCTCCGCCATCATCCCCACGGTGCTGACCAGATCATGAACCTTAAGGGGCATGGACAGACACACGATGCCCTCCCCGCCGCACTCTTTCAATAATCTGTCAGAAGCCATCAGGAGTATCTCGAACCTCTCCGGCAGACATTCCCGAAGCCGGGAATACACCATGTCCGTCAGCTTGTACCCGCAGATGACAATACCGTCATTCAAGCCGTCCGCCTGGCTGACCACCTGCGCCCCGGTGGTGCAGATGCCCGTCACCCGAAATCCGTTTCGCACCAGCACATTTTTTATACCTTTCGCGTCCTCCGGCTTCGGCAGTGCCACAATCAAATTCGTCAAGCGTCCTCACCCCCCTGCCAGGCATTGCCCTGCCTGTCTCTTCCGCATCCGCTTTCCCGCCTCCGGCGGGTATGCTTTTGCCCTAATACCTGTACAGATATTCCGCTATCTCCCACTCCGTCACATGGGCCCGGTACTGCTGCCATTCCCGCTCCTTGGCCGCAATATACTTCTCCGCCACATGCTTCCCCAGCACGTCTAGGATGAAACTGTCCTTTTTCAGCTCCTCCACGGCCTCCATCAAAGTTCCCGGCAGGCTCTCTATGCCCAATGCGCGCCTCTGAACCTCCGTCATGGCGTAGATATTACAGTCCACGCTGGCAGGGGGCTGAATCCGATTCGCGATGCCGTCCAATCCGGCTTTTAAGCACACCGCCAGCATTAGATAAGGGTTCGCAGCGGAGTCCGGACTGCGCAGCTCTATCCTGGTGCTGCCGCCCTTCTCTGCGGGAATGCGGATCAGAGGGCTGCGGTTGGTGGCGCTCCACGCAATGTAAACCGGCGCGTCATACCCCGGCACCAGCCTCTTGTAGGAATTCACCAGCTGGTTGGTGACGGCTGCCATGCCTTTAATGTGCCGCATGATGCCCCCCATGAAATAATAGGCTTCGCGGCTCAGTCCCTGAGGGTCGCCGCCATCCTCAAAGAGGTTCTTTCCGTCCCTGTGCAGAGACATGTTGATATGCATGCCGGAGCCGTTGACCCCGAACTTGGGCTTTGGCATAAAGGTGGCGTGGAGACCGTGGCGCTTTGCGATGGTCCTCACTGCCAGCTTGAAAGTCATGATATCGTCCGCCACTGCCAGGGCCTCGTCATAGCGCAGGTCAATTTCGTGCTGGGCCGGCGCAATCTCATGGTGGGAGGCCTCGATAATCATCCCCATGTCCTCCAGCGTCATGACAATCTCCCGCCTGGCATTCTCTCCGCCGTCCAGAGGCCCGATGTCGAAATAGCCCGCCTGCTCGCGGGTATTCGTAGTGGGCATGGCGTTCTCGTCCGTGTCAAACAGGAAGAACTCGCACTCCGGCCCCACCTCAAAGGTATAGCCCATGTCCTTTGCCTCTTTGACGGCCCGTTTCAGCACCCCTCTTGGATCTCCCTCAAAAGGCGTGCCGTCCGGCCGGTAAATGTCGCATATCATCCGCGCCACCTTTCCCTGCTGGGGTCTCCATGGGAAGATCTCCAATGTGGAGAGATCCGGATGCAGATACATATCCGACTCCTCGATTCCCACAAATCCGTCAATGGCCGACCCGTCGAACATACACCGGTTCTCCAGGGCCTTGTCCAGCTGGTTGGCCGTGATGGCAATGTTCTTCAGATGGCCGAACATATCCGTGAACTGCAGGCGGATGAATTCCACATCCTCTTCCTGTACCAGCCGCACAATGTCCTCCCTTGTGTAATCTTTCATTTCAAACCTCCTAACCAAAATCTCTGCGCCATAGCGCCGCTTTTATCGGGGTAAAAAGTCAAAAAGGGCAGTCCTCCTACGCTGAGAACGCCCTTGTCCTATGCTCTATCATAACAACCAGCCACCCGCTTGTCAATGCTTATGGCAGGATTCTCTCAAAAACCTCTCTTACCGGCACAGCTTTTCCGGGGCCCGGTCTCCCAAAAAACGCCCCGGAAAAGCCCTTCCGCAATCCGGAAACTACTTTTGATTCCGGCAGAGCACCAGGGTTACCACGCTCCTTGCGGGTACTGTCACCGGCGTCTGCTCCCATTTCTCATCCAGGACGCACTCCAGGTCATGGGCATCCGAAGTTTCATAGCATGCGATTCTGTCATACGCCCCGCATCCCTCCAGAACGAATTCCTGATCCGACATTCCCTCATTGACGAAGACCATTACCAGCTCCTCCTCACCGTTCTCATTGGTTCCGGTGAAAGCAGTGGGCAAAAGTTTCTCCAGATCCCGCGAGTCTCCCTCTATCTCCACCCGCACATACCCCGGGCGCACATACCTGCTGTAATTGCCGAAGCTCCACAGCCGCTTCAGAGCCCGGAATTTCTGGCTTTTTTCGTCAATATAGATCAAGCCGTCCCGATAGCCCCCAGGCGCCACGGCCACCCAGTTCTGCCAGGATACCACGCTCAGAATCCTCAGATCCTCCGCAATCTCCTGGGCCAGATGTATGGCCGAATCCATGGTCACATCCGAGCCGTTTACCATTTCGCACCATTCACTGGTACGCAGCTTTACCTCCGGGTGATACACTTTCATGTAATTGCGGTAGCTCTCCTTATCCACGGCTTCCGACCAGTAGGAATGATTGTCAATGGTGTCAAAATGGGCCGCCAATCTCTCATTGCCCAACAGGCTCTCCGTGTGCGCAATGGCCTGCCCTTTCCACTCTCCGCTCTCCGGGCCGGACAGCTTTACGCCTTCCAGCGCCTCTCTGCTCTCCAGTTCATCCAGAAAAGCCAGGTATACCTCCGTGAGCTGCTCCGGCTCGTAATGTGTGCCCTCCTGGCCTCCCGTCCACTCCCACTGAGGCTCATTGATGGGCGAGAGGAATTTCACCGGAATCCCCTCCGCCACAAAATGCTCCGCCACATCCATCACATAGGACGCAAAAGCCCGGTAGTTCTCCGGGGACAGATTGCTCTTCGCCCCCTTGTCCATATGGGCCAGGCCGTTGTCCGTGAGACGTTCCAGCGGAGAATTGCAGAAGAGAACCACCTCCTCCACGCCCAGCTCCGTGGCCTTTTCCAGGAACCATACAGCGTTGGCATCCTTTGTGAAATCATAGACCCCCGCCGATGTCTCAAAATTCCGGGCACGTCTGTGAACATCGGAATAAGTGCCTTTGCGGCTCTCCGCGGAGCCCGCTCCCAGATTATAGCGGTAGCAGGTGAGGCCGATCCCTTCCTCCTTGTCAAACAGGAGCGTGGCGATCCGCTCCCTGGTGCTTATGCCGCTGTCGTCAACGCATTCCTCAAAGCCGCCCACATACTGGCTCCACCATGCGCCGCTGGTCCCGAAACTCTCCATGGTCTGGTATTCGGTACCTGTATCCACTTTCATACTGCCGTATTGTGACATATCGTTGTTTTCCCCTTTCTCTTCGGGCTGTCCGGATTCGGATTGCCCGGCTTCTTCCTCCCCCGGCGCGGATTCTTCCGCCGTCTCATCCTGCACGGCCTCCCCGTACTGCACCGGTTTTTTCGACTGCGCTTCCCCACTCGGAGCCTGCCCGCATCCCCCGAGCAGACTGCCGGCCAGACACAGCGCCGTCCATATCATCCATCGTTTTCTCATTGCCGTCCCCCCAGCCTGTCAATCAGAATTCTTATCTGCCAAAACCAAGTTCCGCCCTTTCATACAGGTTTCCCATAGAGTGGGAAACTGCCTGTACAAGCGGGCCCGTATACGAAAAGTCAGGCGGCGCTGCCGTAAACACACGCCGCCCGAGCTCTGCCGGCCGAACCGTTTTTATCCAACCAGTCCGGAATTCTCCATATTCTCCACCAGCTTCCTCTGTCCGATGAGATACACGATCAGCAGCGGAATCAG
>CAJTZD010000012.1:0-18687 GCA_910584235.1 uncultured Acetatifactor sp.
ATCTGAATGTCCGGGGAATGCTGCCCTTTGAGACAAAAGTAGCGGACTATGTGACGGAGACGGGAAACCATGTCCTCTACCGGGTCACGCCCGTCTTTCAGGATGAGAACCTGCTGGCCTCCGGCGTGCTGATGGAGGCGGAATCGGTGGAGGATGAGGGCCGGGGCGTTTGTTTCTGTGTATATGTCTACAATGTACAGCCCGGCATCGCAATCGACTACGCCACGGGGGAAAGCGCCATTGCACCGGATGCCCGGACACCGGAATCTGCCCAGGTCTCCCGGCAGCCCGCCGCCGAATCCACGGCTCCATCTCCGGAGCCGAACACAGAGGTCACGGGAAGCATGTCCCAGGAGACGCCCGCCCCATCCGTATCGGCCCAGACACCTGAGTCTGCCCAGGCCCCTTTCGCCGAACCTGCCTCCCCTCAGGAAGAACAGCCTCAGGGAACCGCCTATGTCTTAAACACAAATACGAAAAAATTCCATTATCCGTCCTGCCGCAGCGTAGACCAGATGAAAGAAAAGAACAAGCAGAATTACACCGGCACCCGCGACGAGGTCATCTCCATGGGATATGACCCCTGCAAGAGCTGCAATCCATAGGCTATTTTTCAAATCGCCCTAAAATCCTTGACCCTGATTTTTGAATCTGCTATAATTATAAACCTGTTCTAAAAAATGCATATTTTACCTTTCAGGTACCTGCCGGCAAAATCCGGCAGAGTTGGTGTGCCGCAGGCATGTCATACCCACTTGGCAAGATATGGACAGCCCGAATGAAAGCCCCGGGCAAAGCGTCCGCACAGTATAACTACCAGGAGGAAGCACAATGATCACGATGGAGAACGTATGTAAATCGTACAGAGTGGCAAAAAGGAACGCAGGTTTCAGGGAAGCCTGCAAGGCTCTCTTCCACAGAGAGTATGAGGAAATTCAGGCCCTGAAAGACATCAGCTTCACCATCCGGGACGGAGAGATGGTGGGCTACATCGGCCCCAACGGAGCGGGCAAAAGCTCCACCATCAAAATTCTAAGCGGCATATTGACGCCGGACAGCGGAAAGGTTACCATAAACGGCCGTGTCCTTTGGGACATGGGCGGCAGGGAAAGCTTAAGCTACCGCAGGGAGAGATACCGCCGCATTGACCATGTGAGGCAGATCGGCGTGGTCTTCGGGCAGCGTTCCCAGCTGTGGTGGGACGTTCCGGTGACAGACTCCTATGAGCTGCTTAAGGATATCTATTCCATTCCGGATTCCGTTTACAGGAAAAATCTCGAAGAATTAACCGAATCCCTGGCCCTGCGGGAACTTCTGCGCACACCTGCCAGACAGCTCTCCTTAGGCCAGCGTATGCGATGCGAAATCGCCGCCTCCCTTCTGCACAGCCCGGACATCCTTTTCCTGGATGAGCCCACCATCGGGCTTGACGCTGTATCGAAGCTTTCCGTCCGTGATTTCGTGAAAAAGCTGAATCGGGAGCGCCATACCACCGTCATTCTCACCACCCACGACATGCAGGATATCGAGGCCCTGGCAAGCCGCATTCTTCTCATCGGCAAGGGGCAGATCCTTATGGACGGCACCCTGGCGGATATCCGGAAGGACGCCGCCACCATGGACGAAACCCTGGCCCAGCTCTATAAGACTTACGAGATTACCTGAAGCTGCAAATTTCAAAAGCCGGCTGCACCATAACCGCTCATAGTGTTTCGGTTCCATGCATCCGTCTAAGGCATGGCAATTTCCGCGCTGTCAGCCTGCCGTTCAAAATGGCACGCATTCTTCCATGGAAACTTATTACCGGTTTCTAACAGAAAGGAATCCAAAAGTCATGAAAAAATATATCAGCTACTTTCGAATGTGGCTTGTAATGGGGCTGCAATACAGAGCTGCGGCCTTTGGCGGCGTGGTCACGCAGTTCTTCTGGGGTTTCATGGAAATCGCCGCCATGCACGCTTTCCATGCGTCCAACCCTGCCTCCTACCCCATGACCATGGAGGCCACCTGCTCCTATATCTGGTTCCAGCAGGCTTTTATCGCCATGCTCTCCGCCAGGGTCTTCGACGGCGAGATTCTGGAGTCCGTGCGCAGCGGAAATATCGCATACGAGCTCTGCAGGCCTGTGCGAATCTATGACCTTTGGTTCTTCCGAAGCACCGCCTCCCGGCTCTCCGGCGCAGGCCTGCGCTGCATCCCCATCCTGCTGGTGGCAGTGCTTCTGCCCGAATCCTACCGGCTGTCCGCCCCTGCGGGCCCAGGCCAATTCGCCTTATTTCTCCTGACCCTGGCGCTGGCCGTGCTGGTATCGGTAGCCTATATCATGCTGATCTATATTTCCGGTCTTTACACTGTATCCTCCGACGGGCTGCGGCGGCTGTGCTCCTCCCTGATGGATTTCCTGACGGGCGGTTACATTCCTCTGCCCTTTTTCCCGGAGAAAATCCGGCGGTTCCTGGAGCTTCTGCCTTTCGCCTCCATGCAGAACGTTCCCTTACGCATCTACAGCGGCGATCTGTCGGGAACGGCCATGTACAGGGCCATAGGTCTGCAGGTATTCTGGCTGGTGACGCTGGTCGCTGTGGGCAGGGTATTGTGCCGGGGCGCGGAACGGAAACTGATGATACAGGGTGGCTAGCGTGAGAAGTTATCGGCATGGTTGAAAGAGTGTGCGCACCGGTGGTTTCTGTTGTATGTACCATTACCAATGGCATTGGTGCCGCAGGCGGCTTGGCGGGAAGTGTGTCATGCGCAGATATATCCAGATTTGTGCTACCGTAAAAATTGAGGAGGAAATTGCATGAATCACGAGAACCAAATTGAACAGAATAAAAGGACAGGCGCTCTGCGGCTCTACCGCCGCTACCTGTCCATTCTCTTTCGCAGCAAAATGCAGTACAAGAAATCCTTTTTCATGCTTTTCGTGGGAAGCTTCCTGGCCTCTTTCACGATCTTCTTAAGCGTCTATTTTATGTTCCGGCGCTTTCCTCAGGTGAAAGGCTATACTTTCCAGGAGGTACTGCTGTGCTACTCTATTGTATTAATGTCTTTCTCCCTGGCGGAAATCTGGGCAAGAGGCCTGGAGGCCTTTCCCGGCATGGTGCGCAGGGGAGAATTCGACCGGGTGATGCTGCGTCCCCGCAGCCTCCTTTTGCAGATCCTGGGCACCCAATGCGACATAGAGCGCTTCAGCAGGGTACTCCAGGCCCTGGTCATCCTCCTCTATGCCGTCCGTACCAGCTCCATCCCCTGGACGCCCCTAAAAATAGCCGCGGTCTTCTTCATGCTGACCGGAGGCTGCGTCCTGTTTAGCGGAATCTTCCTGATACAGGCCGCTATGAGCTTTTTCTTTCTGGACGGGCTGGAATTCACCAATATCTTCACTTTCGGCCTGAACGAACACGGCAAGTACCCTGTGGACATTTACGGCAAAGGAGTTCTGTGGGTTCTGACTTATATTATTCCTTTCGCCCTGGTGCAGTATTATCCGCTCCTGTATGTGCTGGGCAGGCGGCAGGAACTCTGGTACGCTTTCCTGCCTTTCGCCGCGGCGCTGTTTCTGATTCCCGGTTACCTGCTTTGGCGGGTGGGGGTGCGGCATTATAAGTCCAGCGGATCCTGAAGATGCCGCAGCCAAAAAAAGAAAACCCTGCCCTGAAATATCCTCCCAGGGCAGAGTCTTATACCTGCTTCTACCGTTTCGTCTGCACCGTCCGGATGACAAACAAGGTACCTACCATCAACACAATCGCAACCGGAAGCGCAATCAGCGCATTGGGTACAAAGCCCGCCACCAGATATGCCACAAAGCTCACTGCGGCGGCTGTCACCGCATAGGGCAGCTGGGTGGACACATGATCCACATGATCACATTGTGCGCCAGCGGAAGCCATGATTGTAGTATCGGAAATAGGCGAACAGTGATCCCCGCAAACCGCGCCTGCCATGCAGGCAGACACACACACCACGCCCAGCGGATCCGTCAGCGGGAAGACGCTTAAGGTAATGGGGATGAGGATACCGAAAGTCCCCCAGCTGGTGCCCGTAGCAAAAGCCAGGAAACATCCGATCAGGAATACCACAGCCGGCAGGAATGCCTGAAACCCTCCCGCGGATCCCCTGACCACTGCCTCCACGAACTCCCCTGCTCCCAGGGAATCCGTCATAGCCTTTAGCGACCAGGCAAAGGTGAGGATCAGAATCGCCGGCACCATGGCCCGGAAGCCCTCCGGAATACAGTCCATGGTCTCTCTGAAAGTCATAGTCCTGCGCAGGCAGTAATACAAGACAGTAAAGACCAATGCAAATACAGAACCCAGCATCAGCCCCACGGATGCGTCGGAATTGGAAAATGCCTCCACAAAAGAAGCCCCCTCAAAGAATTTGCCGGAATAGATCATGCCGATCACACAGCAGACAATGAGCACCACAATGGGAAGCACCAGATCCGGCACGATTCCCTTTTTCTCATCCTTTTCGGAGGCATTTCCCGCATAGGGGTTCCTGCCATTGAACAGGTCTCCGGTGATCCGGGCTTTTCCCTCATGCTTGTCCATAGGGCCGAACTCCAGCTTCATCACAGTCATACCGATCATCATGACAACTGTGAGGATGGCGTAGAAATTGAAAGGAATGGCACGGATGAACAGGGTCAGCCCGTTTCCGTCCTCCACATAGCTTGCCACCGCCGCTGCCCAGGAAGAAATTGGCGCGATGATGCATACCGGCGCTGCAGTGGCGTCTATCAGGTAGGCCAGCTTCACTCTGGAAACCTTATGCTTGTCTGTCACGGGCCGCATGACAGAGCCCACTGTCAGGCAGTTGAAATAGTCGTCAATGAAAATCAGGACACCCAATGCCACCGTGGCAAGCTGGGCTCCCACCCGGCTCTTGATATGCTGTGCCGCCCAGCGTCCGAAAGCCGCGGAACCTCCCGCCCTGTTCATCAGGGACACCATGGCTCCTAACACCACCAAAAATACCAAAATACCGATGTTATAGCCATCCGAGAGCACGCTGACGATTCCGTCCTGGAATACATGCAGCACCGTGCCCTCAAAAGAATAGCCCGAATACAGCAGTCCCCCCATTAAAATCCCCACAAACAGTGAGGAATACACCTCTTTGGTAATCAGCGCCAGAGCGATTGCCACCACCGGAGGCAGCAGGGCCCAGGCCGTGGCGTAATATCCGCCGCCCTCCCCTGTGCTCTCTCCGCCGCCCAACAACAGCGGCGCCGCCAGCACGGCCGCCAAAATCACCGCCACCAGGATTCCCCTGATCATGTTTCCTTTTCTCTTGTTCATACTTTTCTCCTCTCGTGTCTGCGCTGTGCGGACTTCAGGCGCCGTCGAACCGGCCCGGACTCCCCCGCACACTTCTATGGTAAATCGAAAAAGCCATGACTCTCTGCCATGACTTCGCAAACATACTCCGAGAATCATAACAGCGCTCCGCCCCAAAAGGGACGACAGTCCGTGAGATCTTCTCCCACGGCCCGACGAAAAGCCCGGCACAGGCTTTTTCGTCTCGGCGAAATCCCCTTTCCGTTCCCTCCCGCTGCCCGGGGCAAACTTTCTAAACTGTCACTTTTCGAAAGTTGCAGGGAATGTACTCTTGTCTTCCGCGCCTCTATCATGCTGGCTATAAGCATAGATGAAAATTGGATATTTGTCAATTATTTTTACAAAAAAGTCTGTACTTCAGATAGACAAATAAAGCGCTAATATCCGAACTTCCCTTTCTGCCGGCATATCAATTTTCCCGGAAAGAGATCCTTACATGCAAATGTCCGCAGAACCAGCAATGCACTGCTCTACGGACTTTTTATCTTCTGTTACTTTCTGAATTCTAAGTTTGCGGTTAAAACCTATTGTTCATATCTATAGCCTGGAATGGAGAACTCCCTGTACAGTCTTGCTCTGGCATCCAGATCCCGCACTGCCAGTTCTGCGTCCTCGCGCCTTCCAAGGTTGTATAATTTTTCCAGCAAAGAGGTCAGCTTTGCCTCACCTTTTGCCTCACCCCTAGCCTCTCCTCTCGCTTCTCCTCTCGCTTCTCCCCGCGCCTCCAGTTGATTGATATATTCACACATCATAATCTTATTTCCTTTCTTTTTCGCCAAAAGCTTATTTGCCTGTTCCGTAAATCTGGTATCCCCTGTAATCGCTTCCATCATATCGCACAATGCTTCCATATGAACGATGTTCTGTCCCCCTCGCCTCTCAAAGTTCCCCTCATTCAGATAATCCGCCACAAATCCCATGTCACTGATAAAGCGGCTCCTGGTTTCCAAAGGCAGATTGTTCATATGGTAAACTGCCAGTTTGCTATCATCTATCTCTTTTAGCTTCTCCGGCGGCATTCCATTCCTCAAAAGCAGCGCATGGAGGCTCTGGGGGATGCGGCTGGTCTTCCCGGTCCAGTCGATCACAACAGCTATTACCCCATATATCGGGGTGCCGCTTTCCATCTGCTGCCTATAGGCGCCACCCTGATAAGACATCTTCCGCAGAACCTGCCGTTCCCCCAGTTCAGTCTCATTCTCGATGATGTACTGGAGGACAATCGTCCCCTTTTCTGTCAGATATCTGCTGGCATCGCAGAATTGATTGTGCACCTTTTCGGTTTTGTAAAAGCTTTCCGTAGGCGCAGGCTGGGTATCCTCCGGGTTCAGTTTCCTTTCGCCGCCATATACCAGTGTGTTGATGCAATCCGCGAACACATCGGCATATGACATCAGAATCTTCTCTGTAACGTCTTTTTTCCGCCATTCTGCTTCCTCCCTTGTTCAATTGATTGGGAGCTTCCGAAAACTCCCGCCGTAAAATTTGAAATTGAAGCAGGAATTTTCCGATCTGTACGAAGAGTAAAACCGATTACAGAATAAACTTTGACGAAAATCTGCTCTGCATTTATATTATCACAATGCAGCATGTTTTTCAATTGCATTTTATTTCAACTATAATTCTTTTTTATATCGTCTACTTCTTCTTTCTTGTAGAATCCTGCGGTTTATGGTAGTATGAGTATGAACTGATCGTCATATGCAAGCCGGAACATATTGAAAAGGTACAGGACTATATCCGCTTCTACTGGGGCGGCATGCTGGACAAGGGCTCAGCCTGAAAGACGAAAAAGCTGGAAGTCATGGCAACGGTTCCCAGCGGAACCAGCCATATTTTGCGGCTTACACGCGGAAAGCTTTGTAAATTGGCGGCAGATTTGGCCGATCATGTTCATAATACCGAAAAGGAAACGCCTATGTACAGCCTACTCTTAGTTGATGATGAAGAATTTGCCCTGGCCGCCCTGCGGCATGCCCTGCCCTGGGAGGCCTACGGCTTTACGGACATCCGCACCGCCTCCTCCTCCCCGGACGCCTGGGAGCTTTTGACAACAGGGCGGATTGACGCATGTTTCATAGATATTCGCATGCCCGTCATGTCAGGACTGGAGCTGCTGGCCAGGGCCCGGCGCCAGAACCTGGAGACGCTTTTCGTGGTAGTCTCCGGCTATTCCGATTTCTCCTATGCAAAACAGGCCATTCAGCACGGCGTCCTGGACTATTGTTTAAAGCCCGTATCGGAGGAGGAATGCAGGCCTGTGCTGGAGAAGCTGGCCAGACAGATCCCCTTAAACCGTATCTCCCCGGACAGCGCCTTTGCCTCCAGACTGCTGGCAGATCCGGATTTCTGCCGGGACTTTCTGTCAGGCCTCTATGCCGCCCCCGGCCCGCAGCTTACTTTGCTGTTGCTTCGCACCCCGGATCTTGGACGGATTCTTTTGGCCTCGGATTCCCTCCGGCCTGCGAAAGTCCTTTTTCTGGGAGAGGATGAGGCATTTTTGATCTGGACAGATTCTCCAAATGAAGATAATTTCGTCTCCTTTCTGGAAAGCTGGCGGCAGACAGCCCTTTTGATCTATGGAACTGCCCCCCCCCGGATCCCACATCTTTCCAGAGCGCTTTCCGGCGTCTGCGCATTATCTGTCATTCCCAGAGCACCGCTCCCACAGGCGTTGTAAAGCTCCCCGCGGCCAATGAAGAGACCGCGCTCCAGGGCCAAAGGGACAGCGAGAGAGCGAAGCGATATCGATGTCGCCGTATCCGGTGTGGAAGATTTCGACCTATTGCTTTCCGAAATCGATGACTTGCCCACCCTTTATACGGTTGACGTAGTCAATCTTGACACCTGTCGGAATACATTATTATTGGAGGACATCAGGCAATATGGACGCAAAATTTACGAGACGGTATGAATCTTTCCGAAAATCTCTGGATGCCCTGAACGAGGCAAAGGTGCGCGACATGACCGATTCCTTTGTCCTGAGCGGAACCAGCGCAAAATTCTGTATCACTTTTGACCTTTGCCGGAAGTTGATGAAAGACATCCTCATGCATCACTACGCGATTACTGATTTCGTGGCAGTTTCCCCGAAAGAAGTCCTCCTGAAAGGATTTCAGGCGAAACTGAAGATGTGTGGATGGAGATGCTCACAGTGCGGAACAGCCTTACGCATGACTATGACAATGAGCTCATCAAGCAATACTGCGATAAAATCGTTGCAGTCTATATCGATATGTTCTACGACTTTGAGGAGACTGTAGGGAAGCTGGATTTCTAAGTCAGCCAAAGAACGGTCTTAGCCCCTCTCGCCGACCCAAATATCTCCCGGAAAGAGCCTGCCCGGGAAACCCGATTCAGCGCTTTTTACAGAAAAAGGCCCCCCAGGGCTGCCAAAGCCCTGGAAAGCCAAATGGTTCAGCCGTCTATGTCTGTACGGCACATATCCTCATATCTACAGGCAATGCATCCCGGCCTCCAGATGCTCTCTGCGTCCGTCCGGCAGAATCACTTCCGCCTGAGCGCCCGCAGGGATCTCTATCTCATAGCTTATTCTCTCTCCCTCATACCGCCAGCCGCTGACGATCTCGCCCAGCGGAGACAGATAGGATGCTTTTGCATATTGCAAAGCTTTGTATGGCGTGGGCTGTATGACAATGCGCCCCTGCTCCAGACGGATGCCGCATACCCCGGAGAAGAGCCAGCCGCAAATAGCCCCATAGGAATAATGGTTCAGGGAGGCCTTGCCGTCCCATGTCTCCCAGATGGTGGTGGCGCCTTTCTTTACGGCATAGAGCCAGCCGGGCATGGTATCCTGGAGCAGCAGCCTGTAAGCGGTCTCCCCATAGCCGTGCTCCGCCAGCACTCCGCAGAGAGAGGGCGTGGACAGAAAGCCCGTGTTCAGGTGATAGCCTGCATTTACCACCAGTTCATTCAGGTCGGCTGCTGCCTGGCGCTTCTCCTCTTCGTCCAACAGGTCAAAGGATATGGCGCGCACATATTCCGCCTGCCTGTCGGAGCGGATTCTGCCGTTCGCTGTCGCCAGATGCCGGAATGCGCCTTTCGCCTTTTCGGAGACATCTTTAAATCTTGCCGCATCCTCCTCTTTCCCCAGGATTTCCGCAATCTCAGCCAGCATCTGACCGGATCTGGCGAAATAGGCTGTGGCCACTTTCCCCTGGGGCTTGCCCATGACCGAAGTGCTGTCCACGTCCGGCTCGCACCACTCGCCGTAGTCTACGCCTGTCTCGATGGCGTAGCCGGCGCAGGGGTTGGGAGCAGCTGCGTCCTTTGCCGCTCCATTGCTGCCGCCTTTTTCGTTCACTGCATCCCGGCTGCCTGTCTGCCGGAATTTCTCCATCAGCTCCGCCAGCTTCTCCTTGGGCATGCCGGCGACTATGGCCCGGTACTCCTCCGGTATCTGCATCTGCGGCGGCTGACCCTGGAGCCCCTGGGGCGCTGCTCCCTGCGCCATGGCTCCCTGGGACACTGCTCCCTGCTGTCCTTTCCCTGCGCGGCTCTCCAGATAGGCGAACCACCTGCCCATCATCTCATAATTCTCCTCCAGAATCCGCCTGTCCCCATATCTTTGATACAGCACATAGGGCACAATGATGCACGCATCCCCCCAGCCTACGGACCCGGCCAGCATCTTCGTAAAGAAAGAGGGATTGTTGTTCCGCGGCGCGATATTGGCTACTTTTCCGTCTTCGTACTGGTTCAGCCTGCACTCCCCCAGCCATTTGCGGATGACAGGATAGCAGTCTTCCAGATAGATGCCCGTTTCCGCGAACACTCCCATATCCCCGGTCCAGGCCGCCCGCTCCCTGGTAGGACAGTCTGTGGGCACATCGCAGAAATTGGACTTCTGACTCCAGATACTGTTCTCCACCAACTTGTTCACGGCCGGATTGGAGCATTCAAAACGCCCCAACTGCTCCATCCGGGAATAGACCGCTATGGAAGTAAATACGGCATTGCTCAAATCCACATCCGTCTCCACCTTCGCGTACCGAAAGCCCCAGATCGTGAACCTGGACTTATAATGGTTCTCCCCCTCCTTACAGATATACACCACCTGCTGCCTGGTACCGCCCTCCTTGTGGCGCTCCCTGTCCTGAAAATTCTCCGCGGTAAAATTGCCCTTCTCGTCCAGGGTTTCCCCATGGGTCAGCACAATACGCTCTCCCGCATGTGCATTCACGGTAAACTCCACATACCCCGCCAGGTTCTGCCCATAGTCAATGACTGTCTCCCCATTTGGAGTCTTCAAAATCTTCCCTTCAAACCGCTCTGCCTCCACAATAGGCACACAGTTGGAGCACACCAGATTCTCCACCCCGAACTTTGCCGGCCTCACCCCATGATAATCCCGAATCTCCTCCAGCCTGGCATCCACCACCTCGCCCTGCTGCATATCGTCCTCCCGAATCGGCCCTGCCTGGGAGGCCTCCCAGCTTTCATCGGATACGCACACCGCCCTGCCGTCCACCTCCAGCTGGAAAAACAGAGCCACATCCTCCCCATACAGATTCCTGTCCCCGTCCACGCCGGAACAGCTCCGGTACCACCCATCCCCCAGGATGACCTGTACCGCATTCTCCCCCTCTTTCAACAGGCCCGTCACATCATAAGTCTGATAAGCCAGCCTCTTGTCATAGGTGGAAGTCCCCGGCGCCAGCACAAAATCCCCCACCCTCTTCCCGTTCAGGAAAGCCTCATACAGGCCATGGCAGGTAATATACAGCCTGCCCTCCCCCTTTCTCTCCAGAAAAAAGGATGTCCTCAGGTAACTGGCCGGCTTATGAGGCGGCAAACCGGCTTTTCCGGGCTGCGACTCCTTTTTCTGGCCGGCTCCCAAACCAGCTTCCCGAACAGCTTGCGAATCGCTTTCCAGGGCTTCTCCCGGGACACAGTCCGGCTCCGGATCAATCCACTTCGCCACAAACTCCTCCCGCTCCAAAAGCCCTATCTCAAAAAAGACCTCCTCGCTCCAGTCCCCGGCCCTGTCCTCCTCATCCCACAGCCTCACCCGCCAGGAAACCCTCTGCCTGCTGCCCGCCGCCGCGCCAAACAGCGCATTCATCCTGTCACCAGCCACCTTTCCGCTGTCCCAGATGACCTGATTCCCGCAGACTGCCTCAATCTCATAAGCTGTCTGTCTCTTGCCCCCACTGCAATTCCAGGATAAATACGGCTCCCTGATATCAATCCCAACAGGATTCTCCATATATTCTGTCCTAAGCCGGATCGCTTTCATAAATAATTCGTCCTCCTAATATTCCGTCCAGTTCCAATACCAATCTTCCTTCTGTCCAGCGCTTGCGCAGCCGCCTAAGGCTCCATATCCCCAATATCCAGCACAACCCCGTCATAAGCCGAATACCCCCGGCTCTCCGGCCTCCCATCCTCTCCCTCCGCAAAGGAAAGCATCGCCGGCGCGTGCACATCGTCCCTGCGAAACACCGCCCGCAGCTTCATCTCCCCGGTATGCTTCCCGGTAACACAAAGGTCAGCCTCGAACACCGTTCTCCCCGGCGCGAATATACTGGCCGGAGCCGTAACCGTCATACTGCCGTTATAAAAAGTCTCCCCGTCATCGCTGAAGCCCTCATACAGCGTCCGATATACAGGCGGATTCCCCATTCCGCCCTCGTTCAGCACATACCCGCCGGCTTTCCCCTTAATCTTTATGGAAAAGACATCCTCCCCAGGCCTGCACCGGGGTGCCTCCCCCGGAAGCGCATAGGGTATCTCCTTCCCCTCCGGAGTCTCCCTGACAGGTACCGGCTGCCCGGGCACATAATCCAGAAGACGGCACATCCTCAAACGTTTCCTTATGGCTCCCTCCGCAGGTCTGGTTCCCTCGTTCCACATTGCCCGGGTGCTGTCCGGATGCCAGCTAATGGGGGAATAATACACCCATCTGCCCTCCGGATCGCTCAAATCCACCCCTGCATGGTTCCTGCCCTCCCTCTGGGACTTCTCAATGTCGATCAGCACAGGCCCTACGTTCCCCTTGCGGAACGCCCGCACGCCGCTGACGCAGTACATATAAAGACAATTGATGAACTTGCCCCGCACCGCAATTGACTGGGGCTGGGGCACCAGACCGAACACCCCGCAGTTGGTCTTTTCGGAGAACCGGGGCGACATGACTACGCCCAGCCTTTCATCCGCCGAGAAAATAGTAGTCTCCTCATAGCCTGGAGTGTGCGTTATCTGAATCAGCTCCTCACTGTCTAAAGGCAGAACCATGCTCTCGCTGACGCTGTCCCCGCCGCCCGCCATGGACAGAGCCATGCCGCCCCGGACGAACTGCTTCAGCTCCCCGCCCCTGGCCGGCAGGGTAATGCAGTATCCCTCATTTTCCGGATCCGGCTCACATAGCCTGTCACTGCTGATGGCGCATATGTTCTTCAGACAGTAACAGTCTTCCTGCCGCTCCAGCCGTCCCAGATAGTTCATGGAGCCTGTGGAGGTCAGCATGGTCCATGCCATGTGCCTGTTGTCCGGAGCAATGACGATCTCAGACCAGTGCATAAAGATATTCTCCCCATGGACAAGATGCTCCGGATAGTACAGACGCACCAGCCTGACCTCTTTACAATGGTCAATGTCCGGGCTGCATTCCAGAACATAGTCCCCCAGCAATATCCTCTTATTGTCCGCGAAGCACATCCAGCGGATGCCGTTTGCTCCGGGAAGCTGGGGGATTTCCCCATCAAAGACCTCCCTAACATCGGTCCCATCGTCATTTAACGTGACTACATGATACCAGTTCTTTCCCTCATGCTCTTTTGCCGTGCCATAGGATACCAGTACTCTGCCGGAATAAGTATAAGTGCCGGAGATGTCCTCCGCCTCCCAGGGAAGCGGGATGTCCCGGACTTCAATGCGTCCGAATTCCTTGCTTTCTATCATCCTGTCAATCTCTCCCTTTCATACATATTTGAATAAACCGTCTCAAAGCCGCTGTTCTTTTGTCCGTCTCTTTACCGGCAGGGCCGGCTGGAGAATCTTGGGCCCATTCCCGAAATCGGCCCGGGGCTTGCAATGTAATCTGCTAACTTCACACTTCCGGCCATGCCGCTATGCGGTACATATAGCAGAATGCAATTCTGTTGTCAGGAACAATCAGCGCAAAACCTACGCTGCCTCCTGCTTCACCGCGGCCTTTTTCTCGGCAATGCGCTTCTGCACTTCCACCATCTCTTCCTTATCCAGGCTGCAGAACCGCATGGCGATCAGCGTCACAATCCATCCGCCCAGAGGCAGGCCGTACATGAGCACCATGCTCATCCAGAAGACCCCTCCCGTCAGCGCGTCCGTGGGCTGGGGCATGGTTTCTGTATAACCGATCAAAGCAACTGCCGCCGTGGCAATCAGGGCGCTGGCGGAGGAGACAACCTTATCGATCAGGCTGTATACACCTGTCACTACCGCGGGAATGTACTTGCCCCCCCTGTCCAGCTCATAGTCGATGACATCTGCCATGAACGCGGTATTGCCGCTGGTAATGCACATCTTCGCACCATTGGTCAAAAGCTGCAGAATCATAAAGACAATCATCAGCGGGAACATAGTGCTGATGTTGCGGGTGTCGCTGAACATATGCAGCCCGACGAAGAACAGGATGGTCGCCACCGTAATTCCGATACAGATATAGTTCCAGTCTATGATCGTCTTCTTATTGCCCCACTTCCTGGCGTAAGCCGCTCCCACGAAGACAAAGAGGATGGAGGGTATCATGCCGATGGTGCTCAATGTGGTGGAAATTGCCATGTCGCCGATGATGATGCCGAACATCATAGTGGCTACGATGGACTGGCTGGCTACCTGCTGGGCAATCTTGTCAGAGGCTCCTGAAGCGATGAAGCACTGCAGGGGACGATTGTTTTTCAGCACATCCAGCATATCTTTCATCTTCAGCTTTTCTTTCTTGGCAGTGACGCCCACAAAGTTCTCAGGCTTGTCGAATTCCGACACACCGATGCATGTCAATATCAGGCCCACGGCGGAGATGCCGATGGTGAGCCAGCAGGCGGCTGCCAGAAATTCCAGCGTATAGCCGCCGTACTTGGGCATCAGCCTGGTATAGGCAATCAGGTTCATGGCGATAGGAACCACATAATTGAACACCGTGCCCACCACGCCAACGATGGGGCGCTGCTTGGGGTCGTTTGTCATTAACGGCCCCACAGTCTGGGACGTCATGTTGAACAGGGTATAGCCAATGATATAGATGATGTAAAGCCCTATGTACGTCACTATCCCATGTCCCTTGCCCGCTGCCCAGTTGTACATCATAAGAACGGCGAAAGCCATCACCAGCCAGCCGCTGATAAGTAAGATGCGTATCTTGCCGAACCTGGTATTGACCTTGTCGTACACAAAGGCCAGCAGGGGATCCGTGATGGCATCGAAGACACGGGTGAACGTCAGGATTCCTCCCACGGCCATCGTGGCGATGCCGAAGCCCACGTTGGCGCTGTAGCTGGCCATGCCCGTGAGGAAATAGAAACTCATTCCCACCATGCCGCTGGTGGCGGTGAGTATGATCTGCCAGACCCTGGCCCTGCGGTACTGCACGTTTCCGCTTTGATTGGATGTGTTCTGAGACATAATGAAAACCTCCTCCATAAAATATATTTGATTGAGATCCGTGGTACATTTCGTTCTTTCTGATTCCATTGGAGCGTTCTTCTTCCATTGGAATACTCTTCTTCTATTATACAAGGATTCCTTTTTCAGATGTTAAATAATTTCTCATGCCATTCACTTTTTCGTGTTTTTCTAAAAAATGTGTTCCAAAATGTTAAATTACTTAACACGCCCCCACGGATTACGTGTATACTAAAATTGCCCTTAAGCCGAACCGGGAAACGTTGCTGCAGGGTGCTGCGCCCATAGGCTTATGTCTCGGCAGCTTGGGACGGCTTGCGGGCATGCAGAAAACAGTTATAAAAAGGAGGTCATCTTATGCATATCAGAACAGACATCAATGTGATGGATTTCCTGAAACAGGTTCAAAAATGCGGCTCGGAGGTACTCTTCGAGACGCCGGAGGGCGACAGCATCGCCCTGAAATCCACTTTAAGCCAATACATCTTCTGCACCATAGCCCAGAACATCCCCCTGCTAAAAAGCGGCAGCATCCGCTTCTTTGACAAGGCGGACGAAGAAGTCCTAAGGGACTATCTATGTGACTAAAGCCCTGCTGCCAACCTGCGAAACGCTGCGGCGCACCGCAGGAAAGCGCATGGAGATGACGGCATGATTTTTCAGGTGAGGAGCATGGAAATGGACATCCGGAATAAATTAGACTTTTTAGAGCAGCTGATCCGCTGCTGTTATGATATCTCGCTGCGCAGCTATCCGCCGCAGCTGATCAACGAGCCTGCCGTCCCGGGACAGTCCCCGGACAATGACAGCATATTGATCCTGCTGAACCTCCAGGCTCATCTGCACGAGCATATCCGTCACAAAGAAAAACTTCCCCTGTTCATTGCGGATCAGCTGGGTCTGATCTGGATCGCCGGGTTTGAATACCGGGAGGACTGCCTGAGACAGATCCATATACTGGGACCTGCCTATTCCGGGAAAAATTCCTTTCAGGTCATCCGCAGGAAGCTGGAGGAGCACAATCTGTCAGTGGCAGTCCGAGCCAGGATGTTCCGGATCTTTGAGCACATCCCCGTGATTCCCACCAACCAGCTCTTCCAGTACGCGGTGATGCTGCACTACTGCATCACCGGGCAGCGGATATCCACCAATGATATCCGCTTTGCCCAGGAGCCAGGCCATTCGCCCTCCTCCCAGGAGATAAACCTGATCACCACGGAGCACCGCGGCATCTGGATGGCGGAGCAGGAATTCATGAAGATGCTGCGGGAGGGGAATCCCAACTATGCGGATGCCATTGCCCGCTCCCACAGCATGAGCAATGGCCCCCGTTTCGACACCGGAGACTCCCTGCGCTCTGCCAAGTCCACGGCCATCGTGCTGCTGACCCTCTGCTCCAGGGCTTCCATTGAGGGAGGCGTAAGCCCTGCGGTGGCCTATACCCTGAACGATTACTACATGCAGATGATAGAGGACTGCCAGAATATCGCAGAGGCCACAAATACCTGCAACACCATGCTGGCGGACTATGTGCAGCGCGTCCGCCAATCGAAAGCGGATTCCGACCTGTCCCCCCAGATCAGAGACGCCTGCGACTACATCTCCCTGCACATCAGGGAAAAGCTGACTCTGGACGTGCTGGCGAGTCAGGCCGGGTATACGGAGTACTACTTCTCCCACAAGTTCAAGCAGGAAATGGGCTTAAGCGTGGCGGACTATATCAGACAGGAGAAAGTCCGCCAGGCCAAGCTGCTGCTGTCGGGGACAAGGATGAGCATCCAGGAGATCAGCGATGAGCTGAACTATGGTTCCAGGAGCTACTTCTCCTCCACTTTCCAGAAAGAGACCGGGATTTCGCCCAGTGAATATCGGGAACAGAACCGGAAAGCATAGCGTGCACCAATTGCTTATACCCTTTTCAGGAACTCCGCGGAGAGCTGGATGGATTTCAGGGGGGATTTGTCTGCCCAGTTCTTGTGGCTCTCCAGGATGACGGCATCCACACCTGCGGCCAGAGCCTGTTCTGTCAGGGCTTCCAGGTTCATGTTCCCATAGCCCAGCTCCATGCTGTCGGATTTCAGGATCGGTGTCATGGAGGGCCCCGTCACCCTCGTCCCTCTGTCATTGATATGGTAGAGCTTCATCCTGTCACCCAACTGCCGCATCAGCGCCAGGGCATCTGCCCCCGCCTCCGCAGGCCAGTAGGAATCGAATTCGAAGTTCACATATTCCGGATCCGTCTCTTCCTGCAGGAGCCGGTAGGCGGTCATCCCCTTTTCAACCTTGCGCAGCTCACAGTTGTGGTTGTGGTACAGCAGCGCTATGCCTCCCTGTCCAAGCTCCTTTCCCGCCTGGTTCAGATCTCTGGCCAGGCCGCTTACCGCGGCCCTGTCAGAATAGTCGAACCGGTACATGCCGGTCACTACAATATATTTCGTGCCGAATTTCCCGGCCTCTTCGATCACGGTGGAAGTCTCCCTGCGGATGGTTCCCAGATCCTCATGCACACTTACTACGGACAGCCCTGCCTCTTTTACCAGGGCAGCCCAGTCCAGTCTGCCGCCCCTGCCCACGGGCATCCCGGCCATCTTCGTCATCATGCGCACCATAAGGCCTGTGGGACGTATCATGAATCCGTTCAGTTCGATTCCTCCATATCCTGCTTTCCTGATTGCCGCCAGGGTATCCCTGGCCTGCGCTTCGTTAGCCGTCACTGTTCCCAGCATAATCTGCTGTACTGCTTTTACCGGCATGTCTTCTGCCTCCTTACTCCATGCTCATCTGCCATCTGTTTCCTGTTAGCCAAGCGCCGGTTCCACCTTTTCCAGGTGTCCCTTATATGCTTTTTACGATATATCAACATTATGCCATATTCACAGTTCCCTGCGCATGCTGTTTGCGCTCCGCCGGTCTTATTTTTTAATCTTCTGTAAGACGCGGTTCAACTGTTTTATCGTTTCTTCCTCAATGTTCCCCGCCTGTTTTAAGAGGCTGATCAGCGTCATCCTGCCCAGCATGCGCTGGAGGCCGGGATTGTCCTTTACCGCCTCCGCCACGTCTCCCCGGGAGGCCGCGCCTTTTTCCATCATCTGGTTCACGATGACTCCTGCCTCCGGATTGGCCCGCAGGTCTGCCAGGGTGTCGGAGACAGAGAAGCAGTCCGGATCGAATTCGTCCTGGTCGAACCAGTTGACCACATCCTGTTTCTTCACGAAGATATAGTCCGGATTCTCCGTCTGCACCCTGCGCACAGTGATTCTGTCAGAACGTAAAAGGTAAAGTCCGCCTTTTGGGGATAAACGCTGTCATTGTCGCTGTTGTCCACGGAGACGGACAGTTCGTTCCTGTCCTGCAGATGTCCCGTCAAGTCCACCCGGAACGCGGAGTACCCGCCCTTGTGTTTTGCCAGTACCTGACCATTCATGCTCACCTGTGCCGACATGGCGGCGCCTTTCACCTCCAGCCAGACGCTGTCGCCGGGCTCCATGGCGGGCTTTTCCAGTTCCCGCACATACCGGCAGGTGCCGCGGTAGTAATCATTCCCTCCGTCCTGACCGTCCACGGCATTCCAGGTACAGATTCACTTCGCTGCACTTTCCGTTCTGGTAAAGCTTCCAGCCTTGGTTCAAAGATATCACTTTTCTCATACTATTCTCCTTGATTTTGAATTTGGTTTTTGTTTGAAAAAAGGCAGGATTCTATCATAGAAAGCAAAAGA
>CAJTZD010000012.1:18787-95484 GCA_910584235.1 uncultured Acetatifactor sp.
GCTTTCTATGATCAAGTATTGTCTTGTACAATAGAATCCAAGGGCAGGATTCTATCATAGAAAGCAAAAGAGCTTTCTATGATCAAGTATTGTCTTGTACAATAGAATCCAAGGGCAGGATTCTATTGTCTTGTATTATAAAGGATATCGCGGCAAGGAGATATTCAAAAATTCGTGATTTGGTTCAAAAATTCGTTAGACTTTGAAAACATTTCCTTTTTGAGGAAAAATCGGGCTTTTTATGCCTTTCGCCCCTGCATCTTTTGTGTCATACTATAATTATGAATATATCAATTCCATGCAAGGAGGACATGCCATGACATTTGACAAAGACTTTTTTATAGGCGCGGCAACAGCGGCCCATCAGGTGGAGTTTTCGGCCTGGTGGCCGTGGACAGAACCACCCAGACCAGGCATCCCAAGGAGAGTCTGAATTGCCTGGGAAGCCTGCGGGGTTAGGCGGAAATCCCCCAGACGCAAAGCAGGCAGAACCGCCGCGGCTTCCACTTGGCAACTATCTGCCATTTGTCCAATGCAGATACAAAGTTTCCTGCAACTGCCAAACAACAGAATCCAAAAATAGAATCGAAAGGATACTCTTCTATGAAAAACAGATATTTCTGTAACCCGCTGAACTTCACCTACCAGTACCAATTTAACCAAAAAGAGGGCGGCTTCTCCCTGAACCGGGAGGCCGCCGACCCCTCCATGATCCTCTTTAAGGACAGATACTATATCTTCCCCAGCATGACCCGGGGATTCTTAGTCAGCGAAGACATGGTGAACTGGCAGCAGTGCCCGCTCACAGGCGTTCCCCTGTACGATTACGCCCCGGATGTGCGGGTCATAGGGGACTGGATGTACTTCTGTGCCAGCCACAAGGGCAGGGTCTGCGATTTCTACCGCACCAAAGACCCGGAAAGCGGCGTCTTCGAGAAGATCCCAGGCACTTTCGACTTCTGGGATCCCAATCTCTTCCCGGACGATGACGGGAGGCTGTACTTCTACTGGGGCTGCAGCAACATGACTCCCATCTGGGGCGTGGAACTGGATCCTGAGACCATGGAACGAAAAGGCGAGCCCGTGGCACTGATCGACCACCATAAAACCGAATACGGCTACGAACGTAACGGCGAGGAGCATCATTATGACCCGACATCCAGCCATATCGTACAGCTTCTGAAAGAGCAGATTGCCAAGACCTCCGGCTGCCGCCCAGAAGACGTGACGGATATCACCCCTGCTATCGAAGCCACGCCGGAGAACTACCGGCCCCTGCTTCGGGCCGCCCTGTCCGACAATCCCTACATCGAGGGTGCATGGATGACCAAACATGACGGCAAGTATTACCTGCAGTACGCCGCCCCCGGCACCCAGTACAATATCTACAATGACGGTGTCTGTGTAGGCGAAAGCCCCCTGGGGCCTTTCACGGCCTGCACCAATAACCCCTACTCCTACTCCCCCGGCGGCTTCCTGCCCGGCGCGGGCCACGGTTCCACCATGGAGGACAAGCAGGGGAACTGGTGGCATACCAGCACCATGCGCATCTCCGTGAACCATGAGTTCGAGCGCCGGATCGGCATCTGGCCCGCAGGCTTTGACGCGGATGGGGAACTGTTCTGCAACCAGCGCTACGGCGACTGGCCCCGACGCGTCACAGGAGAGAAAGAAGACCCCTGGGCGGCCCCGGAGTGGATGCTCTTAAGCTATGGAAAGACTGCCACTGCCAGCAGCTGCGAATGTCCCCAAAAGGACGCCTCCCATGCAGTGGACGAAAATGTCCAGACCTGGTGGAAAGCCGCGAAAGACGATACCGCGCCCTGGCTAATGGTGGATTTGGGCCAGTGCCGCAGGGTGCATGCGGTGCAGATCAATTTTGCGGATGATGTGGAGCTGGTGACCGAGCTGCCCCAGGGAGCCCGGCTTACGGGAGACCCCGGCCGGGGCCGCTATATCGAGGAGCGCTCTTTCGCCACAAGATGGTTTATGGAGACCAGCACGGACGGCCAGCACTGGTTCGAGCCGGAAGACTGGCGAAATACGGACACAGACCTCCCCCATAACCTGATAGTCTGGGAGGACGGTATTCCGGCGACCTATATACGTCTTACCATAATCGACACTGCCTACCACAAACCACCCTGCATCAGCGGCCTGCGGGTGTTCGGCAGAGGCTGCGGCAATGCTCCCGACCCTGTGACTGAAGTGGAAGCCACCCGCTTAGACGGCATGTCCATGAATGTTGCCTGGAAAGAGGTCTCCTCATCGAATGAGATTGCTTCCTGGAATAAGGCGGCGATGGGCTACGAGGTACTCTGGGGCCATACGCCCGAGAAGCTCTACCACAGCTACCGGGTATTCGACAGGAACCAGGTGGAGATACGTGCTCTGATGTCAAACGTGGAACGATATTACGTCCGCATTGATGCCTTTAATGAATGCGGCATCACTGAGGGCAAGGTCTTTCCCGTGGATGCCGCTGTGTAAAAGACTTATAAGCGCTTCCCTGCCCTTTAAGCTTTCACCGTAAAAATAGGTTCCATCCGCGCCACCGGAACCGCCATGTCATGCGCTGTGTGTACTGCTATGACTTCGTCAATATCCTTATAGGCATAGGGAGCTTCCGCCCGAACGGCATCCTCCCATTTTTTCAGGATGTCCGCTCTGCCTTTCAGATCATTGCGGGATGGATCAATGGGGGTAATGACATGGAAGCTTTCCATGAACCGGCGAAATGCCTCATCGTTCCCCTTAATTGCGTCGCCGCGGGATTTTTTACGCCCGGCGCCATGGCTGGCGCTCCACAGAGAATCCGGATTCCCAAGTCCGCGAAGCAGGTAGCTGGAACTGCCCATGGAGCCGGGGATCATCACCGGTTCGCCATAGTACGCAAACTCTGTGCCCTCCATCTGCTCGCAGCCTCCGGCACAGCAGGCTCCCTTACGATGAATATAGTGCGTTTCGCCGGCAATCTGTTTTTTCCAGATATAGTTGTGAGGAGCATCGTAAAGCTGCTCCATGCCGCACTCTCCCAACACATGCGTGAAAACGTCCTGAATCATAAAACCCAGAAACAGCCGGTTCGCAAAGCCAAAATTGGCAGCGTTGGCCGAGGCGGACCAGAACCGTCTCCAGGAATCCGGCGCTCCGGCTTCCGGTATGAGATATATCCCATTGTCCGGATGTGTCATTCCGGCCGGATAAATCTCCCGGCAAAGCTTACGATTCAACAGCCCGCTGTGATGCCCGATGGTCAGAGAACCGGCATGAATCATTACCACTACGGCTCCCTTTTTTATATTCCATGCGTTGGCAGTCTGGCCGTCATAAACTTCGGCAACCCGCTGCACCTCCAGGAAATGATTGCCGCCGCCAACGGTTCCGATTTGATCATCGTAAGTCTGCTCATCATAGCTGCCGATAAAATCCTCCAGGCCTTCCGTATCCTCAGCCTTAAGACTCCCCCGAAAAACCGTTCGTTTCAGCCATTTTTCCTGCTTATCAGGCTGGTAGTACCGCCACAGACCGCTCTTTTTACTGTCACTATAGGTTTCCAGCAAGCCTTCGAGCCCATGGCAAAACAATGCCTGTCTCTGCCTGCCGGTCATGGGAATCTGTCTGCCGCCCTCAAAAAAGATATGCCGAATCTTCCTTTTCAGTTCGGGAAGCTTTTCCCGTATCCGATCCTCTGACAGATCTGTGGTGTAAAACCGCATGCCACAGTTAATATCGTTGCCCATTGCCTGGGGAATTGCAAAGCCTTTTGTCATCATCACAGTTCCAATCGGAATGCCCGCGCCTTTGTGGAAGTCCGGCGTCAGAATGATCTTCTCAATTCTCTGCCCGTCTCCCTGAAAGAATCCCGGCGCCGCCGTCAGCACAGCCAGTGTCTCTTCTATCGCCGTCATCTGATGCAGTTCTGCCATGGCTTTTTTCTCCGGCGCCGAATTCTCCGGCAGATAGCAGGAAATTACGTTGTGTCTGTCCTGAAATTCAATTTTGTGTAGCATATATCTCCTTTTTCACAGCCCCTAATCTGATCGCTGTCTGCATCCCTGGTTTCACCGTCATTAATTGCCCGCAAATCCTTGCTATTGTCTTATTTACAGAGATCGTCCACTTTTCTCCATTTTATCATGCTTTTAGCCCTAATTCAATCATATTGTCTTTTGCTTTCCCATTATGATGTTTCGCGGTACAAAAGGATTCAATACAAAAAAGGAAATGCTGAAACGGAATCATCCAATGCATTCCCCGCACCGCCTATAAATTCAAAGCGCAAATAGATAAAATCCCCACCGCATAGCCGGCGATCTGGACCCTGGATAGCCTCTCTTTGTAGAGAAACAGGGAGGCGAACAGCATGACAGTCATGGTGCCTGCGGAAAAGGTGGGGAAGAGGATGGCGCTGGGAATCAGCGCTCCCAGGATCATGGTGAGCAGGTTTGCCATGCCATTGGCCACTCCCGTCAGGGAGGCGTATTTCCAGCACCCCCTTATGCCGCTTTTTATGTCCTTTTTCCGGAACAGCACCATGGCTGCAAGCGTCACAAGGGCCACCGCCAGAGCCGCTGTCATGAACTCATTCTTATACGCCCCCGCAAACTTCAGCTGCTGCATCTTCTGGATCACCGAGGCCATACCGTTTCCCACAAAGGCAATCAGGATGTATATAAGCCACTTTCTGCCGGGCTTCCCCTCCTCGCTCTTCTTGTTGATGAGGAAAATCGACAGACACAAAAGCGCAATGCCGATGTATGCCGTAGCTCGTATCTCGTCTTTCAAAATGACGATGCCATACATGGTGGGTATGATCAGGGAATAGGCGTTCACCAAAGCGGAATAGGACAGGGGACCCTCTCCGATGGCGGAATTAAGCCCCGCAAAGGCAGCCACATAGGAGATCCCGAACCCTGCCGCATAGGGCAGGATTCGGGGCTCGATCTGCAAACTGCGCGCAGACAGCACACAGAAGAACACCAGCGCCGCAAATGTGGATACCACAGTGTACGACAGGGAATCAGGCCTGTCGGTTTTTCTATTGTACTGTTTTGTAAACAGGTTCTGCAGCGACATCACCGCAACCGCAATGACCAGAATTATGTATCTCATACCATTTCCTTTGTGCAGTCCGCTTTCTCCAGCAGGGCAATGACCTCCCTCACTTCGCTTTCCGACGGCATTCTGGCAGGATCTACCGTATAGCCGGGATCAATGTCCAGCACGGTCAGAACGGCTTTCCACTTGGCGATATTGGAGCCCAGCAGAATGTCAATGCAGCGGTTGAGCTTGTGCTGCTGGTTCAGGGCCTCCGTCACATCATTCTTCTTAAAATTGCTGTATATCCTGCAGGCAGTGGCCGGCATCAGGTTATAGGTGGTGCCGATGGCTCCGTCCGCCCCCATGACCAGGCCGCTGAGCATGGACTCGTCCGGTCCGTTCAGAATATTGATATTCCCGTCTTTTACCAATTTGATCTTTTCAAATAAATAGTAATCCGCTACCGTCAGCTTGATGCCGACGATATTCTCTATGTCCATGATCTGATTGGCGAACCACATCACATCACAGCTCAGTACCGGCGTCACATAGGCCAGCACCGGCGCCTTCGCAATGGCGGCGATCTGCCTGTAGTACTCAATGATCTCATCCGCCTTGTAATAGGAAGTCAATGAGGGCGGAAGCGACGCTATGGCGTCTACCCCTAACGCATTGGCATGTCCAATCAGGTCCATGACATCGTCCATATGCCCCGCACCCACATGGGCAATAATCTTCCCCTGGCCGCCGGCGCTCTCCTTGACCGTCTCCAGCATCTGTTTCCTGGTCCTGTTGGGCAGCACGGTGCATTCTCCCGTATTGCCGCCCACATAGAAGCCGGCTACGCCGTTCCTCAGATTATACCGAACCAGTTTGTCTACGCTGCCCTTTTTTACATTCAGATTCTCATCATAGATAGAAAAGGTGGCGCTGTAAATTCCTTTAAATAATATGTTGTCCATTTCCTATTCCCCTTTCCTGACGCCAGTGGTCACATATACCTGATACGTTTTCCCCTCTTCCCAGGGAAGCACATTTCCCGGGACAGTCTTTCCGTCCACCATGATCTCTATGACGTCAGGCCCGCCGTTTTCATAGTGAATCTGATAAGTCGCCCCCCGGAATCTCTTTTTCACCGAGCAGTTCTTCCAGGACTTCGGAAGACAAGGGTCTATTTTTAATCCCTCCATCTGCGGCATCAGACCGAATACATAGCCCAGCAGCGCCTTTTCCAGCCATGGCCCGGCCGCGGTACGCCAGCTCTGTCCCGGTGTGCCGTAACGGTAGCCCGTCTGCTCCCCGAAATAGGAATTGCACAGAATATAAGGCTCGGCCCGGCCGGCAACCACCTTGTTGCGGAAAGGCAGGATGCATTCCAGATCTTGCTCTACGCTTTCCCTGCGTTTCAGCATGGCGTCGGCGGCAATCTTCCAGGCAATGGTGTGCAGATATACCCCGCCGTTCTCGTGGACGCCTGCAGGCTTCAGAGTCACGGAACCGATGCGGCTGTCATACTTTGTGTAGGCCGGTACGGAGATTACCGTGCCAAGGGGTGTGGAAAGGTATTTCTCCACCGCGTCCATGGCCTGTATGTGGCGGCCGTCTTTTGACACGCCTGAGAGCACTGCCCATAGCTGGGGCGGCAGGAACATTTGTCCCTCCTCATTGGTCCTGGAGCCTATGGGCGTGCCGTCGTCGGCGATGGCTGTGAGATAATATTCTCCGTCCCAGCCGTAAGTCTCCACGAGCTCCCGGATCTCGCGCCCCCGTTCCACGCACAGGGCCGCGTCCTCCTGCCTGCCGCAGATTTGGGCAATCTCCCGGAACATCTCGTTGGCGCGGTACCAGGCAATGCTGAGCCATACGCTGACGCCCTCACCTTTCATGCCCGCCTCGTTCATGCAGTCGTTCCAGTCGCCGCCCCAGATGCGTATCAAACCGTTCCTGCCGCGGAAATGGTACAGGAAATCCACGGAGCGGCGGACATGCTCATAAACAGAGCTTTCCGAACCGTCGTTAAAGGGAACCGTCTCATCCATGACCGCCCTGTCGCCCAGCTCCTTTAAGATCGTGTTGGCAGTAAAAGAGATCCATACCGCGTTATCGGAGAAATTGTTATCACATATCCTGCCTCCCGATATGGTCCGCGGCGCATACCCGTTGGAATACTGATAGGAGAGGACACGCTTGAATCTTGTAAGCGCAAGCTCCGGATTCACCGCGGCCAGACATTCTGTATCGCTGGTCATGTCGCGGTAGCCATTGTGCCGTACCCTGGCCCAGCGGGAGCCCATGTTGGCCTGATGCTTGAGCCAGAAGAACAGTTTGTTCAGTTCCCGGTCCGGGGTATCTATCTCCACCTGCTCCACCTGGGAGGAAAACAATCTCTGCGCTTCCTCCTTTGCGGCAAGCACATCCTCCTGTTTGCGGTACCTCTGCCGCAGCTTAACCGCCTCCTCATCGGAAAACGCCACGCCGCAGACAAAGGTAATATCCATGCTTTCCCCGGCTTCCAGGACAAGGTTCTTCTGCAGCGCGAAGCCCAGCTTTTCCGAATTTCCCTCTGTCCCGGTCAGTCCGCCTCTTTTTTGGCAAATCGGATACGCGAAAGAACCGTAAGGGCCCGTAATGCGGTTCATAGTGCACTCATAGGAATCCGCTGTTTCCGAAAGTGCCATGAATCCCAGAAACTGACGATTTTTAACGCCGGCAAAGTCGCAGTGGCGCCGGCACTTGATGCCGTTTAGCTCCCTGTCAAAAGCCGCGGCAGACACATTATAGCCCTGGCGGGCATATCTGTCATCCACCACAGTCCCGCAGGCGCCGATGAGCTTCAATTCCTGTCTTTCTCCACTGTCATTTCTAAGGTTCACATTCCAGATCTCACAGGCATCCCTGACAGGAACGAAAAATGTCACGGCTGCGTATATCCCGTTTTTCTTCGTATGGATGGAGGTAGCGCCAGGAGAGTGGATACATTCATAACTCTCATTTACCTGCTCCACGGGCAGGCCGCAGATTCCCCAGGATTCCGTGGAATCCCCCTCTTTTCGCCCCCGCAGCAGATAAAGCCCCCGCTCGGCCACCAGGCCTATCCTGTTGCCCATGCCGTCCTGGAGAAAACCATCCCCCGCCCCGGTCTGAGAGACGAAAGTAATGTAGTTATCATTCCACAGATAGTTGTACCAGTTTCGGGGAATATCCGGTGTCGTGATCCGAAACTGCCGCCCGTCCGGCAGAAAATCGCCGTATTTGTTATTCAGCATGTAAATCTCCTCCCTTAGTTTCCGTCACAAAGATTCCCCGGGAAGGGCGCACGCCGGGTGTGGCGCTGCGCACTTCCATCTCAAATTCTCCATGGCTTTGGAGCACCTCCAGAAGATATTCCCTTTCTTCCCCGGCCTCCACCGCAAAATCCAGTGTCTGAGCGGCAAATACCACCCCCTGAGGCGCATATACCTTAAGCGCTCCCGAAACCGGTACAGAGCTCATGTTCCTGACGGCGATGCTCACAGTGTTCGCTTTATGATCCGCAGGGCCGATACGGGTCCTGACTTTGGGCGGATTGAGACGCCTCTTCTCCTCCTCCAGACCGATAGATCCAAAATCTCCGTCCTCGTAGCCGTACTCAAATGCCTTGGAATCCGGCCTCACGGTCAGATCGCCCCATTTCGCATCCGCAAAATCCTCCGGAGATGCCGTGAAATTGCTCACCCAGTGCATTTCCCCTTTCTGAGCCGACCAGGTAAGACGCAGATCCCATGCGGGATCATTGATATAGCTGCGCAGATAAGGCGACGGATTATCCACAGGCCTGCCGAATTCGTAGAAGATTCCCTCTTTCGCATCATAGCGGTAGCGGAACCTGGCTTTGGAGCAGAAGACATTGCTCTCAATCCATGCGCTGGCCGGAATGCGGGTCTTTCCGTTTACCGGGTTTTGGTAATACCCATGGATTTCCGCAAGCTCCGGATATCTGCGGATATATTCGCTCTCCATGGCATTCACAGTCCCGTCCCTTTCTTCCTCACAGATCTGCTGCTCATATTTACTCATAAGCTGCTGGTTCGGGTAGGCCTGTATCTGATAGAAACGCTGCCGCAGGGTGTTTTCCACCGCATTTCGCCATGCGGGATGATCGTCCGCACTGCGGCAGTCGAAGCCTATGGCAGGGTAGCATTTTACGAAGACATTATTCTTTACCACAAAATTCCGTCCGCCTCCCATAAAGGCTGCTCTGGAAACCTCCTCAAAATAATTGCGGCACATTTCCGTCCCGGAGACGGCGTCGTCATTGTAAATCGCCATGGTTCCTATGCCCACACCGCCCAGATGATGGATATAGTTATGGTTCACTTTGTTCCCGCGGAACGTATAGTCACGGCCCGTGTAAACGGCTCCGGCATCCCCGGTCTCCAACACAGCGCTGTAGATCTCATTGTCTTCTATGGTTATCTCATTCCCCCAGTACATGATGGCCGTATGGGGGCAGTCGTGGATCAGATTATGTCTGGCCGTAAATCCTACCCCGCTGAGGGAAATAGCCGAATTGTAACACTTTGTCCATTTTGCGATGCGGTAGATATGATTGTTCTCCACCAGCCCTCCCGCTTCCTCCAGGGTCACCCTGTTGCCGCCGAACATCAGCACCCCTCCGTCCCCGCAGTCATGGATGTCTGAATTCAGCACACGGTTTCCTTTCCCCATCACAAAGCCTGCCGCATAATTGCCAAGGTTGCGGAAGCAGCAATGGTCGAAAGTCACGTCTTCGGCAGATAAGCACTGCACCGCCTCTCCCCGCCCCATCTCAAAGGTGATCCCCTCCACCCTGATATGGCGGCTGCCGCGAACGGTAAGCAAAGGCTCCTCCAGCAGGGACAATACGATTTCCGCGGACTCCTCCATGGCCTCCGGATAAATGTACACTTTCCCATCGTCATAGTCCACATAGTAATCGCCGGGGCGGTTCACTTCCTCCAGGATGTGGTAGAAACGAAAACGCTGGCCCACTTTAAAATAATAATTGCCGTAAGGGGGCATGGTTTTGATGAACTGTTTTTCCGCATCCAGCCGTTCAATCCGCTCGGTGGAATTGGCCCAGTCATAGGCCCAGTAGCCCAGCGCCCAGATATGGTCAGATTTCTGCCACCTCTTCGGGCGTTCATCTGCATAGTAATAGCCGTCCTCCAGCTTGCCGCCCTCCACGTTCCAATCCCTCTCCACCATCTTTTCGCCCACGCCCGTGATGGTGAGAAACCCATCCTCCTTGGGATACTGGGAAAGGTTCATAGGCTCCGCGTCAAAGAACACCTCCGGGTGGGAGGGTCTGGTCTGGCGGGCGAAACCTCTGGAGGCAAATTCCCATGCAGTGAACTCTTTTACGTCTTCTCCTCCCGGGGCTTTCCCTCCCCGGGGCAGAATTTTCTCCCGCACCAGATCGCATACATAGATATGTGCTCTGGCGTCTGTGTCAAAACGTTCCGCTGCAGGCGTCCCCTCTGCCCTGGTCCAGTTCTTCAGCTGTTTTCCGCCGTTTAGACGCACCTCTCCCTCTCCCCTTAATATCAGGTTCCGGTGCTCTTTTGTCAGCACAAGCCCCTTGTCAAGATAATAGGTTCCCTGGCGGAATATGATTTCCGCTTCCTCACCCGCGCAGGTATCTAAAAGCGCCTGAATACTTGCACTGTCGTCTTTTTCACTGTCTACATAATATATTTTACTCATACGCTTCGTCCGACTCCTTTTTTCTTCCCGTCCCGGACATTCCCTCCATACCTGGTTTTCTGCTTTTAAAAAGCAGCCATATCTCAAGACGAATATGGCTGCCTTTCTCAGCATACTAAAAGTACAAATACCTTACCTTGATCCCTTATTCGGTCAGCAGAGGATACTGGCTGGCAATGTCAAGGGCATTTTTAAAGTCCTCTTTAATATAATCCGCTACTATATCAAGTCCGTTGTCGTTACATTCTTTCTCGAAATTCGCCCACAGCGTCTCAAACTCAGCCTCGTCCTTACACTGGGCCATCTTAGCCGCTTCCGTCTTCCACAGATTATTGACAGAACTGTGAATCATATCCATACCATTGTCGGATGTAACGCCAACGGTATAGCTGAAAGCATCACTCTTTCTCTCGGCGCCTCTGTTTTCCGCAAACTCGGCCACTGTGGTGCAGTTGTTGATCTTTCTCCACTCCAGAACGCCCCAGGCTTCCTCAACGTCATACATGCCCTGCCAGTACTGATGGTACAGAGTCTGTCCGCTCTTGGGATCCTTTGTGCTCAGAGTGTAAGGAGTCAAGTTGAGGAACTGACGGCCGGTGGACAGTCCGCCGCCGGAACCAAGGCCGCTTTCCGGAGCCGAATCAAGATTTTCTCTCCAGTTCTCGCACAGCTTGGCATAGCCGTTCTCGTCATACTCCCATATATATCCTTCCGGTCCGTTGTAGATAATCATCTCTGCAAAGGGGCTGTACAGCCAGTTCAGGAAACGAAGAGCGCCGTCAATGTCGTCACAGTTCGCGGAGATTGCCACACTATAGGCGCTTCCTACGGGAGCGTTTGCCGCAAGGTAGATCTCCATGTCGTCAGCCACGATAGGATACATTCCTGTCTCAGCCTCGATATGTGATTTCTTAGCTGTGTATGACTCACCCATCCACTTCACGGGCGCGAACAGTCCCTCGCCTTTGACAAGCTTGGGTTTTGCGTCGTTCCAGTTCATGGTAATGCTGTCGGGAGCGATATAACCGCCGTTGTTCAGCGTCATATAGCCCTTTAATGCAGCCTGCACGATATCTTTCAGTTCTCCGTCCTCAAAAATTGTGGCAACCTGAGAGCCGTCGCCCTTGGCATATACGATGTTGCTGCCGTCTACTCTCCACCATCCGTAGTAGTTCGGCCAGTTGAACATTCCAAGAGGATCATTTGCGTCTTTTCCCCAGCCAAGGATGGAATAGACAGGCTGTCTGTCCCCATTGTCATCCGCATCAGCCTCCACGCCGGAATCGCGCATGTCCATCAGCATCTGGAAATAATCCTCGATATTCTTGATCTGGGGACTGCCCAGTTTCTCCCACAGGTCGATTCTGGTCATGGGAAGCTCTGTGGCATCATAGTTCTCTCCTACCGTTACCGGTATCACATAAAGCCCATCGGCACTTCCGGATCTGTGATCCCTCCAGTAATTCAGCGCGCTGGTCATGATGTAGTTGTCATAGATGTTCGGCAGTTGATCCTTGTAGTCGTCCAGGCGCAGCAGCAGTCCGGACTCTGCTGCTGCAATCGCGGCATCCACTGTTTCGAATGCTACAATGTCCGGCAGATCCTGAGAACCCATGACTGAAGTCTCTACCTCCGGGCTAGAACATGAGATTCTCTCAAATTTCACGCCCGCATACTCCAAAAAGACATCCTCCACCCAGGGGCAGGGCTCGGTCATATCCCCTGCGAAAGGCGCAAAGTATGATAAGTTTGATATTTCACCTGTCCAGGGCGTATCGCCATAGTCAGTGGCCCAGCCGATCTTACCCTCTGCCCCCCCTATATTCTCGGCGTCTGTGCTCTCACTGGATTCCTCGGTTTTACTCTCGCCGGATGTTTCGCCGGATTCCTCGCTCTTTTCCTCGCTTTTGCTCTCACTCTCCACCGAATCCTTCGCCTTGTCGTCCGAACCGTTTCCGCAGGCCACAAGCGACGGCAGCATCATTGCTGACAGCAAAACCGCCAGACTCTTTTTCCAATAACTTTTTCTCATTCTTTCTCTCCTTTTCTTTCTGAAAAACCGGTTAATAACTTACAGGCGTTTCTAAAACGCCAGAACCCGCATAAATGCGAGATTCTTTCTTCTCACACAAGAACCGTCTAACCTTTCACCGCACCCAGCATAATGCCCTTGGTAAAGAACCGTTGGAAATACGGATATACCAGCAGAATCGGGAACACTGTGATAAAGGTCAGTGTGTAACGAACGCCTGCAGGGCTGATGCTGACAGTCTCCCCGAGTTCATCTACAATCCCGCCTGCCTCCAGCATCTTAGCCAGCGCAGTAGCCTGGTTCAGATACTTGAACAGCAGGGACTGCAGGGTCTCCCACTTGCCATTTGGCATATAGATAATGGTATCCATGTAAGCGTTCCACTCGCCCACTGCACGGAATACGGCTATGGAAGCCAGCACGGGCTTACACAGCGGCAGAATGATCCGGGTGAACCGGGTGGTATACCCGGCGCCGTCAATGACTGCGGATTCCTCCAGGGACTGCCCGATGGACTCTACATAAGTCTTTACCAGAATCATGTTGTAGGGACCTACGATACCCGTGATGACATAGAGCAGCGGATTGTTGATCAGTCCCAGGCTTCTGATATTCATGTAGACCGGTATCAGGCCTACGCCCAGATACATTGTCATGATCACGTAACGGTAGCAGAACTTTCTGTGCCACAGTTCCTGCCTGCTCATCACATATCCCATGAAAGAGGTACACAGCACATGAAGTATGGTTCCCACTACTGTCCTTACCACTGACACCATTGCAGCCCGGCCGATTCCCCCGATCTTCATAACTCTGATATAGTTGTCAAAGTGCACACCCATGGGCGTAAACATAATTTTTCCGTTTTCCACCAGGTCGTTATTGCTGATGGAGTTAATGAACAGATAGTAAAAGGGCCAAAAGCATGCAAATGCAAAAAAACCGAATACAATGTAGATAATTACGTCCACCGCTATATCTCCGGGAGTGCGCTTTCCCCTGACACCGCTGGAGATCAGCTCCAAATCCTTTTTTCTTTTTTTCATATGGCCCTCCCCTAGAATACGCTCTGGCCTTCGCGGAAACGCTTGGAAACGGTGTTCGCTAGCGTCAGAAGCACCAGACTCACAATGGACTGTACGATACCCACAGCCGTGGACATGGAGAAGTTTCCGCTTCCGATACCTTGGTTGAAGATGTACAGGTCAATGGTCTCCAGGGTCTCTCTGTTCAGGGATGTCTGGAAAGCGTACAGCTTATCCACGCCGGAACTGAAGAGATTTGCAAAGCCCATGACGAACAATACGATATAAAGCGGAATCAAAGCAGGCAGCGTAATATGCCTCATCTTCTGGAACCTGCCCGCTCCGTCAATGGAAGCAGCTTCGTACAGTTCCTGATCGATTCCCGTAATGGTGGAGATGTACACGATGGCGCCGTAGCCCAATCCTTTCCAGGTGCCCCAGGCCCACATCTTGATCCACATATGACTGGGGTCTGCCAGGAAATTGACTCTCTCCCAGTTTTCATTGATAGCCGACAGCACATTGTTAAACATACCGTAAGAGGCCGAAAACAGTGAAAAAGCAACGGAATAGATGATAACCCAGCTGATGAAATTAGGGATGGTAGTGATGATCTGGATCAGCTTCCGGTACTTAATATGCCGGATTTCCATCAGGAACATAGCGAACACCATGGGGATCCAGTTCAGCGCCGTTCCCAGGAGGGCCATGCCCAGCGTGTTTTTGACTACACGCACAATGTTTCTCTGCATGGCCGGGTTGAGAACCAGGTTGGTAAAGTGCTGGAACGCTACGAACTCACAATCCTCCAGATTCTTGGGCGGCTTATAGTTATAAAAGGCGTACCGCAGACCAACCAAAGGCCGATAAGCGAATATGAATATGTAGACAAACAGTGGCAATGCCATCAAAAAAAGCCGAAATCCAGGTGTAAGCTTCTTATCAGCGGTCAGTATCGGATTTTTCTTCTTTTTGTTTGGCACTACTGTACCTGACACATTTGTGCCCGGCACATTTTCTTTCTTTTTCTTCACAAAAATCTTCTCCTCCATTTCTCTCTTTGGCTGATGTCTTGTTCCTCAATTTACAGGTTACACAGGTAACGTTTGTAGATTTTACAGATGTCGATTACAAGTCTTTGCTTCCATGGATTTGCTTGCGTGACATTAGTATAACAAATTTACCTTTTGAAAAACATATTCCATATTGCCAAATTGACCAAAAAGAAAGGCAGAAAAAGAAATGTGTTATAGAATTCACCTAAGTCTGCAGAGACTCCCTGTATTCTTCCGGTGAGATTCCGGCATAAAGCCGAAAGGCTTTGTAGAAACCGTTGTAGCTGCCGTATCCAAGCTGTTCCGCGATGTCTTTCAGGGAGTATGCGGAGTCTGCCATTAAGCGCTTTGCCTCCTCCATATATCTCTCGTTTTTCACATCCCGGAAGCTGCGATTGAAAAGGCTCTTTACTAACCGGCTGGTCTGACGGGGGCTCAGGCACAGATGTCTGGCCAGATCCTCCAGCTGCAGCTCCTGATTCATGGACACAGGATTCAGCAGGATGTCCTCTATCTTCAGCTTGGTCTGCTCGTTGTATTCCATAGCGGACTGAGGTTTCCGGAAGTCCTGTTCCCCATCGCATTTCTCCAGTATCTCCGTCAGAGCCAGCGCAAACAAATGCTTCATCTTGGTCTCAAACAGAAAGCCCGCCGTCCCTTTGCGCATCAGTCCCAGCATATACTGAAAGCCTTCGTTTAAGCCCTCACAGATAATCGGGCTCTGGGTCCTGAAAAGACGGCTGTATGCCAGAAAAGTGTTGTTTTCCGAATCCTTGTTCCGGGAAACCGTTACATAGAAACTGATTCTACTGATAAAACCTTTTGCACTGACCCTGTGCTTCAGGTTTGCCGGAAGCACGCAGAAGCTTTCGGCTTTTATGGTAATGCTCTCTTCATCTGTCTCCACCAGGATCTCTCCCTCTTTCAGATAATGGCACTCGCAGAACAAATGGAAATGCTGGGGGGAGTTCCACTCCTGAGACTCGGAAAACAGGTTGGGGATGTAGAAAATACGAAAATGCGTATTCCCTATAGATATCTCACAGCAATCGTACTTTTCCAAAAGAAAACCATCCATAACCAATACCCCTCCCTTGTAATCAAGTATACAAAATATGACAAAAAAGTTTACAAAATCTATTTTAACCATTTATTAAACAAAATTCAATACTTTCCTATTTTTGGTAAATACACTTTTCTTTTTCATGTGTTTTCCGATTGCGTCTTTTTTCCCGGGCACATGTCCGGTTTCGGCGTTTTACAGGCAGGACTTTCCTGTTATAATGACTGTTAACATGACGTCTGTCAAAAACCACGCACAGGAGGTATGATATGACCAGAGATTTTCGCTCCAAAGGACTCGTCCTCAATATCGACATCAATTCGGAGGTGATTCCTTTCTTCAGCAGTGTTGTCCAGGACAAGGATATCACGGAGGAATCTTTTTACCCTTTCGTCGACCAGTACATCGACGTCTCCGGAAAAGAGACGCAGGTCAAGGCTCTGGCCTTTGATATCTTCTGCCAGTATTCTACGGTGGACAGCAAGGTATTCTCGGATTATTACGCGATCTGGAGACGCAGGGTTGAAAACGGCTTTCCGGTGAACTATGACGCACAGTACAAGCCGCAGTCTCTCATAAGCAAAGCATATGGCATCGACCCGTATGAGGTGTGGTTTCGCCGCACCAGAGAGCGGGGGCTGGAAGCCTGGATGTCGGTGCGCATGAACGACAGCCACTGTCCCGACGAAGATACCGTCTTCCTGAGAAGCGATTTCTTCTACGAGGCAAGAAGCAAGGGATGGATGATCGGCGAGCGATACGGATATCGCCGCAATTGCTTTGACTATGCGGTGCCCGAGGTACGCCGGAAAATGCTGGACTATATTGAGGAACAGCTGGAACGCTATGACGTGGATGCCCTGGAACTGGATTTCCTGCGGGAGCCTACCTGCTTCGACTATCAAAACTGTCCGGACAAAGCGGAGATCATGAACGATTTCGTCCGAAAGGTGAAAGCCCTGGCGGACGCGGCCTCCCTGAAACGGGGACATGAAATCCGGCTCACCGCCCGCCTCATGCGGGATATTGAGCAGAACCTGGTCTATGGCTTCGATGCGAAGACCTGGGTGGAGGAAGGGCTTGTGAGCCATATCAATGTGAGTCCCAGGTGGGCCAGCTGTGACAGCGACATGCCCATTGCCGCCTGGAAGTCCCGGTTCCCGGGTGTCCGGATCAGCGCCGGAATAGAGACTTTAGTGCTCAGGGCCAACAAGGACGCCCATGCGGCCGCGGATGTGGTGAACGGCCTTGCCGCCACTTATATATCCCAGGGCGCGGATTACATTTATCTGTACAATTACTTCATCAATCCCAGAAAGCCCGAGAGCCCGTATACCAGGCGGACGCTGGATATCATCGCCCGCTGCGGCATGGCGGACACTGTGTTCTCCTCTCCCAGGCGACACATTGTGATGTATCAGGACATAGCCCCGTCCGGGTATAAGCCCTACAGACCGCTTCCCCTGAAAGTGGAGGATGCGGAACGGTCCGTGGCGGTAAACACCGGGTATATCCCCTCGGGAAAAAGCGGAAAGCTAATCATCGGCCTGTCCGAGGGCTGTCCCTGCTGCGTGGAAGTCTCTTTCAACGGCAGGCCCTGCGGAGACTTCCGGCCCACCCGGATTTACGCCGGCGCCCAGGATGAGCCCCCGGTTCCAAACGGATATGTGACCGAAAATGTGCGCCTGTACGAATGCTCCGTAGAGTTAGCAGACAGCCGGGATGTCCAGGAAGTTCTGTTCCGCTCCCGGAAAGCCTGTGTGGATTATATTGAAATCGTAATCGAATAGCGGAATGTCCCGCCGACAGAAAATCCCCCGCCTGTGTCGCCGCAGACGGGGGAATATGTATTGAAAGGGTTTTATTCAGATGTCAAAATCATCGTCAGCCGCCACCGGATAGTCGAAATCGTCATCCTGTGCCGCGGGGGGCAGCGTATAGTCCAATACTCGCTTCACATGCTTTTTCGGCAGCGGCAGCGGATTCTCCAGGAACTTCACAGAGCCCTGCTGTTCTTCCGGCCTGCCCTCCATCAAAATCTCCCAGTCCGGGTTCTCCTCCCCTGTCCCCTGCACTGCCTCCTGCCGCTTTAGAGGCGCTGCATGCAGGCACTGTCCCAGGCCAATGCCTGCCAGCACGGCATATGTCAGATACAGGAAGAAGAAAGCCGGTATCTCCTCTGTAAAGATTCCAAAACACATGGCGGCCATGACCGCGCAGACAGACAGCACCGCCACGGAGATCCTTTCTCTCTCTTTGTCGAACCAGAAGCTGAAGATGCCGAAAGCCATGACTCCGGCCAGCAGACAGGCCTCCGCGCTAAAGGCGGAACCGTCTGCCTGCACAGGCAGTGCGAATTTCTCCGGCCGATACAGGGAGAGCCAGGCTGCCGCCACTCTTCCGGCCGGTTTCCCGCTGAACCACGCGTCCAGAAGAATACAGGCCACAAAGCCCTGTATGGCGCCTGCGGCGCACAGCAAAACCCCCACAGCCTTTCTTCCCCGGCCCCAAGTCTCCTCTCTGCAGCACAGGATACGGCCAATCGCCACCGCCAGCAGCACAAAGCCCAAAATATCCACATAGCCGCACAAGGCGGCAAGCACGCCCGCAAAAAAGCTTGCCGCAAGGCTATGCCCCATGGTCATATACCGCACAGCCGCCGTCACAAGGAAAAAATACAGCATCCGGGGCGACAGTTCCAGGCAGCAGCGCACCGAATAGGGCGCACACATGCAAAAAACCAGTGTCATAAGCCCGGCAGGCATCCCGGCAAACTTTCTGACTGTCAGGAACAGGAGAAGCGCTGCTCCAAACTGCAGCACAATCTGCAGCCAGATCCCCATGACCGCGTTATTCCCCAGAAGCAGAAAAACGCCCCTCAGCAGCAGCACATAAAAGTAGACGGCACCGTGTACGGACTGGGGAATCCCCTGTCCCTCCGTCACCTTTGCCGCCTCATAATAGATTGAAGAAGAATACGCCGCCCCGTCGCCCATTCCCCGAAGCCTTAAAAAAAGCCCTGCACCAAAAAGCGCCGCGGCAAACAGCGTCCCCAGCACCGTGAAATGTACCCTTTTCTCGTCAAAAAAGGAGACACGGCCTACCACAAAGCCATGCAGCAAAAAGGCAAACCCGCCGGCCACAGCCGTCCATACCAAGGCGAGTACAATTCCCATGTACTCCCCGAATCCCGCCATCCCGCAGATATCCGCCCCCAGCGTAAGCAGCGCCAGACCGGTCATGATCGTATACACAAACCATATTCCATAACTAAAAGCATTCTTTTTCCAGCTCATCGTTCCCTTCCCGATTCTACCGGTCTTCTTCCTTAGACAGTGCCGTCCTGCAATGGATTTCCATCGGATAGTATCTTTTCAATATTGTAGCGGGGTCTGTGCTTCACCTCCATGTATATCTTCCCGATATACAGCCCGACCATGCCGATGGCTAACAGCTGCAGCCCTCCCAGGAACCAGACGGATACGATCAGTGAGGTCCACCCGGCTACCACATGTCCGGAAAAATAGGAGAACAAAGCGTAAATCAGCATAAAAAACGATACAAAGATGATAAACAGCCCCACTCCCAGGATCAGGCTGATAGGCTTTACACTGAAAGAGGAAATGCCATTGAAAGCCAGCGCCAGCATTTTCTTCAGCGGATATTTGGACTCCCCTGCGGCGCGCTCCTTGCGGTCGTAATAGACCTTGTCCGTCTGATAACCGATCAAAGGCATCATTCCCCGCAGGAACAGATTGGTCTCTTTATATTTTGAGAATTCCTCCACAGCCCGCCCGGACATCAGCCGAAAATCCGCGTGATTATACACGGTCTTGACTCCCATGAGATGCATGAGCTTATAAAAGGCCTGCGCGGAGGTGCGCTTGAAAAAAGTATCCGTCTTCCGCTCTCTCCTGACGCCATACACAATGTCGCAGCCCCCATGAAACTTGTCCACCATTTCTTCTATTACATCAACATCGTCCTGTAGGTCCGCATCAATGGATATGGTCACGTCACTCATGTCCTTTGCCACAATAAGCCCTGCCGTCAGCGCAAACTGATGCCCCACATTGCCGGCCAGCTTGACCCCCTTTACTCTGACAGGATAATCGGCATGTTCTTTCTCAATCAATTCCCAGGTGCGGTCCTTGCTCCCGTCATTGACGAACAGAATAAAGCTGTCATCCGCAATTTTCCCCTTATGGATCAAATCCTCCAGTACATCCCGAAGCGCTCCGGAGGCAAGGCTTAAAACCTCCTCCTCATTATAGCAGGGAACTACAATTGCCAGTCTGTCCATAAAAATCCCTTTCCTCCGGTTTCCCACATCCCGGGCGCAGTCCTCTATTCGTCCCAGTTATGGTACACTGCCTGGACATCGTCGTCTTCCTCCAAAAGATCCAGTATCTTCTGAAGACTCTTCACTGCCCCCTCATCTGTCAAGGTCACATAATTCTGAGGAATCATGGTGACTTCGGCGCTCATCATGGGAATCCCCGCCTTTTCCAGTGCCCCCCGCACCTCCTCAAAGCTGTCCGGATCCGTCAGCACCTCAAAGCTGTCCTCTTCCTCATTAAAATCCTCGGCCCCCGCATCCAGCGCCAGCATCATCAGGTCGTCCGCCTCCGTCTCGCACTCTTCCTTATCAATGATGATCTGCCCTTTTTTGTCAAACATGAAAGAGACACAGCCGGGAGTGCCGATATTTCCCTGTCCCTTTGTGAACGCGCTGCGCACATTGGCGGCCGTGCGGTTCTTGTTATCCGTCAATGCATCCACGATGATAGCGATTCCGTTCGGTCCGTAGCCTTCATAAGTGATATACTCATAGTTGACATTACCCACATCCCCGGCAGCTTTCTTGATGCCTCTCTCGATGGTGTCGTTAGGCATGTTGTTGGCCTTTGCCTTTGCCACCACCGAGGCAAGCTTGAAGTTATTGTTGGGATCCGGGCCGCCCTCTTTCACCGCCACGGCAATCTCTCTTCCGATAATCGTAAAGATTTTACCTTTTGCAGCGTCGTTTTTTTCCTTTTTGTGCTTTATGTTGGCGAATTTTGAATGTCCTGACATAGTTTCCTCTCCTTTTCTCCTGTTTTTCAGTCATATACACAACCGTTTCTTATCATACCATTATTCGGCGTTTTCTTCAAGTTCTGATTCCGTCTCCGGAAGCTTCGTCACCAAAACGCTTTGGATCATTTTGTTCTCCACTTTCAGGATCTTGAAATTAAAGCCGCCGTAGTCCACATTGAATTCCTCGTCAGGCTCCGGTATTTTATCCAGGCGGGAAATCAGGAAGCCGTTCAGGGTGTCGAACTCCTCCTCTTCAAAGGAGATGTCAAAGCGCTCCTCCAGCTCCTCAAGGGGGGTCTTTCCCTCGATTATATATTCGTCTTCTCCTTTTTCCTCAATATGCTCCGTGATCTCGTCGTACTCGTCCAGGATATTGCCCACGATTTCTTCCAGAATGTCCTCCATGGCCACCAGACCGTCCGTCTGGCCGTATTCATCCACCACAATGACCATCTGCTGCTTTCCGGCCTGCATTTTCCGGAACAGCTCGTCAATATTCTTGGTCTGGGGCACAAACACCGGCTCCCGCATGAGATTCTGCAGATTCCGCAGTGGCTGAGTCAGATTCCCCGCGCCGCTGTGGAAGCGCATGGCGTCCTTTAAATGCAGGATTCCTATGATATGGTCAATGTTCTCCTCATAGACCGGGTAACGGCTGTTCTTTCCCTCCATCATGAATGTGATGGCGTCTTCCAGCAGCGTATCCGCGTCAATGGCCACAATGTTTTTCCTGTGCGTCATGATGTCCTGGGCTTCCTTGTCTCCGAATTCGAAGATATTGGAGATCATCTCCGCCTCGCTGGCCTGAATCAGGCCCTGCTCATGGCCCTCATTGACCATATTAATGATTTCCTCCTCCGTGACATCCGCCCCGTCCGATTTCTCTTTGATGCCGAACAGTCTCAGTATTGCGTTGGTGGTCAGATTGACCAGCCCGGTAAAGGGGGCAAAGAGCTTTGTCAGGAAAAATACGGGCGTGATGCACAGATAAGCCCATCTCTCCGGAGCCCTGGCTCCCATCTTCTTCGGCAGAAGCACGCCTATTGTAAGGGTTATGTATAAAAGCAGAAATGCGGAAAGCACTGCCGAAACTGTCAGGATAAGCCCTGAGGGAATCTCCTCCAGTTTCAGGCTGTTTTCCATCAAAAGCTGTATCCCCTTGGAAAGAGCGCTCAAGAGCAGCCTTAAATGAACCATACCGATCACTATGTTGATCAGCGTCGTAATCAGCTGCACGGTATTGACATACTTCACAGGATTGCCTATGATAGCCTGCAGTCTGATCGACTTTTTGTCCCGGGAATGCCCTTCTCTGTCTTCCTCGGCCCTCCTTTCGATCTCTTTCTCGTTCAAAGAATTCACCGCGGATCCAAAGCCGTAAAAGAACATGTCGATCAAAAGCAACGCTACGTAAAAGATAATACTGGCAGTAGGCCCACCATCGTCCATTTTAATCCTTTCCTCCATACTCGTTTTGTAACATATACTGCACACCAGTATAGCTGCTGTATAATATACCATTTATCCATCGGTTAGTCAAGAACATCACTGCTTCTTCGGGCTGTTCTTCAGGGCTGTTATGTATCCAGCTCCAGGCTGACCATCAGGGCCCTGTCCACTCTCCTCATGATATCTCCGTCCAAATGGCATACCTTATCCTTCAACCGCTTCTTGTCAATGGTGCGAAGCTGCTCCAGCAGGACCACGGAATCTTTATCCATGTCATACAGCGCGGCGTTCAGCTCGATATGCGTAGGCAGCTTCGCCTTATTCATCTTAGAGGTGATTGCGGCGCAGATGACCGTAGGACTGTGCTTATTGCCCACGTCATTCTGAACGATCAGGACAGGCCTGATGCCTCCCTGCTCTGAGCCGATCACCGGCCTCAGATCCGCATAATATACATCTCCTCTTCTCATTCTTCCTCCAAATCCACCCCTGCCGTTTTGAAAGCGGCAGAAATCAGTGCTTTTATTTGTAGGATAGTATTACCATATTCTGGCGGACTATTCAGATGCCCCTGCCGTTTTTACGCAAAATCTCCCCTCTTTATCATATGGAGAAATTCCCGGAAAGTTTCCTGTCGGTGATCATTTTCAGGAAAGCCCCTGAAGCACCCGGCCCAGCGTCTCTGCCATATCGCCCGCCATACAGGCATAGGCCCCTCTTGCCGCGCTCACCTCGTCTCCCGCCCTCCCATGGACATATGCCCCCACGGCGGCTGCCCCGAAGCCATCCATTCCCTGGGCCAGGAGAGCCGCTATGATTCCGGTCAGCACATCCCCGCTTCCCGCTGTGCCCATGCCGTTGTTTCCGGTCAGATTCACGCAGACGTCATGATTTTCCGCACAGATAAAAGTCCTTGCATCCTTTGCCGCCACCACGGCATGCAGCCTTGCAGAGAGCGCGCCGCCTGCAGACCACAGTTTTTCCTTGCAGTCTGCCATGGAACACCCAAGAAGTCTTGACAGCTCTCCCACATGGGGAGTCAGCAGAATAACGCGCCCCGCCCTGCCCTGCTCTGATAGGAGTCCGCATAGCTTTGGCTGCTCCGAGAGGAGATTCAGCCCGTCCGCGTCCACCAGCAGAGGCTTCGCGCTGCCCTCTGTCACCTGCTCCAGGCAGGCAAGCGCCTCTTTGCTCTTACCCAGTCCCGGACCCACGGCGATTACATCCGCCCATTCCATGCCTGCCTCCAGATCCTCATAAGTCCCCAAAAGCGCCTCCGGCACAGCTTGCTGCAATATCACCCTGTTCTCCGGCGGTGTGATCACTTTCACCATCCCCGCGCCCGTCCGGTAGCAGGCCTTTGCCGCCAGCACCGCGGCCCCTGCCATATTCACGCTTCCCGCAGCCAGCAGCACTTTTCCGAATGTGCCTTTATTCCCTCCCCTGTCGCGCCCGGGCAGAAGCGCCGCGGCGCTTTCGTCATAGGCATACATCAAAGGCTTTCTGCCAAAAAAACTCCTGTGGGAAATACCTATATCCGCAATTCTTACCTCCCCGGCATACTCCTGCCCAGGATACAGCACAAGCCCCCGCTTGCAGAAGCCGAATGTAACCGTGGCATCCGCTTTCACGGCTTTTCCCAGCGCTTTCCCCGTATCCGTGTCTATGCCGCTGGGCATGTCAACGGAAAGCCGCCAACCCCCAAGGCCCTGAAAGGTTTCCACGGCTTCCCCGTACATACCCTCCACGGCTCTTGTCAGTCCCACACCGAACAGAGCGTCCACCAGCGCTCCGTATTCCCGCCTCCCGGGTCTGTCCGTGCATTTCACCGGATAATTTTTCAGGATCTCCATCTGCCGCTTCCATTGCCCGGAGGCCCTCCCCGGATCTCCCACCGTCCAGACCTCCACCTGATAGTCCCTCTCGCTCAGAAGCCTGGCCACTGCCAGCCCGTCTCCCCCGTTATTGCCCGTTCCGGCCATGACCAGCACATGCCGCGACGCGCCGGAGCTTTCAAAATATTCCTCTATTCTGTCCGCTGCCGCCAGAGCCGCACGCTCCATAAGAACGCAGGCGGGTATCCCGATCTTTTCGATTGTGTTGCTGTCATATTCTCTCATTTCTTCGGCAGACACCAGATATCTCACTTACTTTCCCTCCTTATACGAAAAACAGACTGCTGCTCCCATGTCCCGCAGTCAGTCTGTCCTGATTCACACATCCTGCCTTTCCTGGTCATGATGCATGTCAAAAATATCCACTACCTCAGCCCCGAACACATCATGCATATAATTGTAAATCGCATGACTGTGCTGCTCCATCTCCTGCTTCCTGACCAGGCGCTTTTTCAGCTCCACGCGGATCTGCGCCACCCAGTCTTCGATCTCCTGAATGCTTTCATTGTTGGCAGCCATCATATCATAGCACCAGTCCATGGTGGCAAGCATCAGGTTAAAATTCACCTGCTCTATCTGTGCCGGTATCTCCAGAAGCTCGTCCTGAAGCCCCTCCAGCTTTTCATTGCACTCTTCCACAAGGCGCTTATTCTGCTCTGACTTTTGAGCGCTCTCGCTGTCTTCCTCCGTCTCTCCGTCTCCCATCATGGAGACGATCTCCTGCATCAGGCGCTTTTTCAGCCGCTTGATTTCTTTCACCTCATTGTTCAGCTTACCCTGCTGCCTAAGAAGAGCATTCAGCTCCCCCTCCAGTCCGGCAACGCCCTCTCTGGCCTCTTCGTTCAGCAGCTGATACCATTTATTGTCCAGAGTCAGAATCGGTATCCTCTTTCCCTTTAACGCCTGCTCAAAAATCTCCCGTCTGCTTCCATCCGCCTCATGCTTCATAGCTCCCTATGTACCTCCCAGACTTCATTCCTTTTCCTGCTGATACCTGCTGATATTATAGGATAATTTCATAAGGCTGTCAGACAGGTGGACATTCTCCACCTGAATCCGCTCCGGCAGATTCAGATCCACATGGGCAAAATTCCAGATGGCGCGGATATCCGTCCCTGCCAGCCTCTCTGCCACAGACACTGCGCTGGTCTTGGGAATCGTCAGAACCGCGATATCAATGTCGTTCTCCGAAATGAACCGCTCCAGTTCCTCCATGGGCATGACTCTCACGCCCCGGACACTGTTTCCCACTAGATCCGGATTCTGATCGAACATGCCGCGGAAGATAAATCCCCGCTTTTCGAAATTGATATAATTGCCCAGCGCGCGCCCCAGGTTCCCTGCGCCTATTATAATGAATTTATACTGTCTGTCCAATCCCAGGATTTTGCCGATGGCATCATAGAGATACCCTACATTGTAGCCATAGCCCTGCTGGCCGAAGCCCCCGAAATTATTGAAATCCTGCCGGATCTGGGAGGCCGTCACTTTCATCAGCGCGCTCAGATCCTGAGATGATATCCTCTCCACACCCTCATCTTTAAGCTCTCCCAGATACCGCAGATACCTGGGCAGACGGCCGATGACGGCCTGGGAAATTTCCTTTTCTTCCAAAGTCCCTTACCTCCAGCCCTGCAAATCAGCGTCTGATACTTCTATTCTGCCATATCTGCATACTTGATACGATAGATCCGCCTTAAGGAGTCATTGATTCTCTCCTCGTCAATATTGCCGTTCCGAACGGCTTCCAGGACTCCCGTATACGCTTTTTCGTAATCCTCCGGCATGAGAAGCATATCGCACCCTGCCAGAACCGCCATGATGGAAGCCTCGTCCGCAGCGTAGTACTCCGTGATAGCCGACATATTCATGGCATCCGTGATGATGACTCCCTCAAAGCCCATCTGCTCCCGCAGAATATTTGTCACCAGCACTCTGGAAAAAATACCGGGATCATTATTGCCTGTCAGCGCAGGCGCCGCCATATGGCTGACCATCACCATGTCCGCGCCCCCGTCAATTCCGGCCTGAAACACTGCCAGCTCCTCTGCCCAGAACTGCGCTTCCGTCCGGTCCGAGGACGCCCTGCCGTCATGGGTATCCTGGGTGGTGCTGCCGATACCGGGGAAATGCTTCAGACAGGCGGACACTCTCTGCTCCTGGAGTCCCCGCACCATGGAGGTGACAAAGCCGGATACCTCAGATGCGTCGGTTCCGTAGGATCTCCCCTGCATGACGCTGCCCTCCACGTTGGCCAGATCCGCCACCGGCGCAAAATCCACATTAAATCCCAGGCCATGGAGAGCGGTACCTATGGTCACTCCTGCCTGATAAGCATTCTCGGGATTACCCGTGGCCGCGATGGTCTCCGCGCTGTCTACCCGGGGTCCGATGGAGGAGCCCACCCTGGCCACGCTTCCGCCCTCTTCATCCACAGCGATGAAAAGGGGATACTTCGCGTACAGTGCCGTATTCCCAAGCATTTCTTTCAGTTGCTCTTCCGACTGTATATTCTTGGCAAAATAGACAAGGCCGCCCACGGGATTTTCCTCCAGGGCCTGCTTTGTGCCGTCGCCGGCCTGTATGCATGTGCCCACGCCGGTAATCGCTTCCGGGGTCACCACGAACAGCCCCGCCACCTTATCCTCCAGAGGCATCGCCGCGATCCTCTCGTCCACATAGGCGTCCAGCCTCTCCTCCCGGGTAGGCTCCGGCGCCTCCGGCGTAGGATCAGGAGTTGGCTCTACGGAAGGTATGCTTTCCTCCGTGGCCAGCATCTCCTCAATCAACTCCTGATTGTCCTGTTCTTTTTCGTCAGCAGCCTTTCTGTTCTTCATCAGCGCGAATACGCCGAATCCCATTCCGGTTCCCATCGCCAGAATCAGAATCAGGAACACGGCATACACCATGATCTGGTTTCTGCGCCTCCTCTTTTTTCTTGCTTCCCGTCTCGCCTGCTGCTCTCTGTTATCCATTTATATTCCTTTGCAGTTTGTCTTTTCACAAATCCCGTATTTTCCGGTGTTCCGAAATTATTTTTGCAGTCGCCAACATTTGCCCGTCATCCGACTCATGGGCGGAAAGCATTGTGAACCGACAGCGGATTCGGCCGCTGGTATGTATGGTCATACATTAGGAAAGGAAATGAACTTACGTCCATTTCCTTCGCTTTCTCCCACTTCATCCTCTGTATTTCGTTTCTTTTGCACATAAAAAACTTCTGCAGCTTGATTCTTCTGTATCTCAATGGAAGGATGACTCTTTTATTATATTGTCTGGGCCGCCATCTGTCAACACATTGTGCCAATTTTCCAAATTTTTCTGCTAAACTTACAAAATTATAAATTCGTCAGCACAAAAATATCATAGATTGCCTTAATAGCCGTCTCGAAGTCATCATTGGTGACGCCGATGATGATATTCAGCTCGGAGGAGCCCTGATCGATCATCTTGACATTTACATTTGCATGGGAAAGCGCGGAGAAAATCCTGCCCGCCGTACCTCTCGTGGCCCGCATTCCCCGGCCCACCACCGCGATCAGCGCAAGATCCGACTCTATCTCGATGGAATCCGGCTTCGCTAGGCGGTAAAGGCTGGCCACTACTTTTTGCTCCTTGTGCATAAATTCGTCCTGATGCACGAAGACGGTCATTGTATCAATTCCCGAGGGCACATGCTCGAACGAAATGGCGCTCTCCTCAAATGCCTGCAGAACCTTTCTGCCAAAGCCCACCTCAGAGTTCATCTTGTCTTTCTCGATATTGATACAGCAGAAACCTTTCTTACCGGCAATGCCCGTGATGACATACTTTGATTTCTGGCAGGTGCTCCCTACAATCCATGTGCCGCTGTCCTCAGGGGAATTGGTGTTGCGGATATTGATGGGGATGTTCTCCTGACGCACGGGAAAGATAGACTCCTCATGCAGGACGCCGGCCCCCATATAGGAAAGCTCTCTCAGCTCCCTGTATGTAATCACGTCAATTCCCTTGGGATTGTCTATGATTCCGGGATCCGCTACAAGAAAACCCGATACGTCTGTCCAGTTCTCATATACATCCGCCTGGACTGCCTTTGCCACGATGGAGCCCGTGATATCCGACCCGCCTCTGGAGAATGTTCTGATCTCCCCGCCGGGCCTTGCCCCATAGAAACCGGGAATCACCGCGTATTGGCTGCGCGCAAGCCTCTCCCCCAGAACCCTGTTGGTCTTCTCGGCGTCAAAGACGCCTTCCTCGTCAAAGCAGATGACCTCTGCGGCATCCACAAATTCATACTCCAGGTACGCCGCCATGATAATGCCGTTTAAATACTCGCCCCGGGACGCCGCATAGTCCCGGCCAATCCCCGCCTCAAAATTCTTCTCTATGGTCTCGAACTCTCCGTCCAGACTAAGCTCCAGCCCCAGACCGTCTATGATCTCCTGATATCTGGCCTTTATGGCCGACAATTCCTCTCTGAAATTTCTGCCCGCCTCCGCGCTGTCATAGCAGGCATACAGCATATCCGTCACCTTGCTGTCTTTCCTGAAACGCTTTCCCGGCGCAGAGGGCACCACATATCTCCTGTCCGCATCGCCGCGGATAATGTCCCCTACTTTCCGAAACTGCTCCGCGCTTGCCAGAGAGCTTCCGCCAAATTTCACTACCTTAGACATTTTCTCTACTCCTCACTGTCTGTATTCCCATTCGGAAGATAAATCCCCTACACCAGACGTATCCGGTTCAAAACCACATCTCCAAGCCCTGCGCATATGGCCCGGAATTCTTTCTCTTTCATTGCCGGAGTAAAGAAGCCCTCGTCCTCTTCCCTCTCTGCCGTCACAGGGACGCTTCCGGCAAAAGCTTTCCGCACTGTGTCGGCCGATCCTGCCTTTACTCTCAGGAAAAAGCGGCTCTCCGTCTGCGCCGTATCGGTAAGCTTTGCTTCCTCGTCGGACCATGCCCGCATGACAGTCCTGCCCGGATGCATGGCGCAGTCCATGACATCCGCCGCCACCGCGCTGGCCGTAGGGAGCTTGCCCGCACCCTTTCCGCCGAACATGGCTTCTCCCAGCATAGTGCATGTGATCTGCACGCCGTTAAACACATCGTCCACTCTTCCCAGAGAATGCTCCGTGGGAAGCATGTACGGCGCAACCATCACCCACGCGCTGCCGTCCTCCAAAACTCTGCAGCGGGCAAGAAGCTTTATGGTCATGCCTGCCGCCCTGGCATAGGCAAAATCGGCGGTGGTGATCTTGGTGATCCCCTCCGTGGCCACTTTGTCCGGATCCACGCTCTTCCCTGTCAGCATATCCGCCAGAATGGCAATCTTGCGGCCCGTGTCAAGTCCTTCCACATCAGCCTCGGGATTGCGCTCCGCATAGCCCAGTTCCTGAGCCTGTTTTAAGGCATCTCCGTAGTCTGCCCCCTCCTGTTCCATCTTGGTCAGGATGTAATTGGTGGTGCCGTTTAAAATCCCCGTCACCGCCTCCACCCTGTCCGCTACCAGCGCGCTGTTGATGCTGCGGATAATGGGGATCCCCCCCGCCACGCTGGCCTCAAACATATAGTTACAGCGCATTCTTCCCGCAATGGCCAGAAGCTCTGCCCCATGCTTCGCCACCAGCTCCTTATTGGAAGTGCATACGCTCTTTCCCGCTTCCAGCGCCTGCTTTGTGAACCGGTATGCCGCGCCCACGCCTCCCATGACTTCGCAAAGGATGCTGATCTCAGGATCGGTTAAAATCATGCCGAAATCATGTACCACCTTATCCTCGTACGGATCTCCCGGGAAATCCCTCAAATCCAGTATATACTTGATTACGATTTCCTCTCCGGCCCGTTCCTTAAGCAAGGTGTTATTCCGCTCAATGAGTTCCACAACGCCGCTGCCTACGGTCCCGTATCCCAGCACTGCTATTTTTATCATCGTTCTTCTCCTTTTTGGCCTTTCCTCAGATGCAGTTCCTTTGTTCGAAGCCTTAATCCAACGGGTATTTATCGGTCAACTCCCGCACGATCCTGCCGGCTGCGGGAATCTGTTCTTCGCCGCCTTTTACAACCAGCGCAATGGCCTGCGCTATTCTGTCCATATCCCGGGTATTCATCCCTCTGGATGTGACGGCCGGTGTTCCCAGACGGATGCCGCTGGTCACAAAGGGAGACTGCGGGTCATTGGGGATAGTATTCTTGTTGCAGGTGATATGAGCCTTGTCCAGAAGCTTTTCCACTGCCTTGCCTGTCAGGCCAAAGTTCGTCAGATCCACCAGCATCAGGTGATTGTCCGTGCCGCCGGAGACGATTTTCAGTCCTCTGTCCATCAGGCCCTTGCAGAGCGCCTGGGCATTGTCAATAATATTCTTCTGATAATCCTTAAACGCATCGCCAAGCGCTTCCTGGAAGCAGACTGCTTTCGCCGCGATGACATGCATCAGGGGGCCTCCCTGAATACCGGGGAAGATCGCCTTGTTGAAATTATATTTCTCATTCACGGCATTACTGGACAGAATCAATCCGCCTCTGGGTCCCCGCAGAGTCTTATGCGTGGTGGTGGTAGTCACGTCCGCGTAGGGAATGGGGCTGGGATGAAGCCCTGCGGCCACCAGTCCCGCGATATGTGCCATGTCCACCATCAAAAACGCCCCCACCTCGTCCGCCACTTCCCGGAATTTTTTGAAATCAATGGTGCGCGCATAAGCGGAAGCGCCTGCGATAATCATCTTCGGCCTTGCCTCCAGCGCGATCTCCCGCAATCTGTCATAGTCAATAAAACCATTGTCGTCTACGCCGTAGGGAACGATCTTAAAGTATTTCCCGGACATATTCACCGGGCTGCCGTGAGTCAGATGCCCGCCGTGATCCAGGTTCATGCCCATAATGGTGTCTCCGGGCTCGCAGACCGCGAACTGCACTGCCATATTGGCCTGGGCGCCTGAATGGGGCTGTACATTGGCATACTCACAGCCGAACAGCTTCTTTGCCCTCTCGATGGCAAGCCTCTCGGTCACATCCACGCACTCGCATCCGCCATAATATCTCCTGCCGGGATACCCCTCCGCGTATTTATTGGTCAAAGGGCTTCCCATGGCCGCCATCACGGCCTTACTCACCCAGTTCTCAGACGCGATCAGTTCAATATGACTGTTCTGTCTGGCCTGCTCGTCCACGATGGCCTGGGCGATTTCCGGATCAACAGCTCTCACTTCATCTAATGAATACATTCTCAGTCCTCCTGTTCCGTTCCCGAATATTGACACACGACACGATTATATCATAGAATAAACGGTTTGCAAACAAAAATTTACAAAATGGGTTTACGAAATAGTCCCGGACTGGTAAAATGGAGGGCGGAAACCCAAAGCCTAAACGAAAGACGAGGTTTTAAGCATGTATCATGTCATCATCAATCCTGCCTCCCGCTCCGGCAGGGGCCGGCGGATCTGGAAAGAGCAGATAGAGCCTGCGCTGCATAAAGAAAATATCTCCTACTGCCCGCATTTCTCGGAAAAAGCAGGGGACACTGTCTCCATCGTGACAGAATTGTTTGCCAGAGAGCAGGGAGATGTCTTTTTGATCATACTGGGCGGCGACGGAACCGTGAACGAGGCTCTGCAGGGGATGGATGATACCAAGCGTGCAGTGCTGGGCTATGTACCCACCGGCTCCAGCAATGATCTGGCCAGGGATCTGCGGATTCCCAAAAAGCCTTTGGAGGCCCTTGACATCATACTGCACTCCGGCAGGATCCGTCCCATGGACTTGGGTGTAGTCTCCTATCCGGAGGGCGAAAGACGCCGGTTTGCGGTCAGCTGCGGCATCGGATTTGACGCCGCCGTCTGCCAGGAGGCCATGCATTCTAAGATAAAAGACACTATGAACAGGATGGGGTTGGGGAAGCTTACCTATCTGGGTGTGGCGCTGCGGCAGTTGTTTGCCGCAAAGGCCGTCTCCGGGAAGCTCACCCTTGACGGCGGGACTCCGGTGGACATCGGAAATATGCTGTTCACAGCCTGTATGCTGCACCGTTATGAGGGAGGCGGTTTTATGTTCGCGCCCCGGGCTCTGGACAATGACGGACTTCTGAATCTGTGCGCGGTGGGGGATTTATCGAAGTTTTTTATTCTCTTTGCGCTGCCCACGGCTTTTTATGGGAAGCATTATATGTTCCGGGGAATTACGCCATATCAGGCCGGGGCGCTTACCATTGAGACTTCCATGCCGCTGTGGGTACATACGGACGGAGAGGTTACGAGAAAGAGCTGCCGGATCTGTGTGTCTTGTGAGCGGGAGGCTATCCGGCTTGTGGCCCCGGGGAATCCTTAAGGAATTCTAAATATACCTAAAAAACAATAAAAGACCATTGATTTTTCTATTTTCCAAGCTATACTATTGAGAAGAAGTTCAGGACGGCCCCTGGCAGAATAAGAGGTCGCCCGAGAAAGGTTTAGGTTGGAAAAATGGGAAAAAAGCTTTATCTGAAATACAGGCACGCCATTCCTCTGGCAATTTATATGGTTATTTACCTCACATGGTTTGCCTGGCTGGAGAGACAGGATGACAGGAATTTCAATATCATTCATGTCGGTCTGGACGATTACATTCCTTTCTGTGAGGTGTTTGTAGTCCCCTATTTTCTGTGGTTTGCCTATGTATCGGTTGTGGTAGTGTACCTGTTCTTTAAGAATAAGCAGGATTACTACCGCTCATGCGCCTTTTTATTCACGGGCATGACATTGTTTTTGATCATCTCCACGCTTTGGCCCAACAGCCATCAGCTGCGGCTAGCCCAGATGCCCCGGGACAATGTATTCACGCAGGCGGTGGCTGTTCTGTGGAGCATCGACACGCCTACGAACCTATGGCCCAGCATCCATGTATACAATTCCCTGGGCGCTCATTTCGCCGTAATGCGCAGCGCTGATCTGGAGGGAAAACGGTGGCTTAGGATTGCCTCGGGCGTACTGGCCTTTTCCATCATTCTCTCCACCATGTTCCTGAAGCAGCATTCTGTCTTCGATGTGGCGACAGGGCTTGGGCTTGGATTCGTCATGTACATTCTGGTATACAGAAGAGACATTGTGATGGCCACAAAGGCCCAGCGGGAACTGAAGAAGCGGGTTTCCATGTGAGGCTTAACGGGTCTCCATGCCGCGCATCGGCATTTTCATATGCGGGCCTGCGCATAGAAAAAGCTTCCTGAGCCGGACGGCTTCGGAAGCTTTTTTGATCCCTCATCAGTTAAACTTAAAAATTTTCTGGCAGATCTTATATCCCCCCACGGAAATCTTCCGTCCTCCCCTGCCCGGCAGATTCATGGCATAGCCCAGCAGGCCGTTTCGCATCCGGAAAAACAGCTTCCTGTCTTTCGATTTCAGGTATTTCCAGAGTTCTTTTTTCTTCTCAAGTCCCTCTTCCGTGCCGGAACGGATCAGAAGCACTGAAGATACGGTAGTGATGATTTCCAGGTAATTGAACATATACTGATAAAGACGTTTGTTCTTTATGACTTCCTGCTTCCTGTCCACCAGGTAATCGATCATAATCCGGTTCACTTTCAACTGCTGGTCAATGCGGGATATCATGACCTCCTCATTCACGGACTGGTCCTCTCTTCCGATGTAATATCGGTACAGGTTCACATCCAGGTAATACAGATTCTTCACATAGGGCAGCGGCTCGAATACATAGAGATTATCCACATAAAAGGTATGCCGGGGCAGCTCAAGGCCGCATTCCCTCAAAAGCTTCGTCCGGAAGATCACCGAGTGCATCAGGATGTAATGGCCTTTCATAAAATGATGGCAGTCCTCCCAGGAAACCATTTTCCCCTCCGGAAGAATGTGGCGGTAATGCATCACTTTCTTGCGCTTCTCCCCCTCTTTCTCATAGACGAAGTTGCACACCAGCATATCCAGGGAAGACGCCCCCCCTGCCATCTCCCGCAGGGTATCCAACACTTGCAGATAGGCCTCTTTCTTCACCCAGTCGTCGCTGTCCACCACCTTGAAATACAGGCCGGTGGCATTTTGGATACCGGTGTTCACGGCCGCCCCATGGCCGCCGTTTTCCTGATGCACGGCCTTTACGATTGTGGGATAGCTGTCCGCGTATTCATCCGCGATTTGGGCCGTCCTGTCTTTCGCCGAGCCGTCGTCCACGATAATGATCTCCACGTCCTCCCCGCCTGTCAGCAGAGAGTCCACGCATTTTCGCATATACGCTTCCGAATTATAGCACGGAATCGCCACAGATAATAATTTCATTTTTCTAGCTTACCTCCTAGTTCCTATTCCTCAGCCGAACTCTTACTTAGTCGGACTTATACCTAGTACTGCCCAGCTTAATGCTTAAATATTTGGTATAGGCGCCATAGGCTGACGGAATGGGATATTTTTCTTTTGTCTGCTCCGGCTCTATATAGAGCCAGTCCGTGCTCTGTCCGCAGCCGGACTCATCCACCCTGACCATATAGCCTTTCATATGCCATTCCCTGTGGGTAAAGATATGCTTTGCATCCTCCAGAGGTTCTATGCTCATGGCTTTCCATCCGTTATCAGCCAGATAATCGGCCACTTCCTCGGCAGTACAGAATCCGTCTATGGACGGAAATTCATACATTCCGGCCAGCAGGCCTTTTCCCGGACGCTTCCGGATCGCTGCCTTATCTCCCTTTTGAACGATCAGTATCGTCTTGTTCTCTATCCGCCTGGCCTTTTTGGGCTGTTTCTTCGGATACTCCTGCCAGGTGCCATACTCCCGGCTTCCGCACAGATTGGCCAGGGGACACTCTCCGCACAGAGGAACGCCGTTAGGAATGCACACACAAGCTCCGATCTCCATCAATGCCTGGTTAAAGTCCCCGGGGCGGTCATGGGGCATGATTTCTTTCAGATCCTGCTCCACCGAAGCCTTTACCCTGCCGTCGTCAATATATCGCCCGTCCTGCCGAAGCCTTGCCACCACCCGCAGCACATTTCCGTCCACTGCGGGAACGGGACGCTGAAAGGCGATGGAGGCAATGGCTCCTGCCGTATAACTGCCTATGCCGCTTAAGGTAAGCAGTTCTTCATAGGTGTCCGGCATCTTTCCGCCATGGAGCTTTTGAATCTGGACCGCTCCCTTTTGAAGATTCCGCGCTCTGTTGTAATAGCCCAGTCCCTCCCACAGCTTCAGCAGGTCCTCCTCCTGTGCCTCCGCCAATGCCCCAATATCCGGCAGGGCATTCATAAAACGCTCAAAATAGGGCTTTACGGCCTCCACTCTGGTCTGCTGCAGCATAATCTCCGATACCCATACCCTGTAAGGCGTGGGGGATTCCCGCCAGGGCAATATGCGCCTGCTTTTATCATACCATTTTAGAAGCGGAATGCATATAGCCCCCAGCTTATTCTTTCCTAAGTTTTTTCTAAAGGTTTCATAAATGCGTGCCCCTTCTTCATCCGAAAGAGCCACGGGAACGGGACGTTTTATTGTCATGGAATCGGGCCTGACTCTGCAGTCATAGGCCAGGATTTCCACCCCTGCCTGAGAGGCTTTTTGTAAGGCAAGCGCAAATTCCGCATGGGTATCCCGGTTAGGGGTAAAATACAGCACATCCTCCATCTGAATGACGAACAGCACATAGACGCGGTAGCCCTCTTTCCCGGCGGCGATCAGCTCTTCCACATGCTTTACCGCTCTCTGGGAGGGCGCATCCGGAAAGCGCACGATCCCCTCCTCTTCCAACGTGACGCCCTTGACCTCCATGAAGATCCGCTCTTCCCCTGCCTCCAGGTAAAAATCAAAGCGGGAATTGCCGTATCCTGCCTCCGGCTTCACAAGGGTCACGTCCTGCCTGAATCCGCCGCAGCGCAGCCATTCCTCCACGGCCCGGTTCGGCGCCTGGGAATCCATGTTCACCAGACGCTCTCCCTTCTGCACCGCCACAAGGTCATAGGCCGTGGAGCGCGCAGGATTTTCGCTCTTCTCCAGGTAGACGCGGGCATCTTTTGTCAGAAGCTCCCTGCATCTGCCGGTATTCTTCACATGGACTGTCTCCACCCTGCTCTCCCCGCCATGCCCGTCCGCTATCTCCACCCGGGCGATAAATCTGTTGGGGCGCTCCAAAAAACGTCCCTCTATGATATGCTTATATTCCATTTGGGAAATCTATCTCCTTTTCTCTGTGAGACGCGCAGCCGTTCTGCCGTAGGGCACCCTGGCCGCAGGTACGGACTGGGCGGCGCTCACGGTATGTACAGACTGGTCGTCAAAGAATATCTGGGCGCCGAAAGCTTTCAGCACGTCCCGCTTCTCCAGGCCCCCCAGAAAAAAGGCCTCGTCCACTCTCACATTCCATGAACGCATGGTGCGCAGAACACGCTCATGGGCCGGAGCGCACCGGGAAGTCACCAGGGCTGTCCGAATCGGGCAGTCGTCCGCTCCCAGCTCCCGCTGCAGCCCGGAAAGCTTTTTCAGAAATTTGGCAAAGGGCCCCTCCGCAAGAGGCTCCCTGGCGCGGCTTCGCTCATTCTCTTCAAAAGCGGTCAACCCCTTTTCCTTAAAAATCATTTCCGATTCGTCCGTAAAAAGCACAGCGTCTCCGTCAAAGGCAATCCGGATCTCCGGATACGCCCTGTCCAAAACGGGAATCCCTTTCTCCTGTCCGCCTGTCTCCGGGGAGAGAGCATGCCCCGGCTGCTGAGCACTTCCCCAGGGCTTATGCTCCGTGCAGATAATGCCTGCGGCAATGCCGCTGTCAATGGCCCGCTGTACATCGTCCTCATAGGCCGAAAGGAACAGATCCGTATGGAAAGCCGTCAGATACGGCGCCAGCGAAGCGCCGCTCACCAGCACGGAACGGGTAATTCCCAAGCCGTAATGGACAATGGAGTTGAATACCCGCAGAGAACTGTCCGGGCTGTTCCGTGACATAATGATGACATCCACCAGATTCTTTTCCGGGCTGTATGCATTCAGCTTCAGCAGGGATTTGATCAGGCCAAAGCCCGGCCCGGGCTTTAAGATATCCTGCTCATGGGCCACCTGGTAGCTGCAGTATGCCTCCAGCCCCTCCCTCTCAAAGATCTCGTTTTCCATGGTCAGATCGAACAGGGCTCTCGAAGAAACCCCTATCACCATTTTTTTGTCCGGCTGCTGTGCCATATGCCGCTCCTTTCCTCATCCCCGCGCCCACCGTCAGATTCGGGCGGGCTTTCTCCAAAAAGGCCTGCCGGGGAAGAGAAAGCGGAGAGTCACCGCAGCCGGTTGCACTCGTATCTCTCCAAAGTCAGCAGGCAGGTCCGCAGAGACTCATACCGCTCCTCAATATCCCCGTCGTCGATTTCGATATCGCTGGCGATTGCCATGGTTGTAATCATTTCATCCGTAATCCTGTGATGAAGTCCCGCCAGTATATTGAGCCGCTCCTCATAGCTGTCGGCATCCAGAAATTCCAGCACCAGCGGATCCAGCTCCCCGTCAGACGCTGTCCGCGCGCCTGCCCCGTCCTCTGCCCCGGCACCATCCGTCGTACCGGTATCTCCGACAGCCGCTCCTGCCCCGGCCATTCCAATCCCATGGGCCGCTTCCCGGCTGCCCGGCCCCGCTGTCATCTCCGGCTGCCCCTCCTTAGGCCCGGTCTCAGCCCATTGTCTGTCAGCCTCCGGTCCCTGCAGCTCAAAGCGGAATTCCTGCTCTGCATCCGGATATTTCGTCCTGTCCACCCTGCTTATAAACATGGACAGAGGTCTGGCGTAAATTTTAAAATCTCCGTAAAGCGCCTGATAGATCACCAGCTGCTCCCCCGTTTCGGTATGCTCCGCAACGGCCGTCACCTGATACAGATTTCCCTTAAAATGTTTATAGATCTCCTGTGATTTTGGAATAAATGACATTTCCGGAAGCTCCTTTCTGATTCTTTTCCTACAGAAAGTATACCCCTATTTTCTCCAAATGTCATGCGATTCCTGTCATTTATCCCAAAAAATGTTACTGTTACCGCGCCGTTCCCTGAGAATACGGCAATAAAAGCTGCGGCAGACAATTCTCCTCTCTGCCACAGCCTTATAATTGTCTCAGCCTGTCTCTTCCCATCTGTGTACCCTCCTTTAGAACATATGTTCTGTTCTATATAACCAGGATAAAGCCTTAACCCTCATTTGTCAACAGCTTTGAACAGGCAAATTATATGAAATTATAAGTACCATAAAACTCTCTTAAAGCAATCCCTCAATAATAGTACATCCCGTGGCCGCCGCAGCACCCTCCTCCGAAACAGCACATATTGCACAGCATAAAGGTACAGGCCCATCGGGCGCAGAGATTTCCCACACCGGAGGTGGGATAACCGTACTGTGCCTGCCGCTGCTCGTACCAGCTGCCGCCGTTCTCAAACTGCCGCACCAGACTGCGGTAGTCCATATTGTCCGGCTCTAAGCTTAAGGCACGCTTCGCATGCTCCAGCGCCGCCACATTGTTTCCAAGCCCGGAATGGGCTATGGCGCTGTAGTAATACCATCTGGCGTTTCTATCCCTTTCGTTCATCCCGTCCAGCGTCGTCCTGGCCTCCCTGTAATAGCCGTTTCGGATATAATTGCCCGCGGAGCGTATATAATTGTTCTCCTCATAGCCGGTGTCCATACCCTGGCCGCCGAAACCGCCGAACCCTCCGAAAGGACCGCCGAAGCCCCAGAACGAGCCGCCCTGACCACCGTAACCGCCTGTACTGCCTGAACCGCCCTGGGAAGCGCTCCTGCCATAGCCGCCGCCCCCGTAGCCGCCGCTGTATCCCGAAGTACGCTCTTTCATAATCTGCTGGTAAGCCGCCTGAATCTCCTTAAATTTCTCCTCCGCCTGGGCTTTATTGGGGTTATTCACATTGGCGTCGGGATGATACCTGCGGCTCAGTGCCTTATATGCCTTTTTGATCTCTTCCTCAGAAGCATTTCTGCTTATACCTAACACACTATAAGGATCGTACATGTTTTCCTCGTTTCCCGGACAGGGTTCTCCCCGCCCAATGTTCCTGGTTCCTGCAAAAAGAAAATTCGTCAGGTCTGTCTGTGCAGTCTTCTCTCACGGACAGCCTCATATCTGCCCCAGATGCCGGAGTAAAGAATATTGCGGAGTATTTCCACATTCTCCAGGATGGGGAGCTTCTCAAATTCCCTGCAGCACTCCGATATCATCATGGTCAGGATAGTCCTGCATTCTTCCTCGAAATCAGCGTTGGAATAGCGAAGCTTTAAAGGATTCGGCGTTCCTTTCCTGATATCCTCCTCCACATCCTCGTAAGCGTCGCACAGGTAGATAAATTTCCCGAGGAAAAAACCGAGCCTCCGCAGATTCTCAGCCCATTCGTCCTCCTTTGCCACCATGACCTCCGCCATAACCCTGCCAAACAGGCCGGCCAGAGTGTCGATATCCGCGCTGTTGTCTTTCTCCGCATCGGAAAAGTCCTGCATCAGCAGATTGATCTTCCGGATCTTATCCGCATAAATTACCTTTAACCGCCCGCTCTTTCCCTCCAGGAGCCTGCCATAGACATACTTAAGGAACTTCTTCTCGTCCTCCCAGTCGTCCTGACATTTATAATGCGCAAACAATATATTCATATCCGCCGCATATTCCGTAAAGATATTATTCCTTGTGGGATGATTCTCAAAAGGATGGACAATGCATTTACAGCTTCCGGATAAGGTCTGCGGCTCATAAAGCCCTGTCAGCAAAACAGCCAGGAAAGTCATGTCATAGCTAAGGGAAATCTGTCCGCAGACACCGTATTTTCTTTTCAGCTCCCGGCAAATGCCGCAGTAATAAGACTGGTATACATCAAATTCCCTGAACTTCATTTCCGCTTTGTTTACAGTAATATATCCGAACATCTCAGACCTCCATCCCGGAATCCATTCTCAGCTCTTTTTGATGAATTCATTTCCGCACTTCCTGCAGGTGATGGCAATCCTGCCCTTTCCTTTCGGCACACGGATTTTCTGCCTGCAGTTTGGGCATTTATAGATATGGTAGTTCTTTCGCTGTCCCAATTCTTTCTTTTTCTTGATAAAAAAGCTTCTGACTTTCATCTCCCGTTTCAGGTACCACTGATTCTCCAGAGAACGCTTGCTTACATTTCTGGAAAACATCCTGAAGTATGCGTATACCATCACTGCCGTGGCCAGCAGGTAGAATATTCCTCCCCCCACAAAGGACACCAAAAGACACACAATAGCGGAAAACATCAGAAACTGATTGAAACGATCCGTACCATAGCGCCCCCACATAAAACGCTGCAGCTTTTCTCTCATATATATATTCCTCCTCACAGCATAACAAGAACCCTCCACTCACTATGTAACATTTTAAACTTTTTTGTTGGAAATACAATTAAATAACTATAAATTAAATTTAAAAAAAGCGCATAACAGCAACTGCCGCCACACGCTTTCCCAAATATTTCTTTCAATCAATCCCACACCTCCCAACTATGCCGCTTCAGCGGCACATACAACAGAACGCAGTTCTATTGTCAAGAACAATAAATAAACTGGTGCGAGACTGGAAGAATGCCCATGCACTTTGGGCATTCTTCTGTGTGAGACCGGCTTGCAAAGCGAATTCATTCGCTTGCAAGCCTAGAAGTTCTTGGGCGACGTCCTTTGGCGCCCCAGAACTTCTTCTCACACTTTGCCGGCAATGGCAAGTTCACGAACCAGCACGGAGGGAGAGCCGAAAGTTCCCTGGACAAAATCCAGATCCCTCCCCAGAATCTCCACATTCTTCAGCAGCTCGAAGAAATTCCCGGACACGGTAAAGTTCTTCACAGGAGCTCCTTTTTTACCCTCTGTGATCAGAAATCCCTTGGCAGACAGGGAAAAATCACCTGTGACCGGGTTGGCGCCTGCGTGCAGACCGGTCACATCCGTCACATACACGCCGTTTTCTGCCTTTCGCAGCAGCTCCTCCGGCACCTTGGCTTTCTCCTGTACATTGCCCTCAGGCTGGATATAAAAAGTAAAGGGACTGACACTGATGACGGAGGCATAGGATGGTCTGCCTGCATTTCCGGTAGACTTCACTCCAGCCTTGGCCGCAGTCTTGAGATTGTGGAGGAGCGTATTCAGGACGCCCTTTTCCACCACATTTTTCGCATAGGTGGCGACACCTTCTCCGTCAAAGGTTCTCTTTATTACATTATCATGGTACATAGGGTCATCCACAATGGTGATGAAGTCTGCCGCGATTTTTTCCCCCTCTTTTCCGTTGAGCAGGGACAGCCCTTTTTGGGCCGCTTCCGCGGAGAATACAGAGGAATAGGTCATCAGCAGCGTGGCCATAGTCTTGTTGGAGATGACCGCGGTGTACTTTCCGCTGGGCACACTGCCTGCGCCGATGGTGGATACCGCATTTTCCACCGCGTCCGCAGCGATGGCTTTGATGTCAAAATCTTTCAGGTTGCCCCTCTTCATCTCAAAACCGTCATACATCTCCCCGCCGTCCGCTACCAGGGGAATGGCATAACACATGGACAGGGTCACTTTGTCCTCCAGATCCAGGCCGTTGGAATTGTAAAGGGCATATTTTTCCCCGGCGTAGGCCATGTAGGCCTAGGTACCGTCCGCAACCCGGCTGTCCGCCTGGTACAGCTCTTTTTGCAGGGCCAGCGCCGCGTCTGTCAGCTCGGCGCCTGTGGGCTGGCTCATGCCGCTGTCCTCCAGTACCGCGTACCGGTCTCCTTTTTCATGGATAAAGGCTTTCTCTTCACTCTCTATAGAGCCCGCATTGTTCAGAGCCCTGAGCACCAGAGACTTTGCTTCCTCTTCCGTACGGTTTTCCGTGGAGGCATAGCCCGCTTTCCCGTTTATGACGCAGCGGAAAGATACGCCGCTGCTGTTCTCCGTGCTGTAACCTTTCACTTCTTCCTGATAAATCTCAACGGAAGTAGACTCGCTTTCCGAATAATATAACTCATAATCCGCGATCCCGTTTTCCCCGGCGTATCTGATCACGGCTTCCTTAAACTCCTGATATGTCATTTTAACCTCTCATTCCGCCATTTACCGGCACATACTCCTAAAAACCTTTTACGAATCTCCTCAGCGTCCCCCTACCACAATGGAGGAAACCCTGATCAGCGGCTGTCCCACATCCGTGGGAATGCTGCCGGAGGAAGCGCCGCACATGCCCTGGGCCCTGGCTACGTTCTTCCCCACCATATCAATGTTCATCAGGATCTCCGATCCCTTGCCGATAAGGCTGGCGCCCCGGACAGGCTCACAGATTTTGCCGTCCCGGATCACATAGCCCTCGTCCACGGAAAAATTAAACTGCCCTGTCACGGGATTCACGGAACCGCCGCCCATGCTCTTGGCGTAGAGACCGTACTCAATAGATTCGATGATATCCTTGTCTTCATCTTCTCCCGCCGCTATGTAGGTGTTGGTCATGCGGGATGTGGGCTCGAACGTATAGCTCTGACGTCTGGAATTTCCTGTGGAGGCCATACCCATTCTGCGGCCGTTAAGCTTGTCAATCATATAGGTTTTCAGGATGCCGTTTTCGATCAGAACGTTTTTCTGCGCAGGGGTTCCCTCATCGTCGATATTCACAGACCCCCAGGAGTTGGGGATGGTGCCGTCGTCGATGGCGGTAACCTTTGTATTGGCGATCTGCTCTCCCAGCTTCCCCGCAAACTGGGACTGGCCCAGCGCCACCGAAGATGCCTCCAGGGAATGTCCGCAGGCCTCATGGAAGATGACGCCTCCGAAGCCGCTCTCGATAGCTACGGGCATGGTGCCGGCTTTGATATATCCCGCATGCAGCATGGTGACAGCCTGTCTGGAGGCTTTTTCGCCCATGGCTTTCGGATCAAATTCCTCAAACAGCTCCAGTCCTTTTCTGGCGCCGTGGTTATTGCTGCCTGTCTGATTCTCCCCGTCCTTGCTGGCAATGGAGGAGACGCTGACTCTGGTGCGGATCTGTCTGTCCCGGGCAAATAATCCCTCGCTGGTGGCAATGAGAATCCTATGATCCACCTCCAGGTAATTCCCGCTGACCTGGCTGATTTCATCGCTGTAATCCTTTGCCGCCAGGCAGGCCTCCCGCAGATAGGCAATCTTTTCCGCATTGCAGACGTCCCCAGGCACCACTTTCACCGGATGAATATCCCCGAACAACCGCTCCCGCAGAACGATGTCCTCTACAAGGGCCGTCTCCGCAAGGGCGTCGGCCACCTTGGACGCGCAGTTAAGAAGCGCTTCCGGAGCCAGTGAAGATGCCGAGCCGGATACGCACCTGGTCCCCTTGAAGATACGGATGCCCACACCGGCGATCACAGTATCCCCGATCTTGTCCGTCTTGCCGGAGATAATGTTGATGTTCTTGTTCAGGGTGTGCTCTGCAAACACCTCGGCGTAGTCAGCGCCGGTGGCAAGAGCCCGCCGCAGCGCTTCTTTTACCAATTCTCTCGATAACATAAGTAACCTCCTAGTTTTTTCTGTATAGAATACAGGGAGACCGCTATGGCAGTCTCCCTTTCATACCATTCGTTATCTTCTCTTCAGCTCCTGAGCCACATCTTTCATGGAGAAGCTGATTCTGCCCATCTTGTCCTTGCCAAGGCAGACCACCGTCACCACGTCGCCCAGGGTCAGCACATCCTCCACGCGGTTGATTCTCTCTCTTGCAATCTTGGAAATGTGTACCATTCCCTCCTTGCCGGGGGCAAACTCCAAGAATGCGCCAAATTCCTTTATGCTGACTACCTTGCCCTTGAAGATCTGGCCTTCCTCGAAATCCGTCACGATGATCTTCACCATCTCCACGGCCTTGTCCATCATTTCCTTGTCCGTGCCGCATACGGATACATTACCGTCATCGGTGATGTCAATCTTGACGCCGGTGCGGGCAATGATCTCATTGATGGTCTTTCCTCTCTGCCCAACCACATCACCGATCTTCTCGGGATCGATCTGGATGGAGATAATCTTAGGCGCGTAAGGCCCTACCTCCGGTCTGGGCGCGGAGATGGCGGGCTTCATGCAGTTGTCCATGATGAACAGCCTTGCCTCTCTGCATCTGGCAATGGCGCCCTCCACGATAGGTCTGGTCAGACCATGAATCTTGATATCCATCTGGATGGCTGTGATACCCTCTGTGGTACCGGTCACCTTGAAGTCCATGTCACCGAAGAAGTCCTCCAGGCCCTGGATATCCGTGAGCAGTACAAAGTCATCGTCCGTATCTCCGGTTACCAGGCCGCAGGAAATACCTGCCACCATCTTCTTGATGGGCACGCCTGCCGCCATCAGGGACATGCAGGAAGCGCAGGTGGATGCCATGGAGGTAGAACCGTTGGACTCAAAGGTCTCGGATACGGTACGGATGGCATAGGGGAATTCCTCCTCGCTGGGCAGCACGGGGATAAGCGCCCTCTCTGCCAAAGCACCATGACCGATCTCACGTCTTCCGGGCCCGCGGGAGGGTTTGGTCTCGCCTACGGAATAGGAAGGGAAATTGTAATGGTGCATATATCTCTTGCTGACCTCGTTCTCGTCGAGGCCGTCAATCCTCTGGGCCTCGGACAGGGGCGCCAGGGTACATATGTTGCAGATCTGGGTCTGCCCTCTTGTGAACATGGCGGAACCGTGCACTCGGGGGATGATGTCCACTTCTGCCGCCAGAGGGCGGATCTGGGTGATCTCACGCCCGTCGGGACGCTTGTGGTCCTTTAAGATCATCTTGCGGACGGTTTTCTTCTCATACTGATAGACTGCCTCGCCAAGGATGGCCAGCCATTCCTCTTTCTCAGCGAAAGCCTCCTCCAGCTTCTCGGTGATGGCCTTGATATTTCCCTCTCTGGTCTGCTTGTCGTCGGTAAATACCGCTACCTCCATCTCCTGGGGAGGCACGATTTTCTTGATCTCCTCGAACATCTCCTCGGGAATGGCGCAGCTTGTGTACTCATGCTTAGGTCTACCGCACTCGGCCACAATTTTATCAATGAATGCGATGATGGTCTGATTGATCTCATGGGCCTTGTAGATGGCCTCGATCATCCTCTCCTCAGGCACCTCATTGGCACCTGCCTCGATCATGATGACTTTCTCCCTGGTGGAGGCCACGGTCAGGTTCAGGTCGCCGTTCTTCCACTGCTCCTGGGAAGGGTTGATGATCAGCTCGCCGTCCACCAGTCCCATCTGGGTCATGGCGCAGGGACCGTCAAAGGGAATGTCCGAAATACAGGTTGCGATGGCGGCTCCCAGCATGGCCACGATCTCCGGGCGGCATGCCGGATCCACGCTCATGACCATGTTGTTCAGGGTCACGTCATTGCGGTAATCCTTGGGGAACAGGGGCCGCATGGGCCTGTCGATGACGCGGCTGGTGAGCACGGCGTTCTCGCTGGCCTTTCCCTCTCTCTTGTTGAAGCCTCCGGGGATCTTGCCCACGGCGTACATCTTCTCCTCAAACTCCACGCTTAAGGGGAAGAAGTCGATTCCCTCCCTGGGTTTCTCGGATGCGGTGGCGGTAGACAGTACTACCGTATCCCCATAGTGCATGAACGCGCATCCGTTGGCCTGCTTGCCCACGCGGTCGATATCGACTTTCAGCGTGCGCCCGCCTAATTCCATTTCGTAGGTCTTGTACATAAAATTTCCTCCATTCCGCCGCTCTCGCGGCTGTTTATGGCAATAGGAGAAAGCTCTCCTACCGCGTGATAAGGAACAGAAGATACCGAAACTACTGAAAAAAATACGGAAAGCATTCAAAGTCCATACCCTTTTCAGCGGTCTCGGAGCTTTCTTCTGTTCCTGGTTGCCATGTAGTCAGGTGCAGTCGGATTCTCTTGTCAAGTACAATGGAATTCAAGGGCAGAATTCCGTTGTCGAGAATAAGCAGACCTGAGCCGCGTCTGCGCCTCAAGCCTGCTTTCTCTGCAATGCTTATTTTCTTAAGCCAAGTCTCTCAATCAGGGCACGATATCTCTCGATATCCTTTTTCTTCAGATACTCCAGCAGACCGCGTCTCTGGCCTACCATCTTCAGCATGCCGCGGCGGGAATGATGATCCTTGGGGTTCACTTTCAGATGCTCTGTAAGCTCCTGAATCCTGGCGGTCAGAACCGCCACCTGCACCTCGGGCGAGCCGGTATCCCCGGGCGTCCTTGCGTACTCATTCATAATTGCCGTCTTTTTTTCCTTAGAAATCATTTCTCTTTCCTCCTAAACTTTTTGACCGCCTGACACTAAGACCGGGCCGGAAAATCCCTCATCCGAGCATCGGCTGAGACGATATCCTGATGATTTCGCCTTTCACATCCGTTATCATAGCATATCCATGGTGAATTGTAAAGTAATAAATTTACATTTAATCCTGCAGCACCCTCACATATTTCACCGGGGTACGGTAGTTGTAATTGCTTATCTTGATACCGGTCCGCTCTGTGCTGGCATGTATTACCTGACCGCCTCCGATATAGATTGCCACATGGTTAATGTAACCGCCTTTTGCGTAGAAAACCAGGTCGCCGGGCAGCAGCTCGTCTGCGGAGATCGATGTCCCCACCGTGGCCTGGGCAGAAGCTACACGAGGCATGGATATACCGTACTTGGCGAATATGCTCAGTACGAATCCGGAGCAGTCCGCGCCGTGGGTCAGACTGGTGCCTCCCCAGACATAAGGATTGCCCAAGAACTGCTTTGCGTACTCTGTCAAATCCACACGCACATCGGACACGCCGGCGCCGTAGAGAAGCTCCGTCATGGTGATGGCGGTGTCAAGCTTCGTCACCACATCCACATACTCCGCCGAGACATATACCTCATCGCTGTCCACGGCCACTTTCACCCAGCCGTCCAGCGTCTCTAAGTACTCCAGCTCCTCGCCCTCTCTGATCTGGGTCACCACAGGGCTCTCCGTATTCGGGTTCTCACGCACGTTCAGACCGTCCGTATTGGCCACGGCCACCGTACGGACAAGTTCGTTGGCTTTCAGCTTGGCATCCGGGCCCGTGAGCAGATAGTCCAGACTCACATATCCCTCTACCTCGCCGGACTGGATATGCGCCCAGCCGTCCGCTGTGTCAAGCACCTCGCAGGCTGCGCCCTTGGGCATCTTCCCAACCAGCTTGCCGTCCAGGGAGGGTATCTCCCGGACATTTAAAAGCTCGTCCGATATATTGGCGATACCGATATTGGTATATCCCCAGGACGCTCCCTGAGCCTGCTGGGCAAGCTCTATATATTCCTCTGTGGATCGGTTTGCCCCCAAAACAGAGGTAACGCCCGCTGCCGGCATATTCCCGTCATTCTCGGCGGCAAAAGCCGGAAGAGGCTGCAAAGCCAGACAAAGAATCAGACCGGCGGAGGCTGCTGCGATTTTCCTGTTCTTCAAATAACTCATGTACTTTTCTCCCATTCCAGAATAAACACTATTAAATGTTTGACAAAATTATTACGAATTTGTTACATCTAAGAGAGATTATACAGTCCGCCCGGTTATCTGTCAACTATTTTTTAAGATTATTTTAAATTCCTATTTCATTTTTTACAAATTTCTTACGATTCCTCCGTATCCCGCTCCGCAGCAATGACGGCAAAGGCGATGTTTGTGGCATGGTCCGCCACCCGCTCCAGACCCGATGCGATATCCGAGAACATCATGCCTGCCTGGGGCGTACACTCTCCCTTGGTCAGGCGCTGTACATGGGCCTGCTGCATCTCTTTCTCCTTGCGGTCCACGCTGTCCTCCAGGGCGATCACCTCCTGCATATGGCTTTCGTCGCTTCTGGCGAACATATCAACGGAATACCGGATCAGCTTGATCACCATGTCCAGCAGCTCTCCCAGTTCTCTCTGTGCTTCTTTGCTGATGGAGATGCCCGTCTCTTTCCGCAGCCTGGCCGCATCCGCCACGTTCTCGGCGTGATCTCCTATGCGCTCAATGTCATTCACCACATGGAATATGGCGCCCAGACTCTTCAGGTCCTCAATGGGCAGGGTGGTCTGGTTGATTTTCACCAGGTAGTCCGTGATGGCGTGATTCAGGAAGTTGATATTCTTCTCCACCTCGTAGACTTCGCCTATATCCTCTTCATCCAGCGTAATCAGGGCATTCATGGCCCGAGTCAGATTCTCGCTGGCCAGGGAAGCCATGCGGTCCAGCTCCTTGATGACCTCCACCACCGCAGTGGCCGGGTTAAAGACCACCTTGTCTCCTATGTATTTGAGCTGATAGCTCTCCCGGTAATTGACCTTTTTGTCCTCACCGGGCACACACAGACAGGACAGCTTTACAATCCCCTTGGAGAACGGGAACAGAATGATGACCTGGAAAATCTTGATCATGGTATGGGCGTTTGCCACAAACCGTCCGTTGTCCGAGGATACGGACCAGATAACTTTCATCACGGGCTCCTGGGCCACAAACAAAATGATATACAGAATGGCCGTGCCGATCACATTGAACCAGAAGTGAATCAGCGCTGCCCGCTTGGCGTCCTTTTTACCTGAGAGGGATGCCAGCAGGGCAGTGGTACAGGCACCGATATTACAGCCTAAAATAATGTAAAGGGCTATGGAAAGGGATAGCAGATCCTGATTTGCCAAAAGCAGCACAATGCTGACCGTGACGGAAGAACTCTGGATAATCGTGGTCAGCACAAGGCCCACCAGCGTAGCCATGAGAGGGTTTCTAAGCGATCCGATCAGGTTTACCACCCGGGGCTCCTCTTTCATGCCGGCCATAGAAGCAGACATTGTGCTGAGCCCTAAGAACAGGATGCCGAAGCCTATGATAATATCCGCCAGCTTCTTCACCTTTTCATTCTTGCAGAACATGGCCACCAGCACGCCGGCCAGCAGAAATACGGGGGCATATGCGGATAAATTGAAAGAAACCAGCTGGGAAGTGACCGTGGTACCGATGTTGGCGCCGAAGATGACGCCTGCCGCCTGATACAGATTCATCAACCCGGCATTGACAAAGCTGACCACCATGGCGGTACATGCCGAGGATGATTGGATAATAGCAGTAAATATAACTCCCACTACCATGCCGGTGAAGCGGTTGGTGGTAAAGATTTCAAGAATACGTCGAAGCTTGGCTCCGGCGACTTTTTCTATGGAATCGCTCATTACGCGCATACCGAACAGAAAAAGTCCCAGCCCGCCTGCCATGGATAATATAATACTAGCGCTCATTTGATTTTCTCCCGAATCGTATATTGCAGCAAAAAACAGCATGCCTTACCATTCTACGGGAAAAACCAAAAACTTACAATAGATTTCTACGATATTTTTAAGCAATTTTTAAGAAATATGCGCGGCCGGGCAATATACCGCCCCGGCGGCAATGTCCTGGCGCAGCTGTTCCCGCAGGGCTTCCACGCTCTCAAAGCGCCGTTCCGGCCTCTTAAACCCATGGAGATAAATCTCTATGTGCTTTCCGTACAGATCTCCTGTAAAGTCATACAGATAGGACTCTACCCCCATAACCCTGGTGTCCGTGACCGTGGGCTTATAGCCTACATTGCTGATGGCCCGGTACAGCTTGTCCCCACAGCGCACCTGTGAGAAATAGACGCCGTTTGGCGGAAGAAGCTTGTCTTTGCCGGGAAGCACATTTACGGTGGGAAATCCCAGCGTCCGTCCTATCTGCTTTCCCCGAACCACTTCCCCGGCTATCAGATAGGGCATTCCCAGCAGCCTTTCCGCCGCCTCCATATCACCCGCCTCCACCTCCCGGCGCACCAGCGTGGAGCTGACCTCCTCTCCGTCCATACAGATCTTGTCAATGGTCTTGACCTCAAACCCAAGCTCCGGCCCCAGCCTGCGCAAAAGCGCGGCATTCCCCGCCCCCTTTGCCCCAAAGGACAGATCCGTGCCTGCGGCCAGGAAGCGCGCCTGCATCTGCCCGGCCAGCACCTCCCTGGCAAAGATCTCCGCATCCAACGCGGCGGTCTCCCGGTTCATGGGGAACTCCACCAAAATATCCACGCCCATGCGTCCGAACAAAAGCCGCTTTTCCTCCCTGGTACTCAGCTCCTTTGCGTCCGGGCAGCCGAAGAGCCTGGCCGGAGCCGGGTCAAAGGTAAAAACACAGGCGGCCAAAGCGCCCCTCCGGCACAGGATCTCCTCCAGAAGCCGTCTGTGGCCAATGTGTATCCCGTCGAATTTTCCTATGGCAACGGCTGTTTCCTGTCCCAGTTGCATTTCTGTCGTTCCAGCAATGATTTCCACTTATCCCTTCACTCTTTCTCCAAAAACATTTTTACCGGCCGATACCATTTTCTGTCGGGCTCCCAGGCATAGATACCCACAAAGCTCCCGTCCGTCCTGTACATCCGCACCCATCTGCCGGCTTCGTGCACTTCTCCCTCCGCCGTCTGCTCCGGTGCAATGGCATTGCCGTTGTCAAGCAGTCTGCAGGCCTCCTCCCGCACCCGCAGGGACGGACAGTCCATGAACACGCTGTCCACGGGGTGCAAAACCCGGGGCAGGCTTGCAGGCGCAGCGCCTGTTCCGGGCGGGCCTGAGCTATTCGCGCTTGCCTGATCCGGCCTGCTTTCGTCTTTCCACTGCTGCAACTGCCCCAGAGTACAGGCATCCTCCAGGGAAAACCCTCCGACTCTGGTGCGGCGCAGGCTCTGCATGGTACCTCCGCACCCCAGCTTCTGCCCTATATCCGCGCACAATGTCCTGATATAGGTTCCCTTGGAACAGGCCACCCGCATCCGGACCACCGGGAGCCTGTATTCCAGTATCTCCAATTCATATATCTGCACCGGCCTGGCTTTCCGCTCCACTTCTTTTCCGGCCCGTGCCAGCTCATACAGCTTCTTACCGCCCACCTTGAGGGCGGAATACATAGGCGGCACCTGCAGGTATTCCCCCGCAAAGGAAAACACCGCATCCTTTACCCGGTCCTCGCTTATGTCCACCGGATACCTGGCCAGGATTTGCCCCGTTATGTCCTGGGTATCCGTCTCCGTCCCCAGCAGCAGCTCGGTCTCGTATTCCTTATCCCTGTCCGCCAGCATATCGCAAAGCTTCGTGGCACTGCCCAGACAGACAGGGAGCACACCCGTAGCCAATGGATCGAGTGTGCCCGTATGGCCGATCTTCCTCTGCCCGCAGATGCCCCGCATTTTTGCCACCACATCATGGGAGGTGAAGCCGGTTTCCTTATCAATGATTATGATTCCGTTCATCATGTTCCGCTTCCCACTTCTTCAGTTCCTTTTCGATATGTAGGGAGAGATTGTTCACACAATCATGGAAAGTCCCCGTCATATTACAGCCGGCTGCCCTCGCATGGCCGCCGCCGCCAAAATAGGCCGCAACCTGGGCCACGTTCACTTTCTCGCTGGAACGCATGCTCACTCTGTATTCCAGCACGCCTGTCTCGTACATAAAGATGGCGCAGTCTATGCCCTGGATATTGCGCAGCTGGTTCACGATGCCCTCCAGATCTTTCGGCTCCACATTGTAGAAATCCATGGTCTTCAAGTCAATGGAGCTTACGATACAGCTCCCCCCCAGGAAACGGATGCTCTCCATCAGTGCTCTGCCCATGACCTGAGCCTGCACATAGGTCTTCTGGTAAAAGGTCTCCAGAATCAGTTTGGGGAAGTCGAATCCGTAGCCAATCAGTTGGGCCGCTTTCTGCAGTGTCTCCGGCGTGGTATTGGAATACTGGAACACACCGGTATCATGGATCATGCCCACGTACAGAGCCTTGGCTATATCCCGATCCAGCCGTTTTGGATCCATCAGATCGTAAAGCACCTCGCAGGTGGAGCCTGTCCGGGGCTTTATAACGTTTATGCTGCCTCCGCCCGTATTGCTGATATGATGGTCTATGTTGATCGTCTTGTCGGCAGCTTTAAAATATTTCTCGGCACCTCCCAGCCGCTCCGGGTTGGTGTCAAGTGCGAAAAACACATCAAAAGGAGGCTCCTCGGGGAAATCGGAACAGATTTCCCCAAACCCCCTGATTTCCTTAAAAATATCCGCCGGCTTATCCAAAAACACCTTGACCTGCGCCTGGGGCAGGCATTTTGACAGATACTGCCACAGCCCTAAGCATGAGCCCACGCAGTCGCCGTCGGGCCTTACATGCCCGGCGATGCCGATCCGTCCGGCCTCTCTGCATTCTTCCAAAAAATCAAAATTCATATATTCTCATTCCTTTTCGTCCGGGCTTTCGCCGCGCGGAAAGTCCGGCATACTCTCCGGCTCTTCCCCGTTGTCCACGCGGTTCTTCGCATTCTCATCGTCCTGCGCGATGACTTCATCGATCCTGCGCGACATGTTCACCCCATATTCAATCGACTGGTCCATGATAAAGGTAATCTCCGGCGTATTGCGCAGATTGATCTCCCGGGCCAGCTTATTGCGCATAAAACCCACTGCGCTCCGCAGGCCCTCCAGAGTCTCTTTCCTTGCCTCTTCATCGCCCAGCACACTGATCCAGGCCTTGCAGCTCTTTAAGTCCGGAGCCACCTCCACGGATACCACACTTGTCCACGGACTGATCCGGGGATCCTTGATCTCCCCCCGGATGGTCTCAGCCAGTACACGCTGCACCTCCCCATTGATACGGGTATTCTTTACACTATTTTTTCTCATACAAACCCTTTCCAAATCCAGACGGCTCCGGGCAAATCTCCCAGGGCCCCCGCCCATGACAGTCTGCCGGAAAATCTCCGATAGCTTTCCGCCCTGACGGCCTGCGCCGCTGAGGTCCCGCTGTGCTAAGGCAGGGTCTTCTCCGGCCTCAGCGCAGCTCCTCAGCGTATCAGCGAGGCACTTCCACCATGATATATGCCTCTACCCGATCCAGCTCCTGTATCTGGTCGAAGCCCTCGAACACAAGTCCGCACTCGAAGCCCTCTTTCACTTCTTTCACATCGTCCTTGAAACGCTTCAGCGAAGCCAAACCGCCCTCGTAAATCTGCTCGCCCTCTCTGGTAATGCGGATCTTGCATCCTCTCTGGAAGATACCGTCCGTCACATAGGAGCCGGCGATATTTCCCACCTGGGAAGCCTTGAAGATCTGTCTGATCTCCGCATGGCCGATGACCTTTTCCTCGAAGACAGGATCCAGCATTCCTTTCATGGCGGCCTCCACGTCCTCAATGGCCTTGTAGATCACCTTATAGAGTCTGACATCCACGCCCTCGCGCTCTGCCGTGGCCTTGGCAGTGCTGTCCGGCCTTACGTTAAATCCGATAATGATGGCATTGGAAGCGCTGGCCAGAGTCACGTCGGACTCATTGATTGCGCCTACGCCGCCATGGATGCACTTAACCACCACCTCATCGTTGGACAACTTTAACAAGGACTGGCGCACAGCCTCCACACTGCCCTGTACATCCGCTTTCACGATCAGGTTCAGCTCTTTCAGGTTGCCCTCCTTAATCTGGGAGAACAGGTCGTCTAAGGACATCTTCGTCCTGGTCTCCTCCAGCTTCTTCTCCTTGTTCTGTGCCAGATAAGTTTCCGCATAAGACTTTGCTGTCTTATCATTTTCATGGGCCAGGAACACTTCGCCGGCGCTGGGAACATCGGACAATCCCAGGATTTCCACCGGCATGGAGGGCGTCGCCTCCTTCACTCTTCTGCCCTTGTCGTCGATCATGGCTCTAACCTTGCCGAAGCAGGCGCCTGCAGAGACAAAGTCTCCCACATGCAGGGTACCTTTCTGTACCAGAACCGTAGCCACGGGACCCCTGCCCTTATCCAGCTCGGCCTCAATGACCAGACCTCTGGCCCTTCTGACCGGATTTGCCTTTAATTCCATGATGTCCGCTGTCAGCAGTATGGTCTCCAGCAGATCCTGGATGCCCTCTCCTGTCTTTGCCGACACGGGAACGAACTCCGTATTACCGCCCCAGTCGGTTGCCACCAGCTCATATTCCGTCAGCTCCTGCTTCACACGGTCAATATTTGCCGAGGGCTTATCGATCTTGTTCACAGCCACAATGATCTCAATGCCGGCCGCTTTTGCATGGCTGATGGCCTCCACAGTCTGGGGCATCACGCCGTCGTCCGCGGCCACTACGAGAATTGCGATATCCGTGGCGTTTGCGCCGCGCATACGCATGGCGGTGAACGCCTCATGTCCGGGCGTGTCCAAAAAGGTAATTATGCGCCCGTCCACATTTACAGTATACGCACCGATGTGCTGTGTAATACCGCCTGCCTCTTTGTCTATGACATGCGTCTTGCGGATAGTGTCTAAAAGTGAGGTCTTGCCGTGGTCTACATGACCCATGACACAGATGACGGGCGGTCTCTCCACCAAGGCAGTCTCGTCTTCCTCATCCTCTTTTAACAATTCCTCGATAACGTCTACCTTAACTTCCCGCTCACAGAGAATCTCATATTCCATGGCGATATTCTCTGCTTCCTCGTAGGAAATCTCCTGATTGACCGTTACGATTTTGCCTTCCAGGAACAGCTTCTTTACGATAACCGCAGGCTGCAGCTTCATCTTTTCGGCAAATTCCTTGATGGTTATGGTCTCCGGCAGGGTAATCACCTTGATCACCTCTTCTGCCGCTTCTTCTTTCTTCTTTTCGGGCCGTATGAATCTGCCGGGCTTGTTCTTTAATGCCTCGTCCTCTTCGTAGATATGGTCTTTCCGGGAGCGCTTGCCTTTCTCCTGGCTGTTGGCGCGCCGCTTTTCTTCCTCGCGCTTCTTCTCCATATCCTTGCCCGGAGTTTCTCCCGCAAAGCCTTTGGATTTATTATCTCTGAATCCAGCTCCCTGTCCTGAAGCGCCCCTGCCGTCACGCGGGCTGCCGTTAAACCCACGGTTACCGCCCGGACCAGCGCCCGGGCCGCGGCGATCACCCATACCGCTGCCAGCGCCAGGCCTGCCGCCTCGCGAAAATCCATTCGGCCTGTCTCCCTGTGGTCTGCCATTTTGGCTGTTTCCTCCTCTTGGCTGGAACTGTCCTCTGTCTCCTCTGCCCTGGCCGTCTCTATTATAGCCGCGTCCATCGCGGCCGCGATTATCCTGGGACTGTCCGTCCTGTCCTCTTCCGCCCTGGAAGCGGCCGTCTCTGTTTGGCCGCTCCTGGCCGTTTCCCGCATTCTGGAATCTGCCGCCCTGACCGCGCTCTCCCTGGGGTCTTTCGCCCTGGGGCCTGCTGCCCTGAGGGCGATCCCCCTGACGTCTCTCTCCCTGGGGACGGTCATTCTGGGGTCTGACGTTCTGAGAACGCTCATTTTGAGGGCGTTCCTCCAGTCGTCCCGCCGCCTGCTGGGGCCTGTCACTCTGGCTCCTCTCAGTCTGAGGCCGTTCGCTCTGGACTGCCTCACTCTGAGGATGCTCATTTACCGGTACAGGTTTCTGGACCTGCACTTTCTGCTCGGCCGCCTCATGCCCGGGCGTCTGTGTCTTGCGGACAGCGTTCTGGTCCGGGCGCGCCTTGGGCTGCTGAGGCTTCGGAGGCACCATCTGTACGGAAGGCGTAGGCGAAGGCGGCGTCAACGGCTTGATCGGACGCACCGGCGCCTGTGCCTGGGGCCTGCGGTCATTCCCCCGGCCTCCCTGGGCCTTCCCCTGACCTCCCTGGTTTCCCTGGCCGCTTTGGCGCCTGGCATTTGTTCCGCCCTGGGCGGGTCTTTGCCCCTGCATTCTCGAATTCTGGGGGTTGTTCACAACAATTATTGTCTTCTTCTTTTTGGGTGCACCGTTCGCCTGCGCATCTGCCGCCTTTGCAACGGGCTTCACCGTCTCCTTATCAGGAGTCTTGGCCGTTTCTTCTTTTCCCATTCCTGCCGTCTCTTCCTTTGCCGTTTCTTTCTTTTTAGGCGTTTCCGCCCTGTTACCGCTCTTTGCTTCCTTTGAAAACGCACTGCGCACCAGCTGTGAGGCTTCTTCATCGATAGAGCTCTGAGCTGCTTTCGCTTCTATTCCCTTTCCCTGCAAAAAGCTTAATATATCCTTGCTTTGCACCTCTAGTTCCTTTGCAAGCTCATGTACTTTTATTTTCGCCATGCTTCCCTCCGTTTCTGCCTCACTCGGCCCTTTCTCTCTCTTTCAGTTGTCTGCTTATCACATCCGCTAATCCCGCATCGCACACGCCAAGCGATGACCTGAAGTCCTTTCCGATAGCCTTTCCCAATTCTTCTTTGGTCCCGTAAATTTCCACCGGAACCCCGTAATAAGAACATTTATCGGTAAACAGCTTCCTGGTATTGCCCGACGCATCCTCCGCAACGATCACCAGCATGGCGGAGCCATTTCTGATTGCATCCAGTGTCTGAAATTCGCCGCTGACCAGATTGCGTCCTTTCATGGCGATTCCCAAAAGCGATAAAACTCTATTCTGCTTCAAGCTTTTCAAACTCCCCCTCTAAAGTATCATATACTTCGCTTGGAATACTCATTTTGAAGGAGCGCTCCAGACCTTTATTCTTTCTGGCTTTGAGCAGGCATTCCCTGCTCTTACAAACATATGCGCCTCTTCCGTTCTTCTTGCCTGTTATGTCCAGACATATCTCATTTTCGGCTGTCTTCAGGACTCTCATCATGTCCCGCTTCCCTTTCATCTCACCGCATCCCACACACTGCCTCAAAGGAACCTTTTTTGCCATAAAATCTTTTACTCCTCATACTCCCCGGCCTGCGCGAAACCGTCCGCTTCCTCCGCATAGCCCTCTTCCGGCATCATACCGCTTTCCTCTGCATATTCATCATATTCCTGAACGTCGGCGGTTTCGACCTCCTGTGCGTATTCATACGGGGCGTCCCGGACTTCCTCCTCATAGCCCTCGTAATCCTCATACTCTCCGTAATCCTCCTCCAGATAATCCTCGTACCGGAAGCCCGGAGCATCTTTCGCCTGGGTCTCTGACTTGATGTCAATCTTGTATCCTGTCAGCCGGGCCGCAAGCCTGGCGTTCTGTCCCTCCTTGCCGATGGCTAAGGACAGCTGGTAATCCGGCACCACCACCTTGGCTGTCTTGTCGTCCGGATCCGCGAACACTGCCACGATCTTGGCGGGAGATAAGGCATTTTGGATCAGATTGCCCGGATTCTCGTCCCAGTTCACAATGTCTATCTTCTCGCCCCTAAGCTCATCCACAATGGCGTTCACTCTGGCGCCGTTCATGCCCACGCAGGCTCCCACCGGATCCACATTGGGATTGTTGCTCCACACTGCGATCTTGGTCCGGCTCCCCGCCTCTCTGGCAATGCTCTTGATCTCCACGGTGCCGTCCTTGATCTCCGTCACCTCGGACTCGAACAGGCGCTTCACCAGTTCCGGATGAGTGCGGCTCACATTGATACGGGGACCTTTCGGCGTGTTCTTCACCTCCAGGATATACACCTTGATGCGCTCCGTAGGCCGGAATACCTCACCTTTCACCTGCTCGCTCTCGCTTAGCATGGCGTCCGCCTTGCCTAAGTTAATGCTGATGTTCCTGCCTAAGTACCGCTGTACCACGCCGGTGACTACATCCTTTTCTTTCTCATAGTACTGATTATAGACAACGCTTCTCTCTTCCTCGCGTATTTTCTGCAGAATGACGTTCTTGGCGTTCTGGGTGGCGATGCGCCCGAATTCCTTGGATTTGATCTCTACATGAATCAGATCGCCCGCCTGCGCCATGGAGGAAATCTCTCTTGCATCGTCCAGGGAAATCTGCAGAACCGGGTCCTCCACATCCTCTGCCGAGGGCATGACTTCTTTCTCCGCATATACCAGGAAGTCGCAGGTCTCTCGGTCTATCTCCACATGCATGTTGTCCGCCTTGCCAAAGTGATTCTTGCAGGCGGTCAGCAGCGAGTTCTCGATGGCCTCGAATAAGGTCTCCTTGCTGATTTCCTTTTCCCTTTCCAAAATATCAAGAGCCTCCATCAATTCCTTGTTCATCATTTCCTCCATTCCGGCTGTTTGCCAATCCTTTTGCTTTTCTCTCAGAAATCTATTGCCAGGCGGACCTGCGCCACATCCGTGCGCCTGAAAGTCCTCGCCGTCTCTCCCTCCAGTATAGTGATACTGTCCTTGTCAACCCCCTCCAGCACACCCGCAAACTCCCTGCATTTGTCAACGGGCTTATAGAGCTTGATCTCCACCTCCCGGCCCATGGCCGCCTGGAGATGCTTCTCTTTCTTCAGGGCACGGCCCAGTCCGGGGCTGCTGACCTCCAGCACATAGGCGTCCGCGATGAAATCCTCCCTGTCCAAGGCATCCGAAAGGGCCCGGCTCACATTCTCGCAGTCCTGGATATTCACCCCTTCCGGTTTATCGATATAGGCGCAGAGATGGTAATCCGCACCCTCTTTTACATATTCCACATCATAGACAGACACCCCATATTCCCGCGCTATGGGTTCCAACAGTGCCTGCGTCCTGGTTTCGTACTCTTCTCTACGCGACATTCCAACCCTCCGTCCGACGTCTGCGGCTCCGGATCTTCCGGAAAATACTTCCTACATGCAAGTAAGAGTGGCTTGCAAGCCACTCTTACCTTAAATCATCATTTACAAATCTACTTTAGACCCAAACGTAAAGTTTGTCAATAGGTTTGTTAAATTTTTGTAAATAATTTTCATATACTGTCCGGCTTTTGGCTATCCTGTTCCCCAAAGCTCTCGCTCCCTGCGCATTCTTCCTCTCCCACGTACACGATCTCCAGATTTCCAAAATTCACGGAACCGCCGATGTAGAGCACATCCTCGCCAAAGGGATTGCCTTTTCCCTTTTCGGCCACGTTGCCGAAAGCAGTCCCCACATTCAGCACCACTTTCCATACGCCGGGAACGTAAATCACAATGTTGCCGAAAGAGGTTTCCACATTTACCTCTGCCATATGGTTCTTCAGCAGGGTCTCCGTAAAGTACAGCTGCAAGGAGCCAAAGGTATTTTCCGCGTCCACCTTGCCCACCATCCCGGAGAGGTATTTGGTGGATTCCCCGAAAGTGTTCTCATAGGATACATAGTCGCCGTCCCTGTCGCACTCCAGCACGCCTTTTCTCTGCCATTTCCCGCCTCCCGGATGCTTATGGCCCTGGCCGAACCTGGGAAACAACAGCTTCAGCCCCATGTTTCCCAGCAGGGCGGCTCCCAGCACCGGCCAGGGCGTGATGGCCTCCAGGCCCAGCAGCTCGTCGTTTACGATGATCAGGGCTGCCAGCGGGAAGATAATCTGATCAAAGTTTCTCCTTGCAATCCCCTTGAGCAGGATCGCGAGCAGGCCTATGTTGAATATGATAGGCCAAAAGCCGACCCCCTCCAGATACCCCAGCCTGCCGAGCAGCAGCGCAGCTGCCGCCGCCAAAAGCACAATACCCCAAAATACATTCTTATTTCTCATCTATCCTTACCTCTTTTCCGATTAATTGCAGCCGTTTATCCGTCACATTCCCAGTTTTCTGTCTTTTACCCGATCTGTCACTGCCTTGAAATAAGCCCTGGAAACCATTACTTTCTTCCTGGTTCCCGTAAATTCCATGACGCTGGAGGCGGTCAGATTTCTGGTGATGGAGTACACGAAATCCAGATTGGCGATGGTGGACTTGGATATCCGCATAAAGTTTCCCGGCAGCAGCTCCTCCAGCTCATAAAGCTTGTGACCGCAAAGGAAGATCCTGTCCGCCGTATGGGCCCGTATGTCCCGCCCCTCCGTCTCAAAGAAATAGATTTCTTCCATAGGTACAAAAAATTCGGTCTCGCCGTTTTTAAGCGAAAGGCATCTCTTTGCGTTGCCCTGTTTTGTTATGTAATTCTGGAGGGCTATGACAGAGTCGCTTAAGCTAGGACAGCGGATGGTCACTTCCTCCTCCGCAAGCCCCTCGTCGATCTCAATTTTTACTTTCATTTCGTTTCCCCTGCTTCCTCGGCGCAGCCTTTGGCTTCCGGGATTTTTTATCCATAGCCTCAGTATATAGGAAATCTCAAATCTGTAAATGCATTTTGTGTAAGAGGTAAGTTTTGACGTATAAAAAGACAGCATGCGGCTATCAGAGAATGCTGTATTCCATCCACTCGTAGAGGAGCCTGGTTCCCTCTGTGGTCTCCGGCGGCAGCAGGGCCCTGGCCACCAGCTTTGGTTCGTCGGACTCTGTATCCGTGCGTTTGAGATTGGCATAGTCTCCGTCGATGGACACGACCACATATTCAAATCTGTTCATTTTTGTCATCCTCCTATACTAAAGTTGCTTCCAAAGTACAGTTCTATTATACCGCTGTTACGCCAAAAAGCAATCCTCTGCGCGGCCGGCCGCCGAAGAAAGCGCACAGTATTCCGAAACCATGCTGCTGATTTAAAGCGGTAAAAAGGAGCCGGCGCTCAGGCGGACTATTATTCCGTCTTCGCTCCGGCTCCCGTAAAATCATCTGTTAGCCGTATTCAATTCAGTCCGGCAGATTACATCATGCCGCCCATTCCGCCTGCGCCTGCGGGCATTGCGGGAGTCTCTTCTTTGATGTTGGCCACAACGCTCTCGGTGGTCAGCAAAGTGCTCGCCACGCTGGTAGCATTCTGCAGGGCGCTTCTGGTCACCTTTGCGGGATCCAGGATGCCTGCTTTCACCATGTCCACATACTCCTCTTTCAGCACGTCGAAGCCTACGCCTGCCTCGGACTCGCGCACCTTATTGATGATGACGCTGCCCTCTAAGCCAGCGTTGGCGGCGATATGATACAGAGGGGACTCCAGGGCTTTCAGGACCAGACTAGCGCCTGTCTTCTCGTCGCCCTCCAGGGTCTCGGCCAGCTTGGCTACTTCCTTGGCCGCATGGATATAAGCGGAACCGCCGCCGCAGATAATGCCCTCTTCCACGGCTGCCCTTGTGGCTGCCAGAGCGTCCTCCATGCGGAGCTTAGCCTCTTTCATCTCGGTCTCGGTAGCTGCGCCTACGCGGATCACGGCAACGCCGCCTGCCAGCTTGGCCAGTCTCTCCTGAAGCTTCTCTCTGTCGAAGTCGGAAGTGGTCTCCTCGATCTGCTTCCTGATCTGTCCGATGCGGGCCTGGATCTCGTCCTTGTCGCCCTCGCCGTCCACGATGACAGTGTTTTCTTTCTGAACCTTTACGGACTTTGCATGGCCCAGCATATCCATGGTGGCGTCTTTGAGTTCATACCCCAAGTCGGAGCTGATGACGGTGCCGCCGGTAAGGATAGCGATATCCTGCAGCATGTCTTTTCTCCTGTCGCCGTAGCCGGGCGCCTTTACAGCCACTACATTGAATGTGCCGCGCAGCTTGTTCACGATCAGGGTGGTAAGAGCCTCGCCCTCCACGTCCTCGGCGATGATTAAAAGCTTGGCGCCGGACTGCACGATCTGCTCCAGAATGGGCAGGATCTCCTGAATATTGGAAATCTTCTTGTCTGTGATCAGGATGCAGGGATTCTCTAAAGTGGCCTCCATCTTGTCCATGTCCGTAGCCATGTAAGCGGAAATATAGCCTCTGTCAAACTGCATGCCCTCTACCAGGTCAAGCTCGGTCTGCATAGTCTTGGACTCTTCGATGGTGATGACGCCGTCTCCGCTGACTTTCTCCATGGCGTCCGCAACCAGCTGTCCCACTTCCTCATCCCCTGCGGAGATGGCGGCAACTCTTGCGATATGCTCCTTGCCGTTTACTTTCTGGCTCATCTTGGAGATGGCTTCCACGGCGCACTCGGTGGCTTTCTTCATGCCCTTTCTCAGGATGATGGGGTTGGCGCCTGCGGCCAGGTTCTTGATACCTGCGTTTACCATGGCCTGTGCCAGGACGGTAGCCGTGGTGGTGCCGTCGCCGGCCACGTCGTTGGTCTTGGTGGCCACTTCCTTTACAAGCTGTGCGCCCATGTTCTCAAATGCGTCCGCCAGCTCGATCTCTTTTGCGATGGTTACACCGTCGTTGGTGATCAGGGGAGCGCCGAAAGATTTGTCCAGTACCACGTTTCTTCCCTTAGGTCCAAGGGTCACTCTCACGGTGTCGCTTAACTGGTTGACACCGGACTCTAATGCTGCACGGGCTTCCGCACCGTATTTAATTTCTTTTGCCATGATAATCATGCCTCCGTTTTTATATGATTTATTCAAAAACTTGCTTAGACTCCATTCCTCTGGTCCCGAATCAGCCCCAGGCGAAAAACTCTGTTTATTTCTTCAAAGAACTTGGGAAGTCTCCCAAGAACTTGAGAAATCCCGGATCCGGAACTTTCCATCTTAAGCCTCTTTAGTTCTCAATCACCGCCAGGATATCGTTCTGCTTCACTACGATGAACTCTTCCTCGTCAAGCTTCACTTCGGTGCCGGCGTACTTGGAGTAGATCACGTTGTCGCCCACCTTTACCTCCATCTTCACTTCCTTGCCGTCCACCACGCCGCCGGGGCCTACCGCAACCACTTCCGCCTGCTGGGGCTTCTCCTTGCTCTGTCCGGGAAGCACGATGCCGGATTTTGTGGTCTCTTCCGCAACTAACTGCTTTAATACGACTCTGTCACCTAAGGGTACTAGTTTCATGATAATTGCCTCCTGTTGTCTGCATTTTTTGATTACAGGGTTCGCAGAGCGGTCCCTGTAATATATCTGTTAGCACTCATTTGGTTTGAGTGCTAATCACTGAAACATATAATAGTTTTATATGGAAATCTTTGCAAATATATTCACGGATAGCCAAAGTAATTTTCTTTCTTTTTTCTCTCGTTTTCTCTTATTTTCTCCCGTTTTCTCACTTTCTTCCCATTGGTCTGATTTAATATTTATTTTAGAAATCTATTCTTTTTTCCGCTATTTTCGCCGATATATCTTATAACAAGATACTGTTGAAATACACATCCAAGGAGGGATTAACGGAGCAAACGGAATTCAAAGTTATTTCAAAGTGTATCCGGTTCAGATGGTATCCGGCGTGTCGAAGCCGAAAAGGGAGAAGAGAGGCTCCGGGCAGCAGCAGTCCCGCTCCTCCTGCTCCCACGTATTCGCCGCCACCCTCGAAAGGGCTGCCGAGCAGGACGCCCCAAAGGAGTGCTACACTGTCACCTATGACAGAAGCAGCAAGCTCCAGACCTATTATTACCGCCAGTCCAAAGAGTATACTTTCTGAAACCCGCTTCCCGGGAGGGAACGCAAAGAAACAGGCATGTGCGCAGAGCATATGCCTGTTTCTTTGCCACTTTTCCTTTTATCAAATCGTACTGTAAATACTCTTTTCTTTCATCACGGCATCTGCATACAAAATCAATCCACTCCGTTAAGTCCTCTCCAAAGGATTTGCATATCAATCCGTCCATATCCTCCGCCATGTCATATACTGTGACGATTGCTCTGTCCGCACCGTAAATATCAGCTTTTCTCCTTGCCCACCTCTCAGCCTGTTCCTTTACTGTTGTCGCATAAAATCCTTTTCCAAAATCCAGCGACCGAAAAGAATGTTCCGTATCCGGATGTTTTACAATCACATTTGAACCGTGATAAACAATCATACAGATATCCCCCTGACGCTAAAATATTCCTTGATATCTTCGATAATATACTGTGTGCTCTGTGTATGAAGGATTTCATAATTAGGCACCAGAAAGCCCATGATGCAATTTGTATTTTTCATGTTTCTGTATATTTGGGACGGACTCTGTTTCCAATGGTTTGCACATGCATGAATTATATATATAACAAATGAAAACGTCTCTTTATTCATAAGCCCTTTTCCTTTCAGTTCCAACATACCACTTCTTTCATACACCGAATCTTTGGCTTACACAGGTGTGCCTACCTCTATCAGATTTCCGTCAGGATCATAGAACCTTATCACCCTCTGCCCCCAGCTGTGGGTCATCAGACGATTCACGTATTTCACATCCGGATAAAGGCTTTCCAGCTTTTTGATGAATCCCTCAATATCGGACTCTTCAAAATACAGTTCACAGGCGTTGTTTTCAGGAATGATGTCCCTGTCCAGAAAATTTCTCCATATTTTCTCGTCCTGGAGCGCCAGCCCCTCTGTCAGAACCATGTTTCCGTCATTGTCAACCACAAGGTCAAGCCCAAAAATATCATGATAGAACCGTCTGGATTTCTCTATATCTTTCACTACAATCAGTACATTCTTCAGTTTCATCGTTTTCCTCCCAATTTCCTGTCTTATCTTTCCCCAAAGCCATGAGAGCCATCGCATCAATCCGATGATAGCGATGGCTCTTTATCCTCTGCAAATAGCAAAAAGCTTATATTAATTATAGGAAGCCTGCGCTCCCCTAACACTTAATCTCCAGATACCCCAAAAGCTTGGACATATCGTACTCCTCCAGCACGCCTAAGTTGGAGTCATAGTACTTCCCGTCGAAATGCACCAGGTAATGGCAGTACCGCCCCATTTTCTCCATCATGATGCAGCACTTGGGCAGCACGGTGTTCCGGCCCTCCGTATAGTTGATGACATCAGAGTGGTCAATCCCGTAATAATTCAGGGCGGATATCATCATGCCCATGGTGGCCTGCCATTCCCTGCAGTCCATGACGCTGATCACCTCGGCGATGGTCACGCCCGCCAGCATGGCCACGCAGGACTGGCCGCAGAGTCCGTCCTCGGGCTGAATGATGACCTGCATGCTGTCAACCCTGCGGATGGGATTCTCGAAGCTGTAGGGGCTGTTCTGGTCCATGCGGATCAAAGAACCCGTAATATGGAGCAGGATCTTGTGGGGCACGCCCAGCTCCACGCTCACGGCGTCCTCGTCCCCGATATGGATTTCGTAATTGCCTTTTTCCTGGGGAAGCAGCTCACAGTCGATGACCTGATTGTCCAGCACCACCTCTGCCTGGATCACGTCTCTCTGCTTACAGACCTCCCACACATTGAAAGGAATCCGAATCATATAGCCCTTTTCCTTTTTCTCTACCACCGACTGAAAGAAATATCTCATAGCTTACCTCCATTCCCGTATTTTCCTATTCTGTTTCCTATCTGAATGCCATTATACCAAATTCCGCTTCCCTTTAAAACACTTTTTCAACATGTCAAAAAATTGACAATCTTTACACGCCGTGCCTGGCCTGGGAGGGTGATATCCCATACCGCTTCTTGAACAGCTTGCTGAAGTGGTACGCATCATCGTATCCCACCTGGGCCGCCACCTCCTGGATACTGCCCGTATATCCGTTCTCCAGCAGCTCCATGGCTTTCTCCAGCCGGATATTGATCAGGTGGCGGATGGGCGCGCTGCCTGTCTCACTCTTGAAAATCCGTGAGATATAGAACGGGCTTAAGTACATATTCTCCGCAATCTGATCTAAGGATATCTTCTCGCTGTAGTGATCCTCAATGTAATTGACCACCTGCTCCACCACATATTTTTTGTTGGCGGACTCAAAGGCGCAGCCCTTGGGCCTTTCCATGGGCTCGCACTGCTCCCTGATGATCAGCAGCAGCATCTGCACCAGGTAGGACTTCAGCATAAAGTACCGTCCCTGCCTGCGCACCGCGTTCTCCGCCTCCATGGAGGAGCAGAGCTTCAGAAGCCGCTGACGCAGCTCTCCCGCCGTATGCAAAATATAGTGCCCGCCCGGAAGCGGCAGGAAATTGTCCGGGCAGCCCGTGATTCGGATATTGGTAAAGCCCACAAAAAACTCCGTGGACGGCGTCTCCGCCTCCGGACAGCCCAATGCCTGGTGCCTCACCCCCGGATTCAGGATCATCAAGTCTCCCTCCTGCACCGGATAGACGCTTTCCTCAATGCGGTATTTCCCCTCTCCGGAAAAGATATACGCCACCTCCAGATAATCATGGCTTCGATATTCTCCGGCATCCATGTTCTTCTGCCTGCTCCCTTTCCATATAAATAGGAAAGTAGGGTCCATTTCGTCAATGGATATCTGTCCCATCTGCTGCTTTTCCATGCCCACACCTATCTCCCTATTCTTTATTCCCGCTGCGGAGCTTCTCTCGCAGGCCCCTTAAGCCACTTTTGCTGCCTGTCTCATTATTGTACCCTCTTTGGCCGGAAAAGTAAAACAGTTTTTCAATTTTTTACATCAAGGGTGCAAGATACTCCATTTCATTTTGCATCCAAAAAAGTAGAATGTACCATAAGCCCGCAAACAGGAATAGGGGCGGACGGAATGCAACAAAAACAAAACAGGCATTCCAGGGAGGTTATGCTTATGACACCTATGAAATGGTTCTACGGCTTCTTGAAGAAGTACCGGAAACTGATGATCGGCGGCCTGATTCTGACCACCGTCATCGCGGCTTTGTCCATCGTCAATCCCTACATATCAGGCATTATGGTGGATGACGTCATCGTAGCAGGCAATTATGACCTGCTGCCTAAGCTGATCGTATGTCTGGTGGCAATCACGCTGCTGACCTGCGTGCTGCGTTTTCTGTATCTGCTCATGTTCGAGACAGCCTCCCAGGGCGTCCTCTACGACATGCGCAGCACCGTGTACAAAAAGCTGCTGGAGGAGGACTTCAATTTCTACAGCAAGAAGCGCACGGGCGACCTGATGAGCCGCCAGACGGGAGATATGGACGCCATCCGGCATTTTGTGGCAAGCATCATCTATTCCGTCTACCAGAACGTACTGCTGTTCGCTTTCGCTCTGGTGATGATCTTCACAGTGAGCCCCAAGCTTGCCCTGTGCATGCTGGTGGTGCTGCCTTTCACGGCCATCTCCACCTTTAAGCAGTCCAAAGAGGTGAAGCCCGCTTTCCAGCGCAACCGCAACTGCTTTTCCTCCCTGAACGCTTTCGTCCAGGAGAACATCAGCGGCAACCGGGTGGTAAAGGCATTCGCCAAGGAAGAGTTTGAAAAAGGGAAATTCCAGGTTGAGAACGACCGGTTCCGGGACGCCCAGATAAAAGGTTCCAGGGTTTGGATGAAGTATGTGCCTGTCTTTGAAATCCTGGCCTACGCCCTTACCGTTGTGCTGATGCTCTACGGCGGATACATGGTCATCCAGGGGGAGGTCACCCTGGGCGATCTTGTCAAGGTCAACGGGTATCTGTGGATGCTGAACTCCCCTCTGCGCATGGCCGGCTGGTGGGTAAATGATATCCAGAATTTCATTACATCCGTAGAGAAAATTTACGCTACCTACAGCGAGGAGCCCAAGGTGCGCACCCCCCGCTTCGCCCCGAAACCGGAGGAAGAGTTCGATTATTCCAGGGAAAAGCTGCGCGGGGAGGTAGAATTCAGGGATGTATCCTACAGGGCGGACGACGAGGATATCGTAAAGGATATCAGCTTTAAGGTAGAGGCCGGACAGACCGTGGGCATCATCGGCTCCACCGGCTCCGGAAAATCCACGCTGATGAATCTGCTGTGCCGCTTTTACGATGCCACCGCCGGCCAGGTGCTGGTAAACGGAACAGATGTCCGAGACCTGGATCTGTACAATCTGCGGGACAATATCGGCATGGCCATGCAGGACGTGTTCCTCTTCTCCGACACCGTGGAGGGCAACATTGCCTACGGCAGGCCCGACTGCAGCTTCGATGAGGTGAAGAAAGCCGCTATCATGGCGGATGCCAACCACTTCATCAACGCCATGCCCGATGGCTATGACACCATCGTGGGCGAGCGGGGCATGGGCCTGTCCGGCGGCCAGAAACAGAGGATTTCCCTGGCCAGGGCCCTTTTGAAAGATCCGTCCATCCTGATCCTGGACGACACCACCTCCGCCGTGGACATGGAGACCGAGAGTTATATCCAGAATCAGTTGAAGAGCATCAAGGAGGGCTGCACCGTATTCATCATTGCCTACCGCATCTCTTCCATCAAGGATGCGGATCTGATACTGGTAATGGATGAGGGACGCATCATTGAGCGGGGCACCCACAGCGAGCTGCTGGCAAAGGACGGCTACTATGCCAAGGCTTTCCGCAATCAGTACGGCGAGATTCCCCGGGAACTGCTGGATCGGCAAATCGCATAAATCCGGCAGGGAAATATACGAAACAATCGGCATCCGCCCGGACGGGCGGATGCGCAGTATCAATAAGGGAGTGAAAAAATTATGGCACGAAATCGATATGATATGGATGAGGTGTTGGAAGACAGTTTTGACATCAGTCAGTTAAAGCGTCTGGGAGCCTATGTCTCCCCTTACAAGACAAAAATGGCAACCGTCATCGTCCTGATGTTGAGCGCCTCCGCAGCCACTATGCTGGTGCCCATTTTCTTTCAGAGGATCATGGATATCTATATCCCCGAAAAGGATATGAGAGGGATCCTCACGGTCAGCCTGCTGACCCTGGCGGTAGCCGCCTATTCCGGCATCGCCATGCGCTTTAAGATCAAGATCATGAGTACGGTGGGGCAGAACATCATACACGCCCTCCGCACGGATATTTTCAACCACTTACAGGAGCTGCCATTCTCCTACTACGACGACAGGCCCCATGGCAAGATACAGGTGCGGGTGGTCAATTACGTAAACAGCTTAAGCGACCTTTTGAGCAACGGTATCGTGAATACCATCACGGATCTGTGCAACCTTTTCTTCATCATTTTCTTCATGCTCTTCTGTGATGCGAGACTGACCCTCGTCTGCCTCTGCGGCCTGCCGCTGTTGGCGCTGGTGATCGTCTTCATCAAAAAGAAGCAGAGAAAGGCCTGGCAGATCCAGTCCAACAAGCAGAGCAACCTGACCGCTTATATCGCCGAGAGCATCAACGGTATCCGGGTCACCCAGTCCTTTGTCCGGGAAAATGAGAACAATCAGATCTTCAACAATTTAAGCGGCAATTACAAAAAAGCCTGGATGCATGCCGTGAAGTTCAACTTTACCTTAGGACCCAGCGTGGACATGATTTCCGTCATCACCACCTCTTTCGTCTACGTGCTGGGCATCCGCTGGATATTGGCTCCGGACGCCACACTGACGGTAGGTGTACTGATTGCTTTTACTTCCTACATCGGGCGCTTCTGGGCACCCATCAATACGCTGGCCAATTTCTACAACTCGCTGCTCACCGCCATCTCCTACCTGGAGCGCATCTTCGAGACCATCGATGAGCCTGTCCTGGTAAAGGACGCGGAGGGTGCCGTGGAAATGCCGCCTATCAGGGGCGAGGTGGAATTCAGGGATGTGTGCTTCAGCTATGAGGCGGGACACCGGATCCTGGACGATATCAGCTTTACCGCAAAGCAGGGACAGACCTACGCTTTCGTAGGCCCCACCGGCGCCGGCAAGTCCACCATCGTGAACCTGATCTCCCGGTTCTACAACGTGGATTCCGGGCAGGTGCTCATAGACGGCACGGACATTTCGGCCGTGACCATCCGCTCCCTGCGGACCCAGATGGGCGTGATGATGCAGGACAGCTTCATCTTCTCCGGCACCATCATGGACAACATCCGCTATGGCAATCTGGACGCCACCGATGAGCAGGTCATACAAGCTGCCAGGACCGTGTGCGCTCACGACTTCATCTCCCAGATGGAGAACGGCTACTACACGGAGGTAAACGAGCGGGGCAGCAGACTCTCCGCAGGCCAGCGTCAGCTGATCTCCTTTGCCAGAGCGCTGCTGGCTGATCCCAAGATCCTGATCCTGGACGAGGCCACCTCCAGCATCGACACGGAGACGGAGATTCTGCTGCAGAAAGGCTTAAACGAGCTGTTAAAGGGGCGCACCTCCTTTATCATCGCACACAGACTTTCTACTATTAAGAATGCGGACTGCATCATGTACATCGACAAGGGCGGTATCCTGGAGCGGGGCACCCACGAGGAGCTGCTGGCCCAGAAAGGCGCTTACTACGAACTGTACATGTCACAGTACGATTTTCTGACGAAGGACGGCGCTTCAGGCAGCATTCCTCTGAGATTCGAGACCGCGTAAAGGCAAGGAAGTGCCGGCCGGAAATCAGACGCTGCAGGCAGCATTCCTCTGAAACTTGAGAGCAAGACGAAAAAAACACAGCCGGAACCTGGATTTTGTCCCTGTTCCGGCTGTCTTTCTGCGCGCTAATGTCCCCGGCGCTGCCATGCCTGTCAGTCCTATCCGAAAAAAGCCTACATCTTCCCGATTCGCTCAGCCAGGACCTCTCTGTCCGCGCACTGCATCTTCTCCAGGATATGGGTCATATGCTTCTTCACAGTCCCCTCCGCGATGTACAGCTCCTTTCCGATCTCCCGGTTGCTCATGCCGCTTCCTGCCAGCCTGGCCACTTCGGACTCCCTGTCCGTAAGCCCCATGGCCCTGAGCCCAAAGTACACTCTCTGGCCGTCCGCCTCCGACTTTTCTGCCTCGCTGTCCTGGGGCTCCTCCATGTAGGAGATCAGCATCCGCTCCAGTCTGTACTTCACAGGCATCAGCAGGAGAATGAGAACCGCCGTAAACAGAATGTCGCCGCTCATCATTACCGTAAGGACAGAGACTACAGTGGCAAATATCTCCACATTTTCCAGCATGGTTGCAGAAAACCCACCGGCAAGCATATCCATAATATTCATCAGGAATGTGATGATACAGGCTACCACAGCCGCTCTCTCCACACACTGAACCGCCCCCACAGACCTTTTCAGCTCCATTCTGGAGCATCCCTTCCCTTTCCTGGCAAAGGCTCTGGCTAATCCCCGGAAGAAATCCTTTTCCATTCCGGCCTGATACAGAATCAGTACAATGATACAAAGCTGGAGCATAGGAACCCATGTGTCACAATAGCGGATAATTTCCCACACTCTGCGGGGTCCTCCATATATCCCCTGACCCAAGTACAGAACCCAGACAATTCCCAGCGCTGACCACAACCCCCTGCATCTCATTATCTTCCTCAGTTTCTCCATAAAATTTTTCATCTCGCTCCCACCTTTCCTTTTATTCCAGTTCCGCGTCTGCCCCGCCAACATCCGGACATTGACAGAGAATTTCCGGCCGCAAAAGGAATGCGTCCGTAAATCCTCTGGGGTACCGGACGGGGCAGACGCTGTTTTCATTTTACCGGGCATGCCGGCCCCACCGTATCCGGCCTCCCCGAAACGGATTAGCGCACAACCATCTGCAGATACCCTCATTTTACCGAAAGCACCCTGCATTTTGCAAGATGATTTCCCCTACCACCCATGTAAAAAGTGGGTGGTATTCTTCTACCACCCACCGTCATTTCGCTATTTATCAGCCTGTCCCGCTCCGGACAGTACCTTTATCTTAAATTCCCAACAGCATGGCGGCGAACCGGAAATATACCAGCAAAGACAAAGCATCTACAATCGTAGTGATGAACGGACTGGCCATCACCGCCGGGTCGAAGCCAATCCGCTTAGCTCCTATGGGCAGCAGGCATCCCACTACCATGGCCATCAGCACCGCCGCCACCAGCGTCAGGCACACCGTAAAGGCCACCATCAGCCCCACCCGGTCGAACAGCATCAGCTTGGCGAAGTTTGCCGCCGCCAGCGTCCCGCCGCAGAGGATGGATACCCTGATTTCTTTCCATACCACCCTGGGCACATCCCGGTAGGTGATCTCCCCCAGGGAAAGTCCGCGGATCACCGTCACGCTGGCCTGGCCCCCCGCGTTCCCTCCCGTATCCATGAGCATGGGAATAAATGCCACCAGCACCGCGCAGGCACTCAGAGCGTCTTCAAAGGAAGCGATGATCGCCCCGGTAAAGGTAGCCGACACCATCAATAGCAGCAGCCAGGGAATCCTCTTCTTGAAAGTCTCCCCCACCCCTGTCCGCATATAGGGCTTGTCGCTGGGGACAATGGCCGCCATCTTCTCCATGTCCTCCGTGGTCTCTTCCTCCATGATGTCAACAACGTCGTCAACCGTGATGATGCCCACCAGGCGGTTCTCGTTGTCCACCACCGGCATGGCCGTAAAGTCGTATTTCTTGAACTGCTCCGCCACCTGCTCCTGGTCCATGAGGGTGTGGATGGAAATCACGTTCTCGTGCATGATGTCCGCAATCCGCTCGTCCCCCCGGCTCAGCAGCAGATAGCGCAGCGCCACAGTCCCGATGAGTTCTCTTCTGGCATCCAGCACATAACAGATATTGATGGTCTCGCTGTCCAGACCCACGGCGCGAATGCGCTCAATGGCCTGGTTCACCGTCAGGCTCTCTTTTAATGACACGTACTCCACCGTCATGATGCTGCCCGCGGAATCCTCCGGATAGCGCAGCAGCTGGTTCACGGCCTGGCGGGTCTGGGGATTGGCATTGGCCAATAACCGCTCCACCACATTGGCAGGCATTTCCTCCAGGAAGTCCGCCGCGTCGTCTGCCATCAGGTTGTCGATGATACTGCCTGCCTCCATGTCGGACAGGGAGCCGATAATGGCCTCCTGGCTGTCGAATTCCAGATAGGAGAAGACATCCGCCGCCAGGTCCTTTGGCAGGATACGGAACACCTTCAGCCTCTCCTCCGTCTCCTGCTCTTCCATCAGGAAAGCAATGTCCGCTTCGTTGAGCTCCGAAAGCAATTGACGAATGTTCGTGTATTTCTTGGCGTCAAGAAGCTCTCTGATCTCTTCTAATTCGATTCTTCTCTCCATAGCATTTCTCCTTATGTGGTTTTAGTTGTGCCCGGCTACTTCGACCGGGAAGAGGGTTGTCGCTGCTTTTCTTTGTACTCTTCATCCTAAAACCACCTCCTTTCAAAATGCTATTTTGTGTCAAATCTTAAGAACATACTTATTTTAGTCTCAAAACTCCTCTTTGTCAACGAAATAAATCTCCTCAATCCCCTCAAGGGACACTCTTCCGCTGGTGGCGTCCGCCGTCTCTTTTTGCAGTCCCTGCAGCTCCTCCCGGGGAATCTGCAGCACAAGGAGCGCCTTTTCCCCATATTCCGCAGACAATGGCTCCATCCCTCTGTCCTTTAGAAGATACAATATTTTTCCCACATCCGTGTAATCGGCCTCTATCCTTGCCCGGTATCCCTGCCGCATCCTACCCACTGAGCAATTCTTCAAGCCCTCCTTTACCGCCTGGGTATAGGCTCTGACCAGGCCGCCTGTGCCTAACAGCACGCCGCCAAAATATCTGGTTACCACCACCGCCGCATTCCGGATTCCCTCCCCGGTAAGCACCTCCAGCATGGGCCGGCCCGCAGTGCCTGAGGGTTCCCCGTCGTCGCTGCAGCGGGTTAGCTCCCCTTTAGAGCCAATGACATAGGCATAGCAATTATGTCTGGCATCCCAGTATTTCTTCCGCATCTCCTCCACAAAGCCCGCTGCCTCCTCCTCGCTGCCGCATTCCCGCAGAGTGGCAATAAACCGGGACTTCTTCTCCACATACTCTCCCTCCCCGCCCGCAAGCAGCACCCGGTAGGAGTTCTCTCTTCCTTTTTCCATATATCCGCCTCATTCCTGTCCGAATTCTTCCGTTTCGGATTCTTTTTTCGTTTCTAAAGTGATTTTTTTAATTTTTCTATATTCAGGATAGCATAATTTGACGAAAATGTGAAACAATTATTAAGATGAAAAAGAAATCCTTTATTTACATAACAGTTTTTGGTATAATGACATATATGTGCAGATAGGTACCAGTTTCCACTATGTTTTAGCAGAAAGGCGAATCCAATGAATTATGGAAAAAGAGGTGTCCGTGCAAAACAAAGGGCACTTAACTCTAAGACACAAAAAATAAGCCGGAAAATAGTCCTGACTCTGGTGAAGCTGTCTCTGGCAGCGGTCATCGGCATTGTCATCTGCGGCGTCTGTGCGGGCATCGGCGCTTTCAGGGGAATCTTAGCCTCCACTCCGCAGATTCGTTTAAGCGATGTGGCGCCCACGGGGGAAGCCACCATCGTCTATGACTGCGAGGGCAATGAGATCGATCAGTATGTCAGTATGAACTCCAACCGCATCCAGATCAACAGCATGGACCTGATCCCCAAGCATCTGGGGGAGGCGTTCGTGGCTCTGGAGGACGAGCGTTTTTACCAGCATAACGGCATCGACATCCAGGGAATCGTCCGCTCCGGCTGGCACTTCATCGAGAGTATGGGAAAAAGAAAAGAAGGCGCCAGCACCATCACCCAGCAGCTTCTGAAGAACACCATCTTCACCACATGGACGGAAGAAAACGGAAATATGGTAAAAATGGTAAAGCGTAAGCTCCAGGAGCAATATCTTGCCCTGGCCATTTCCAAGGAATTCCCAAAGGATGAGATATTGCTGCGCTACATGAACGCCATCAACCTGGGCCAGAATACTCTTGGCGTGGAGTCGGCTTCCCAACGGTATTTCGGCAAATCCTGCAGTGAATTGACCTTGTCCGAATGCGCGGTCATTGCCTCCATTACCCAGAACCCTACCGCCCATAATCCCATCTATTACCCCAAGGCCAATGCTTCTAGGCGGCAGACCTGTCTGGACAATATGTTGGAATTGGGCTTTATCACAACGGCAGAGTACGATGCCGCCGTAGCGGATACGGATGCGGTGTACGACCGTATCAAGCTCCATGACATCAACTTCCAGACCGCCGTCAATACCACGGCCGGCTCCTATTTCTCGGATGCCGTATACGAGCAGGTGCGGGACGACCTGATCAACCTCAAGGGCTACAGCGAGTCCATGGCCGAGACCCTGCTGACCTCCGGGGGCCTGCGCATTGAGTCCACCATGGATCCCACCATCCAGAAGATTGCGGACGAAGAATTTGCCAATCCGGAAAATTTCCCGGAAAATGTGTACTGGTACCTGAACTATGCGCTCACAGTCTACGGTGCGGACGGCCAGCAGTACAATTTCAGCAAAGAAAACATGATGTCCTGGTTTAAGGCGAATCTGGACAAGAGCTTTAACCTGATATTCAGTTCCCAGGATGCCGCCCATGAGGCCATTGCCACTTACCGCACTGCCGTGCTGGCCGATCTTGGCATTGCCGACAGGGAGGACAATTATCTGGAAACTATCTCCATGACGGCACAGCCCCAGGCAGCCATGACGATCCAGGATCAATCTACCGGGTATGTGGTAGCTATCGTGGGCGGGCGGGGTGTCAAGGAGGGGCGGCGAACCCTGAATCGGGCCACGGACGCCATGCGCTCTCCCGGATCCACCTTTAAGGTACTGGCCGCTTTTGCGCCGGCTCTTGACAGCGCCGGGCAGACACTTGCCACTACCTACATGGATGCTCCTTTCAACTTCAGCGACGGCACTCCCTGCAAGAACTGGTACAGCGGCTATCGGGGCATCAATTCCATCCGGGAAGCTGTCCGGGAATCCCTGAATATCGTGGCCGCAAAGACAGAGACGGTCATCACGCCCCAGCTGGGCTATGATTATATCGTAAACTTTGGTTTTACCACGGTCACGGACGGGGTATGGCTCACTGACTCCAACGGAGAAGATCGTTTCTATACAGATGTGAACCAGACTCTTGCCTTGGGAGGCCTGACCTACGGTGTCACCCCTTACGAGCTCACTGCCGCCTATGCCGCCATCGCCAACATGGGGGCCTATATAGAGCCCAAGCTCTACACCAGAGTCACCAATACGGACGGGGACGTCCTCTTGGACAATACCAATCCCACCTCAAAGCAGGTCATCAAGGAATCCACCGCTTTCCTGCTCACCGATGCTATGGTGGACGTGGTAAAGAAAGGCGGTACCGGCGCCAGCTGTAACTTCAGCAGCACCATGGCCATTGCCGGCAAGACGGGCACTTCCACAGACTACCACGACGTATGGTTCGCCGGCTTCACGCCCTATTACACCTGCAGCGTATGGTCCGGTTACGACAATAACGTAGGCATGCGTACCAGCAGACCGGGCAAAGAGACGGATCTGTCCAAGACTCTGTGGACAGCCATCATGAAGCGGGTACACGAAAACCTGCCCAGCGAGCCTTTCACCACACCCCAGGGTATTGTGCGGGCAGAGGTCTGTATAGAGTCCGGCCTGCAGCCCATCCCCGGTGTCTGCGGGACTACGAGAGGCGAGTATTTCGCTGCCGGTACGGCACCCACAGATCCCTGTAATATACATTATATGGGTGATATCTGTAAATATGACGGTCTGCCGGCAAGTCCCGAATGTCCGATGAAAAGGCAGGAGATCATGACATTGCCTTTCAAAGAGGATGCATCCCTGCTGCAGGGCTCTTCCGCCATCACCCAGACTCCCGAACCTGATGGCGAACAGACACCGGAGGGCTCCGATACGCCGCATTGTCAGCATGATGCCGCGTTCTTCGAAAATCCTGACTGGCCTGCAATCATAGCCCAACAGGAATGGGAAATTACGGAACGCGAAATCCAGGCTTCGCAGCAGGATCCCAATGCAAATCCACCTGCGCAATAATTCATGTAAGACTGTTATATTTTCCAAAAAGGCCATGGCGCTTCCAGCCATGGCCTTTTTATATCTCTATGTACTTGCATATAAATGTCGAATTATGATACCTGTCTTTGGTAGTAAAGACTGAAAAATGGTGCAAACTGGAAGTAAAATCAG
>CAJTZD010000013.1:0-89246 GCA_910584235.1 uncultured Acetatifactor sp.
AAGCTTAAAATTCCTTGATTTTTTAAGGAAAATCACTTGACAAAATAGGGAGGCAATAAGCAAATGGGCGTCAACCAGACAAATTGGGAAGACTTAGGTATATCCAATGACTTTCTGTTTGGAAAAGTCATGCAGAATCCAAGATTGTGCCAGGAATTATTGAAAAGAATCCTTCCAGATTTAAAAATAGATCATATCGAATATCCGGAATTACAGAAAGCAATCAAACCAGATGCTGATGCCAAAAGCATCCGGCTTGATGTGTATGTAAAGGATAATGAAAATATTGTATACAATATAGAAATGCAGGCCAGCGACACCAAAGAACTCCCTAAAAGAAGCAGATACTATCAGAGTTTAATAGATTTACAGCTGATTGATAAAGGACAGACGTACCGAAAGCTGAACCGCAGTTTTATTATTTTTATCTGCCTGGAAGACATTTTGGGACATAGGCGGCATATTTATACATTTGAAAACCTCTGTAAAGAGGACTCCAGCATCTCCATGGGGGATGAAACCACAAAGATCTTTCTGAACACAGACAGCGACATGGATGACGTCAGCAAAGAACTGAAAGCATTTTTAGATTATGCCGCCGGAAAAACTACAAATGATACTTTTGTACAGGAACTTGATAAAGCTGTAAAAGAAGCAAAACAGAATCGGGAATGGAGGCATGAGTATATGACGTTGCTGATGAGAGACCAGATTAATGTTGAAAAAGGCATAGAAAAAGGTGTAGAAAAAGGTGAGGAAAAACTTTCCCAACTGATTGCACGTTTAATAGAAGATAAGCGGCAACAGGATGTAATCAGAGTCACACAAGATAAACTATATAGAAATAAATTATACAAAGAATATTTTATCAACTAATCAACTCCATAAATCCAACTCTCAAATTTGCCAGTCCATTTTTAAGACTGGCATTTTTAGTCGGTAGTCGAAAAGGAATATTTATATGCTTCAAGGACATCCTGCAGGAGCTCATGGAGGCAGAGCCGGGTGCGCCCCTGACTGCAGTTCTTCCGGGTGCAGAAAGAAGAGTGGCTCGGTACCCTTTCCGCCTAGGTGGCATACACCCATACTATATAGATATTATACCTCTACGCAACAAAATGCCGAGGGTTATGGAATATTTGTATACTATCCATAACTCCCGGCAGAATGGCCTTTTCCAATATTAGGTTTCTCTTCGTGAAAGGACACAGTTGCGCCAGGAAAATCACTCAGATTTGTTGTCAGATAATAACATCATAAGCCATTGAATCAGTCTTCAATCTCAGATTTCTCCATACATAGCCTCATATCTTGGCATACACCATGCCGCCAGCTTTTTACTCTGTTTGAAGAAGAAAAGCATCCAGTCACGGCTGCTCTCGTTGATCGACTCTTTGTAAAGAGCCCAGCCAACATAATACCAGTTATGAATTGCAGAATATGCCATCCAGTGCAAATGCTCTTTTTCCGTTGCCGGCCTGCCAAAATAAGCCTCAAGGATATCCATGATTTTGGGCTCATTTACATCATAGTCGAGTCCGGCAATTACCCGTCCAAAATCATAAGCAGGGTCATTATAACCGGCAAATTCCCAGTCAATGATGTCAAGGGTAGTGTCCGTCTTCAGAATGTTATCTATATTTATATCGTTATGGCACATGGTATGTTGTATTCCATCCATGTCAGCATATTTTTGCAACTTCCTCATGATAGCCCATTCTTTTTCAAATATTTTGAATAGATCCCCTTTCATTTTTGAAGCTTCCCTGAAAAGACGTTCACATTGCCAGATAGGATCGTAATTATACTCTTCCCAGTCAGGAAGATCATAGCCCTCTTCATGAAAAGCTCGTATTTTACGCGCTACCGCTTTCATTAGCTCCACGTCTTTATAGTATAGACCATAAAGATCATGGCAGTTCTTTCTAAACTTAGAGATTTTGACACCAGACTCATCAATGTAAACATAAGTGTCATCGGCATGTGATTTTGCTGCAAGCTTCTGCGCCAAACACTCATTCTTTCTGTAAATAAAGAACTGGCTGCTGTCACCAGGATAGCGGAAAATGTACGTCTCTCCTCTCACCGTGAACGTAAATAGTATGTTGGTAAGACCTTTTTGAAGAATTTCGATATCACGAATCTCATCTTCTTCACACCTTAATACATCACAGATCTTCTGATTAATTCTGCCACTGACATTTCCCAGAAACAGTCCATCGATGTTCTGAATCTCCTGAATAGAATCAAACTCAAACAGGAAGTCTGCATCATATTCGCGCACATACATATCAAGGTCTTCTGCATGTCTACCAATAAATTCTTCCCAAAAAAGTGCTGAAACACGGAAATCATCCATCTCCTCTTCCATATATTTTACAAGTCTGCGGCTAAGCTCTCTGTCAATGTACGCATGTCCATAAATACATTCTCCGCTCTTTGCGCCACTGTACACCTCGAGAATTCTTCCGGAAGAGTTTTTCCTTAAAACAAGCTCATTATGAGCATTTTTCTTATAAACACTGGCATGATAGGCATTGTACTCGTATTCGGAGAAAGGATTTTCCTCAAAATAATTGTCGCAATTGCAGATATATGTACTTCCGAGGTGCCTCCGGGCAACATAGAGCGAATATATATTGTTCTTCTTGAGGTCCGGATTGATTTCAAGGTTGACATTCCATTTATCCTGAAGAAAGAAATACATTTCCTGCTTATAGGCTATCACAACAGTGATATCCTCAATCCCCGCCTCTCTGAGCTGGCGAATCTGGCGCTCAATTAATGTCTCACCGTTCTTCATAAAGAGACCTTTTGGCATAGAATAAACCGATTTTGCCGAGATATCAGAGCCGCCAGCCGCAAGGATTACAGCATTTTCTACTTTCAACGGCTTGATTTCCTCAATTGCATCATTCGTTACCGTTCCATCTTTTATATAACCTTTCTTTTCAAGACTGCTTAGTAGCTCGGCAACCTCATCAGCCGACTTAAATGTATAGTAATGTTTGTTTTCTATTACAAAAGACGGAATATTATCCGGAATATCTTTTGCCTTAAGTAAGGTTCTTATCACTTCAAATTCTTTATAGGTAATCATTGACCGTCCCTCCTGATTTTTTCTTATTTTCTTCTGCTCTCTTTTCCTGAAGAAGCAAATACCCCTCAAACATGTCCAAATCTGCTTTATGTGTTATCTTACACTGCACAGCTGTTGACTGTGAGAACCACAGCCTCTTGCCCAAAGCCAAATAGAGCGATGTTGTATGGGGCTCAATCGCATTCAGGATGCCTCTGTCTGCAGCCTCCTCATATACCCTGCAAAGCTCGCCGAATTTGAATGTCCATGGATTTGCAAATCCCTTTAAAGTTTCTCTGACAATATTCTGCGTTGTTGAATACTCATCATCCTTAATACAGGTACAAAGGTCTATGTCAGTCGATGCGATTGCGTTTCCATATTCGCTGCATATACGGATCGATTCATCGATATCCTTTTGGGGTGTCATAGGAGATACCCCGAATGAAATAACTACTATATCATCCTCGTTAATCTTTCCCTTTAGATTAAAAACACCTCTCATGGTTGATTCCTGGAACGAAGTTCCCCCTGCACATGTCCATTTCTTCTTGTCAATACCATAGAGAGCGCAAATATTCTCTACTTCATCAAGCCAGTCTTTATGACATACGACTTCTATGACATCTATATTGTCGTTATTTTGAAATATCTCCAGTGTATATGCAAGAATTGGCTTTTCTCTGACCTTTACAAATTGTTTGGGCACTCCAGCCCCGACTCTTGTCCCTGTTCCGCCAGCCAAGATTATACCAACATTCATCTTATTTCTCTCCTGAATAAGCATTGTATGAATTTCTGCTTAAAATGTAGTCCCAAAATCGCTCACATGCCAAACCATTTTCATAAGAGCCATTAACAGTTTGGAACTTTTCTGCCAATTCGCCCCCCCGAACACTCGACATACACATGATAGCTTCAAATAATTCTTGATTTGTCCTACACACAGGAAAGCCCCAATCATATATCCTCACATGGGACCCCCTCTCTTTATCGTACTCATCTACATCCGGCGTATATAAGTAAATAGGTTTCCCCATTATGGAATAATCCCAAATACATGAAGAATAATCGGAAATCAGGCAATCCGAAACTGCCAGTAATTCTTGCATATCAGGATAATCCGTTGCATCAATCGTAAAGCGTTCGCTTCCCATATTACTTTCCATAAGATGATGCATTCTGTATAGTATCGCGACTTCACGTCCAGTCTTCTCACCAATGATTGATTTCAGACTATTGTAATCTATAGAAGTCCATTTATACTTTCGATTATATCTCCATGTCGGCGCGTATAAGACAATATAACTTCCACTATTGATTCCCAATGACTCACATACTTTATCTCTTAGATCAATCTCACCATTCTTTTGTTTAAAAAGAATATCATTCCGGGGATATCCAATTTTTAGTGTGGTTCTCTTAAAACCCAAATCTTTCACAGCTATATCTCTATCAAATTCCTCACTTGTTGATATCAAATTTGTAGTATTGTCGGTTGACATTTGGATTGTTCTTTTCATTATTTTATTGTTTGCGCTTTCATCCAGCCCGCATTTCTTTACCCCAAATCCTCCGTGCCAGGTGTTGACATGTTCCTGCCCCTTTCTTAACGGCAGCCATGAGAAAGAGCCGATGTTATTGATAGATATTTTTGCTGTCGCCTCATAATAAAATCTTTTGATGGAACTGTATTTTACAAGCTTTATTCCTCTATCTGACAAATACGCAAACTTCTTCGGTGTCTTAAAAGCCCAGATAATCTCATACTCCAAAGAATACTTTTGGCTGATATATTCCGATAGATATTTTGGATTGCCCGCGTACTGCATACCCCTGTACGCATTACAAATAATTCGATTCTCCTTTATTGGAAAAATATGTAAAATCTTCATAAGAAGTCTCATAAGATAAATGATAATAAGTTTTATGGCACTCTTCATTTTAACCTTTTATGACGTTTATGAAAGCAAAAACGCCCTATTCCTTTCATATAATTGATAAGAACTCCTATTCCTGCCGAGATAATAATTGTTAATAGATAGATCAAAATCCCATATTTGACCCTCAACATTACATCATGGGCATAATAATAAATTAAAAAGCTATGGATAAGCCAAATCATCATGGAATATCTGGACAGCAAATTCAGACACCATCTACAAGCAAACCAATTTCCTTTTTTTATGAAAGAAGAATTATAAATACAAATAACACCATAGACCATCAGCGGAACCAAAATAACATCCAAAACATTATGACTGTACTTATCTAAAAATAAAACCAAAAACCATTTTATCGGATAAATCACTGATACGATTATCCATCCCCATAGGCCTGACGCAGGTTTCAACTTATATACACCAATCTCTGCACACTCATATCCGACAATTGTCATTATCATATTATATATAAACCTTGTATGCAAAGCCGGAATGGTGGTAATCGTAATACAGGAAATCACTATAACCCCATCAATAAATGTCATTTTCTTCTTTAACATACAATGAATCCAATCCATAAATGGATATAAACATAAGACAATAACATAAAATCTAACATACCACCACTCATAATTGATAGAATGGGAAATTCCTAGTCCATTCCACAAAATCTCCACGTATGAGCAATGTACCCCCCCGAGAAAATACCAATTAGCACAGCTGGTATAAAAACAGCCCAATAATTTGTCATAAACTTAAGTAACTTGTTTCCTGTCCAGCAATACCTCTCTTTCAAACTGATAGATTCTTTCAGTTTCTGCTTAAGTCCATATCCTGTAATAAACGAATATATTGATACACACGAAGCATACAGCGACAGATAGGTTCCCAGCGCAATGCCTTTATATGGCCTTAAGGCAATATAACCCTGAAATCTATCACTGTAAAAAATATGTTCTCCAACCATCAGCATAATAGCTATCGCGTAAAGTACCTTGCTGATCTGTGGAGTAAAATAACTTTTTCCCATGTTCACATCTTTTTTCAATCTCACACCGACCGCCTTTGTATTGCATGTTATTGATTCAAAGCCTTAAACAGCTTATCTCTGTTTTTCGTAATGATTAAAATTGCTAAAACCAGCATAATAATGATGAAACCATATCGAACGAATCTGCTATGATATAAAAAACTGGCAAATATACTTGTCACTATAAAAAACAGCCCTATGACCCATATTTTTTTCCACTATAGACAGTATCTATGTTTTCTTTTATTATTATTTTTTTCATAAACTGATAATGTACCCAGGCATACAACACATAGCAAAACAAAGTTGTGTATCCAGCTGCTGCAAATCCATACAAAGGAATAAAAACAGCATTTAAAAATAAATTTGAAATTGCACATATGATAGAAGCAATCATCACAAATTTGGTCTTCTCAAAATAGAACTCAACATAGCTAAAAAATGTATAAATTGTTTGGAATAACACACTCATTGCTATCGGCGGAACTACCCAGACAGCTTCTATATATACTTCACCCCCTAAAATATAAATCAATTCCGGAGCTACTAAAGAAAATCCAAAACACATTATTCCTATTAGAAGTTCAATTAAAATCGCTATATTATTTATAGATGTATATTCCTTTTTCTTTATTTTTTCAAAAGTCCATGGTCCAAGAGAATTGTGTATCGCATAAGTAAACATAAAAGCCGCCATGGCTAACTGATATGCCACTCCGTAGATTGCCGCGTCACTTTTTCCGCATATGTCATTAATCATTATTCGATCAGCCTGTGTGAGAACCTGCTGGGATAAATAATGCGGTATCAAGGGCAGATTATATGCAAGAGCATACAACCAATATTCTTTCACAAAAACTTTTTTCCCTTTCCGCAAAATATGTATATATACAAAAATATAAAATAATATTTTTATGCCTAACATGCCGAGAACCTTAGCCTCTGCCTGCATAGAGTTGGACGCCAAAGAAATGAGCCATATGCTTATCATAGGGCCTAAAAAGGCAACTAAAAGCGTAAAGACAATAACACTTTTATACTTATACTCAAATCTGTTTCGAATTGCCCAAAATGACATGGCCGTTGAAAAAAATATTTCAAAAAACATCATTATCATCATGCATTTAGGTAAATCAATATAACTGTCCAAAACAGAAGAGCCGATGCAATATACCGCAAAAATTCCCAAGGTTATCATAGATGCTAATGACAATGTTGAAGAGGTATATCCATCTCTGTCATTCTCAAACCTAATCATTGCTTTATTGAATACACCTGTAGAAAGTTGAAATGTAGCAAAAATTGTGATAATTTCTATCCACGAATTGTATAAAACAACCTCTCCGTATTCTTCTGTTGATAACAGCCTTGTAAAAAAGGGCGTTGTAAAAAAAGATATTCCTTTCTGAATTATACTGCAGTAGTGAAGAACTACAAGGAGACCAGGCCCAAATCGGTCATCATATATGCCGGACAGTATTTTGGCATCTTTCCTTTCCTGGAGTTCCTACAGCTCTATGCAGAATGCACTTTAGAAGTACGACGACTCCTTGATCCGATCCTGGCAAAAGTATAGCAGGCTTTTGGGGGGATTCCCAAAAGCCTTATTGAAGATTACTCCAATAAGAAACCTGCTCCTTGTATATTCAACAGCCATCACCTGCTCTGGATTGAAGTCCTGAATATTGTATATGAATTTAGCGTGTTTTCTCCATTTTCCATAAGTTCCAAGTAGGCCTCCCAGAATCGGTGGTTGTGAAATAGCTAATACATAATCCTGATTTCCCACCATTTTGGTTGCACGCATTGCACCGAAAAAATATGCAATTATGTTTCTCACCCGACTGGCCATATTTTTCTTGCTGAATTCGGGAACTCTTAATCGTACAATCTTGATTCCATTCAGTTTCTCATAAAAAATTTTCTTTCTCTGATACTCAGGTGCAATGTTCCCACTGTAAGACGGCACTACACATATTACCGTAACATCAAAGCTCTCCCTCATTCTTTCTGCCAATTCCTGAAGAATCTGTCCAGTTGATGCCGGATCCGGACTATAATAATGCGCATAGATTAAAAGATTCTTTTTTTCACCCTTGTCCATCCTCCACAGCTCTCCCCGCAATTGTACGGCAAATATCTCTATTTATTCATACCGTATCATGCTCTCATATCGCAGTTATAACCAATCTTTTAAGCAGGGCGCATAAATCCCCCACTCCTTACAATAAACCAGCCCCTCCGCCCCTTTCCCCATATACCGCACGGTACTGGGGCAGTGCTCCCGGCATTCCCGGTAGAAAGCTTCCGGCAGCTTCACGTAAGCTTGCAGCCGCTCCAGCACATAGCCGCATTTCTGATACAGGAAGCCTTTTCCATACCTCCTCAGACATTCCAACAGCTTGTCCATGTCTAATGGCGGCAGCCGCTTGATGCATTCGGCTATGTTCTCCAGCCCGGCAACCTTATCGAAATTGTGGATGCTGTCCACCACCGTCTGCTCCAGGCTGGTCACCAGCGCTCCGCCCACCTCTTCCCTGTCAGCGTTCCTCCGTTTCACATGGCGGTAGAAAACGCCGTTGTATCGAAAGTCCGTAAAGCGGCTCTCAGTCGCCACATAGACCTCGCCGCAGGTTTGGGGCGCATAGCCCCATGCTTCGAATGCGCTGTAGAGGGAGATGTAGGCATCCGGGAACAGTCTGCTGCCAATCTGATACCGGCTCAAAGCAGGCTGCTTTGTCTCCATATCCATTGCAACATACAGGTTACGGTGTATCCGGTCGATATAGCCTTTCCGCTGATAATCGTTTACCACATAGGCAGCCCCGGACTGTTCTCCCACTATGTAGGCCACGTCCTGCATGGTGAAGCAGCCCCGTCTGCACATTTCATCATAATGCTTCTTTTCACACTCCGCCCTTGTTAACTCTGGCATCTCTCACCTCTACACCGTCAGCAATGCGTCTTTCTGGATACAGCATCGTCTTTTGCAAAAATGATTAATCTTCTGTCCTGATTGGTTTGAAGCCACTTTGCAATATTTCGGCACATGCGTCTTCCATAACCGCTTGCAAGAATAACGGCTTTATCGACCGAGACCTTATGTTCCATATTAAACTTGCTCCCAATAGTATCAAACATTCTCCTTAGTTCGCTTTATGGCATGTAAGGCGAACTTTTTCCCAATATCCCCTATATCCCCAAAGCCATAATCCCACATTTCACCTTTACATCCCGCAAACACAATGTTAAAATGAATCTACAGATAACCTGTCTTATTACCACTACAGGGAGGAAAGAACAGGATGAAGTATTTCAATACGGAAGGCCAATGCAGCCCCGGGATTCATTATATGGTAAATCTCGACCAGCGCCTAAAAGTCATAAAGGAACGCTACATCGAGAGAGGCTGCTATTTCATCATCAGCAGAGGACGGCAGTACGGAAAAACCACGACTTTGCTTCTCCTGGCTGACTATCTAAAGACAGATTACCTGGTGCTGCCCTTTGACTTCCAGGAACTGACCGCCTCTGTCTTTCAGGATGAGTTCAGCTTCGTAAGGGGAATCGTCAGATGCTTTAAGGGAGCGCTGGAGGATCATGGGCAGGACTCTTTAGATGCGAAGCTTAAGAAAGAGTTCCTCCAGATTTTGGATGGCCAATATGATATGGCGGAAATGTTTGACAGATTCAGCCGGATATGCGGGATGTCAAGGCGGCCTGTGGTACTGATGATTGACGAGGTTGACAGCGCTTCCAACAATCAGGTATTCCTTGACTTCCTTGCACTACTTCGACGATATTACCTGAACAGGGCCAAAAAGCCGGCTTTCCATTCCGTCGTCCTGGCAGGTGTGTACGACATCAAGAATTTGAAGCTGAAAATACGCCCTGCGGAAGAGCAGCGTTATAACAGCCCCTGGAACATTGCTGCAAAGTTTACAATAGATATGGGATTTTCGGCTGAACAGATTGCGGGAATGCTCCAGGAATATGAGTCAGACCATCAGACCGGAATGTCCGTAGCGGATATAGCCGCCGAACTTTACCGATATACATCCGGTTATCCCTATCTGGTATCGGCAATCTGCAAAATAATGGACGAAGAACTGCCGGAAAGGCAAAGGTTTTCGGGCAGGAAAAGCATCTGGACAAAGGAAGGTATCGTTGAAGCAGTCAAAGCCATGCTGAAATCAAAGCCTCCTCTTTTTGACAGCATGACAAAGCAATTCGATGTCTATCCGAATCTGCGGAACATGATAGAACAGATCTTGTACCAGGGCAGAAAGATATCTTTCAGTCCGGCGGAAAAATCCATCGACTTAGGGCTTATGTTTGGATTTTTAAAAGAGGAGAAGGGATATGTAGCCGTGGCGAACCGCATTTTTGAGATGTATCTGTTAGATTTATTTATTGCGGAGGAAGCCGTGGCAAGCGACATGTTCTTCTATGGCCAGGGCAGCAAGAATCAGTTCATTGTCGGGAATCGGCTTGATATGGAGTTGGTACTGGCCAGGTTTGTAGAGCATTTTACAGATATCTATGGGGACAATGATGAGAAATTCATTGAAAAATATGGACGCAAGTTCTTCTTGTTGTATTTGAAACCAATCATCAACGGAACCGGGAATTATTATATAGAAGCTCAGACTTTAGATGCCAGGCAGACAGATGTGATAGTAGACTATCTTGGAGAACAGTTTGTGGTGGAACTCAAAATATGGCATGGCAACGAATACAATGAACGGGGAGAGAAACAGCTTCTGGCGTATCTGGATTATTTCCACCAGGAGACAGGGTATATGCTCAGCTTTAACTTCAATAAAAAGAAAACCGTTGGGATAAAAAAACTACGAATAGAAGACAAAGTTCTTATAGAGGCGGTGGTCTAGGGCGTTAGCCCTGTTCCACCGCTTCCATCTCCCTCAATTCCCTCACCACTCCCATCACAATCACCTGCGTCAGCACGAAAGTCAGCAGATCCGCCACCGGCTGGGCCAGCTGCAGCCCCAGCACGCCGAAAGCCCCCGGCAGAATCAATATGGCCGGGATGAAGAATAACCCCTGCTTCCCGATGGCCGTCAGGGTCGCCCGGAAGCTGTATCCGATGGACTGGGTCAGCATATTTCCGATGATGGTAAAGGACTGAACCGGCAGCAACACGCACTGCAGCTTCAGCGCCAGCGCCCCTATCCGGATGACTTCCGCATCTTCCCTGCGGAACATCCTCATGATAGGCGTGGAGACGGCGAACATCACCACCGCCATCACAAGCAGGAACACAAAAGCCACCCTCCGGCAGAAATAATACGCCTCCAGCACCCGCCCGTAGCGCCCGGCTCCGAAGTTGAAGCCGCACACAGGCTGGAAGCCCTGGCCGAAGCCGATGAGCGCCGAGTTAATGAACATCATGATCCTGGTCACAATGGACATGGCCGCCACAGCCGCGTCCCCGAAGCCGGATGCCGCCACATTTAACAGCACAGAGGCCAGGCTGGCAAGCCCCTGCCTCCCCAAGGTAGGCATCCCCGCGGACAGGATCTCCTTGTACACCCATCCTTTCATGGTGAAAAACTTCGGATGGGGCTTCAGCACATTTCCGGAGCGAATGACTAAGGTCAGCAGGATCAGGAAGCTGACGAACTGGCTGAAGATGGTGGCGATAGCCGCCCCGGAGATCCCCATATCCAGCCAGAATATCAGCACCGGGTCCAATATGACATTCAGCACGCCCCCTGCGGTGATGCCAAGCATGGATAAGGCTGCGTTCCCCTGGGACCGCAGGTGATTATTGAAGACAAAGGATACCGTCATATAGGGCGCCGCGATGAGGATATACTGTCCGTAGTCCCTGGCATAGGGCGCTATGGTCTCCGTAGCGCCCAGCACCCGCACAAGGGCCTCCATGTTCCAAATGCCGAACACTGCCAGCAGCAGTCCGAAGACAAATGCAGTATATACTGCCGTGGAGCAGGCTCTCTGGGCTTTCTCCTGCTCCTTGGCCCCCAGCATGCGGGACATATAGTTTCCGCTTCCCATGCCCAGCGTAAATCCTATGGCCTGGATCATTGCCATCAGGGAGAAGTTCACGCCCACGGCGCCGGAGGCGCTGGTGCTCAGCTGGCTTACGAAAAAAGTGTCTGCCATATTGTAGATGGAGGTGATCAGCATGCTGATGATGGTGGGCACCGCCAGCCGGGGAATCAGCTTGTTCACCGGCGTTTCCACCATCATTTTATGCTTTTCATCATATGTCAAATCACGTTTCATCGCGTTTCTCCTATTCTAAAACACAAACTCCTGCTGCTCCATCACCTCTATCTGGGACACCAAAACCGTCTCCTCCTCGGAGCCCCTGGTGTGCTCTGCCCGCAGATACTGCATGTCATTTCGCAGGTTGGCGGCAATCAGGGTAAGCACATAGATATTGTCAAACCGGCTGTAGATGGACTCTCCCCCTAAGCCGGACAGACAGATCAGCTGTGTGTTCGCCTTTTGGGCCATATCCATCAGGGGCTTGAGCAGGTGAGCCGCATTGGTCTGGGCGAAAGGATTGTCCATAAGCAGCACCTTTCCCTCGTTCCGATCCGCGAAGATGTCAGAGTCGTCCCTGCGCATGTAGTAAAGCAGCGCAGACAGAATCACAAATGCGGACAAGAAGCCCTCTCCGCCGGAATTTTTCGCCACATCCGCCCATGTGATGGGATATTCCCGCTGCTCCTCGATCTTGTACAGGCGGATCTGCACGTTGCCGATTCCCACCACAGCATCATAGAGCCCCTTGGTGGTGATCCGCGTGCCCAGGAATTCCTGAAGATTCTGGTTCTCCTCCAGCAGCGCGATTCCTTTCACTGTCGCATCGTCAATGTAGTCCTGCAGCCGCAGGGCGAACATGCTCTCGTTTTCCGTCCAGTCCGGCGGCTCCACTTTCAGCATCTTTACAGGCCGCTCCCGGACAGTGATGGTGGAATTTCGGTCTATCCTGCCCAGGTTATCGTGGACTTCTTTCAGGTAATCCCCCAAGAGCTCCGTGATCTTGGCCTTTTCTTTCTCCACCATAGCAATGTCCACCTGAAGCTTTTCCATGAGACTGTCGTAGGAGGCTATGGTGGTGTCCAGCTGCCGGATCACACGCTCCGCATCCTCCGTGAGCTGCAGCATAGCCTCCAGGGGCTTCTGGTAAAAGTCTTCCCCAAAGCTTTCCATCCGGATCATCCGGTTCAGAGTCCTCTCCAGGGCGGCTCTTGTCTCTCTGCGCTGTTCCTGATAGGCATTGTAATCCCGGACAAGAATCCCCTTTTGATTCTTAAGCTCCCGGCCGCTTAAGGCCGCCAGGTCGAATTCCCACTCCGCGGACGCCTGGCTGGCGAACTCCTCATACTCCGCCAGAGATGTGAGAATGCTCTCCAAGGTCTGAAGCCTCTCCAGAATCTGCCTCTCCTCTCTCCCCGCTTCTCCCTGCTCATACTCCAGCTTCCCAATGGCGTCCTCAAAGCGGATCGTCCGGATTTCCTCCTTGGGTACCGGCTCCTCTTTCCGGCAGCGCTCCCTGATCTCTTTTGTCTTTGCGTCTTTTTCCTGGCGCAGGAGCGCGCATTTGATCTCCTCTTCGTGCACCAGAACTTTCTGCCTGTCCAGCTTTCTGTTCTGGCTCTCCAGCAGTTCTTCCTGGTGGGCCTGCTCCTTTTTATCGTAGGCTGTCCCCAGCCAGCAGTCCTCCTCCAGGCCGAATTTTGCGGCCGAGTCTCTTAATTCCTCCAGGGCCCTGTCATAGCGCTTCTGTGCCGTTCTGACGCGTTCCTCCAGCTCTTTCTGCTCCGCGCTGATGCCGTTTGTAATGATCTCGTAGCGGCTCTCGGCCTTTTGGGCCTGGTCCTGCGTAAATGCGGGTGCTTTCTCCGGGCAGGGATACTGTCCGTACGTAACCAGTTTCTCCCCCCAGGCCTGACCGGCGCGCTCCAGGGTCTGGGCCCGGTTCCTTTCTGTCTCCAGCTCCTGCTCTCTTTGGGCATTCTTCTCCAGCTCCAGCTTCTGCAGGGTTTCCACCCGCTCCTTTTCCCGCCTGTTCTTCTCCAGAAGCCTGCAGTTTTCCAGGTACTCTCTGTAGCTTTGGCAAAACCGTCCGAAATCCGCAAGCCTCCTGGTCTGCCATGCGATGGCTCTCTCCAGCCCCGCCGCGTCCTGCTCTCTTGCTGCCTGACGGTTCTCCAAAGCCTCCAGCTCTTCCCTTTTTCCCAATATCTCTTTCTCCAGGCCCGCCAGCGCGCTCTCCTGTCTGGCCATATCCTCTTTCAGATTCTCCCAGGCGCTCTTCGACACTTTTTGGCTCTTGATCTTCTCCTGATGGCCCACATATTCCATGTATTCTGTCCTGCGGGTGTCGATGGATTTCCGCAGCTTCCGGATACGGCCGTCCAGCTCGGAGAGCATGGCCTCTAACTTCTCCTCCTCCAGGAGATTATCGTTAAACCATAGATAAAAATGCAATCCGTCGAAAGAGCGCACAGTGCCCTGCAGGCCCTGGCTCTGCCTTTCCAATTCCTCCCGCAGCAATATGGGCACCGGGGCGGAGGTATAGACCTGGTCCGGGAGATTTCGCAGGCGCTCCAGCTCCTGGCCGGACAAAATCAGGGAATAGGGCAGAAAGGGCTGTGCGGCCGCCAGCTGTCTGTTCCGCTCCGGGGACAGCTGGTTCTTTTGCAGCCATTCCATGCCGTATACGAAATGGATTCCCGCCTCCTCCAGCATCCCGCGGAATTCTTCCGACAACTCCAGCACCTGGCCCTTGGAGAGCTTGCGGTGCTCCTTTTCCAATTCCGCAGCCTCTTTCTCCAGGCTCTGTCTTGCCAGATCCGTGTCCAGAAGCTTTCGCTGCACCGCAGCCAGTATTCTCTCTGTGTCGAATAAATCCTCCTGGCCCAGACCCGCATACCGGAGAATGACATTTCGCTCCGCAAGCTCCTTTTCATAGTCCGAAAACAGCTTCTTTGCCTCTTTCGAGTCAGCCTCCAGGCGGCCTTTCCGGGCCAGCTCATCCTCCAACAGCCTCCGGCAGGCTTTGATCTGCTCTCTATACTGCTCTATCTCCTTTTTCGCGTCCCGCCTTGCGCTCTCTGCCCTATTCAGCTCTTTCTCATATTCCGCCTGCCGGATTTCCAGGGCGCCGGCCTCATATTCTCCCAGGAGATTGCGGCTCCATACCCCCTGGGAATGCGCTGCGCCCGCCCCGTCCCCGGCACGGCCCGCACTCCCTGGCGCGCTCTCTCCCAACCCGGGAGGACATTCCATATATTCCTGGTTGAATCTGTCTTCCACGCTGTCAAAGAGCCGGATTCTCTCATGCAGCGCCCCCGCAGCCTCGGTCAGTCCGCTCTCAGCCGCCCGCAGCTCCTCCAGCTTTTTCAGTCCCTGCTGCCTCTCCTGCAGCAGGGCGTCAATTGCCCCCAGACACCGTCCTCTCTCCTGTTCATTCTCTGCCTGGAGATGCTCGAAATACTGCCGCAGCATGGATCCCAGCTTCTGCCGCTCCGGCTCCAGATTCTCTTTCTTTTCCCGGAAGAAATCCAGGCTCTGTCTCTCCTTATCCAGCTCCCGGCGGCACTCCTCGGCATCCGCCTGCTGCTTTGCGCAGATCAGCACATGAAGCTTCTCGGCAATCTCCTCTTTTCTCCGCTCCAGCCCCTCGCTCTCCATCCGCAGCATTTCCAGGTTGCTTTGAGCATACCGCTCCCTGTCTGCTATTTCATGGAACTCCCCGGACAGCTTCTCGTACTCCAGCTGCCGCAGCTCCCGGGTCAGATGTTCCATGTGCGCTTTCACCGCATCCGCTTTCGCCCTCTCCTGCTCCTCCATCTCGTGAAGTCTGCGGATGAAATCCCCTATCCGGACTTGCTGTTTTGTCAGCTGCGCCGATACGTCCCGGTAGTGAAACGCATCCTCCCGCACCCGCTCTGCCTCCTGCCCGAAAGCGCGGATGGTATCCCGGCGCTTTATTTTGGAGCGGTTGTCCCTGTACTGGCCTGTGTACTTCTCCATGATACCCTGGAATTCTTTCATCCGGTTCCTGTCCTGGTTCAGCTTGTTCTCCACAGCGTCCAGAAACCATTTCTCCATGAGGCCTTTCTCGTCTTTGCAGTCCGCAAACAAATCCGACAGGCCGGATTCTTTCAGATTGACCTTTTTGATGATAGTCTCCCATTCCTTATAATAAATCCGGTATTCCGCCAATTTATTGAAATACTGCTTGGATTGTGCGGCATTGTTCATGTCATAGTAGAAGAAAGGCACGCTCCGCTCCCGCTTATAAGTCTCGAAAAGCTGCCTGCAGGCCCCAAAGCTTTTTAATGTGATATCCTTTTTGGTCTTCTCCACCACCGGCAGATTGTAGATATCCTGTTGGCAGCGTGTTCTATATTCCGATATGAAATTAATGATCTCCAGTTCATCCTGGCGCTCCTCCGAGATCTCCTGGCTCCTGCGCACCATCATGCCCGTGAGCACATAGCCCGCTTTCTGGTCCAGCTCCCACTCCACCAAAATGAAAGTGGGCTTATTGGTGGTAAAATAACTGGCAAAAGGACGGTCCTTGGCATTCTGGTAGCGTCTGTGCACAAATGGCGCCATCATCATCTGTACCAGCACGGACTTTCCGCCGCCGTTTCGCAGGGACAAAAGCGTGCTCTCCCCATGGAGCTGAAAGGTTTCGTCACTGATGCGGATGGCGTTATTGTTGTAATTCAGATTGATCAGCCGAACGGCATTTATCTTACTCACATCGAACTCCTATCTGTCTGCTTATTTTCTGATGTCAAAATCTTCGCCCGGGCGTCTCTCCCGCAGCGCCATAGCGCTTCAGGAGAGACGGCGCTTGAAGTCTTTCATCCCGTTTACCTCTCCAGTACCCTGCGCACCCGCTGAAAATGGTTCTGATTCAGCAGATTCCAGTCCATGAACTGGTCCAGCTTCTTCGTGGTCTTGATCATCTCATCTTCCTCCACATACTCTATGAGCCCCTGCTTCTGGAGGAAGTTCAGGATATTGTAGAGAAAGCCCTCTTTCGTGGTTTTGGCCCTGGAGCCCCTTTCGTCGGAGCGCAGGGCTTCATAGGCCTCGGCCATGTTGGAAAACGCCAGCCCCAGCTTCTCCTCGGCGGACTCCCCGTCCTGCTCTGCTTCTCTCACCCGCTCCACGCCCTCCCGCAGGCGGCCGGAAATGCAGTTCTGCAATTCCCCTACACGCATATAGTCTCTGGTCTTGCTGGTGGCGCCCTGTCCGTCGTAGAATTCCACCAGCAGCGTCAGTATAACGAACTGAGAGAGATAATAATCCTTGTCCGTTCCACCCGATTTACACAGAAGCTGCTTTAACTGGGCCTTGGAAAAACCCAAAAAGGCATTGTCCTCCCTGGGAATCAGATAGATTACATCCCCGTAGCGCTCAATATCGCATTCCGCCGCATCCCCCTGGGACTTCACCAGATTCTGTATCCGCTCATTCTCCGCATAGCAGCGAAACAGTCTCTCCTGGGCCTCCTCGCTCATCTCGTGATGCTCCAGCAGATAATAAAAAATCTCCTGCCCTATGCGGATATCCTCCATCTCATATGCCATAATCCTCTCCCGCTTTCCGGACTTAACGTCCCCAGTCTTCCCCGCGCGCACGCCCGCGCAGCCGGCACATACAGCCCATACCGCTTTCAAGCGCCATGCCCCCGGCGCTTCCCTGCCCGCTTCACCTTGTGCGGATCAGCACATTGGAACAGCAGATATTTTTATACCTGCCCGCCTGGTCCGGCACGTTTTCAAAGGAAATCACCTTTCCGTCCTCTATCCGGTATACCGTAATCCGGTGTATCGGCAAAGCGTGCTCTTCTATCAAGTTCAGCAGCATCTCATTGAGCTGAAAGCCTCCTGAGAATTCGCCGATAAAATTGCGCCTCTCCTCCCGCAGGACCTGGATATCGATCTCTCTGCCGCGCAGCAGCTCCACCATAACCTCCTTAAAGATCTGCACATTCGGAAAGAGCCGCTGAAACTCCTCTCCGCCCTCTTCCATACCCTGTCTGATTGCCTCCAAAGAGATCTCTTTTTCCTCTGCCGCCATGGCTTTCTGCAGGAGAGTCAGGAGGCAGTCCTCATATTTCGCCAGCTTCTGCTGCCTGAGTCTCTCTTCCTCCTCCATCCAGATCTCGTCTCCGAACTCCAGTACAGCCTGCGGCTCTTCCTCTCCCTTTTTCCGAACCGGCTTTTGCAGCTCCGTGGCTTTCGTCAGATTATAGATTTTCTCGGGTGTATTTCCAAACAGGGGCCGCAGAAAAATCTCCATGCGAGACAGCCCCTCCGGGTTTTTCAGAATCTCCTCGTACAGTTCGCTGCGCAGGGAAAACCTGCGGATAAAGGACATCTGGGACAGCTGCTCCAGTTCCCGGGTATACAGGGATTTCAGATCGAAATGACTGCTCAGGATTTTCTGGTGCTCATCAATGGTGCGGTTTAAGTAACTCTCAATGACGCCCAGATTTTTCAGCTTCTCCTCTTCCTTTTCATCCAGCCGCCTGACATTCAGGTTCATCTCCTCAAGCTCTTTGGCCCTGCTCTTCACCAGCTCCCTGTAGCTTTGAAATTTCTGCTTGGTGTCACTGATGGTGTCCAGATTGGCCTCTAATACAGACTCGTAGTCTGCCACGGAATAGCTCAGGGCATTCCTGCGGATTCTACCCATGGCTTCCTCAATCCTCTGCAGCTGGATGCGCAGCAGATTGAACACGTTTTTGATGTCATCCACGGCCCTGTCATAGCTTTGCTTCTCCAGATGCATCCGAAAGATCATCTCATGGATGGTGATCTTCATGTTGTTCTCGATCTCCAGCGTGGACAGCAGCAGGTTGTAGCCGTCCTCGGTGAGATAATAGGATGTCCTGCGCACCTCGGAATCCAGATAGACGATTTTGTTGGCCACATAGCTTATGTTCATGCTCTGGTACTGCCTCTGGTCGAAATCATAGCCGTCAAAGTACATGGCTTTCCCCTCATTGGAAAGTACCACATTGATGATGAAATCCCCCAGACTTTTGCAGTCCTCATAGCTCATATTTCTCTCAAAATAGCGCATATTCAGGCTGTCTACATACGCGCCGATGTCGTCAATGGTGCAGTTCTCCTCTTTCAGGGACTGCTCCATAAGGTACAGCAGCACGGCGAAGATGACATTGACCTGCTCGTCCAGCTTGAGAAAACCATACTGCTTCCAGATGGTCTTCTGGCTGCTGCCCGCGAACAGAAGCGCATATGCCCCCACATGCTTCATCCGCCTGGGGAAATGCTTTAGAAATTCATATTGCATGCTTACACCCCTTGCCCGCTCCGGCAGGCGTTTCATAATCCGTTATCGTCACAATTTCCTGGGGAATGTATCTGTTCTCCTCCAGGAAGCGATTCATGTCTTCTTTCGCCCGGCGGGAAAAGTACCCGAAGAACCGGCCGGAAAGGTGATGGTTCTGCTTCTCGCTCATCTGCGGCAGAAAGTCAATTCCATAGTCATTTGCCTTTTCTATCATTTTTTCGTATGCCGGGATAAAAGGTTTGATGGTATGCCCTTTCTCTTCCTCCTCGGCAAACAGACCGGCCAGCCGCTCATAGATGCCTATGCCCTCATAATCCAGATCGCCGAAGTACAGGATTTCATTGTCCGGATGGTTGATGTGGGGCTCCGCGCAAAACCGGAAATCTTCGGAGGACCGCAGGATTCCCTTGCCCGCGCCGTAGATCAGCGTACCGATTTCGGCGCCGAATATCTTCCTGGGGAACGCCTCGGAATCGTTTTCTCCTGTCCCGGCGGCGCAGGGCAGTGTGCCCTCCGGTCCGCCCTCACCCATCAGCCACCGTCTCATGGTGTAAAAGGTATCCTTGTTCTCCAATATCAGTATGGTCTGCGGCACCTGTCTGGTGTGGGAATAATAAGCCAGCGGCTCCGTGGTCCGGTAAACATGGAGCTGCTCTAATCCCACGCCGCAGTGGGCCAGGATTTTCCGTCCCTGCTCCCTCTGGAGGAATTTCTCCCTGCCCCATATCTGAAAGCTCCTCTCATTCAGGGACACATAGGGCAGAGTCCCCATATCCTCCCCGGACCGGTCGCAAAAAAAGCGGTTCAGCAGCCTGACCCACTTTCTTTCCTCCCGGTAGATTTCCGGATGGCTCAGGTAATAATCCGTCCGGATGACGGGCATGGTCCGAAACTGCAGCTCCTCTATCTCCTCCGTGTGGTCAGGGGCCTCCTCCGACAGCCAATAGCTTATGTGGAGAGCAGGTTTTTTACCGTTCAGAGGAGAGCTTTTCACCGGTATGATGCTTCCGCTTTCCATTCCGGCGCATATATAGCGGTACTGCTCCGGATAGGACTCGGTCCCGCTCTCTTTCAGCAATTGCTCCAGCGAAATCTTTTTCATGCCTGCGCCGCCCTCTTTCTCATTGTTATTTGAACCTTAATCTGTCTTGCTTTTTCCGCCGCGCTCTCCACTCTTTTCCCACGGCTCCGTGCCCAGGATTCTCCGTATTTCAGTCAGCATGTAATCGGCAAAGCGGCTCGCCTCCACGGCCTGCACCGCCATCTCGGCGCCGTCTCCATAGCACATAAGCGCTGTCCCGATTATTCTGTGGAATTCTTCCGGCAGATATTTCAGTCCCCACTGGCCGCCGCCCTTTTTTGACAGGATAAGCGGCTCCGCACAGGCCTCCGTCCGGCATTCCCCGCCTTTCAGATAGGCCAGTACTCTGCAAAGGTTCAAAATCATGTACACCGGATTCTCCAAAATATCCTCTCCGGCATTCTCAATGTCAGCCACAATGCTGTCGATATAATTCTCCCCGGGAACCGGTCCGAACACTTCGTCCACAGGCTTTCCGTACAGCGCTATTCCGTATCTGCCGATAATTGTAAAATGCGCGGCCAGGTCCCTGTCTACGCCTTTCATCCTGTGTACATAATCCCTCGGGTCCGTCCGGTACCACCCAAGATGCGTCTCTGAAAAATGCAGTTCAAAGGGAGTCGGATACACAAAAGGATTGCAAAATTGCCTTTTTACGATGCTTAACTCCATTCCCTTTGCCGGAGCTTCCTCATTCCATTCCGCCACATGCCCCATAAATGCCAGCTTCAGAGCATCCGAAACATCCCGCTCCACCACCAGGATTATATCCAGGTCGCTTTTCCGCGCCTGAAAGCATCCCATGGCAGCGGAGCCGTGGAGGTAGATTCCTGTCAGGTTGTCTCCGAAAATCTCTGCGCTCTTCTCCGTGAAGCGCTGCAGCAGATCCCTGTAGTCTGCTTTCCGTTCCGATTCATGCATTTACCTGGTTTTCCTGTCTTTCTTATCTAATCATAGCATCAGATATCTTTTCACGCAATCAAAATTTCTGCCATGCTCCTTTTTTCAGACATATGCGGAAAGTCTGCGAAAAGATTCCGTTATCATGTCCCTGTTCATCGGAGCATGCGCGGGAGAAGTGTCTCCTCCCGTACAGGCAGCTGCTCTTTGCCTTTACAATAAATATAACACACATTCATGGGATTGAAAATATTTTCGGAAAAAAGTGGAAGCATATGCCCCGTAAGACTACGGGGCATCCAAATCTGTTATCGGTTATCTACTTTTTCGGGATACATGTCATGATGGGCGAGACGGTCAAAAGCCATCTCCTCCCATTTTGTCCCTTTCTTTCCGTAATTACAGTACGGATCAATGGAAATCCCTCCTCTTGGAAGGAATTTCCCCCAGACTTCAATATACTTCGGTTCCATCAGATTTATCAGATCTTTCATAATCTTATTGCAGCAGTCCTCATGAAAATCTCCATGATTTCTGTAAGAAAAGAGATACAGTTTCAGGGATTTGCTCTCAACCATTTTTCTATCCGGGACATAAGATATGTAGATCGTCGCAAAATCCGGCTGTCCCGTAATCGGACAGAGAGACGTAAACTCCGGACAATTGAATTTCACGAAATAGTCATTGTCCATATGTTTATTTTCAAAGCTTTCAAGTACCTCCGGCGCATAATCCGTTTGGTATTCTGTCTGTTTTCCAAGTGCATGTAACTCAGACATTTAATGTTCCTCCTTCACTTTCAGCTTTCTTGCCAGATATACGAAAGGCGTATCGCAGAAAGCCACAATTGCCTTGAACAGATACGTTGTAAGCAGAATACTCACAAACACCTCCGTGTCATACACACCCCAGAAAGCGGCAAACGTAAACACCAGCGTATCCACAGCCTGGGAAGTCAGAGTCGAACCACAGTTCCGAAGCCATAACTTTCTTTCATTGTCGCCCGTCTTTTTCCAGATGAAATGATAAAGCGTAACATCTATCGTCTGTGAGCAGATATATCCCAGTGTGCTTCCTAAAACCACCCTCGGCACAAAACCGAACAGCATCGTGATCGGCCCATTCATAATATCGTTTGCGTTCGGGACAAACCTGATCAGCCCCTGTGTTCCCACCAGGAAAATAATGGTTGTAAACAAACCGATGTAGACTGCTTTCTGCGCCGCTTTCTTTCCATACTTTTCAGACAGGATATCCGTCACCAGAAAACTTGCCGCATAAAGCGTATTCCCCGCAGTGGTCGAAAGCCCGAAAATATCCACATTTTTACACACCTGTATATTGGCAAGAATCGCCGAAATCGCCGTAAACACATACAGCCCTGTCTTTCCGAACATTTTGTAGGCAATCACCACCGCAAAAAGATAAAAAACAATTGAAACTATAAACAAAACAGAATTTGTCATTTCTTCTCCTCCTCATATTCCGCCGGATCCCGGATTTCGTTCAGCTCAAACGCTTTCCTCCTGTCCAGACAGGTGGCGCATTTTCCGCACGGCTTTTCTCCGCCCTCGTAACAGGACCAGGTAAATGCAAATGGCGCCTGAAGCCCCATCCCCGTCCGGACGACATCTGCCTTATGGCTGTGCAGAAACGGAGCCTCGACTTCCAACTGCTTTCCGCTCCCTTCATACACTGCCCGGCTGATTGCTTCATGAAATGCTTCTGAAGTATCCGGATACGCGTTTCCCGCGCTGTCATCCGCATGCGCCCCATAATAGATCTTCTCACATCCATCCGCCAGCGCAACAGACGCCGCTGCCGCCAGAAACAGCCCGTTCCGGAACGGAACATAGGTAGAAACCGGTTTTCCGGTACTCTCCTGAAGCTGGGATGCATATGTGCCCTTGGGAATTTCTCCCCTTCCCTCCAGTAATGTACAGTCTGAACCCGCAAATATCATCCCCATATCCAGTTCCTTATGCCGCACATGATAATGCTGCGCAATCTTCCGCGCCGCTTTCAGTTCATTGCTGTGCTTCTGCCCATAAGAAACAGACAGGCTCAGCACATTCTCACAGCCATACTTCTCTACGGCAAGCGCCAGGCAGACTGTCGAGTCAATGCCGCCGCTTGACAACACCAGTACTTTCATACATTTTCCTCCAATCACAATTCGGCCGGATAAAAAAGCAAAAAAAATCCCGCAAAACGCAGGATTCAATAAAATCGGGTTCCCTAGTTTTGTTTAACGACAGGATGGTACGCTCGAATAATCGGGCCGAACTGTCTATTCAGTTGTATTGAAATTATATTCCGCAAAACCCAGGATGGATATACCTCCGTTGTATTTGGTGCGGTTTGCCAGATCTGCATCTAGTATACAACGGGGGTTTTATCCTGGTACTCTGTTTATCGCCGCCTGCGTCTGCCAGTCTCCCCAGCCCTGCTGGAGGATTTATATCTGTTTCATTAACCTTTCCAGATGATTCGTAGATATAAAGTTAATAGTTGACGATCTTCCCGAAATCAGCCTTAAGAGAAGCGCCGCCCACCAGGCCGCCGTCGATATCCGGCTGCGCGAACAGCTCTGCGGCATTTCCGGCATTTACGGAACCGCCGTACTGGATGCGCACTGCAGCCGCGGTAGCGTCGTCGTACATCTCGGCGATGCAGTCGCGGATGCCCTTGCAGACTTCCTGGGCCTGCTCAGTGGTTGCTGTCTTTCCTGTGCCGATGGCCCAAATAGGCTCATAGGCGATCACAATCTCCTTGACCTGGTCCGCAGTTACATCCACCAGATCGGACTTAATCTGAAGACGGATCCAATCCATGGTCACGCCCATCTCTCTCTGCTCCAGAGTCTCGCCGCAGCACAGAATCGGAGTCAGCCCTGTCTCAATGGCTTTTTTCACTTTCTTGTTGAGCAGCGCGTCATCCTCTTTGAAGTAATCTCTCCTCTCGGAGTGTCCGATGATAACATACTGCACGCCTGCGTCTTTCAGCATAGCCGCAGAAATCTCGCCTGTGTAAGCGCCCTTTTCCTCAAAGTACATATTCTCTGCGCCCACCGCTACGTTGGTCCCTTTCACGGCCTCCACCACAGGCACGATATCAATTGCGGGAACACAGTAAACTACATCCACGCTTTCGCTTTTTACCAGATCTTTCAACTCACCGCACAACTTTACAGCCTCGCTGGGAGTCATGTTCATCTTCCAGTTTCCGGCAACAATCTTCTTTCTAGCCATAATATATTCCTCGATTTCTGTTTAATTGATGTGTATACTTTTCGTTTCAGTCCTGTCTCCTGAGCCAGCCGTCCGGCAGCTGTGTCAAAGGCGCCGGCAGGGCCGCACAATTCCCCACTGCCCTGAACGCCTCCGCCAGATTTGCGTCGACTTTTCCCATGGGATTCGGAGAAATGTTAAGCATAAAATTAATGTTTCTGGGGAAGTATTCGTCCATTTTCTGTCGGGCCCACTGGGCGTCTGCCGGCGGCGTGACAGGATCCTCTTTCCGCCAGAACCATGTCCTTGTAAGCTTATTGCAGCTCACACCGGGGCCTGAAAAATCATCCTCTGCCTCCTGCCCGGCAGCATTCTCATAGAAAACCACATCCGTACCCCGGATTCCCTCCGAACATCCGATGTTCATAAAAAGGCAATCCGGCTGCAGGGACTTTACCAGGCTGTCCAGTTCATCGAACGGCAGCATGTCGTAGGACGGTCCTCCCCATGGCGCGTTCCATCCGTCCACAATCAGGAACGGGATTTCTCCATATTGCGTCAATAGTTCTCTGATCTGTCCCTTGATCAGTTTTTTGTGCTCTGCCGTGCATGCGTTTCGGCCGATGCCTGCCGTCAGATCCAGGATGGAAAAATACAGACCCGCTGCGATTCCCTCCCGGCGAAATGCTTCCAGAAATTCTCTGACCACATCCCTTTTACATGCTGCATTCCGTACACAGTGCTCCGAGTAAGCGGTGGGCCACAGCGCAAATCCCTCATGGTGCTTTGTGGTCAAAGCCGCAAAACGGCATCCGGCACTTTTTGCCACAGCCGCCCACTGACCGCAGTCCAGTTCCCCAGGATTCCAGTCCTTTTCGTCAAACGGATAGAGCCTGGGCTCGTCCCCGTTTTCATGGTCGAATTCCCAATCTATTATTTCGCTGCTGTGAAATTGAACCGTCGCACTGTTAAAGTGTATAAAAGTTCCCAGCCGCAGATTGATGAAATCCAGTTGATTTTTTTCTAGTCTATTCATTTCTCTTATTCGTCCCAAAGCAGCAATACCGGAAGAATGCCCTCTCCCGGGCATTCTTCCGAACCTGGCTTAGATTTTCTTCAGGCTTTCTCGGCTTCTCTTATTTGTCGTCCGCTGCCGCAACGCACGGCGTTGCGAGCTTTGCACCTTAAGAAGTCGCCGCTTCCCTTATTTGTCGTCCGCTGCCGCAACGCCGGGAAGTACTTTGCCCTCAAGGAACTCCAGAGATGCGCCGCCGCCGGTGGAGATATGGCTCATCTTGTCGCCGAAGCCCAGCTGGTTCACAGCCGCCGCGGAATCACCGCCGCCGATGATGGTGGTGGCATCGGTCTCAGCCAGCGCTTTGGCTACCGCAATGGTTCCCGCTGCCAGGGTAGGATTCTCGAACACGCCCATAGGGCCGTTCCAAACCACGGTCTTTGCGCTCTTCACAGCGTCCGCATACATAGCCGCCGTCTTAGGTCCGATATCGCAGCCCTCTCTGTCCGCGGGCATATTCTCCACATCATAGACCTCCACTTCCACAGGAGCGTCGATGGGATTGGGGAACCCGGTAACCGTAGCGGAGTCCACAGGAAGCAGAAGCTTCTTGCCCAGCTTCTCAGCCTTTTCCATCATTTCCTTGCAGTAGTCGATCTTCTCGTTGTCCACCAGGGAGTTGCCGATCTCATAGCCCTTTGCCTTTAAGAATGTATAAGCCATGCCGCCGCCGATGATCAGAGTATCGCATTTCTCCAGCAGATTGGAGATAACGTTCAGCTTGTCGGCAACCTTTGCGCCGCCTAAGATAGCCACGAAAGGCCTTACGGGATTCTCTACCGCATTGCCCAGGAAATTGATCTCTTTCTGCATCAGATAGCCCACTGCGTTCTCGCCGCCCTTTGCGGTGATGCACTTTGTAACGCCCTCAACGGACGCATGTGCCCTGTGGGAGGAACCGAAAGCATCGCATACATACAGATCGGCCAAATCAGCCAGCTCCTTGCTGAACTCCTCGCCGTTCTTAGTCTCTTCCTTGCCGCGGAAACGGGTATTCTGGAGCAGAACCACATCTCCCTCTTTCATAGCCTCCACAGCCTTGGTGGCGGCTTCGCCGGTGACGTTATAATCGGCTACAAACACCACTTCCTTGCCCAGCTTCTCGGACAGTCTCTTTGCCACAGGCGCCAGGGACTCTTTCTCATTGGGACCTTCCTTTACCTTACCCAGATGAGAGCAGAGGATTACCTTTCCGCCGTCATCGATCAGCTTCTTGATGGTGGGCAGAGCGGCAACGATACGGGTCTCGTCCGTAATCTCGCCGTTCTTCAGGGGAACGTTAAAGTCACACCTCACCAGAACTCTCTTTCCCTTTGCGTTGATGTCGTCAACGGATTTCTTGTTCAAGCCCATTTTACCGAAAACCTCCATTTTAATATATTATTGGGATTGCTATACTTAAAAAGTTTCTTCATCCATAGTACATCATCCAACAACCCTTACACTGAAAAAGGAGCCCGGCCCATAAGACCGGACCCCCTCAAGGTCGTCAAGAATTATCACTCACTTATGCCAGCTCGCTGAAGTACTTAATGGTGCGAACCATCTGAGAAGTGTAGCTGTTCTCATTGTCATACCATGAGACAACCTGTACCAGAGAGTTGCCGTCTTCCATCTTGGAAACCATGGTCTGGGTCGCATCGAAGATGGAGCCGTAGGTGCTTCCTACTACGTCGGAGGATACGATCTCGTCCTCGTTGTAAGCGAAAGACTCGGTTGCGGCAGCTTTCATTGCTGCGTTGATGCCTTCCTTGGTAACCTCGCCCTTAACAACAGCTACCAGAATCGTGGTGGAGCCTGTAGGGGTAGGTACGCGCTGTGCGGAGCCGATCAGCTTTCCGTTCAGCTCAGGGATAACAAGGCCGATAGCCTTTGCAGCGCCGGTGGAGTTGGGAACGATGTTGCAGGCGCCTGCGCGGCTTCTTCTCAGATCACCCTTTCTCTGAGGTCCGTCAAGGATCATCTGGTCGCCGGTGTAAGCGTGAACCGTGGTCATGATACCGCTCTGGATAGCAGCGAAATCGTTCAGAGCCTTAGCCATGGGAGCCAGGCAGTTGGTGGTGCAGGAAGCAGCGGAGATAACGGTGTCTTCGGCTTTCAATGTGTCATGGTTTACATTGTAAACGATGGTAGGAAGATCGTTTCCTGCAGGAGCGGAGATAACGACCTTACGAGCGCCTGCCGTGATATGCGCGCTGGCCTTTTCCTTGGAGGTATAGAAGCCTGTGCACTCCAGAACCACGTCAACTTTCAGCTCGCCCCAAGGAAGATTCTTGGCGTCTGCCTCCTTGTAGATGGTGATGGTCTTGCCGTTTACGGTGATATTGTCCTCGCCTGCCACTACGGAATCGGCATACTTGTACTTGCCCTGAGAAGAGTCATACTTCAACAGGTGAGCCAGCATCTTGGGGCTGGTCAGATCGTTGATAGCAACTACCTCATACCCTTCAGCATCGAACATCTGCCTGAATGCCAGACGGCCAATACGGCCAAAACCATTGATTGCTACTCTTACTGCCATTTTAGTTCCCTCCTAAAATATATTTTAAACTGTTTCGGCAATCCTTGTCCCCTTTTCACAGGACATGCCAGATTGTCAAACTTTTATCAACAAGGCTATTTTACCCAATCTCAGGAGATAATTCAAGATGTAAATGAAAAATAATTTCCATATTTTCGGAAATTTTACAGTTTGTTTAGAATTAAGATAGCAGGCAGGATAATTTATGATATAATATCTATTCAGAAAGCAACACACCGGCTTTATCCAGGGCAAAAACCCCCTGGAACCGCAATGTTGCAAACGATAATCTATAAAATAAAATACGATGGAAAGGAATATACTCATGATTACAGCAGACTGCCACCTGCATTCCTCTTTCTCCGGAGACTCTGATACGCCTATGGAAGAAATGGTTCTGCAGGGCATCGCACAGGGGCTTGATACCATGTGCTTTACGGAACATAACGACTTTGAATATCCTGACGCAGAGGATCTGGACGGAAAGCTTTTCCTCTTGAACACTGACTCCTACCTTTATGAACTGGCAAACCTGAAAGAAAAATACGCAGGAAAAATACGCCTGCTCTTTGGCGTGGAGCTGGGACTGCAGCCAGAGGTGGTGCGTCAAAATGCTGTCTACGCCAAATCCTTTGAATTTGACTTCATCATCGGCTCCTCTCACCTTTGCCATGGAAAGGATGTCTATTATCCCGATTTCTTCCAGGGACGCAGCACCAGAGAAGCCCTGCGGGAATATTTTGAGTCTATCCTGGAGAATATTCAGAAATTCTCGAATTTCAGCGTATATGGGCATCTGGACTATGCCGTAAGGTATGCGCCGGGAAAAGACGAGTATTTATATTCGGTATACCATGACATTTTTGATGAGATTTTGAAAACTCTCCTGGATAAGGGCATAGGCCTGGAACTGAACACCGGCGGAATCAAGGCCGGTATGCATGATTTCCATCCCTGCGTGGGTGTACTGAAGCGGTATCGGGAACTGGGCGGGGAAATCATCACTGTCGGCTCCGACTCCCATGATACAGCCCGTATCGGGGATTCTTTCGAGCGGGCCGCGGATGTCCTGAGGGAATGCGGCTTCCGGTACTACTGTGTCTTTGAAAAAAGAGCCCCGGAATATTTCAGACTGTGACAGCCGCTTTGACCGTTATGAGAAAGCGGCGGCAGACTTTCGGCGCTCCAGATACACGGAGCGCCGCCTTTCTAATACCTTTTATATATGTCTCCACGGTTCCCGGCATCCACGACATAAACGATCAGTTTTCCATTATCCACTGAATAGATAATCCGATAATCACTAACACGAAGCCGGTTTAATCCTTTATGCCTTTCCAAAGGCTTTTCCGCTAATCTTTCGCAAAATAGTTCATCTTCTATTTCATCATCAATTTGTATGCCTTTTAGCAAATACAGGATTCAAGTCGTTTATACCAAAACAGAAACCACCAAGAATCTTTGACCGTCATAGGAAAGACATGCTCCGCCGTCCTGGGCCTGAGCACCACCCTGATGTCAGCCCTCTGGCCGCTCATTCCTCGTCATCCTCCTCCAGCACCTCGTTCAGTTCTTCCCTTGCCTCCCTGATGGCATCGTGATCCCCATCTTTCAGCGCCGCCTCAAAGGCCGTGATGTAGCGGTCAAGCGTTCGCCTGCGGTCTCCCAGGGATTCCTCATACATCCGCTCTGCCCGCAGCAGCACCAGCCTGTTCTCCTCGTAATCCCTGGGCTGGATTTTCAGATAGGCCAGTTCTTCCATGCGCCTTTTGACCTCTTCCTCAGTCATCTCGTTGTCCTGTCCCTTGATGATCATCTTCTTCGTCTCCCCCGTGGAGACCACCGTCACCTCCACCTCCAGCAGGGAATTGATGTCGTAAGTGTAAGTCACGTCCACGGACTCTCTCCCCTTTGGCCCCTTGGGGATATCGATCTCCAGCTCTCCCAGGAACAGATTGTTCCTGGCGAAGCGGCTCTCCCCTTGCAACACGCGGACACGCACCTTGCCCTGGTTGTCCCTGGCCGTATACAGCCGCTCTGTATGGCTTGCAGGAATGACAGTATTCCGTTCAATGATAGGGCAGAATCTGCCGTCCTCATACTTCCCCTCATCGTACTCCACCACCACCTCGGTGCCCAGAGTAAAGGAACAGACGTCTGTCAGAACGACCTCCTTGACTTCCTCCCTGCGCTCTTTCATGGCCGCCTGCACCGCAGCCCCCAGGGCCACTGTCTCGTCAGGATTCATTTTCGTGTCCGGGAACTTTCGGAACAGCCTTATCAGGAAGTCCCTGACAATGGTAAGCCTGGTGGCACCGCCGATCAGCAGCACTTCATCAATGTCCGAAAGTTTCAGGCCCGCGTCCGCCAGGCTCTTCTTCACGGGTTCTCTGATCTTCATCAGAAGTTCCTCGCAGGCCTCTTCGTACTCCTTATATGTAATCTTCTGTTCCAGAGTCTCTTCCTTATATAAGAAGCCCATTCTGACTACATCCGTATCATTAATGGCGCACTTTGCATTTTCTGCCTCCCGGAACAGCCGCACCTGCTCTTTCTCAGAGAGGTTCTGCAGCTGCAGCTTCGCTTTCTGCAAAAACAGCTTCGCCATCACCTCCGTAAAGTCCTCGCCGCCCAGATAGTTATCTCCTGCTACGGCCCGTACCTCCAGGATATTATGATACAGTTCCAGAATGGACACGTCAAAGGTGCCGCCCCCTAAGTCGAACACCAGAAACCGTGTGTCCTTTGTTTTGTCATAAAGGCCATAGGCCACCGCGGCGGCTGTAGGCTCCGAAATCATGCGCTCCACCTTAAGGCCCGCCAGCTCCCCGGCGCGCTTGGTGGCCTTTCTTCTCTTGTCGTCAAAATAGGCCGGCACGCTGATAACAGCCTCTGTCACTTCCTCCCCCAGAAAGCTCTCCGCGTCCTCCTTTAGAGACCGCAGCACCAGGCTGGAAAGCTCCTCCGGCCTGTAGTGCTTCCCGCTCAATATGTAGTCTCTCTCCGTGCCCATACTGCGCTTAAAGGTCTCGGCTACGGTGTCAGGGTAAAGGCTCATACGCTCCCTGGCAGTCTCCCCCACATACACATTTCCCTCACTGTCCACGCTGACCACCGAGGGCGTAAGGTTCTTCCCCAGCCTGTTGGGAATGATTCTCGGCCCCTCTTCCGTGAAATATGCGATCAAACTGTTCGTTGTACCCAAGTCAATTCCTACTATCATGCTTACCTCCACGTCACTGCGGCGATTTGCCCGCTGACTACCAGTATAACACAACCATCGGCTATCTTCACGGAAAAAATGAGTTTTGGAAAAATTTAATACTTTTGGGGCAGATCCGGAGCTGCCTACGGGATTCCGACATACGATACCTGCCGTGTGGTGACGGGAAACATCGATACGTGACACTTCTGTCAGGCCACGGTACGGCTGCTCCTTTATATGATAGAAAGCATCGTATCATGGTAAATTCAGGGCCTAACACAGCAATCGGCTTTCCTTATGAAAAAAGAGCCTTTCTTTTTACAAACTCCTCAATGCTCTCTGCATGGGAAGCCGCTTGCAGCCACCTTTTCAGGACTTCCTCGCTTTCCTCCGCTATGATCTCTTCCCGCAAGACCACAGGAACCGGCTCTTTCTCCTCCAATAATTCCAATATAGAAGCCGCTCTCCCCTCGATCTTTCCCTCGATCTTTCCCTCGATCTTTCCGTCTTCCCTCGCATACGCTATCTCTTCCCATCTCTGCATATACTTCACCCCCGCTTTCTCGGACTCCCTGACCGCGCAGACTCTTCTGTGGATCCGCCGAATCTTCTGGCTGGCAGTGCTTCCCGCCATCTCGTCCGTAGTCTTTCCTATGTACTCCATAAAATCCAGGAACTCTTGGGAAAAGCTTTCCCGGTTCTTCCCTTTTGTATTGATAAATACCCTCAGGCTCCCGTCCTCCAGCCTCAGGTCAGGGCACTCCCTGCACACCCCATCGAATGTATAGCGGTAGAGCCCTCGCCCGAAGATGTCAAATGGCGCTATCAGGATAAAGCAGCTGTCGTTCAGGAGGTTGAAGTCCGTGCTTCCCGGCTCTAACAGCGATACGTCCAGCTGCGCCTGGTAGTAGCGGCTCCTCCGGATCAGGTTCCCGGTGTTGCGCTGCTGCATCTCGGCGTAGTATATAGTACCTTCCCTGTCCATTCCTACCACGTCCAGCCGCACCTGGCGCAGTTCGGGCGACACCCGCAGTTCTTTCTCCGTTTCCGTCTTTCCAAGCAGCTCTACCTCGTTCTCCAGCAGGATGCTGATGACCGCCTGGTAGGTCTCTCTGTCCTCCATCGCCTCATCGAACAGGAACTTGTCCAAAAGGTTCAGTTTCTGCAGCTTCGTGTTTGCCATGCTTCTCCTCCTTTCGGGATTACCTGAAAGGAGGCGCTGAGAACCCGCTGCACTCCGCCTTATATCTTTCACGAAATCCCATGCAATTTAAGTTGTTTGAATGAAAAAGCACAGATTTCTGTTGAAGTAGGATGGGAATGCTTCCCTAGAATACGGAACTGGCCGTATGGAGTTCAAGAGAATTTATGCTTTTAAAATTAGTATAGCAAAGGTATGGTGGGTTGACAAGTAAAAATTTTAAATTCTCTACCGCCCTTACGATCAGGTATGCGATAAAATATAATTGTGTCGTATCAAAAAGCGTTAATAGCTTGCTAGGTCAGACCATCCATGACTGCCTCATGACACTACACCCTTAACGTCTATCCGTTATTTATACAAAATTCATATACTTTGCCGGGAACAGGGTCATTTGTCGCTAAGTCGAATGCACAAATAACGCAAAAAACTATGCATAAAGCAAACAAAATCCACAATATGGCTCTTCCGGCCTTTACTCCGCAACCAGCTTTAGAAATCACTTTGGGAGATTTGGCAAAATAAGCACAGAGCCATATTGAAACTATAAACAAAAGAATAATAAACAGAATCATAACAACAGGACCACATATATTCGTTAAGAATTCCCCGAAGAATTTAGGTACAACTTCACGGTTGAATATCATGGGCACTCCGGTCAGGTTGCTGAGTTTTTCCTCAAGATATGCGAGATACCCTCTGAAAATTGCAACTCTTCTGCACTGCATGGAAAACACATATAAGCAATCCCATATCTGTCTGTGCATATACAGCCGGAATTGAATATAGAAACAATAAACTCAATAAAAATGTCGTAATACATAATATCTGTATTCTTTTCAACTTTAATTACCCCCCTATCTGTGAAAGTCACCACTATTATAACAGCCACTCTATAAACTCCCTCACTGCTCCCTGACCTCCTCCTTGTACATTTCTCACCAGCAAATCAACCTTATTTGAATCTTTTGTCCTCATTCATTTCTAAAAACACAATTTTTTTGCGCGTTTCTCTTTAAGATACTAGTCTGTCTATTTCTGCCGCGATTTTTTGGGCCAGCAAATCAGCCTTACACAATTTAAATATTTTTATTCTCACGAGCTCAACAGCAAAGCAAATACAGTATATTGCCATTACGGAAAGTAATACACACATCATTCCTATCAAAGGGCTTTTCCTAGTAGTCCAAATAAAACCATCAGACAAAAGAATGTTATAAACTAACGGATGACTATGGAGAATATACACACCAAATGCACCACCACTTAAAAGTCTCAAAATATTTTCAAATTTAGGCTTTCCAATCTTGACCCCCTCACTGGCAAGTGTAAATACTACTAATATAGCACTTATTACCATCAAAGGTGAATTATATTCGCAGAACATCATCGTACGACTTGAAATATTTCCCGTTATAGCCAGAGTTGTAACCCCGATTATATACTGGGAAATGAGTCCTCCCGCGGAACTGGCTATCAGTACAAGCATCATCTGCCGTTTACTCCAGCTTTGCTTTATAGCAGAACCATATAAGTTCAAATATCCTCCCACCATATAACAGTAAATCAGCCAAAATGGACTATACCCTTTAAGAATACGAAAATAATCCTGCATTCCCAATGTTGGTACTATCGAAAGTAGCACAAATAACAAAATTAATAGTTTCTTATATTGCATACTATTCAGCTTTCTTAATAAGATATTGATATATGGTATTACTAAAAACATAAATGTATAGCATGTGATATACCAATACCTCCCCTGAATTGGAGGAAAAATAACCTTTATATACTCCTTTATCCCAACTACACTATCTGGTAAAATAATTTTAAATAATGTTACAATCAAAAAGCAATAAAATAGCACTGCCAGCCATAGTTCTATTAGGTTTTTGTTTTTTACTTCCTTTTTACTTATATAGAGCCACCCTGTCATCATTCCAAAAATATTGACTACAGGGTAAAACAATACAATTAGTCCTCTCATTAAAATACCTTGCACTGAAAGGAAATCGGTATTTGCTATTACCCCCCCGGCATTCATTACATGAAGACCTATAATTCCACACATGCTCAAAACACGACATATATCCAGTCCATTATTCCTTTTCACTTCCATTGCTATACTATTATCCTCTATTCTGTTTTGTATCTTCCACTATATACCAATAACAAATCCAATAGGGTACTATTTCCTTAATTACCCCCCCGAAATCCCTTTCTTCCGTAGTGCACTCTTGATTGTATCTTTCAATTTTACAGAAAAAGGGATACTACAATATTTCTCAATAATCTTTTCATATGAGACCTTATTAAGGTCATCATAAAATTCCTTTCTCCTCTTTGGTTTTGCTACTGACTTAAACTCAGGTGTATTATGTCTGACGGCATCCGGGTAACTTACCTCCTTATATTTGCCTGCCGCCTTTACAGCCTCAAAGATTTTCTGCCCTTTCTCACTCCTCAAAATTACAAGCGAAGACCCTTTTCCATCATATAACTCTGGAATCACATCTTCTCCTCCCCAAAAGTCACCCATGGTAATATCTGCTGTATTATTCCCTTTGACTCTGCACTCGTAACAAGAAGGCCTCAACGAATAATTGTTCAAAAACATTATCATATAGAAATCTCTATCCTTAGAAACCAAAATCTTTCCTTGGTCTTGGCATATGTACCCCATGCTGAAATTCTGCCATCCATCTTTTTTATATCTAAAACTAACATTAACAATTTTCTTCTCCTTTTCAACATATTCCAAATGCTTCATCCAAATTTTTTTAGAAGGTACTCCATGGCAGACAACATCTACACATATTAAATTTTCATAGTCATTCCCCAAGAATCGCCTTAATCCATTAACAGCACAGGGCGTTCCCGAATAAAGCACTTTTCTTCCTGTTTCCAACTGTTCCTTAACATGCTCAAACATCTTTCCTGCTTCCACTTGTATATATTTTGATCCTATCAGCTTTTTCAATCCGTCCATGTCCTCAGCCACATAATAGCAGCTTTCCCTACAGTCCGCTGTCATGCCAACTCCAAAAACAATCCCTTTCTCAGCTATGATCAATCTAGCAATCACCGAAAAGAAACCTCCTGATGAACTTCTAAGTCGGTTCATTTCATCTATAGAATTAAATCCATATACTTTATAAACCTTTGTTGGATATTTATTTTTGAACGGACAAACCTTATCACACATGTCACATTTTACACATTTATTTATATTAACCTTTGGATATAAGAATCCTTCCTTATCCTCCAGCATTTCTATACATTTTTTGGGGCACACTGCTGCACATGCACCACATCCTGAACATTCTTTTTTATCATGGATCTCTACCATTTCTACCTCCTCTTTATATCTATTTTTTCAAAAATTTTTCGTACCTGCTGTTTCTCTTCCGGATTCATTCCCCATAGATATGCACAAATACAATAGACAAACGAGTATATAAAAATCATTGATATCAGTTCCATCCACTTTTCAATGTGCAAAAATTTCCATGAAATAGTTCCCAAAATAAGCGCCGGAACTACCGCTAATATTATTCTGCTTATCTGTTTCCAAAACTCAGGAATATCCAAGTGTAAGACATGATAATAATATATATTCATGAAGATAATACTTCCTGGAATAAACGAAATTGCTGTCCCGGCAGCAGCCCCAATAACTCCATACACCTTTATAAGTGGAATGCTAATTAATATATTTCCAACCGATATAGCAGCATATACAATAGAACGAATTTTATGTTTATTCTTCGCTCGTTGAATCTCTATACCAAGATTTTGAATCAGTGCTACTGTTACAGGAATCATTAGCAGCAAACCTATATAATATGATTTCTCATATTCCTTACCACCCCATAATATAATAAATGCTTTCCCAAAAAAGATATATCCCGAAATAATAAGGAAAAGCAAAAGCGCTTGTATCCTTCCAACCTTAATAAAGAGATTGCTCAGCTCTTTGTCATCATCATTTTTAGCAACAATTCTGTTAATTTGCGGAGCAAAAGGACCTGAGACAGCCCCTGAAAACTCCAGATACATATTGTTAAGTTGCCCTGCCACCCCATATATTGCAACTGCTATAGTTCCTCTCATGCGTCCTAGTAAAAATTTGTCCAGATTCCATGTAATTTGATCTATTATCTGATTCAGAAAAATGAAAAATGTAAAATTCCATATTTCCTTAAGCAATGAAATCTGTAGTCTATTAATCGAAAATTTCACTTGCAACTCTTTAAAGCAAAAAGAAACTGTGACGATAAATTTGGCTAGGGACAACCCTGTAGAAACTGCCACCATTCCGACAGAACCTGTCCCTATGAACAATAAGGGCAACGTAATTAACGGATTAAACATCGTCTGCATAAATGATAGCACCCTCTGTAATATAAACTGTTCATGTGCTGTTATGATACAGTCGAATATACTGGAGAAAAAGGATAGAACAAGGTTGAATACCATAAACACCATCAGCACCGTAGCAATACCGTACTCCTCATCCGTGAGCCCGCTTCCCAGAAGTCCGTGTATATTGCATATCATAAAACATCCACAAATTCCCGCCATCATAGCCATAACAGTAAAGATAAGCAAGAACATTCCATTCAGCTTAGCTATGCTTTCGCTGTCATCTCCCACAGCATATCGCATATAGAATCTCGTATAAGATGATGCAAACCCAAGCGAAAATAGTCCTAAATATGACACTACTGAATTTACGAGTTGATATGTCCCATACTCGCTTTGCCCTAGCAGGCGCATCATTATGGGGGTATACAGTAAAGCCGACAATATCTTTACAAATTGGGTTGCATATGTTAACGCCACAGCTACTTTACGTTGACTTGTTTGCCTCACCATAATATCACCTCCCAGAGAAATAAAGCAGCACCTGCTTCTTTATATCATAGATTTACCCACCCCCTGATCGCCTCTTTTAGGTCAACGCACTGGTCAATTTGTACTGTTTCCGCTTCCCAGTCTAAACAAGCGAAATTGGTTGCGCTTATATATCTAGGCGTTACATTGCAGATATCAAAAAGGCTTGCCAAACGGTCATTCATTCCGGATTCCTGGCCATTTATCTTTATGGCTCCAAACCTTTTTTTAAAGATCAGAGAAAAAACGCATGCATGGAACGAATTTGTGATAATATACTGCGCATGATCTACAAGATATAGCCATTCCTGCACCGTAGCATAATTTTGTGGATATTTATCTAACATTCCATTCCCTGTAACATACTCAATCTCCAATTTTCGTTCCTTGCTCCATCTTCTGATTTCCTCCATGGGAGGATGACCTCCGTTATTCACCCAATATACCATTACATAGTCTTTGGCAGGTTTCCTTACCTCATTCTTTTCATATAGGCTCCTATAAGTTTCCGCTTCAAGGTATAACGTTGGATCCGGAACCAGAACAGCATCCTTGCCACACTGTCTACAAAGTTCTATTGCCGACGCTTCTCTGACAGTTACAGTATTAAATTTGTGTAATAATGGCTTTATATGACGCTTCCATTTTGTTGGTATTTCAGTTCTTCCCCAACTTGCCGCCGCTGATATACGAATAATTTCTTTTCCTCCAAAATCTAACATATAGGCACGCATTTCCTCTTTCGGCGATCCAAATCCGGATAAAGAGAAATGCCATACTTGATCTGAACCTGTCACATACATATCAGCCTCTGGCGGATTATCCCTTAACTGCCGATAAGATGTATAAACTATCTTGGATAAAGAAAGATTTTTCTCTCTGAAATCTTTAAAATTTCTTAAATGAATGATTTGTGAAGAAATTTCTGTCCGTTCTCTATCAAGCCTTTTGTTCTCTCTTCTTTCTTTCCAGTATTCAGGAATAAAGACTTTATATGATCGTTTTAATTTTCTTAACACTTTTCCAGAGAATTCAAATCGCTTAGAATCCATTGATTTATCATATCGAATTAAATAAGCATCATGTCCAAGCTGCTTCAAATATTTCTGCAACGCGTAACACTGTAATTGCTGTCCATAATTATCCCCTGATCCCCAACACGTCATAATACCAATCTTCATATGCTTTACCTCAATACTTTTTCTCCCGCCACCATAAAAGTCTAAATCCTGTCTTGACTCCTAATATTCTTACTAACATAACCTTAATGCGAAATTTTATAGTACCACATTTGCTTATATTTTTAAGCATCCATCTTCTGTCTTTGAGATTTTTATGAAATTCCTTTCTTTCTTTTTCATCAAGCTCATACAAACATGTACCAACGCGCATAAATATACTAGCGAAATTACTTTCTAATACCTTTTTTAATCTTTCATTAATTTCACAGCTTTTTTTCAGATATGATATATTTCTTTCTGCAACCTCCAAAGAGTCAATCAGCTTATCAAGCGATACTTTTTGGGTTGCAGAATTCTCTCTATTCGTCCTATAACTATAATAATATTTTCCTATCACCCATACTTTTTTTGCCTGCAAAAACACTTTAAACAATACTTCCACATCTTCACGTATCTTTCTTCCTTTTGTAAACATGATACCACTGTTTGTCCATAAGCTGCGCTGGAAAGCATACATGCATCCCCACCAATTAAATGCAATGGGCTTCTTGAAAAGTATGCTTTCCATAAATTCTGCTCCTGATTGTGTTTCCGCCTTTTCTTCAATAAAATTTTTATTTTCTTTGATTTTTCCGGTATAAGTATCATAGGTCACCAGCCACCAAGCCACTATATCAGCACAGTTTGCCTCTATGGCATATGCCAACTCAGTCAGCATTCTTTCTGACCTCCAGAAATCGTCCCCATCCAGAAATATGATGTAATCCTCTTTCGCCTTATTAAGCAAATAATTTCTTGCTACAGCTACCCCATGATTTTTCTGATGAATTACTGTTATACGTTTGTCTTGTCTTGCATATCTGTCACATATAATACCCGTATCATCCGTAGAACCATCATCTACTATTATAACCTCCCATTTTTCATAAGTTTGCATTTTAACACTATCCAAACATTCCTCAATATAATCCGAAACATTGTACGCCGCAATAAGAATGCTAAATCCTAACATGGCAGCTGATTCCTTTCTTATGACTCAAAAATCATATCAATTCAATCATCTAATCCACCCTTAATTTTATTTATGGCAAAACACACAGTTCCACCTACACCTTTATCTTTTATATGGAACTTTAATCGAATTGGAAAATTCACGATTTTTGCTATGATCGCTCCTTTTTCCCCATACCTATTTCTATATTTTATCCTGTTCATATGTGCCTTGATTTCCTCTTCCGGCATCCAAGATGAGGCATAGTGATGAATAGAATAGGTATTCTCTGTTATATTCATCTCACGATTTTCATAATCCATCGGGCAGAAAAAATCTGCGGGATAAACTGTTAACTCGTTTAAAAGCATTTGCCAGGAACCGTCTTGTTTTAAACCGATCTTTTTCAATTCTTGCGTATTGATAGCCGGGCTTGCTGTCAGAATCGGTTTACCCCTTTCATCTAAAAAGCTATGTTCCTCGTACCATTCCATCAGGTACTTGATAATCTTGCTTTCTTTCTCGGCGCCAAAGCCTAATCCCGGTGCCACTGCTCCTTCTTTCTCAAATCCCATAAAAGCCTTATTGGCAAGAAGATCATCGAAATTCTTTATAATTTCTACATCTGTATCCAGATATAGGCCGCCATGCCGATAAACGATATCCAATCTCGCATAGTCGGGGACAAACCCCCATTTCCCGGATTCATAAGCTTCTCTCATGTACTTGTTCTTTGAGATATCGTAATTTGACTCATTCCAGAGCTTTATCTCATAATCAGGACAGAATTTCTTCCAGCTTTCTATACACTTTCTATCCTTTTCCGGAATAGAGGCGTTTCCAAACCAGCAGTAATGGATTATTTTAGGTATCATCCCACAGCCCCTCCTTTCACATAGAAAGCGCCGCGGAATATCCTTCCATTGCTAGTTTGTTCTACCCCCCGAGCAAAATCGATTTACAATCAATCGAACTGATTTTCCAATTCCTATTTTCTTCACCTTATTCACTACCCTAAGCGGCAGGGTCAAAGTTCTTTCCAAATAATGTCCCACTTTACCACAATCAGCGAATCTTTGCTCTATCCTGGTAATCTTTCTATCTAATCTACTCATCCATGATGCCTTATACCAATGTATGGAACAAGTTTCCCTGGTGACATGCAGTTTTCCGGTTGTATAATCAAGCGGACAAAAATATTGCGGCGGATAAATGAGCACCCCATCCACCAATTGGATATCGCTTTCACTCGTTAATCCATGCCTTTTCAAGATGGCGCTTACCCTGTGGACAACTGTCACATAATTTCCGGAATCGTTCTCTTTTATAAAATCCGCCTCCCGATAATCGTCCAATATCTCTTTATAAAGTCTACATCCCGGTTCTGCAGCCAGTCCCAGTCCAGCCGCCACACTGATGTCGTCTTTCACCCTTGATGGCTCACATCCCATGAATGCTCCTCTTTCCACAAGGTTATCTATTGGCTTAATCAGCTCCACATCCGTATCAAAATACAATCCTCCATATTGATAGAGGATGTCAAATCTGGCATAATCGCTTACAAATGCCCACTTTCCAGCTTCATATGCCTGCCTTGCATAGGCACAACTGCTTACATTATAATTTCCCTCATTCCATTCCTTTATCTCATAATCCGGACAATACTTCTTCCAGCTATCAATACATTTCAACGCCAATTCAGGAAGCGGTCTGCCACCGAACCAGCAGTAATGGATTATCTTTGGTATCAAAGCGACCTCCCTATTTACTACATTTATATAGTTGTATGTTTGCGACACGTTTCCACCAATTCACTTCCAAAATATTTTATTTCCTCATGCTTTTATAATACTCTAACATCTTTATAGAGGACTGCTTTATATCATACGCTTCATCAAATGATACCTTATTCCTGTCAACATTCCTGTTTCCATAACATTTTCCAAGTTCTTTTAGCGCATCCTCCATTTTGTCTATATCTATAAAAGCAACGGCATCGCTGACAGCTGACTCCCTGTCTACATTTCTACTTACAATACATGGCAGCCCAGTTGACTGTGCCTCAATCAAGGAAACGCTTAGCCCCTCATATAAGGAAGGGAACAGGAACACATCCATGGCGGAATAATACTTGTAGACATCCCTGACTTTTCCGGTGAATATCACGTAATCTCTGACTTTATAGCTATCTATCAGCCTTTGCACAGCCCTGTCATTTTCCACATCGCCTATCAATATCAGTCTTGCATCGCATAGCTTTCTGAATTCTGAAAATACTTTCATCAGAAATGGGTAATTCTTGACTTTTCCCGGCCTTCCTACATGCCCTATAACAAATTCTTCTTCACTGATATCATACTTTTTTCGAATTTCAAACCTATATTCTGTCGAATACCGAAATTGGTTTCTATCAACTCCATTCTCAATTATTGTAAAATCATCACTTCCGAACATTGCCTGTCCGGCTTCTGTACCACAGGCAATCTTTAAATATTGATATTTTTCCAGCTTTTTCTTACCATAAAGATGCAGCAAGTATCTTCTCAATCCCATTTTGTCTTTCGTAGCTGCAGTATGACTATGTAATATCGCCCTGGCATTTGAAAAAGCATCTGCAATCTCTACCGGTTCAGGTTCCGACAATGACATGCTATGGCAATGCACAAAATCATAATTCCCCTCAACGATAATTCTCTTTAATTCCTCGTAGGACTTACCCGGATTATTTTTTCTAAGGCATTTATGTAATATTTTTGCCCCTTTGGCCTCAAACTCATCCTGAAATGCTATGGGAGCATCCCATACATTCAGGAAATCAAATGCTACTTCCTCCTGTGGCATGTGCTGCCACCATGAATGCACTACCGTCTCTATTCCGCCTCTATTTGTATGCAGTCCTATCTGCAGCACTCGTATCTTTTTCATTGTGAACCACCACTTTTTTCCCCTTTTCTTTCATGACTACCCATGGTGCCATAGCATAAATTGCAAGAAGCAAGGACATGTCCGTTCGTTGGAGATTGTTATATATTATAAAAAGTAAAATAACCAGCACTTCGGCTATACCTACACTGTACATATATGCCTCATCAGAATCGTGGCAATGCCTTAACCATTTCACTGCAGTCATCAGCAATATGAGCATGGCAACTGTAAACAAAATGAGTCCAACATAACCTGTTTCAAGATATAGCATAGAAATTGAAAAATTCAAATAGCCGTATGAATCGCCGTATTGGATATAAAAATCGCTTTTCAAAAAGTCAAATGTGCTGTATTCCGCATTCCCTATTCCCAGTCCGAACATTTTGAAAAAAGAGCCCTTTTGATGGAAAAAATCTTCATTTATCACTTTTATAGCCGTTAATCTGTCAATCTTCCCGGAAAAACCATAGCCATGAGGATTGGCAATTTCATCAATTATGCCCTGAACAGTCAAAATGTTGGCAAATCTGGGATAAACCTTAACCATCATGCTTATCGCAATCGCTCCTAATATAAGACCTCCTCCCATCAAAAGTATCAGCTGTATTATCTGCTTTCTTGTCGGTTTCATATTTACTAACATTAAAAGGAAGAATAATATAAAAATAAAGAAAATTGCAGCTTTCAACTCTGCCAAAACAGAAACCAACAATCCCTCACAAATAACCATCAATACATTTCTAAGCCTTGTTTTTCCTGTAAAATACTTCGCACATATGATAGCAGTGGCAGATAATATCAGGATGAGATTGGTACTGCTTGTATTCCTGCCAACAAGACCATTCAGTTGGTCTTGGCTTAAGACATTTCTCATAAATAAAAATTGGAGGATTATAACTACTGTGTTGATATGGAAAAGCTTCAATGTAAAATCATAAAATCGATTCAACTCTTTTCTCTCTAGTACGGATACACCTACAGCAAAATAAGCAAAGAATCTTCCCCAATTTCTCAGGGCCCATGTCCATCTCAGAAAGCTCCCTCCATGTATAATCAGAGGGAATGTCCCACAGATAATCAACGCACACAACACCAATGTCAGCTTCATCAAATTAGACTTGAATAAAATTCTGTACACCTTGAAAGCAGCACCTGAAAATGCCAAAATCAAGAAGATATCTGATGCGTAAAGCACCGATTCTGGAACATGGAAAATTGTTATGAAAAAACCTATAAAATATATGTAAAGAGGTATCAATATACATAAAGTATCACTCTTTATCCTCATTTTCTTCAGCTTGAAAAGCATCCTATTATCTCCGCTATTATTCTTAATTCTCTACCACAAATCATAATTTCGAAAAGCAGGAAACCAAGACATCATCTGTGTTTTGATGGTTATATTGAATTGCGGTGTTTCTGGCATTTTCTGCAATAGATTTTTTCTCGTCGCTATTCAATGCCCTTTTTATCGCTCTAACCAGGCTCTCAGCATCCCCGCTGTTAAATACAAAGCTGTTTAGATTATCCACTCCATAACTTGTGGGACCGTACTTATCCGGAAGAACTGTTATAGCCTTACAGCTCATCGCCTCCAATCCTACCAGCCCAAGGCTCTCGCTCCTACGGTATGTAGGAAACACGAAGACGTCCAGTAAATTATATATATAACGTATCTCGCTCTGCGGAAGCAAATCATATTTATAAACATATTCTTTTATATCCAATTCATCGATCAATCGTTCATATTCTTTTGTCTGTGCGCCATCCCCTACAACAATCAGTCGTATGTTGTCGTCCTCAGAGATTAGTCTCTTACCTGCCTTTACAAATATATCCCAGCCCTTGTTCACTTCAATCCGGCTAACATATCCGATATATGTCTTCCCCGAATCCAAATCGAAATGTTTTAATGCATCCTGCCTGTCCATATCAATAAAAAAATCTGTATCGACTCCACCTGACGGATATACGATTGTCCTATTTCTTGAAACAGAAAAATTGTTCATAACCGATTCTTGAAAATAGCTCGATGGGCATATCACACAGGAAGCCTTTGCCAGAAGCTTTCGTACCATTCCAAAATATTTTTCATCGCTTTTTGTTTCAGCTATCACATCATTCCCATGTACATTTGCGACTATATGGACTCTCTTAAATTTTGCTGTCAGCAAAACCGGAAATGCAGTGTGCGATACATAATGGAGATAAAGAATATCATAATTTCCAAACATAATCTTACAAACAGTACTAAGATAAAATATTAAATATGCGCAGACTTTAGATATCTTTCCTTTCTTTTTTCCTATGCAAGAAACATCTACCTTATTGCCTACGGATTGGAGAACTTCTGTCGTATGCTTTACGAAAATACCATAATGGGGATACCTCTTTGATGGATACATATTTGTTATAATCAGGATTTTTTTCACAATATCTTCTCTCTTTACATATTCATAAATACTTCGGCATATCTGTCGCTGATGAATTTCCAGTTATATTCCCTCCGAATTATTTCTTTTGCTCCTGCTCCTTTTCTTTCAACCTCATCGGGCCTCATGGCATCTGCCCTGTCAATCAATTTCGCCAAATCGCCTTCCTTTTTGATCCAATAAAGCGCTGTATCTCTACCTACCTCTCTATTAAATCCTACATCGTAAAGAAGATTCAAATTAGTAGAACCGAGAGCCTCTAACAGGCTGGGATTCGTCCCTCCAACTTCATGCCCATGAAGATATCCGTATGCATTTTCTCTTATTTTCTTTAACAATGGCTGATTATAAACTGTTCCAACTAATTTGATCCGCTTATCCTGGCTGAAATGTAATTTCTGATCCAATACCGAAAGAAATCTTTTATCCTCTGTGGCTATGACCACAAAGTCCCTACGGCTCTTGCTGTTCATGAATTCGCGTATCATTGTTTCAAAATTATTCTCCGGCACAAAACGCCCTACGCTGATATAGTAATTATATTTGGTGAGTTTGAATTTCTTCATCCACTCCGTGAATTCAGGAGCATCATCTGCCAAGTCCGACGGTTCAGTATCTGCCCCATAAGCAATGTAGGCAGTCTTCGGCTGAAACTTTCTATATTCATTCTGAATATACTTTTCGATATTGATGCTGTCGCATATCACCAAATCGCTGTGCTTCACCATCTTCCGTTCTGAAATCGCCCAATATTTCCTCACAGGACCAGTATATTTTTGCCTGAGCGCTTCCCTGCCATCCGGATTATTGCAATATTTTCCGCCAAACCTATGTATCTTTCGTGCAAAATATCCCATCACAGGGCCGACTCTGGAGGAAAGCATATAGACTATGGGGTGGCTGATTTTGTTCTTTCGAATATAATTTACGCAGTACCACAGCGCCTTGATATCGTAGAGAATCGCCTGTGCTGAGCCTAGTTCCAGTGACCGTACTTTAAAACAATGGGCATTATGATAAATGTATTCTTGCTCTGAAACAATCTGTGCACCTTTCAATTTCTCTTCGTCGGTCATTCCTGGCCCATTTGCCTTACAGGCAATATGATACTTGAGTCTATCATTATGCTGATGGCACTCCGTCAGCTTATCTAAAAAAGTCTCGTATCCCCCATAGACAAAGCCCTTGGCCCCTACAATAAACACATGCTGCATAATTATCTTCCTTAATCGATGAGTGTGTTCTCAATTTCATTTCTTAACCGTCTCCGTTCTTCTCGGTTAATTCTCCATTTTCACAAAACCTTTTTCTAATTCATGTTAAAAGATATCTTACACCTCATAATCTCCCAAATACGCCGGCGCATAAATCCCCCACCCCTTATGATAAACCAGCCCATCCTCTCCCTTAAGCATATACCGCACAGTGCTGGCGCAATGTTCCCTGCACTCCTGATAGAATGCTTTCGGCAGCTTCACATAGTCCTGGAGCTGCTCCAAAACATAACCGCATTTCTGGTACAGATATCCGTTTCCATACCGCTCCAGGCAGTCCAGCAGCTTGTCTACATCCAGGTGGGGCAGGCGTACAATACACTCCACCACATCCTCCAGGCCCTGGCTCCCCTCGAAGCTATGGAGGCTGTCCACCACGGTCTGCTCCAATCCGGTCACCAGGCTCCCGGCCACCCATTCTGTATCCGCTCCGGCTTTCGGATGCACTCTGCGGTAGAAGACGCCATTGTAGCGGAAATCCGTGAATCTGGTCTCCGTTGCCACGAAGACCTCATTCCCTGTCTTCGGCGCATATCCCCATGCCTCGAAAGCGCTGCGCTGGGCAATGTACGCCCCCGGGAACAGTCTGCTACCGATCTGATATCTGGTCAGCGCCGGCTCCTGGGTCTCCATGTCCATTACGGTGTACAGATTGCGGTGAATCCTGTCAATGTAGCCTTTCCTCTGATAGTCGTTCACTAAGTAGGTCACGGCAGACCGCTCCCCCACCATCTCGGTGACGTCCTGCAGGGTAAAGCAGCCCAGCTCAAGCATCTTCTCATAATGTTGGACTGTCGGAAGCTTTTCCGGCTTCCCGGCATGTCCCCTGTGAGAGCTTACGCTTTTCCCTGCTTCTTCCCCTTGCGGGAATGCTTCCGTTTTCCCACTATACAGCTTATAAGAACTCATCGCTTTCTCCGGCATTTCTCACTCCACTTCCGCCGCAGCCCGGGCAAAACTTCCGGACCGCCGCCCCATAAGCTCCATATCTCTCAGATCCCTTGCGGCAGGCTAAATCCCCATGTCCATCCTGCGGGCCGAAAAGAAATCTGTCCTCGCTCCTTTCCGGCACCGTAAAGTTCGCCTTACTGAAATTAAGGCGAACTTATGGACGGTTTTATATACCGCTGTCTCCACGGAAAATAACGTACAAAATCCCGGAAAATTGGCGCAGGGGGGCCATTTAGCACGAATTCTCTGAGATATGTCCAAGAAATGCTCTGAAAACCCAGTCGAACTTAGAAATTATTGACAAAAATGAAATTAGACTTGCACTGCTCTCTCATTAGGTATAGAATGATAAGAGTAATAAAAAAGTTCGCCTTAATTTCAGTAAGGCGAACTTTTTTATCAATATGCTTCGGCTCAGACAGCTATGACGCGTCGCTCTATCTGAAAGAAATGTATTCCGGCACGGGCAGCCACGCCCGCGGGCGTTAGGCTGTCATAAGCGGTGTCATCTTCTGAGAGACAACAATCCTGCGCAGAATGAAAACTTCTCAAATTTCATCTGCGGAAATATTTGGGCAAATTCATCTGCCACAAAATAGATCTCCTCATCGTCCCACTCATCCCCGATCAGCGCTTTTTGCCGCTCCAGCTCCGTGCGTGTTTCAAATGCCACGTCTCCGATGTAGAGCCATCCTCCGTCACGCAGCAGGGGCAGAATATCCTTGATCAATCCGGTCTTTTGCTCATCTGACAGATGGTGCAGAGAATACGTGGCAATGACTGCGTCATACCTGTTTTGCCTCAATTCCTCCGCCAGTCCCTTTGCAAAATCTTGCCGGTATAATGCCGCCTGGGGCATCTTTTGTTTCGCCAGTTCAATCATTCTTTCCGAAAAGTCCTGTCCCCAGATGCGGCAGCCCTGTTCGTACAGTTTGCCGGTAAGAGCGCCCGTGCCAAAACCGATATCCAGCACGGCTTTGCATTGATCCGTCAGCACTCTGTTGTAAATTTCATTCAATATCTGCTTATACCCCGCAAACGGATAGGAGCCGTCCTCGTCCCCCAGACCAACGCTTTTGTCATATCCGTCCGCCCACAAGTCAAACCCTTTGTTATCCAGCATGTCTATCACCCGCTCCTCTTTGATTGGCCTATGGGCCATTTGCCCTGCCTTGTCCGTATCTGTGTCACGCTCCAAACACCGTGTGCCCAATGGCCAGCATATACTCGTCCCAGGGCTGTGTCAGTAAATTCCGCTCCAGCCTCTCGGCCGCTTCCTCCCGCTTCCCTGCCCGCAGCAGAAGCAGTATCCTGGCCCCCTCCAGCTCCTTGCACAGCGGGCTGGTGCAGAAATGGCAGATCTCGCATTTCTCTTCCGTGTCCAGCAGTTCCTGCAGCCGTTCTATGCTCTCCGTGTAGTAGGCCGCCAGGAATTCCATCTGCAGATGGCCTTTCTGCCGGTTGTAATATTTGCGTCTGCCCACGGTGCTTTCCTTTTTCAGCCACTCGGTAAGTTTTGCCGCGTATTTTTTCCCCTTTTCCTCATTCCCGCAGAGGATGCAGGCAAACACCGCGTCGCAGATCTTTCCCTCCATGGTCTTTTCTATGAGGCCGTTTTGGAACATTTTTTCAAATGCGCTCACTGCCCGCCTTTTGCTGCCATAAAGCAGCTCCCACCATCCCTCACAGCAATAGTACGCCGGGTAAGAAACGGTCTTCCTCTTTCCGCTCACACCCGGAGAACCGCTCTTCAAAAAATGTAAAAACGATTCACGGAACCCTCCCCCCATTTCTTTGCGCCACTGCTTCAGTGTCTGCTGCGCCCTGTCCCGCTTCCCTGCCGCCAGGTAGAGCATCACCAGCTTCTCGTACCGGGCCCATTTGTCCTTTATATAAAACTGTTCATAAATAGATTCCGCTTCCCCTGTTCTGCCCGCACGCATGGCAAATTCAGCCAGGTTGTCGCCGAACCAGTTGCTTTTGTTCTCCCCGGCCAGCTCTTCATACTGGCGGTATGCCTGATACGCCATTTCGGCATCCCCTAGCAGCGCGTAGAGATTTCCCATGTCCGCATAAATCACAGGCGACATCTCCTTGTCCATGTACAGAATGGCTTTCTTCAGGTAAACAAGGGCCCTCTCGTACTCCCCTTGATATTTATGGGTAAAGCTCAGGCCGTTTAAGGCATATGGGTTCACATGGTTGATATAGAGGGCTTTCTCGAAATCCTCCCTCGCCTCCTCAAGATGATGTGCAGTTCTGTGGAAGATCCCTCGCTCCACCAGCATAAAATCATCGGGATAGTGATATAAATATTCCGTCAGGATGGGAAGTCCTCTCTCATAGTACTCCTCTTTTCCCTCCTCCACATGCTTAAAGTAGCTGCGCCGGAACTCCCCCAGCTTTTCGTTGAGCTGGCTGATCTCCATGACCTCTTCCCGCATCTGGAATCGGTAGGCGTCTATGAGTACGCTGCCCACGCCGTTCTTCTTGGCATCTTCTATGACATTCTCAAAATCCTCCCTGCGGTTTAAGTCCAAATAAACCTTGGCAAGATATTCGTAGGACTTCACAAACGTAGGGAAATACCGAATGCACTGACTGGCAGACCTGACTACGCCGCCGGCATCCAGCTGTCTTCTATAGGTCTCCAGCATTGATGCATAGGCCGCATAAATCTGGTATTCCTCTACCAACTGCTGGCAGACTTCGATGCTCTGTTCATATTCCCGCATCTCCATATATACCTGGGCCATTTCCAGCAGCACGCCTACATCCTTTGCATCCCCTTTCAGGATCCCCTTTCCCTCTTCAATGGCAAGAGAAAAGGAATCGTTGGGCGGTCCCGCCTCCTTCTCCCGGCAAAATCCCAGACTGTGGAAACACTGCATCCGGATCAGGTGTGCCTGGCGCAGCCTGTCTTTGTCCCTGGAATGCTCTTCTTCCATGGAATGCTCTTCTTCCATGGAATGCTCACTTTCCACATTACCGTCTTTCCCATGGGCTCCGGCTTCCCTTGCCATCTTCGCCTCCAGGGCAGGCTCCCAGAGTCTGGTCATGGCAATGGCTTTTTCGTACTCCGCCTCCTCCACATAAAGCTTTGCCATAAGTCCGCAGTACTCTGCCTCTTTTTCCGACGGCAGTTTTTCTTTCAGCTCCAGGGCCAGCCGGATTCCCCGGGCAATCTTGCCGTCCTGGAGATAGCACCAGCAAAGCTCCAGGCCGCTGGCCCAGTCACGGTTTTTCCGGTACCCGGCCTCCAGCCCTTTTTCCAGCTCCGCGTTGATCTTCACCAGCAGGTCCATAAATGCGTCGTCACTGCCTGCCGCCAGCACTTTCTCTGCGCATTTCTTGGCCTCCCTGTACTCTCCCTGCTCATAATGCCACTGGCTAAGCCGCACATTTGCCATGTAATGACTGTCATTGTCCGCTTTCAGCTCCTGATAAAGTTCCGCTGCCCGCCTGCCGTAGCCGCCGTTCCCAAAGTCTTTCCGGTTCCAGAGGATTTCGGCGAAATTGTAGCTGATCATGGTATCTTCAGGATATTTTAAGAGCTCTGCCTCCAACAAAGCCACCGCTTCCTCCACCCTCTCCTGCCTGAGCAGCACATTGGCGCGGCTGACCTCCATCACCGGATGGCGGATGCCCAAAGCGTCCGCATTCTGCACGCATCTGGCCGCCTCCTCTGTCTCCCCCTCGTGCAATGCCTGCCAGCAGCGGTCATAGTACTCCAGAAACTGGTCATAATCTCCGTCCTCAGGCCCCTCAAACTGGGAGAATTCCAGATCCTCTCCCCGCTCACATCTGCCCACGATGAAATGCATGAAATTTGCAGGAAACTTCTCTCTGAGCGCTTTTGCGTCTTTTACGATGGACAGATTCTTGTCCAGCAGTTTCCAGACATCCGTAGGGAGCTTGAAATGTTCGGTCAGAAAGCGCAGCAGCTTCTCCCTGCAGTTCTCTTCCTCCTCCAGAGAAAGGAAAATGTCGTCGGCAAAAAGCCCTTTCCAGCACGCCACATCCTGTCTGGACCGAATGTTCCCATAGATCTCCACGGCCTTTTCCAGCCAAAGCCCTGACGGCGTAGTATCCCTGGGCACTTCCTCGGGCTCCTGATCCTCCGGCTCCTTTGCGTATCTGCAGGCCTCCTCATAAGCGCTGCGCAATCGTTTAAAGCCCTCCGCATCATCCTCCGGATTGGTCACTGCCAGCTTCTCTCTGTAGGCATTTTTAAGCGCCCGCTCGTCCTTTGTGGCTTCAATTCCCAATATCAGAAACGCTTCTGTCCGATTCATGTCAAGTCTCCTGTTTCTATTTCCGGTTTCTATCTCAGTGTCTATCCCGGTTTCTATCTCAGTGTCTATCCCGGTTTCTATCTCAGTGTCTATCCCGGTTTCTATTCCAGTTTACTATCCCAGCTTCTATTTCAATTTCCGCTTCCGCATCCTCCGGACTACCGATTTTACAGGGGCCACAGCATTTCCCTGCTCCCGAATATCCGGATATTACAAAAGGGCAGAAGACCTCTTCTGCCCCTTAATTCTTTCTTCCTTAAAAGACAAACTTATCCGCAAAATAAGCATCCAGCTCCTGAATCGCCACTCTTTCCTGCTCCATAGAATCCCGGAAGCGCACGGTCACACAGCCGTCTGTCTCGGAATCGAAATCATAGGTAATGCAGAACGGAGTGCCGATTTCATCCTGACGGCGGTATCTTTTGCCGATGTTCCCTCTGTCGTCATACTCGCAGTTATATTTCCTGGAAAGCTGCGCGTAAATCTTCTCGGCGCCCTCCCCCAGTTTCTTGGAAAGAGGCAGCACGCCGATCTTCACAGGCGCCAGCGCCGGATGGAAACGAAGCACGGTACGCATATCCCCGCCCTCCAGCTCCTCCTCGTCATAGGCCGCGCACAGGAATGCCAGCACTACCCTGTCCGCGCCCAGCGAGGGCTCAACCACATAAGGTATGTATTTCTCTTTTTTCTCGTCGTCAAAATAAGTCAGATCCTGGCCGGAAGTATTGGCATGCTGGGTCAGGTCATAGTCCGTCCTGTCGGCAATCCCCCACAGTTCACCCCAGCCAAAGGGAAACAGGAATTCAATATCCGTAGTACCCTTGCTGTAGAAAGAAAGCTCCTCAGGGCTGTGATCCCGCAGGCGCATCTCTTCTTCTTTCATGCCCAGGGAGATCAGCCAGTCTCTGCAGAACCCTCTCCAGTACTGGAACCATTCCAGATCCGTCCCCGGCTCGCAGAAAAACTCCAGCTCCATCTGCTCAAATTCTCTGGTGCGGAACGTGAAGTTGCCCGGCGTGATCTCATTTCGGAAAGACTTACCGATCTGCGCTATGCCGAAAGGAATCTTTTTGCGGGAAGTTCTCTGCACATTTTTAAAGTTCACAAAAATACCCTGTGCGGTCTCGGGGCGCAGATACACTACGCTCTTGGCATCCTCTGTGACGCCCTGGAATGTCTTGAACATCAGATTGAACTGACGGATGTCCGTGAAGCTGTGCTTGCCGCAGCTAGGGCAGGGGATATTCTGCTCCTCCACGAAAGCTTTCATCTGTTCCTGGCTCCAGGAATCCACGCTCTCCTGCAGTTCAATCCCCTTTTCCGCGCAGAAATCCTCGATAAGCTTATCCGCACGGAAGCGCTCATGGCACTCTCTGCAGTCCATCAAAGGATCCGAGAAACCGCCCAGATGGCCGCTGGCCACCCAGGTCTGGGGATTCATCAGGATCGCACAGTCCACGCCTACATTATAGGGACTCTCCTGCACGAATTTCTGCCACCAGGCTCTCTTTACATTGTTCTTCAATTCCACGCCCAGATTGCCGTAATCCCATGTATTGGCAAGGCCGCCGTAGATTTCCGAGCCCGGATAGACAAAACCTCTTGCCTTTGCCAGCGCTACGATTTTCTCCATTGATTTTTCCATATTGAAACCATACCTTTCTGTTTTCTATAAGATCCAACATCCTATTGATATAATATGCACACGGTTCCTTCCGCAGCCGATGTGTCGATGCTACCGTCCGGATTTACCGTCAGCCCCTCGCTGATATGCGTCACCTTTCCCGGGCAATAGATATTTCCTTTCATATCCGTGATCAGCACACTTCCCTCAGCTGTCCTAAGCATATCCTCCGACAATTCTGAGCCGTCCTTTACGCTCTTCACGGCCATTCCGGCCGTACGTCCTTTCAGCGCGGCATCCGCAGCCCCTCCGAAGAAAAGATTCTCCTCCAGGAAATCCGACGCGCTCTCCCAGCCGTCAAAGCGGTATGCCACCACCACCTTTCCGCTGCCGTCCTCAAGCGCCTCCACATTTTCCACAGCCACAGCCGCCGACTTTCCCACAGAGCTGTTGAACCGGCCGGCTTCTTCCGTAGCCATAGCCTGAAGCTCCGAGAGAACATATTCCGCCTTATCGAACAGCCCCACCTGCCATACGGTGACCTCTCCCTCCTTATTTACAGCCACAGAGGGCTTATCCACCGTATCCGGTACCTTTGCCACCCCGCAGCCTGCAAGGAGCAGGGTACACAGGCAAATCACTGCCATAAGCTTTCCATATTTTCCCATCATCCTCACTCAGCCTCCAAAATTCTGAAGTAATTGTATCAGAAACTTTACGCTTTTTCAACACAGAGTTTGCAGAACTTCAAGACTTTTGAAAGAATGTCCTGCAAAACGCTTCATATACCGCAGCGCCACAGCCTGCAGCTGGAAAAGAACCGTATCCGCCACATTGAAAGTATAGAGCTTCTCAACCGGGCTGGATGTTATGTACCTAAGCGCGTAGAGTGTGGAATCCTCCGGCTCTGCCCCGAGGATCTCCAAAAGGCTTTCTCTCGTAAATTCCCCTGGGAACTCTCCGTTGACAGCCATGGTCCTGCACTCAAAAACGCTGCGCACCAGCGGATTGGGCAGGGACGCTGCGCTTAAGGCCCGAAGCGACTGGTAGAGCAATTTCATCATCTCCCTCTCGTCATTCCCCTCCCTGGTACAGAAATCCGCCACCTCGGCAAAATACATTCCATAGCAGGCTCCCATGTAGTCATTTCGCAGTTCTTCGAAATAATTTCTCACGTCCGCCTCCGCCAGCGTATAGACGCTCCTGCCCTGGTAAAGCTTAAAATTGCCAAAGGAAAAAGGGGCGGTGGCTGCCGCCAGACGGCTGCCAGGCTTCCTGGCTCCTCTGGCAAAGGCCGCCACTTTCCCTTTCTCCTTAGTCAAAAGGCTGATACGCCTGTCGTATTCCCCCGCCGGGCTCTGCCTGAGTATGATTCCCGTCACCATTATATATTCCTGCATGATCGCCCTTTTTGGTCTGCTCCTGTTTTACATTAGACACAAAAGTCAGATAATCCTCCACGCTTCCGCTGCTTACGAACTGCTTCCAGTATCTTTCTTCCATTTCTGCATCCTCCTGCGTACCAGAATAAATATCTTCCGTACTTTTAGGGTCTGCATTTTCGTCTTTTATATTCGCTGTTTTACTGGCAGGTCCTGTCAATCCCCATCCGTGATGTCTTTCTGATCATAGCCGAAATTACGCAGAAGATAATCGCTGTCGCGCCAGTCCTTGCGGACTTTTACAAAGATCTTCAGGTTCACCTGCATCTCCAGCATCTCCTCAATGTCTTTCCTGGCGGCGCTGCCGATTTTCTTCAGCATCTGGCCGCCTTTTCCGATGACGATTCCCTTGTGGGAATCTTTCTCGCAGATAATGGCAGCCTGAATCTGGCAGATTTTTCCCTCTTCTTTCATGGATTCCACTTCCACCGCAATGCCGTGGGGAACCTCGTCCTCCAGCAGGCGCAGGGCTTTCTCCCGGATCAGCTCCGCCACAATCTCCCGCATAGGCTGGTCGGTGATGGTATCCTCGTCAAAAAAGGCCGGGCCCTCGGGCAGATATTTAAAAATGCATTTGAGCAGCTCGTCCGTATTATCCCCTTTGAGGGCGGACAGGGGCACGATTTCCGCGCAGTCCAGAGCCTTGCGGTAGGTATCGATAAAGAAGAGGACCTCGTCTTTTTTTACCGTATCCGTCTTATTGATCACCAGGATTACCGGCGTTTTTACCTTTTGCAGCTCTTCAATAATGTGGCGTTCGCCGGCTCCGATGAAGCTGGAGGGCTCTACCAGCCAGCAGATTACGTCCACCTGATCCAAAGTAGTCTCTGCTGCGCTGACCATGTAGTCTCCCAGCTTATTTTGGGACTTATGGATACCCGGCGTGTCCACGAATACGATCTGTCCCTCATCCGTGGTCAGCACGGTCCGGATCCGGTTTCTGGTGGTCTGGGGCTTATTGGATGTAATCGCTATTTTCTGTCCGATTAAGTGATTCATCAGCGTGGATTTTCCCACGTTCGGCCTGCCAATCAAAGTGACGAAGCCTGATTTGTACGGTTTATTCTCCATTTCTACCTCATCTGTCTGTGGATATTCTGTCTTAGCTGCTGCTTCTATTATGTTGTACAAAAGAATCCAAGGGAAGATTCTTTTGTCTTGTACAATAGAATCCAAGGGAGGATTCTTTTGTCTTGTACAATAGAATCCAAAACAGGATTCTATTGTCTTGTACAATAGAATCCAAAACAGGATTCTATTGTCTAGTATTATACAAAACCTTTTGGGAAAAATCAATTGTAAGCGCCATCATTTTTTTACTTCCCCTGACTTTCCTTTGCCACATCCGGACATACCGACTGTACCGGCCTGTTTCCGGCTTCCCATTCCTGGGTCCGCAGTGCCTGCATCCTGTCCCGGGCTTCCTTTTCCCTGGCCGCTTTCTTCCGAAGCCGCCTCTTTCTGGCTTTCATCCATACAAATACCATCGCGGCGATGACTGCCGCCCAGATTACCAGATAGGGAATATTTGTTAAAAACCAGATGGCAAACTCCATGGCGCCGTCTCCGATCTCCCGCAGGCTCTTCATAAAGCCGTCAGCAATCCTCCTGGCGGGACCCGGCTGTTCCTCCCGAACCTCCGTCAGCTCTTTAACTTCGGATATGTTGATATCCACAGTACTGTAGTCTATCAGATTGTCCATGGTCCGCAGTTGGGATTCCATGCTCTCCAGCTGGTATCTTACCTCGGAAAGCCGCTGCTCTATGGTGATAATCTCCTCAATGGTCTCCGCTTTTTCCAGGAATTTCAGCAGCCTGTCCTGCTCCGTGCGCAGGGTATTCCTGCGGCTCTCCATGTCCACATAGGACAGCGTCACATCCTCCACATTTTCCCAACGTCTGACCACATTACCCACGTCAGATACCGTCTCCAGAAATGCGCTTAACTTTTCGTTGGGAATACGTATGGTCAGATTGGCATAGCGGGAGGAAGCATATCCGGAATAGCTGCTGCCGTTGTAGGTCTCCATGTTCTCTATATAGCCGCCCAGTTCCTTTACGCGGGTCTCAAGGGCGGACATCATCTGGTCGAATTCCTTTGTCTCCACCTCCAGCCCCACAGTCTGAATGAGCTTACGGCCTGCGGGGACGCCTGTACTCTCCTGCGCCGCTTCCTCCGGGGCATGCTCCTCGCTCTTATACTCCGCAGAGCCGTATTCCAGCCCGGAATTCGTCCCGTAACTGTCCCCGCCGACGGCGCTGCCCGAACCGGCCGTATTCGTAGTCATGGACTGGCTCTTATTCGCCGCCCCGCAGCCCGTGTACGCCAAAGCTGTCAAAATGCATAAAATCGCTGCCGCCCACTGCCTGGCAGTCCTCCTTTTTCCACTCCTGTTTACGCTTTCCCTGCTCTCTCTTTTCATATACCCCTCCTGATTACACTGCGGGAATCTGCCGGGTTCATCCCGCTCTCACGCCTATTCTACGTCTGCCGGAGCCCGCCCTGCAGGCCGCTTTCCAGGACACTGTCTGTCGAAAAAGTAGAAAACCGGGGCGCTCTGCCCTGCCAGAAACGCCCCGGTCTCTTATAGAAATAGACGCAAATTTTTATGAAAGGTTCTCCAAGTTCATGAATTGATCCGCTTCTGCCTTAATCTTCTGCTCACTGCCTACCACGCAGAGGAAATCATCTTCCATGAAAGCCCTGATATATGCCGCCAGACCACGGATATCCTCCGCCGTCACATCAATGACCTCATCCCGCTCTCTCTGGATCATGTCCAAAGTAATTCCTCTCATATAGGCATCTCTGGAACGGCGGCCCTTTGCTGAAGCGGTCAGAGGCATATCCAGATTGCTGAACGTACCGATGATATACTGGGTCAGGGTCCTCTCGTCCGCGTCATACGCTCCGATAAAGTCCGCCGCCCCCCGGTACACGTCAATAGTCTGGCCCAGGTTCGGGTCACGATAGGAAACGAAGAAGCATTCCCCTGTCCGGCCGAAGCCGCACATGCACCCATAGGCACCGCCTTTGACCCGGATATTGGTCCACAGATACTCATAGCCCATCATCACCTGCAGGACTCTCAGCGTGCCCCTGTAGGGCAGGCCTTTTCTCAGGAAATTCCCGGCACGGCATACGTACTGTACCTGTCCGGCTGTCATAAAGCCTTCGTTCTTTCTGGATACTTCCGGCGCAAAGCTGCCTTTCTCCACTTCGCAGGTATACAGCTTTTCTTTTAAGGATGCCACAGCGGGCTCCAGCCTTTCAAAGGCTTTCCTGTCTCCTGTAAAGTCCACCATCAGATTCTCCGGGCGGAAGATCATCTTGCACAGTTCCTCCAGCCGCTTTGTCAGAAGCGCCTGATTCGCCTCAAACTCTTTCTCCAGCCCGGATGTGAGCCTGTACTGTTTCACGCCCGCCAGTGTATCCTCCAGGGCAAATTTGGGTTCGCCATAAGACAGCGCCCTGGTCATAGCCACGCTGTTTCCGGCTCCCAGCACATACTCCCGATATCTGGAATTATTCTCCGCCAGGATTTCCTTAAGCCGCTTTCCGTCCGCAAAATTGCTGGACAGCATCAGCTCCTCCATCAGCTCCAGCGCCTTGGGCAGATTCTCGTAAAGGGCTTTTGTATACACTTCCATGGTCATGATACACTGGTCGGGATCGGATGCGTTTCCGTAGGTATTGTAGGTGACGCCGATCTCCCCAGTGGCCAGATTGATCTCATTGCTCAGCTCCGCATAGGAATAATGGGCCGTATCCACATGGCAGAACACATTCTGCAGGATACCGATATAAGGAAAATACTCCGCCGGAATATCCTTGATCCGAAACATCAGCCGCAGATATCCGATACCGTTGGTAAATATCTCATGATACAGCCCGGGGCTGCCGGCCAGGTTTTTTTCCTCATTTACCAAAGGCGCCGCCTCCCGCTTCATATCCTCTCTCTTAAGCAGCGGGATTTTGGCCAGGTTCTCCGGGGTATCCGCATCCTCACGGAACGCGGTCAGGGATTCCATCATGCTGTGAATGCCGCTTATCTCCGTTTCGGACATTGCTTTCTTCACGGCTGCAAGCTCGTTCGCCAGCTTCTTTTCCTGCTCTGCGGCAAGCCCCTCTTTAGGCTGCAGAATCACCATGGCGGCATGGGAGTTTTCCAGCAGGTATTCTTTTACCAGCCCCTCGAAATACCTCTCCTCCACCTTTTCCCGAAGCTTTCTGTAGGTCTCGTTGGCCTCGATATGGATGAAAGGGCTATTGTCGTCATATACCCAGCTTCCCAGCGCCTGCAGGCCGTACATAAGCCCCTTGGGATACCCGCCGAAATCCGCCTCTCTGTACCGGAACTCGAAATGGTTGATGGCGGCCAACAGGGCCTTTTTGTCAAAGCCTTTCTCCGCGATTTCCGCAAGGGTCTCCCGGATGGTCGCCTTGAACTCCTCTTCCCTGGAGAGGGAAGTCCCCTTTGCCACCACGCTGAAATAAGGCTGCTTTAAGTCATTGTCATAGATGCTGAACACATCCTTGCCGATGCCTTTGTCAATGAGTGCTTTCTTTAAAGGAGCTCCCGGTACGGTGCACAGGACAAAATCCAGAACCTGGAACGCCACATAAAGCTCCTTGTCCAGATTATTGCCCACGGACTGGCACCATGCCAGATAGGTGTTTTCATCCGCATTCTCCCCCTCGCTGACAGGGAATTCCCTGACCCTGCGGGCAGGTTTGGCAAAGGGAGCCTCCGCCCTCACCTCGGAGTCCACTTTCAGCGCATCAAAAGAGGACAGATAATGCTCGTCGATAAACTGCAGCTTCTCGGCCATGTCCATATTGCCGTACAGATAGATATAGCTGTTGGAGGGATGATAATAGGTCCTGTGGAAATCCAGGAACTGCTCATAGGTCAGCTCCGGAATGTACTGCGGATCGCCGCCGGACTCCCAGCCGTAAGTAGTATGGGGATACAGGGCTGTGCTGATCTCCCGGTACAACACGCTGTCCGGGGAGGAAAAGGCCCCTTTCATCTCGTTATAGACTACGCCGTTGTAAGTAAGGTTTCCCTCTCCGTCCAGCTCATAATGCCAGCCCTCCTGGCGGAAGATGGCTTCTTTCTCATAGATATTGGGATAGAACACCGCATCCAGATACACATGCATCAGGTTCTGGAAGTCCTTGTCATTGCAGCTGGCCACAGGATACACAGTGCGGTCCGGATATGTCATGGCATTCAGGAAAGTGTTCAAAGAGCCCTTTACCAGCTCGATGAACGGATCCTTGATGGGGAATTCCCTGGAACCGCAGAGCACGGAATGCTCCAGGATATGAGCCACGCCGGTGGAATCCTTGGGCGTGGTGCGGAATCCGATGTAAAACACCTTGTTGTCGTCGTCATTGGAGATCAGGGCCAGCCTGGCGCCGGTCTTCTTGTGCCGGCACAGATAGGTAACACTGTCAATGTCCGCTATCTCCCTTTTCTCAATGACTTCATAGCTCGTTAAATCTTCTACCCTCATAATTTCGCTCCTTTTCTTTTCTATAGCTATTGGGATAATATTGTTATTGTAACCGTATTGCCATTGTTATGACATCTTTGTCGTGACGGCAATCCTATAATGACAGCAGCGCAAGTTTACTGACACTCAGCTCCTGTATCACATAACCCTGCTGCTCTTTGGCCCCAGGCGGCACCTTTGCCAGTTCCTCCACGGAAAGCTGCCTGGTTACATACTGCTTTTTCGCGGCGCCAAACAGCGGCTTTTTCTCCTCTATCACATTCACCTTGACTCTCGCTTTCATTTGCTTATAGATTTTCACCAGAAAGCTCTCAGGCGCAAGGTAATACAGATGGGTCTCCAGGGTATCCTCCAAATCCGCCTCGGGCAGAATGTAACGCTCCATGATCATGCGGAACTTGAAAGTAATCTCATCCTCGTCCAGAAGCTCCCGGAATGTGTACTTTGCGCCCACATAAAGGCGGGAAGTGTCCTGCATGCTGTATTTATAGTCTTCGTAAGTCTTTTTTTCCATCGAACCGGTTTCCAATCCTTTCTCCCCACTCCGTCCGCTCCCATGTCCTTTCCAGACGGCTTCAGCCTCTTTCTCCGGCGTCTATCTCTTCTATCCGGTAACCGCTGATCCGCAGAGCGTCTTTAATGGCCTTTTCGGACAGCCCCGTCTCTTCCATGAGTTCCCGGGGAGTGACTTTCCTGCGCAGTTCCTCCGAAAGCTCCCCTGCCTTGTCAGCCACCCGGTTCACTTTATCGGCGATTTTCTGATCATTCTCCGCATTGGCGGCGTGTTCTCTGATACATTCCTCGCAGGCATCCATGATCCGCTTTGCCAGCATTCCCTGAACCTCCGGGGCCTTTCCCGAAAAAGGCTCCCCGCCCAGGCTGCCCTGCCCCATGCCTGCCAATATCTCCACGCCCAGAGCCAGCGCCACGTTTCCCTCTCCGATCAGATCCTCCAAGGGTACCCCCTGTCCCGCGTAGAGCCTGGCAATATCCGCCGCCTCCCGCAGATAACTCTCCGTCAGCAGCTGCCTGGCAGACTTGTCCCCTGCCATAACGGCCATGGCATAGGCTTCCCGCTGTCCGTCGCTGTAAACGGGAAGCGCCCGGATCTCGTCCAGATACATCTGGAGATAATCCCTCTCCTCTCCGGTCAACAGCGCGTCCCGGTCAGGAGGCTCTCCAATGCCCACATTGTGCTTTCTCAGATAGTCAAACACCATCTCGATCTGGGCATCCTTTAAATCAAGCGCGGCGAATTCTTCCCGGACCTGCTCCTCACCGATACAGTTGCCCTGCTCCTTTGCAAGCCTGCGCACCCTTTCCAGGGTCTGCGCAAATATGATTTCCTGATTCACTTTCCTTTTCCCCTTCTCCTTGAAAAAGCTGATCCTTTCCCCCGCTTCCCCATTCTCATTTTACATGGGTATGCGTGAACAGATGCTGCTGGCAGTACTCATAATTGCCGTTGCATTTAGAGCAGAACCTGAATTCCAGATTCGGGTCGTCATCCTCTGTCTGTCCGCACACCGCGCATTTATGCTTGGTTACCTTGGAATTGCGCCGGATGTCCTGCCGAAACTCCGCCCTGCGCTTCATCTGCTTCGGAGTCATGTGGATATGGCTCCTGGAGGTAATGAAGAAAATAATAAAATTCAGCAGAGAGGACACAATGACGATCCTGGTCACAAGGCCTCCCCGGAACAGGAAATCATACAACAGTACCACACCGTCCAGAATGCCCAGCCATTTCACTTTCACCGGAATGATGAACATCAAAAGCACCTGCATATCCGGAAATGTGGCGGCAAATGCCAGGAAAATGGACATATTGATATAATAGGTGCTGATCAGCAGGGACACAATCATGGAAGTACCCTCTAAGCCGGCGCCTCCGCCCGTCAAAAGGAACTGAATCCCCAGCCATACAAAACTGCCCAGAATCGTGAACAGCATGCCTGAGAACAGATACACATTGTAGCGGTAAGTGCCCCATGTGCGCTCCAGGGTAGTGCCGATATTATAGTAAAACAGAAGCATGATAATTGTAAACGGATCCAGCGAGGACGGAGGCACAATGACCCAGGTAAACAGCCTCCAGACCTGGCCGTGCAGCACTGCGTAAGGGTCCAGTGTCAGATAAAGAAGAAAATTCCCGTTGATCATCTGGATCACATAACCTGCCACATAGCATAAAATCAAAACCAGCGACAGATTGCTGATGGCATATTTCCCAAATTTCTTTTCAAAATTGCTCATTTTCACTCACTCCTCCATAGAAACGCTTTCAAATCAATAGTATTTTATCATTCCCGCTTCCATAAGTAAACCAAACTTTTCCTATTTTATATAAAAATCAGTTTTTTAATAAACTTTTAACAGGTAGAGATATTTGCATTTTGGCCCGCAGTGTACTATAATGTCCTAGAATGTCAGTATGGGTCGACATTCTTTTCCGGCCCCAGGGCCATGGTTAATTTCAGGAAGGATGATTTACATGGAATTCACAACTAAAACAGCAGTCTCTGGCGATGCCGACGTACTTCTCGGCGATGCCGATGCATTTCTCGGCATTGATATAGGCTCCACCACAGTCAAGATTGCGATTCTGGACAATAAGCATCATATACTGTTTTCCGATTATGAGCGCCACTTTGCCAATATCCGGGAAACGCTCCGGGGACTTTTGGAGAAAGCCCGCGGGCAGCTTGGCAACCTGACGCTGCATCCCGTGATTACAGGTTCCGGCGGCCTGACTTTAGCCGGATGCCTGGAAGTACCTTTCACCCAGGAAGTCATAGCGGTAGCCTCCGCTCTCCGGGAGCTGGCGCCGAAGACGGACGTGGCCATTGAACTGGGCGGTGAGGATGCCAAAATCATTTATTTTGAGGGCGGCAATGTAGAACAGCGCATGAACGGCATCTGCGCAGGCGGCACAGGCTCTTTCATCGATCAGATGGCCTCCCTGATCCAGACTGACGCTTCCGGCCTGAACGAATATGCCAAAAATTACAAATCCCTCTATGCCATAGCGGCCCGCTGCGGCGTGTTCGCCAAGACAGACATTCAGCCCCTGATCAATGAAGGGGCCACGAAAGAGGATCTGGCTGCCTCCATCTTCCAGGCTGTGGTGAACCAGACCATCTCCGGCCTGGCCTGCGGCAAGCCCATCCGGGGACATGTGGCGTTTCTGGGAGGTCCGCTGCACTTCCTCTCGGAACTGAAAGCGGCTTTCATCCGCACCCTGCGCCTTGACGACGACCATGTGATCTGCACGGACAATTCCCATCTGTTCGCAGCCATCGGCTCCGCTCTGAACGCAAAGCAGGAAAATGCCTGTTCCATGGAAGAAATGCTGCGCAGGCTGTCCTCCGATATCAAAATGGAGTTTGAGGTAGAGCGCATGGAGCCGCTTTTTGCCGACCAGAGCGCTTACGACGCGTTCAAACAGCGCCATGCAAAGGCTCATGTGGGCGCTATGCGGCTTTCCGATTACAAAGGCAACGCATACCTGGGCATCGACGCAGGCTCCACCACCACGAAGATCGCTTTGGTGGGCGAAGACGGAGCATTGCTGTATTCTTTCTACGCGGGAAACGACGGCAGCCCCATGAAGACAGCCATCCGTTCCTTAAAGGAAATCTATGAGCTGCTGCCGGAGGATGTACATATCGTGCGCTCCTGCTCCACAGGCTACGGCGAAGCGCTGATGAAAGCGGCTTTCCTCTTAGACGACGGCGAGGTGGAAACCGTGGCCCATTACTACGCCGCCGCTTTCTTCAATCCGGATGTGGACTGTATCCTGGATATCGGCGGCCAGGATATGAAGTGTATCAAGATCAAAGATCATGCCGTGGACAGCGTACTGCTCAACGAAGCCTGCTCCTCCGGCTGCGGCTCTTTCATCGAGACCTTTGCCAAATCCTTAAATTACAGTGTGGAAGATTTCGCCCAGGCCGCCATCTTCGCCGAGCATCCCATAGATCTGGGCACCCGCTGCACCGTATTCATGAATTCCAGAGTCAAACAGGCCCAGAAAGAGGGCGCGGGGGTTCCCGATATTTCCGCGGGGCTTGCCTACTCTGTCATCAAGAACGCGCTGTTTAAGGTCATCAAAGTGTCCGACGCCTCAGAGCTGGGCAGGAATATCGTAGTCCAGGGAGGCACTTTCTACAACGACGCCGTCCTGCGCAGCTTTGAAAAGATTGCGGATTGTGAGGCAATCCGGCCCGACATCGCCGGCATCATGGGCGCTTTCGGCGCCGCGCTCATCGCCAGGGAGCATTTCCAGGAGGGCTACGAGACCAGTATGCTCTCCTATGAGAAAATCTGCGCCCTGAAATACGAGACCAGCATGGCAAAGTGCAAAGGCTGTACCAACAGCTGCCGCCTGACCATCAACAAATTCTCAGGAGGCCGTCAGTACATCTCCGGCAACCGCTGTGAGAGAGGCATCGGCGGGCACAAAAATGCCCACAATGTACCCAATTTGTTCGATTATAAGCTGAAGCGCCTGTTCTCCTACGAATCTCTGGAGCCCGACAAGGCGCCAAGAGGCACAGTGGGCATTCCCAGAGTGCTGAATATGTACGAAAACTACCCTTTCTGGCATACTTTCTTCACCAAGCTGGGATACCGGGTAGTCCTCTCTCCCAGCTCCAACAGACAGATATACGAGCTGGGCATCGAGTCCATCCCCAGCGAATCCGAATGCTATCCGGCCAAGCTGGCCCACGGACATGTGGAATGGCTCATCAGACACAATGTGGATTTCATCTTCTATCCCGCCCTGTTTTATGAAAGGGATGAGGTGGAGGGGGCGAACAATCATTACAACTGCCCCATTGTCACCTCCTATTCGGAAAATATCAAGAATAATGTGGAGGCCGTCAGCAACGGCCAGGTCAGACTGCGCAATCCTTTTCTGTCTTTCCGGGATTTGGACACGGCCACTCAGGCTCTGCAGCGGGAATTTAAGGAACTTCCCGCCGAGGACGTGGCTGCCGCCGGGAAAGCCGGCTGGGAGGAGATGAGCCATACCCGGGCCGATATACGCGCAAAGGGCGAGGAGGTCATTGCCTGGCTGGCAAAGACCGGAAAACGGGGCATTGTGCTGGCCGGACGCCCCTACCATATCGACCCTGAGATCAACCACGGACTGCCGGAGCTGATCACTTCCTTTGACGTGGCCGTGCTCACCGAGGACTCCGTTTCCCATTTAGGCTGTCCGGAGAGACCTCTCATTGTCTCTGACCAGTGGATGTACCATTCCAGGCTTTATGCCGCGGCCAGCTACGTAAAAACCGTGGAGAATCTGGATCTGATCCAGCTGAACTCTTTCGGCTGCGGCCTGGATGCCGTCACAACGGATCAGGTCAGCGACATCCTGTCCGGCTCAGGCAAGATTTACACCTGCCTGAAGATCGACGAAGTGAACAATCTGGGTGCCGCCAGAATCCGGGTCCGCTCCCTGCTGTCCGCCATCAAGGTACGGGAAAAGGCCCATAAGGAGCGCATCCTCCATTCTTCCGCTATTGAGAAGAAGCCTTTCACGGAAGAAATGCGGAAAAATTATACCATCCTGTGCCCCCAGCTGTCCCCGATCCATTTCGAGATCATGGAACCGGCATTCAATGCTTGCGGCTACAATTTCGTAGTATTGGATAATGACAATAGACACTCCGTGGATGTTGGGTTAAAATATGTAAATAACGATGCCTGCTACCCCTCTCTTTTGGTGGTGGGACAGATCATGGAAGCCTTGCTGTCCGGAAAATATGATGTGGAAAAGACCGCCATCGTCATGTCCCAGACCGGAGGCGGGTGCCGGGCCACCAATTATGTAGGCTTCATCCGCAGAGCTCTGAAAAAGGCCGGCATGGAACAAATTCCCGTGATCTCCCTGAATCTGGCCGGCATCGAGAGCAACCCGGGCTTCCATCTCAATGGGAATATGCTGGTTCGTGCCGCCCTGGCCGCCCAGTTCGGCGACATCTTCATGCGCTGCGTATACCGGATGCGTCCCTATGAGGCCGTACCGGGTTCAGTGGACGCCCTGCACAGAAAATGGGTGAAGAAAACCCAGGATTTCGTGTCCGCAAAGCATGTGAACTTCTTTCGATTCGGCAGAATGTGCCGGGATATCATCCGGGAGTTCGACGCGGTTCCTTTGCTGGACATCCAAAAGCCCAGAGTGGGCATTGTAGGCGAGATATTGGTAAAATTCTCCCCTGCGGGCAACAATCACCTGGTAGAACTTCTGGAAAGCGAGGGCGCGGAGGCCGTAGTGCCGGATCTGATGGATTTCATGCTGTACTGCTTCTATAATCAGATCTACAAGGCGCAGCATCTGGGCACCAGCAAAAAGGCCGCGCGCCTTTGCAGTATGGGTATCTGGGCCATCGAACATATCCTGCGGGGCAGCATGGCAAAGGAATTCAAAAAATCCTCTCATTTTACCCCTCCGGTGCCCATCCGGACAATCGCCTCTTTTGCGGAGCCCATTGTCTCCATCGGCAACCAAACCGGGGAGGGCTGGTTCCTCACAGGGGAAATGGTGGAATTGATTCATGAAAGCGTGCCCAATATCGTATGCACCCAGCCTTTCGGCTGTCTGCCTAACCATGTGGTGGGCAAGGGGGTTATCAAAGCCCTGCACAAACACTATCCGGAGTCCAACATCGTGGCTATTGACTACGACCCGGGCGCCAGCGAGGTGAACCAGTTGAACCGCATCAAGCTGATGCTGTCCACCGCCCAGAGGAATCTGCATAATAAGAAAGGAATATAAATTTAGACAGAATCGGAAAGGAAAAAAGATTATGGCAGGATTTGTTTTAAAAAAGGCAGAGACCATCCGCAGCAGTGAGCAGCCCGTGACCACTCTGTTCCTCATCTCACAGGGACGGCTGGAGGTAACATGCCCGGGAGGTTCCTATCAGATCAGGACCGGAGATGTGGCAGGCATCTGTGAGATTTGCTCTGAAATCCACTTTCTGACCTACACCGCCTTGGAGGACACGGTCCTCATGCCCTATCCGCTCACCAGCATGGAGGCCCTGGATAACCTGTTGATAAAGCGCCCCAGCATCGCAAAGCTGTTCATTCTGTCCCTCCTGCGCCAGTTCGGCGCCATGATGGAGCAGGCTTCCGTGTCGGAGGTCAGCAGCGCAAAGCTTTATCAGAGACTTCGGGCAGATTGCGAGCTGTACGCCGCCCTGTGCGACCAGCATAAGGTGGCTTCCCGCATTCCCGCTGAAGTGGAAGAGATTCCTCCCTGTCTGGACGACTCCTGCGATGAATGGCTGAACCTGTACTATACTTCGCTGAGACGTATCTACATGGGCCCGGATTCCGACATCCTGCTGCAGGAGCCGGGGCTATCCTTAGGGATGCTCCGGAAAGGCTCCCTGGATCTGAACAAGACATACCGGGTGCTGGACGCCCAGTGCCAGTACCGCTCCCAGATCTTAAGCTGTTATTACAGCCCCTCAGGGAACGACATGTTTGATGCCATGACAAAGCTCTACTACCGCCTCTGCCAGGAGGGAGCGGACTCCCGGGAATTATATGGGCGCGTCTCCCGTCTGCTTCGCCTGCCCGAAGAATATGACATTCCCCAGGAGTCCCAGGCCAGTGCCCGCGCGGAAGCTTTCCGCCGGAAAGAAGGCGCTCTGGCACACGCGGAGACTGCCCAGGGCATGGGAGAAAGCTCCGATGCGGATATCCTGAAGCTTCTGGAGGGTTCCCTGGAGACGATCCTGGATTATGCCGGGCTGAGCGGTGATAAAGAGACCGCTTTCCGGGAGCATGTCAATCTCTATAAGGCCCGTCCGGACAAAAATTCTTCGGATGACGAGTGTACCCGTCTGCGCAGGATGCTGACAGATGAATTTTATCTCCTGTATACGGAAGTCTTTGAGCGCTCCCTCTCAGTGCCCGCTCTGCCCATTCCCGTGCGCATGTTCCTCTATTTCGGGTATGTGGATGAGAAGCTGGCAGGAGAAGACAACAGCATAGTACTTTATCGTCTGGCCAACTATATGAGCGAGCCGGGACAATGCGGTGTCTATACCTTTTACGACTGGCTGACGGCTATCTACGATGGTGAGAAAAATCCCAGCCGCAGCGAACTGGACGAGGATTACGACGACTTTATCTATATACAGAAGAAAAAAGGCAATCTCTCCGCCGCAGAGGTTACCGCCATGGAAAACAACCGCCTGGAAAAGGTCCGCTATGAGCTCCAGAATCTGTTCCCCAGCGCAAACAAGGTGACATTTGGCCGGGTGACCACATACTGTCCGCTTTTTACGGCAGAGAACATGCTCAAGGATCTGAAAGACTCTTTCGTTACTCCGGAAAAGATAGGCGGCGCCCTGGCCATGCTCAAAGCGGTGGACTTTTCGGCCTTTTACCGGGAAACCATCGATTACGAAATGTCCCAGGCCATGAACCGGGAGCCCATGCATGTGGAATATCTGCCCGACATCATCCTCATGCCCAACGCGGGAATGAGAGGCTCTCTGTGGCAGGAAATCGAGGGCCGCAAGCGCAACAGCCCCAGCCGTATGATTCTGCCCGTCTTCTACATGGAGAATCTGGACACCGCCATTGTACGGATGACCGGAGAATTCCGCTGGGAGATGTGCAAGCGTATTCAGAGCGGCCGCTGGAACGATGTATCGGAGCCCTCCCTTACCAGCGAATATTTTGACTACATGCAGTTCTACAAAAAGAATACCGAATTGAGTAAGGACGCGAAAGAAAAGCTTCAGAACAGCCTGGTCAGAGCCAAGAACAGCTTCCGGGAAATGTTCGTCCGGGATTATATCACCTGGATCTTTTACGAGAGCAGCGGTTCGGCAAGGCTCAATAAGATTGCCCGCAGAATTCTCTTCCTGTACTGCCCGCTACCCGCTTCCATGGATGCCGGGCTGGAGCAGAACCCTATGTTCCAGGAATTGCTCAGCCGCCAGAAGATTCTCTCCGGGCAAAAGCTGCAAAAGCTCGGAATCCTCAAACAGAAGCTGCGCAACAGCGGTACGCCCGTTCCGGACTGCCTGGAGCAGGAGATTGCTTTCGTCTCCAGAAAGCCCGTTCCCGTGGTCTCTTAAACAGCATGCGCGCAAAAAGGATAAAAAGAAAATCCGGAGGCAATTCTTTCCTTTCCCCGGATTTTCCATAAATATAATTCATATACGGCGGCCGCCTCAGGAGGCCGCCGCTTCCCGGCGTTCCAAATACTCCTGCAGCACTTCCGCCACTTCCTCTGCCCCCAGGCCCGACTCGGCCATTATCTCGCTCACAGCCTCCAGCTCCTTGCGCCGCTTCTCCTGGTACAGTTCCTCCAGTTCCCGCTTCTCCGACTCTACTCTGGTCTGCAGGGCCTCAATCATCTCCTGCTTTGCAGCTATTTTTTCTTCGATACTTTTACGCTGTCCTCTTGCCATATACTTCTCCTTTCCTCGGACCGCTCCCAATCCTTTTCTACAAGTATATGGACAAGATCCGGAAAATATTCCTGGAAAATTGTTATTTTTTACATATACCTTTCAAATATTGATCCCGGCATACCGCTTATGACAGTAATGAAATGAAATCCTCCTTGGTCATCCCTCCCAACTGTCCGCCGTCTCCGGAGATAACCTGCTCCGACAGCGCCCGTTTGCTCTCCTGGAGCTCCTGAATCCTCTCCTCGACAGTGCCCTTGGCGATGAGCCGGTACACCACCACCATTTTGGTCTGGCCGATGCGGTGGGTGCGGTCCGTTGCCTGGTTCTGTACTGCCAGATTCCACCAGGGATCGTAGTGGATTACAACATCCGCCCCGGTGAGGTTCAGCCCCACGCCCCCGGCTTTCAGGGAGATCAGGAAGACTTTCGTATCGTCCCCATTGAAAGCTTTTACCAGCTGGAGCCTTTTTTCCTTTGGCGTGGCACCGGTAATGGTGTAGAAGCTGATCTGCTCTTCCTCCAGCCGCTTTGCGATTAAGTCCAGCATGGAAGTAAACTGGGAGAACAGCAATATCTTATGGCCGCCCTCCACGGCGCTCTTTACCAAATCCACGCAGGCCTCCAGCTTGGCGGACTCGCCGCTGTAGTTCTCAAAACACAATCCCGGGTCGCAGCAGATCTGGCGCAGCTTCATCAATTCGGCCAGAATCTGTATCTTGTTCCTCTGGAATTCCTGGGCGTCCTGGGAGGCAATGCGCTGCTTCATATGGACTACTTGCGCATCATACAATTTCTGCTGCCCGGACTCGAATTTCACATACCGGTTCTCCTCCAGCTTCTCGGGAAGATCTTTCAGCACATTCTCTTTCATCCTGCGCAGGATAAAGGGCGCGGTCATCCGCTGAAGCCGTTCCAGCGCCCCCTGATCCTCCTCCCGCACAATAGGGGCCTCGAAGTCGCTGCGAAACACCTCATAGCCGTACAGATACCCCGGCATCAGGAAGTCAAAAATGCTCCACAGCTCGCTTAGGCGGTTCTCGATGGGCGTACCCGTGAGGGCATACCGGGTCCTGCTCTTCACCGCCTTTACCGCCTTGGCGGCCGCTGTGGTATGGTTCTTGATATACTGGGCCTCATCGATGATCTGGTAATCGAATTCCTTGTCCTCATAGTTCTCAATGTCCCGCTTCAGCAAATCATAGGAGGTGATGATGACATCGTACTCCTTATAGCGGGAAAGTCTCTCGCGCCGCTCCTCCTGGCTGCCGGTGATAAAGCAGCTGGAAAGCTGAGGCGTAAAGGCGCGTATCTCCTCCCCCCAGTTGTACACAAGAGAGGCCGGCGACACCACCAAAGCCGTGCCCTTCTTTCCCTCCTGCCTGGCGGCCAGCAGCACGGCCAGCACCTGCAGGGTCTTGCCCAGGCCCATGTCGTCCGCCAGGATTCCCCCCAGGCCATAGGTCTCCAGCATCCGAAGCCATCTGTAGCCGTTGCGCTGATATCCCCGCATGGTCTCTTTCAGAGAGGCCGGCTCCTCGAAATCCGCGTCGTTTACGGTCTTAAAGTTCTTCACCATCTCCCTGAAATAGCTGTCCCGATTGCTGTATATCTCCTCGTTCCTCTCCAGGAGCTTGTCCAGGTACAGCGCCCGGTACAGGGGAAGCTTTACATTGCCTTTCATGAGTTCCTTAGGACTCATCCGCAGGGCCTCGGTCATTTCCGCCAGGGTCTGTACGGCGCCTCCCTCCTCCAGACTCAGGAAATCCCCGTTTCTCAGTCTGTAGTACTTCTTCCGCTGGCGGTAGCTCTTTAAGATGTCCAAAAGCTCCTCAGGCGGTATGTCCTGGGTGGCAATGTTCAAATTCAGCAGGTTTTTGGACACCGATATGCCCACGCTCATCCGCACCCTGCGTCCGATGTTCAGATTGCCGAAGCGTCTGGTACACTGCACCTCCCCCAGGGCCAGCAGGGCGTCCACCCCTTTGTCCAGCACCTGGAACATCAGCCCCTCGTCTCCGGCACAGTCCAGTTCCTGCTTCTCGCTGTCCCAGTAGGGGAACCACTGCCTGGCAAGGAACAGGGCCTCTTCCTCCCTTGTCCCCTCTCTGAAAGGCTCCAGGGGGTGCTGCCTGTCGCCGAAATCCGTTACGCGGAATTCCCGTTCTCCGTATCTGGCTCCCACCCTGCAGCTCATGTTGTGGTTTTCCGCGTCCAGATAGAATACAAACCGGGCCTGGGGCGGCAGATAGGCCGCTATCTCCTCGGCATTCTCCTCCATGATGTCCACTGCCCCCTCCAGCTGGGGCAGCACGGAATAGTAGAACTGGGGCAGTTTATTCCGACCCACATGAAAGGTCAGGGAGCCCTCCCCACAGAACCGGGCCATGATCTGGATCTTCTTTAAGAAATCCTCCTGCAGCCGGCAAAGCCCTCCCTCACAGATATAGTACGCGGTACCCACGCCGTAGAAAAGCTGCGGCATCCGACAGTCTACCGTGATTCCATGGAATTCCCTGCGTATTCCCAGATCGTTTTTGCGTATGGTCATGGATATGGCGGGATTTTTCTCCTTTGCGTAAAGGGTGGTCTTCCACTTTTTATCGCTGTCCCTGTCCTCGTATTCCAGACAGTCCTCACCCAGCAGTTCATACAGCCCGTCCAGGCGCCAGCCGAACAGCGCCAGCTCCCCGTCCTTGGAGGCCGCCCGCTTGGAGTAGTTGTTGGCCTCTATCATCCTTTTCTCGAAAGATGTCTCCTCTTTCGTAATCCGGCCGATATAATCAATCCATTGTCTGGATTTTTCCGTAAAATTGTTGATACTGTGGTTCAGGCTGGTGCTGCTGCCGTAGGAGGCGGTCTTGGACTCCTGGACATTGTGGTAAAATTCAAACAGATCCTTTATGACAAAAAGCTTCTTCTCCCCCACCTTAAAAGAGACTTTCAGCTCCCCGTTCTTTAAGATCACCCTGGGGATTACAGTCATGCTCTCCGCCTTTCCTATGGCATCCGATACCACGGTGTTGGCACGTCTCTCATAAAAGGCCTGTATCAGCAGCATTCCCTGCCAGTCCGTAGCGTCCCCCAGGTTCTTGTCCTCCAGGTGCTCCTCCACCAGCTGCATCAGCGCCCCCAGATAGGCGCAGTACTCCCTCCTGTAATACATGCTGTAATAATGTCTTCTGCACTCTGCGCACTGGCACTCCGCGTACAGGACGCTGTCGCGCTTAAACAGGATATGGACGGGGAATACCATCTTCCCCTCTCTCCCCTCACCCACGGCCTCGCCCACGGTCTCCTCTCTCCCCTGAGCGTAGCCGCAGTCCACATCTTTGAGGGTTATTTTCTTCTCCCGGCACAGCGCCTCCGCCTTTTGAGTAACGGCCTTTGTAAGCCGCATATTCTTCCTTATGGCGCCGCAGTCAAAATACCGGTATCTGGCAAGCTCATTATAATCCGCCAGCTGCCGTTCCTGCGGGGCATCGCCCTCATCCTCCTGTCCCGGTCGGTTCAAAACGATGTATTCCTGATCGTTTTGCGCTATCTCCGCCGCATTTTTTGCAGCCTCCGGGACTCTTGTGGTTTCCATGCTCCCCGCTGCCTCTGCGCTTCCTGCAGCGGTCTGTCTCTTCTGCGTTCTCATATTCTCCCGAATGATTTCCTTTCCCTTATGTTTTTAACCTATTCCGGTACCGTTTTCTCATCCAAAAAACAATATCTATATTATATCTTCTTTCTTGCTTCTTCGCAATGCGGAAAATACCGGATTTTCCCCCAGACGAATATTTTTCTTTTATTTTCCCCTAACCTGTGCTATACTTGGATAAATTTGCCGGGCGGCGCTTCTGTTTCGGGACAGCGTTTTGATTTTGCGGCAGTTTATCTTTGATAAGAGGGAGGCTTTTACCCTATGGTACAAAATGGAAAGCGTATTGTAATCAAGGTGGGGACTTCCACCCTGACCCATGAATCCGGCGCGCCTAACCTGCGGCGTATGGAACATCTGACCCGGATTCTGGCGGATCTGCACGGTATGGGACATGACGTGATATTGGTGTTTTCCGGCGCCATTGCCGTGGGCACCTCCAGGCTGGGGCTTAAGGAGCGTCCCGGGGAGCTTCGGATGAAGCAGGCCGCGGCTGCGGTGGGGCAGTGCCAGATGATGCATATCTTCGACCAGTTCTTCTCCCAGTACAGCCAGTCTGCGGCCCAGATTCTGCTCACCGGGGAGGACGTGGAGGACGATGGCCGGCGGGAGCATCTGAAAGGGACTTTCTCCGCTCTGCTGGAGATGGGGGTCATTCCGGCGGTAAACGAAAACGACTCTGTCTCCTCCGCCGAGATCGAAACCGGACGGCACAAGGTGCTGGGGGACAACGACACGCTGTCCGCCATTGTGGCAAAGCTCTGTGAAGCGGATCTGTTGGTGCTGCTTAGCGACATTGACGGGCTCTATGACGCCGACCCCAAAGCCAATCCCCAGGCAAGGCTCCTCCATCAGGTACCTGTCCTGACGCCGGAGATTCTGGAGATGGCCGGAGGCGCGGGAACCTGGCGGGGCACCGGCGGCATGGCCACCAAGCTTTCCGCCGCACGCATTGCCATGGAGGCCGGCTGCGACATGGTCATCGCCAACGGCGCACGGATGGATGAGCTCTACGGCATCGTAGAGGGGGAGATGATCGGAACACGCTTTCTGGCCAGGCATGAGGGCAAGTTCGCTTAGTTATGCTCAACAGGCCAGTCCGCAGGCCTAAATACCCAGGCGGACGCTATCCCCGCTTTCTCGGACATTCTGACAGACACAGCCTTTGCGCTTTGCCTGCACCCTTTCATGCAGCGCCCATATATGTGCAAGGGATGCCCCGGACGACGCGTCGGTAAGCTTGAGAATCAGGAGGAAAACAAATTGACTATTTTAGAGAAACAGGGGCAGGCCGCCAAGGCGGCCGCCTATCCCCTTGCCGGTGCAGGCACGGCCAAAAAGAACGCCGCCCTGCAGGCTATTGCAGATATCCTTATGGACAGGCAGGCCAAGTGGCTTCAGGCCAATGCCATAGATATAGCCGCCGCCAAGGAAAGCGGGATGCGCCCGGCCATGCTGGACCGCCTTACATTGACTTCGGAGCGCATTGCCGGCATCGTAGAGGGCGTCAGGCAGGTCTGTTCTCTTCCCGATCCCATCGGCAGGGTAGAGAAAATGGAAAACCGGCCAAACGGGCTTATCATCGGAAAGCGCCGGGTTCCTTTGGGCGTCATCGCCATCATCTATGAGGCCCGGCCCAATGTCACCGTGGACGCTGCGGCACTGTGCTTAAAATCCGGCAATGCCTGTATCCTGCGGGGCGGCAGGGAGGCCATTCATTCCAACCGCCTGGCCGTGTCCCTCATGCAGGAAGCGCTTGTGTCCGTGGGACTGCCGGGGGAAGCCGTCAGCCTGGTCCAGGATCCCGGCCGGGAAAGCGCCACTGAGCTGATGCATCTAAACGACTATGTGGACGTGCTGATTCCCCGGGGCGGGGCGGGACTGATCCGCGCAGTGTCCAAAGAGGCCAGCGTGCCTGTCATCCGTACCGGCGAGGGTATCTGCCACATCTATGTGGACAACGAGGCCGACCTGGACATGGCGGCCAATATCCTTTACAATGCCAAATGCTCCAGACCCTCTGTCTGTAATGCCGCCGAGTGCGTGCTGATCCATGAGGACATGCTGGAAGCTTTCTGGGCAAAAGCCCTGCCCCTTTTGGACCGCCATCAGGTGGAGCTGCGGGCGGACGAGGCTGCCCTGAAAGTTCTGGGAGAGCGGGCCCTGCCCGCTGCGGATACGGACTGGGATACGGAATACAATGATTACATCCTGGCAGTACGGACGGTGAAAGACTGCGAGGATGCCATTTCCTTTATCAACGTCCATGGCACGGGCCATTCGGAGTGCATTGTCACCAACAATTATTTCAAGGCCCAGCATTTCCTGAACGCAGTGGATGCCGCCGCCGTGTACGTCAACGCCTCCACCCGCTTCACGGACGGGGGCGAGTTCGGACTGGGCGCGGAGATCGGCATCTCCACCCAGAAGATGCACGCCAGAGGGCCTATGGGGCTGGAGGAGCTCACCAGCCATAAATATGTGGTCTACGGCGAGGGGCAGGTAAGAGCGTAAATTCAGGAGGGGAATGTTATGGAAAAGGAAAAAGCGACTTTCGGTTTTATCGGCACGGGAAATATGGGGAGCGCTCTGGCCCGGGCCGTCAGACATAACGTGGAGGGCTCCCAAATTCTTCTGGCCAACCGCTCACCCCAAAAGGCCAAGGTTCTGGCTACGGTGCTGGAGTCTGAGACGGCGGACAATCAGGAAATCGCCAGGAAAGCGGACTATATCCTCCTAGGCCTCAAACCCCAGATGATGGGGGAAGCCTTGGCGGAAATCCGGCCCATACTGGCCTCGCGGCAGACCCCTTTCGTTCTGGTGACTATGGCCGCAGGGCTGACCATCGCCCGGATACAGGAACTGGCAGGGGGAGATTACCCCGTTATCCGCATCATGCCCAACACCCCGGTGTTCGTGGGGCAGGGTATGGTACTGTATGCCTGCAGCGGGAATGTGAAGCCGGAGGCTCTGGAGGCTTTTCTGGAGGCCTTTGCCTGGGCAGGGAGATTTTCCGCTATTCCGGAATCCGGGATGGATGCGGGCTCCGCTGTCTCCGGCTGCGGCCCCGCCTTTGCGGATCTCTTCCTGGAGGCCCTGGCGGACGGAGGGGTGAGCTGCGGCCTGCCCAGGGAACAGGCCCTGGAACTGGCGGCGCAGATGCTTCTGGGCTCGGCCAGCCTGGCCCTGGAAACCGGCCTGCACCCCGGCGTCCTCAAGGACACTGTCTGCTCTCCCGGCGGCACCACCATCCAGGGGGTGCGAAAGCTGGAGGAGGCGGGCTTTCGGGGGGCTGTCATGAATGCGGTGATTGCCGCTTACGAGAAGACGCTGGAGCTGAAATAAGCGGATATCATATTTTTCAGCCTGTTTTTAGGGAATGGGTGTTCTTTGGCATAATCCTTTTCGGATATCAGTTCCCCTGCGGGAACAAAAGATCCCGGTTCGGATGATATTCCGCCTCAATGATCCGCTCCATCTCTTCCGGGCTTTCCTTACAGCCGCCCCGCACCCACCGGCGGATAACGGCAGACAGGCCCTCGCAGAAAAAAGTCTGATGATACAACAATTCTTCCTCGGAGGCAAAGCCCATGGCAGGGACGATTTTATCAATATTCTCCTGTAGTTCCTTAGGCAGCTTGTCATATGTCAGGATCATCCCGCCCATAGCCTCCAGATATACATTGAAAAAGCTTTTGTGCTGTCCCACCAGCACAAACAGCTTCCGAAAGCCATGGGAGCGCATACCCTTGCCCTCCTCCACAAACAGATTCATAATCTGCATATACATCTCCGCCACCAAATGCTCCATCAGATCGGATACGTCCTTATAATGGACATAAAATGTAGTCCTGTGGATATTCGCCCTGCTGCAGATCTCGCTGACCGAAATCCGGCTGATTTCTTTCTTTTCCCCCAATAAGTTCAGAAAAACCCACTTTATCTTATTTTCTGTCTGTATTGCTCTCTGATTTCCCTTGGTATTCATGAAGCTTTCCTCCTGATCTCCGCATTATTTCGACACTTGTATATAATTTGACGGTTGTTTTCTACACCTGTATATATTATAATGGAATCACATTCATTCGACAAGTGTTGAAATTAATAAATGAAAGAATATATGCCCGGTTAAAATTTTTTAAGTGTATTTTATGAAGTATATTTTGAAGTATATCTTGAGGTATATTTTTTATAGAAAGGAAAGAATCTCATATGAACAAAAATCAGGAAATGCTAGAAAAAGCTTCTTATCCCAAGCTGCTGCTCCATCTAAGCCTGCCCGCCGTAGTCATCATGTTGGTGATGATCGTCTACAACATGGCGGACACCTTTTTCATCGGCCAGACCGACGATCCCTCCAAGATCGCAGCGATCTCCCTGTGCGCCCCCATGTTCTCCATCCTCTCCGGGCTGGGGACTTTGTTCGGCAGCGGCGGCTGTACCGCAATCTCCCTTGCCCTGGGGAAAAAGGAACTCGGAAAAGTAAAGCGCTATTCCTCCTTTTGCTGCTATGCGGCGCTGATTTTGGGCGCAATTTTTCTGATTATCGTCAATCTTTTCCTCTCGCCCATAACGAACCTCCTGGGAGCGGATCCGGATACAATAGCGGATGCAGCGGATTATCTGCGCATCATTGCCCTGGGCGCGCCCTTTATCATGTTCAACAATGTATTTGCCAATGTAATCCGGGCCGATGGGGCCGCCAAACAGTCCATGATCGCAAACTGTCTGGGCACTGTCTCCAATATAGCCCTGGACGCCCTGTTTATCCTGGGCTTCTCCTGGGACGTGGCCGGCGCCGCCATTGCCACCGTACTGGGCAACTGCGTCAGCTGTGTGTATCTGTTCTATTACATTACCAAAAAGCAGCCCGCGTTCTCCCTCTCCCCGAAAGCATTCTCCCTGGAGCCTGAGGTATCCTGGACAGTCATGTCGCTGGGAGTCCCCATGGCCTGCAGTACCCTGCTCATGAGTCTGTCCCATATTATCGCCAACCGCATGGTTATCGGTTACGGTTCCGTGGCCCTGGCGGCCCAGGGAGTCTCCGGAAAGATCGGTATGGTCATCACCATGCTGGCCATGGGTATCTGCATGGGACTACAGCCCGCCATCTCCTACAATTTCGGCGCAGCCAATTTAAAGCGTATGAACCGAATCATTAGCAGCACCGCCGTTTTCACGGTGGGCCTGGGCAGCGTCCTCACCATAGTCTGTTTCCTTGCCAGGAATGCCATCATTGCCGCCTTTATCGACAATGCGGAGGTAATTGCCTACGGCCAGGTCTTTGTCTTTGCCTCCATTATCATCGGCCCCTTTTACGGGCTCTATCAACTCTGCCAGACTTTCCTCCAGTCCACGGGAAAGGCTTCCTATGCCAGTCTGGTCGCTTTGATGGACAAGGGCCTGTTTTATCTGCCGCTGCTGTTTATACTGGGAAAGGTCTTCGGACTCTACGGCATCATCTTCACCGGCGCCGTGACATTGTTCCTGTCCCTGACGGCGGGGATTGTCTTCAGTCTCATCTGGCGCCGGAAGATAAACGCCTCTGACAAGGCTGCAAAAGAGCTGGCCGGATAGTCGTCCCCGCCTGCCATCAAGCCAATTAGCTTATCGGATTCCTGAGGCATCATAAAGGGATTTCTGCACCAAACCGCTTTCACCGAGCTTACGCCGTAAGGCTTTCTCGCTGGACAGGGCATGGACAGAAATCCCTCTTTCCAGGGCTCCTCTCTCACAGTTTTCCGGCACGCATTATATGCGCTTTCCTAATTGCAATACTTCTCCACCAGCCTCCCGGCCTCTTCCTCCAGTCTGTCGATGTCCCACATAAACTGCAGGATGGTATACCGGTCCCGCAGTTCCTTGCCGTACCGGATGCTGTCGCAGACATACTGCCTGGAAATCCCCACATCCGCAGGTACCTTTGCCGCTCCCATTTCCTCCAGCACCCGGGAGATTTCCGCCGCTTTCGGCGCCGTCTTCGCCAGCTCCCTGATCTCCTCCCATCGCTCCTCCATGACCGACAGCCGTCTCAGAAGACCTTTTACATCGTTTTTCCCGACCTTTCTCTCCAGGGCAATGACTTCCTCCGCGCCCTGGCGGTAGCAGCGGCGCATTTCTTTCTCCCAGTCCTCCCCGGAAAGTCTATCCGCAATCCTCTCCCGAATGGCTGCGAAATCCGGCTTCTCCATCCCGGCCAATGTATTGTAAAGCTCCAGCATCAGGACCGTGCCGATGCCCACTTTCGTCCCGTGGAGCACCGCGGGAATGCCGTCAAAGAGGAACTGCATCTCCCAGTAATGGGACTGGTGGTGCTCCGCGCCGGATGCCGGACGCGAATTTCCCGAAAAATCCATGGCGATGCCGGAGAGCACCAGCGCTTCCGTGAGCACCGAAACCGCCTTGCCGTCACGTAAGGCAAGGCCGCCCACGCTCTCCATGGTCCGGTCCACTGCCGTCCGCATAATGTCCGCTATGGTATCGCAGTAGTATTCGCCGTTTACGATGTGGGAAAGCTTCCAGTCCAGCAGACAGTTATATTTTCCCAGGATATCCGCCGCTCCCGCCGCAAGCATTTTCAGGGGCGCATTCGCCATGATTTCCGGCTCACAGATCAGCGCCAGAGGCTCCTGTGCGGGATATGTGACTTTCATATTCCGGAAAATCAACGGCGCTACGCCGCTTACGAACCCGTCCATGGAGGGCGCCGTGGCCACCAGCAGAAAAGGTCTGCCGGTGATATAGCCAAAATACCGTCCCATGTCATTGATGGTACCGGTTCCGATGGAAATAACCACATCCGCGTCCCTGTCATTGGCCATGGCCACACTGCCAAGGGCATGCTCGTCCGCCGCCAGATCGCCGTTCCCGGGACTCTTCAGGACATGGGAAGTAAACGGGATGCCCGCCCGGTCAAGTACCTCCTCCACCCTGACGCCTGCGATTTCGTGGGTATGGGTGTCGGAAATCAGATAAGGCCTTGCGCAGCCCAACTGCGCCAAAAGCCCGGGCAGCTTTTCTATGGCGCCATTTTCAAAAATATAATGGGAAAACAGGGATTTGTGCGTCCGCCCGCACTGACAGTCAAAGCTGCAGTTCAAATACGATTCAATGGATGGATTCTGCATAGCTTTCTCCTTATAATGTGTTTTTTTTGCGTTTATGTCAAATATAATAGGAAAATTTAATGACTTATTTTATCATTTCTATATTGTCTTTGCAAGCCTCTTGCCTTTTTTGTCTTTACATTCCAAAATATCTCAGGCAGCCTTGCAGGAAGCCAAAGAGTAGTGTAAACTAAAAATCCATGGGAGGTGAAAATCATATGTCCTACCGTATTTTAATTGTGGATGACGAGATAGAGGTGGCATCCATGCTCCAGCGTTTCCTGCAGAGGAAATCCTACCTTGCGGACTATTGCTTAGACAGCGCAGAGGCCATACGCATGGCGGAAAGCCAGCCTGACCTGATCCTGTTGGACATTAATATGCCCCAGCTAGACGGCATCCAGGTCTGCAGGGCCATCCGGGACAAAGTCTCCTGCCCCATTCTCTTCCTGACCGCCAGAGAACAGGAGGCAGATAAGGTGGAGGGCTTTTCCGCAGGCGGGGACGACTACATCGTAAAGCCTTTCTCCCTGCCGGAGCTGAACGCCCGCATTGAGGCCCATCTGCGCCGGGAGCGCCGGGAAAAGCAGCTACAGCGGAAAGTCTTCGGCGATATGACCATCGATTACTCTGCCAGAGAGATCACTGTCCGCGGGGAACAAATCCGCTTCAACCGCAAAGAATATGAAATCATCCGCCTGCTCTCCCTCAACCGCGGCCAGACTTTTGAACGGGAAAAGATATACGACCGGGTCTGGGGGCTGGAGGGCAGCGGAGACGACGCTGTAATCATGGAACACATCCGCAAGATACGTCAGAAATTTGCCGCTGCCGGATGCGGGCCATGCATAGAGACAGTCTGGGGGATTGGATATAAATGGATAGGATAAGGAAATGGATGCAACAGATTCCCATACCCGCCGCTTTCGTCCTCTGCGGCATGGCCGCTTTACTCTGCGCCCTCTCCCTCACCAGGGCCACCATGTGGTTCGCCCAGAAGAACAAGGGCGAGATCGCCGCAGGCTACGCGGAAGCGGAAGTCACCACGCCATCTATGGAAGCGATTCCGGAACAGGAACAGCAGCCGAATTTTGTCATGCTAGAGCCGGAACCCGGCCCATCCAGGGAAGCTTTGCCAAAGGAGGAGGCTTCCACCCAAAACGGACAGCAGGAGCAAGAGCAGGAAATTCTCATGTATATAATGCCTGCCAATATACCGGTGGCGCTGCCCGAGGAAGAGAAGAAAAAGTACGATTTCTATGAAAACCTGGACAATATGGCGGCCATTCTGTGGTATTCCCTCTGCCTCTGCCTGGCTTCCCTGGTCTTCTACCTATGGAAAATGAAAAAACCTCTCCAGGTTCTGAACCAGGCCGCCCGGAAGATCGCCGAGAATGACTTAAACTTCGAAATTGACTATCAAGGCCCGGACGAGCTGGGCAGGCTCTGCCAGGCTTTTGAGTCCATGCGCCGGGAGCTGGCACAGAGCAACAAAAAGATGTGGAATTCCATGGAGGAGCGCAAACGCCTGAACGCCGCCTTTGCCCACGACCTGCGTACGCCCCTCACCGTGCTCCAGGGGCACACGGACATCCTCTTCGATGCCCTAAACGGAAGAGAGCAGGAAGCCGACCCGGAACTCCTTTCCGACCTTTCGGCCATTTCAAACCAGATTACACGCATGAATTCCTATCTGGATACCATGAGCGCCCTGCGCCGGCTGGAGGATTACGAGCCCTGCCTGCGGGCAGTCCGGGCGGCGGCTCTGGAAGAATTGCTGGAAGACACTGCAGCCTCGCTGTTTCCCGGCGGGAAAGCGGCCTGCGTTCCCTCTGGCATAAGGACGGCCGTCTCTTTTGAGATGGAATCCCAGGAATTGTGGCTGGACAGGGAAGCATTCTCCCAGATTTATGAAAACCTGCTCTCCAACGCTGCCCGTTACGCAAGGGAGCGCATTGACATCCGCCTTTACGAAGAGCAGGATTTCCTGGTTCTGGAAGTGGCGGACGACGGCGCGGGATTTACCCAAAAAGACCTCCAGAGCGCCTTTGCCCCCTATTACAGGGGAGATCGCAGCAAGCCCGCATCCTCTGCCCACTTCGGCCTGGGGCTGTATATCTGCAGCCTCCTGGCCGGGAAGCTGGGCGGCAAAGTCCAACTGGCCAACGGAGAAAACGGAGGCGCGAAAGTTATGGTGAAACTTTATGCCCAAGCCTGCAAAAGGGCTTTGCCGTAAGCCGTGAGATTTCAGTAATTTAAAAAGATTTGAGAAAAATTTGAGATTTCCGTGATAGGATATCCCCATAAGACGGACTGGCAGCAGCTCCACAGGTGCCAAAGAACGCACCGGAGAAAAAAGAGCCAGCTCGCAATGGGGGTATAAGGATGCAGAACAGAGCCAAAAACAGATTCAAGAGAAAGAGACCGTTGGCAAGGCAATTACGGATTGGACTGCTTGCCTTTTTCATGCTGCTTTTGACAACGTCCTGTGGCAGGGACCCGGAGGCTGCTGACAGCAATGTCCAGGTATGGGTGCCGGAATTCCTGCCCCTTGAAATGGAGGCGGACACTTACGGCAGCATGGCATTTTGGGGGAATGCTTTCTACTATATCTCCCATGAACGGCAGGGGGACGGCTTCCGCTACAGGCTGAGCGGCTATTCCCTGGCGGACGGCTCTCTGGAAGATGGCTCCTTGGCGGACGGCTCTCTGGATGACAGTTCCCCGAATGGCGGCTCCCTGGCCGACATTCCTCTGCGCTGGCCGGACGGGCGGGACAGGTTCGTTACCAGCCTCTTTGCCATGGACGAGGATGGCTGCTTCTATCTCATAGCCTATGTGACGGAAAACGACAGTTCCAGGCTCCATCTGTGCAAATTCGATGCAGAGGGAAAACTGATGTATGATGTGGACATCTCCGGGGAGACGGACAGCCCGGAGCTCCTGGCAGTTGACGGTCAGGGGCGCGCATACATAGCGGGCAGAGTTTCCGACAGCCCCTGCATCTGGCTGTATACCCCGGAGGGCGCTTACAGGGGCAGCCTTTCTCCTGCTATTTCCAATGGAAGCATCAGCGCCATGGGGCGCGCCGGAAATGGTGCGGTATACGCCTGCTGCCGCGGCAACAGTGGCGGCGAAGAAGCTTATGTGCTCACCGAACTCGATTTTGACAAGGGGAAAGCGGGAGATGCCAGTCCTGATTTTCCAAAGGGAGATAATTCCATTTTGGTTCCCGGCCCGGGAAACAGCCTCCTGTCCTTTGACAGGACTTCCGTCTATGCCTATGATTTGGCGGCCCAGACAAGCGAAGTCCTGTTCGACTGGCTGGACCAGGATATCAACGGTTCCTATGTGACAGCCGTCCATGTGACGGAAGAAGGCGCAATCCTTGCTGTGGTCAGGGATTTTGCAAAGGAAAGCTGCGAACTGGCTTTGCTGAAAAAAGCGGACAGCGCGCAGACAGCGAAAAAAAACACCATTGTCCTGGGCACCCTCTACAGCAATTCCACCCTGCGAAACGCCGTGATAGCATTTAACCGGGGAAACGACAAGTACCATGTGAAAATCAAAGAGTATTTGGATCCCCAGACCCATGACCAGGCGGATGCTGCCGGCCGCATGAATGCCGATATCCTTTCCGACAACTGCCCCGATATCCTTGACCTTGCGGACCTTGACCTGAACGCCCTGGCATCCAAAGGCCTTTTCGCGGATCTGAATACGTTTCTGGAAAGCAGCAGCCTGTTAGACCGGGGGGACTTCCTGGACAATCTTCTGGATGCCTATACGGTGGACAGCAAATTAATTACGATTCCGTCTTGTTTTTCCCTGAAGACCGTGTTCGGATGGCGCGCCGATGTAGGGGAAAGCAGCGGATGGACCCTGGATGAGCTGATAGACTATGCAGATGCCCATCCGGAAGCGGAACTTTTCGACAATACCTCCAGGAATGAGATCATGCAGTATCTGATGAGTTATAATCAGGATGCCTTTATAGACTGGTCCTTGGGGGAATGCCGTTTTGAATCCGATGCTTTCATCAGGCTCCTGGAATTTGTATCCCGTTTTCCCGAAGCGGATCAGTCCGGCTCTGAACGCTCCTCCACCCCCGTGAGAATCCGGAACGGAGAAGTGCTTCTTTTGACGGAGGACATTTCGGACTTCAATTCCATACAGATGCCCCTGGCAGTCTACGGCAATGAGGGCACCTGTATCGGTTTTCCCTCTGCCGACGGAAGCGCAGGCTGTATGCTTATCCCTTACAGGGCCTATGCCGTCACCGTGAAGTCAGACCACAAGGAGGGCGCATGGGCATTTATCGAAAGTATTCTGGCCTCCCAAGAGAGCGGCTCCTCCTTTTTCCCCTCCCGGAAAAGCGTTCTGGCAAAAAAGGCCGCGGATGCCGTAATGCCGGACTCCTCTGACGCAGGCATGGCAGTCTTCTACTCCGACTGGGAGTATACCTATCATACTCCCACCCGGGAAGAGGTAGATCTGACGCTTGCCCTGATAGAGACTGCGAAACCGGTATCTCTCACTGACGCCAATGAAGTGATAAGTATCATCAATGAGGAAGCCCAGGGCTATTATCAGGGACAGAAAACGGCTCCGGAGGCGGCCAAAATCATCCAGAGCCGTGTTTGGATTTATGTAAATGAAGACTAACCGCCTACAAGTTCCCCCTTACCATTCATACAACGTCCCTCCTTTTCTCCCGCAGGGCCTGGAGCACCGCCGCCGATGTCCCCAGGCCCAATACGATACCCCCGTCAGGGGCACAGCCCATTTGGTCCGTGTAACTTCACCAAAAGCGCACAGCAGAAAGCCACAGAAAGCTGCTGCTCCCACCACTGCCGGGAGAAGCCATGCGATGGCCGTGACATGGTTCTCCAGATAATGGCTCACCACATATATCGCCAGGGACAGCCCGATGGAAAAAGCCGCCGCGTAGAGACATATCTGTTTTTTAGTCGGGTCAAATTGCCGCTATGAACGCGGTTCCGCTGCCTGATCTACAATCTCCACCCGGATACAACGGTTCCGCAGGAGCCCCGCGCCCTCTCCCGGACGCTCCTCCAGGTACCACCGCACTGCATCTTTCAGGGACTGGCGTCCGATGTGCACGGCATAGCCCTTTCCCCAGACGAGACATGGAGACTCCAGGGGATACTCCTGTTCTTCCTGTCCTCCCCGCTTTCCCTGCTCCCCGGCCGGCTTTTCGCTTTCGTCTTCCCCATGAGAATCCTCCCAATAATCCTCCTGGTAATCCCCACGGGGATCCTCCGCCGCAAGCTGCTCCTGCAGCTCCAGCAGATCCAGGTTCACCTCCTCCACATGGCTCGCGGTGAGGGACAGCACGCTCCCCTCGCTTTCCCTGTTCCCCAGGGCCTGGCTGATGGTCAGGACGTTCACCCAGTCCGGCAGGCCTTTCTCCAGGGCGTCATCCAGCCACCGGGCAAAGGTCTCCCACAGCCGGTATCCGCCGAATACAGTGAAGTAGTCCGCCACTGTGGACCTGTTTTCCTGTACAGATTCCCGGAAATCCGCCTCTGTGTAGCAGTATTCCAATCTGTGGTCAAGCCTGGATACGGTGAGGAGCCCGGCATAGGTCTCCACCTCCGTGACACCCTCCAGTTCTGCAGCCAGATAGTCCGCAAGCAGCTTGTCCAGGCTGTCGGCACGGTACATTTTGACGGCTCCATCGGCGTAGAATGTGCCGCTGTCTCCCTGGTAGACGCACAGGGGGCCGTAATCGGACTGGGTGGAGTATTTGAATCCCCATCCGAAACGCCCTATGTAGCGCTTCCCCTCCTTGATTTTCGTCCGGGAGACATCCATATGGAAACGCAGAGTTCTCTCGTGTTCTGTGGAATGGACGTCAATGGGGAAGCCGAAAGGGGACAGGGCAGCGTAGAATACCTTGTCATGGCGGCGTTCTCTGTGCTGTCCATAGCGGAGCACGCAGTAGCCCTCCGGATTTTCCGGGAATCCCATGCTCATTCGGATTGTCCGGGCTTTCTGCAGCAAGTCCATGCCCTCCAGGTTCTCTGCGGTCAGGCGCACCGGTTTCGGCTGGCGCAGCAGGTGCAGAACTTGCCGAACTGCCTTTTCCAATTCTGCATCCGGTTCTGAAATTTGCCCGGCGGGTTCCTCTAAGGGCGGTGTGTCATACCGTCCCGGCATAGCAGCCGGGGACTGGACTGGCCGTGCGGCCTCCCACAGGGCAGTCTCTTTCCGTGGAAGCTCCTGCCGGCGCAGTTTCATTCCGGGCAGTTCTTCCCGGTATGATGCTTTCCCGCATAATTTTTTCCAGAATATATCTTTCCAGCCCAATTCTTTCCAGCCGAACTCTGCCCTCCTGAAAATCCTGTCCTCCCAGCCAAACTCCATCTGGCGGTAGATGCGGATTTCCTCCCCGGACACCACCGCCCGGAAGCAGAACCGTTCCTGTTCCTCATAATAGACAGCTTTTGTGCCGGACGGCAGACGGTCATTGTCCGCTGCCAGGAGTCTGGCCAGCAGAGGGCAGATTTGGGGATGCAGGGGAAGCTTTTCCAGCCACTCCTGAATCAGCTTTTCGGCCTCTTTTCGCTCCGAAGCCTCAATGGCTGTCACCGCCAGCAGGAAGAAGAAATCCTGTATATGGTTTTGGGCCTGCAGATGCTCCATAGCCCACCGGTGGAGCTCATGAAAGGTCAGTACAGGGGACAGCACCGGCTCTTCCTCTGCAAAGTACAGGCAGTAATGGTAGTGGAACTCCACGCGCAGGGCTCTTTTGTCCGGCAGGGCGCATACCGCGCTCACCGGGGTATCAATAGACTCTGTCTCCTCGCAGAATCCGGTAAAGGCCTTTTGCCACGCTTTGGAGGGCGCATAGATATGGCGGATATATGCCGGCAGGTAGCATTCCCCGTCCGTCTCGTACAGATATCCGTCCTCCCACTCTCCCCGGATTCTGCTGTGGCGGAAGCCGTATCCCCGCATCAGGTAGTATTGCCAGAAATCCCCATTCTCCTGCAGTCTGTCCATGTCCACGGCGGGAAAGGACAGTTGAAAACGATAGTCAATCTCTCTGCACATCTGCCCCGTAGCCAGGGAGCGCAGGAGGCTTTCTAAAAATTCCGTGCGCCTGGGCTCCGGGAAGTCCCCCTGCTCCAGATACCGGACCAGCCCCTCTGTCAGGGAGCGGGGCATTACAAGACGCTTTGCCCCTTTGTAGAGCTTGTCGAACAGCCCTCTGTCCCCCTGCAGCTCTTTCCACTCAGGCATGGCGAACAGAGCCTCCACCCGCTCTCTGATTTCAGGGGTTTCCTCATAGATGGATTTCTCATAGTTGTTCTGGTTGTCGTTGATAATGCCTGAACAGACGCGGTACACTTTTGTGACCTTTTGTTCCAGCCCGTCCTGGCCAAAGAGCAGTTCCTCCACCTGGGGGAACTGTCTGAGCACCTGTTCTTTCAAAGCCCCATACAGCCCTCTGGTGCTGCTGCGGTCCAGCTCCCGGAAAGAAAATTTCTGGTAGAAGAATTTCAATACGCACTCCGGCAGCCTGTCTTCTTTCAGCCACTGGACGTAGAGTTTTACCACGCACTCACTGCGGCTCTCATAGTCCCCACTGCCCAGCCGCTTGCCGTTGCGTTCATACAGGTAATGAACCTGTCCCAGCCCCAGGATATGCTGCCAGGTCTCTTTCTCCGCCTCGGTCAGCTGCCCGCTTCGCCCCATCTCCTTTAAGGAAAGGTAGTCGGAAAAGGCATTGTGGCGCACCTTGTTGGCAGGCTGCTTTAACATCCGCCTGGTCATGGATTTCAGGTCGCAGTCCCAGCCCTGGCTGTTGAAAATCTCCGCCACCTGCTTCCTGGCCGGAAAGGTCTGCTCCACTGAGACCTTGTACCATTCCTTTGGATATTTCATGCCCTCCCCATACTCTTCGCCGGCGAAATGGGGGATTAGGGCATAGGCGATGGCGAGTTCCTGGAGCAGGCCCATGGGGAGATTGTCGCAGGGATAGATTTGCTGTTCCATCAGATAGGCGTACAGGCCTCTGGCGAAATCCTCGGAATACTGCTCTCCCAGAAATGCTTCCGTCAGGAAGAAGCGTTTCCAGGTGTCGGCTAATTTGGCCTGTTTGGAGTCTGTAAACAGGGTGATAAAATCATGCAGGGCGCCTTTCTCCATGCTCTGCTGTATGGCTTTCTGCTGAGCATCAGCCAGCCGGTTCAGCAGGGAGGCCGATTCCTCCCGGCTTTCTCCGTCGCGATTCCTGTCCTCTGCGTTGCTTTTGGTGTCCGCGCTATGTTTGTCTTCTCTGTCGCTTCTGCTGTCTGCGCTATGTTTGTCTTCTCCATCGCTTCTGCTGTCCGCACTGCTCTTGTTTTCTCCGTTGCTTTGGCTGCCTGCGCTGTTCTTGTTTTCTCCGCTACTCTGGCTGCCTGCGCTGCTCCTGTCCTCTACGCCGCTCTTGTCTTCACTGCCGCCCTGGCTGTCCGCGCTGCTCCTATCTTCTCTATCTCTTCCGCTGCCCGCGCTGCTCCTGTCCTTTATGTTGCTCCTGCTGTCCGCGCCCTGCCTGACTTCCTCTCCGGCTCTGTGGATTCTGCTTTCAGTGCCTCCCTCCGCTCCCACGGTTTTCGCAAGGCTCAGCGCCTGTCTGTAAGCCTGGTTCAGCTCCACAAAGTATTCAGGCTCCTCCTCCGGATGGTGGAGTCTGGACTGGGCCGCATAGGCGCTGCGGATGGTCTTTTTATCGGAAGTGGGGGCTATGCCCAGAAGTGTCCATATCTCACTGGTCATTGTCATCCCCCTCTCCCATGCTGTCCCGGCCTATGTCTTTCTCGTCCTGGTTCTCCTCGTTTTCCTGGCCGTCGGCCTCCTCCCAGTCCTCGTCCTCTCCGTTTTCCTGGCC
>CAJTZD010000013.1:89346-93301 GCA_910584235.1 uncultured Acetatifactor sp.
CTCTCCGTTTTCCTGGCCGTCGGCCTCCTCCCAGTCCTCGTCCTCTCCGTTTTCCTGGCCGTCGGCCTCCTCCCAGTCCTCGTCCTCTCCGTTTTCCCAGCCGTCGGCCTCCTCCCAGTCCTCGTCTTCCCAGTTTTCAAAGGCTCTTCCGTCAAACAGCCTCTCCTCTTTTGTTTCCCGGGCTTCCTCCAGCATGGACAGCCAGGCTCTGGCGTTCTCCCGGGCATTCCTCGCCGCTTTCTTCCTGCCGCTGCACAGGCCCTGGGTAATATAGCCTATCATGGCCCCTATCCGCTCCCGCCGCGCTCCGGTGCTGTTCTCGAAATACTCCATGAACCGGGCCAGCATCTCCCTATTCTGGGGCTGCTCCATGGGCGGCAGCATGATTTTCTCCATCTCCTTTGTATACCGCTCCAGTTCTTCCGCACTGAGCGCCTGGTTTGCCAGGAGAATCTGCCTGCGCTCTCCCATCTCGTTTTCCACTGTCACATGGAGGATGCCGTTGATATCATAGGTGAACTGCACATCCACCCAGGCCTGGCCGGCAGGTTTCAGCGCCACCTCTATGTTTACCTCCCCCAGATATACATTGTCGTCCACATAGTACTCTTCCCCCTGGTAAATCTTCACCAGGATTTCCCTCTGGTAATCGCTGGTGGTGACAAACCGGTTCATACAGAAAGCCGGCAGGGTGGAATTGCGCTCAATCATAGGGCTTAAGACATTTTTGTTTTGACCGCTTCTGCCGCGAATCCCGATGCCTAAGGTAAAGGGGCATACGTCCGTCAGCAGCATGTCCCGGATTTCCTCTCCGCGCCTGCGGATTCCGGCGTAAATCCCGGCCCCCAGGGCTACCACCCGGTCCGTTTCGTCTAACACCACTGGCTCTTTCCCCAGAAGCTCCGACAAAAAACGCCGCACCACCCCCAGCCTGGAGGAGCCGCCCACCATCACCAGGTCATCTATCCGGGACACCCTGGAGTCCGCATCCTCCAGAAGATGCAAAAACAGCTGCCTCATCTTCTCGAAAAGGGGCATGCACAGTTCAAACAGCACATCCTCCGTCAGCCGCGCCCTGCACACCTTTCCATCCACGGTCAGCTCCATATCCGTCTCCCTTTCGGCAGACAGGGCGCATTTGGACTGCTCCGCCAGATGCCTGATCCGGGCCAGGTCCTCCAGGGACAGCTTTTCCTCCGCAAGGGCGTTTTCCCGGCAGAAATAGGACTGGATGGCCCTGTCGATGTCGTCCCCGCCCAGGTGGTTGTCCCCGGCCACGGCCACAATCTCTATCACATTGTCAAAGCATTCCACATAGGACAAATCCAGCGTCCCGCCCCCGAAGTCGAAGACTATCAGTGTCCTGTCTTCCTGTCCCACAGCCATCCGATAGGCCAGGGCCGCCGCTGAGGGTTCGTTGATTAGTCGCTCCACTTTCAACCCTGCCACCTGGGCCGCCTTTTTGGTATCGCTTCTCTGCTTGTCGTTAAAATAAGCCGGAACCGTCACAATGGCTTCCTCAATCTCCTCCTGCAGCACATGCTCCGCGTTCCGCTTCAGCCGCTCCAGCACCATGGCCGACAGCTCCATGGGTGTGTACGTCCTGCCGCCCAGCTTGTACTCCTTTGCCGTGCCCATAAAGCATTTGAAAGAAGCCACCGTATCGCCCGGGTGGGTCAGCAGCCGTTCCTTTGCCGCCGCTCCCACCAGAAAGCCCTCACCGTCCACATACCCTACCGCGCTGGGAAAGAGAATCTCACCGCCCTCCCCCGGAATCAGCTCCAGCCTGTCGTCTTTCCAGCAGGCCGCCAGGCTGTTGGTGGTCCCCAGATCTATGCCTATGATTGCCATGTTCATACCTCCCTGCCCGCTTCCGGGGCTTTTGATATCATTCTTCCATGGAATGCTCTTCTTCCATGGAATGCTTTTCTTCCATGAAATGCTTTTCTTCAGCAGGAGCGAGCTGCTGTCCAGTCTGATTATCTCATAATTCGTCCGCAGCCTCTTCGTATTTCAAATAACAGATTCCCTTGCGGAGGGCCTTTTTATTTCTCCTGCATGCGCGAGTTCCCCCCGCCCCCTTGATATTGTCTGCCGTATCGTCTGTGAGGGGTTTAAAATCCGCATACCGGGCAGGTGCAATACCGAACTTCTCTCTGAATGTATCCGGCGTCCAAAGGGCCGATTCTTTTCCGCGATACCGAAAGACGGATACCCGGTCCGTCAGCAATGCGCCCACAAACCCCAATGTCCCCTGAATAGGCTTGCCCTGCCCTTCTATGAGTAAAAGTCTCTTGTCCATATATCACCTCAGGCTTTTTTTGAGGTTTCTCCCTTAAGAAAGCGTTCAAACTCGTCTATGGTACCTACACGGGCCGCCCGTTTATGCCACCGGCTCAGAATTTCCAGATTCTTCTGTTCCTGAATCTCCTTTCGAAGCGTCTCCGGGACAGTGCCGATATCTTCCAGCAGTTCTAAGATGCCTTCCGCTTTTCCTTCTGCTTTTCCTTCTGCCCTTTCTTCCTCGAATGCTCTGATAATATTATACTTGAATGCCATGTCGTCCTCCCCATCTCCGGCCCATCTCAGGATTTCTTCTACAACGACCTCTTTGTTCTCGCAAATTGACAGCAGAATATATTTCACCCAATTTCTAAACTCCTCCTGCTCCTGGGAATCCAACTCCTTTGTTCTAGCATATGCCGTCCGTATAGCCACCGCAAGTTCAAGCTTCTTCCGAAACTTGTCGCAATACATGATATTATCCAGCACCGTATTTGTTGAAAGGATATATTCCTCTTCAATGGCCGTCAGGTTCACCAGATAATACTTCAGATTTAAGACATAATCCCCAAAGACATCCCCGCTGTGTTGATACGCCCTCAGGCTGTCGGCTGCCGTCCATTTCTCCAAACCATTATAAAACACGATGGGAACCATAGCCGGGAGGCGGAAACCCTCCCTTTCCCGCACCACTCGTTCCGTGTCCATAAAATGCTTTACCAATGTGTTCACCACATATACCATGACACGGAATATCATAGTATAGTCAACGGTAGACTGTAGTTCCTGTAAAATAAAAACGAATGCCTCTCTGCCTCCGGGCAGTTTCACCTTGTAGATCAGATCAGCCTCCTTGCCATCATAGTCCCGCTCCAACATCTCCTTATCGCAAAGGCTCAAATCCGTCTCCCGGATTTCCATCATCCAGTCCGCCCCTACATATTTTTTCAGAAAATGCAGGAATTCGCCCGGCCTTGAAAGACTCTTCTTATAGCCTTTGTCATGAGGCGTGCTCATATTAGCTTTCCCCAGGCAATCTGATCTTTCCAGTCTCCTCTTGTCTTCCATAAAATTTCCCTTTCCTTTCCGGCGATGGCCGCATTCCATCCCGAATGCTTCCATCGCCACACGTTGATGCCGCAGGAAAGGTAGTCTCCCTTCCTGCTTCCGGTTGTCTTGTTCCGTGGGATATAGGCTCCCGCCCAGCAAGAAGTTCGATACAATAGAGCCTCCCATCCGGGAGCTTTCTATTGTTATGCATTACAGAAAAGGACATATCGTCCTCACAAATGAATGTAGAATTTGAATTCTTTGCCTATGCCTAGGGTAACATGGAGAGAACAAAATTGCAAGAAATTTTTCAATGCGTCTCCACCATCTCCAGGAACCGCTCCACCGGCATCCGTCCCAAATCCCCCTCCTCTCTCTTCCTGACCGATACACTCCTACTCTCCCTTTCCTTTTCCCCCACAATGAGCATATAGGGGATCCGCTCCATCTGTGCCGCTCTGATTTTATACCCTATCTTCTCGCCCTTTCCGTCCGTCTCACAGCGCAGCCCTTTTCTTTTCAGAACACTTTCAATCTCTCTGGCATACCCCATATATTTGTCCGAAACAGGCAGCACTTTCACCTGCACAGGAGCCAGCCAAAGAGGGAATTTCCCGTCGAA
>CAJTZD010000014.1:0-58638 GCA_910584235.1 uncultured Acetatifactor sp.
ATGATACTGAACGGAGGAGAGGACTGTGATATCATCTACACGGCTCCATGGCTGAATTTCATGCAGTTGGTGGATAAGAATGCTTTTTTGGATTTAAATGAGTATATTGATGTGTATGGACCGGGCCTTAAGCAGGCTATTCCTGCGGAGGCGTTGGCTCAGGTGGAAATAGAGGGGCATCTGTATTGTATCCCTGCCGTAGGCACGCAATATGAGGGCGGCAATCTTGTGTACAGGGAGGACCTGCGAAAAAAATATGAGCTGCCTGTCCCGGATAGTATAGAAAATATAGAAGCCTACCTGCAGGGAATCAAAGATAATGAACCGGATATGATGCCCACTATGGCAGTCACTGCTTTTTCGATTCCGGATATCAAACGGCCCAGCGCTTATTCCGTGGACGATGCATACGGTATGATATGTCCCTTTGACAACCCCTCTGAGCCCTGGGTCTATTATGGGAGCGAGGAGCAGCTGGAAGACCTGAAGCTGGCAAAGAAATGGGCAGACGCGGGGTATTGGTCCCGGAGCGGGATTGCGGATTTGAGTGCAAGCGCTCTTGACGCCTTCGAGAGCGGAGCGATTGCATTTGTCTCCCATGGAATGAATCCTGCAAAATATGTGGGTTCCAAAGCCAAAATAAAAGAGGAACATCCGGACTGGGAAGTGGGAAACATCGTATATGGGGATATATCAGGAGTGGCTTATCCCCAGAACTTCTTTAGCGATGCCACGGCAATCCCTCAAAATTCCAGATATCCGGAACGTGCCATGATGGCAATTGAACAGTTGTATACGGATCCGGAATTGAATCATCTCCTGTTGTATGGCATTGAGGGGGAACATTATACGGTTGACGCAGAGGGATACTATACGCCTATGGAAAATACCCAGTTTTCCCATGAGGCCTCCAACGCCTGGAATTTCCGAAATGCCGATCTGTTACTGGAGAGAGAAGAAAATGAGGAGTTAAATGAGATATTTTCCCATATGAAAGAAATTTCGTCTAAAATGAAATATCCCAATACCAACATTTCGGCAGGCTATAATGGCGTGATAGAGAATCAGAATGGTTCAGCGGCATTTAAGGCTCTGATTGATGAATACCTGACGCCTGTAAGGCTTGGGATGGTGGACGATGTGGAAGGGGCTGTGGCCAAATTTGTAGAGGAGACAGAAAAGGTGGGAATAGCTGACCTGAGGGAAGAATTCCTTGGCCTGTGGAAAGCCTACTGTGAGGAAAAAGGGTACGAATAGGGAGGTGTCCTAGTAAGATTGGGTTTGCAGGTTAAAAGCGGCAAGCGGAGGCGCTCACAAGTAGAATGAATCCAAATTCAGGAGGATATGAGATGGAAACATACCGGGAACCGGCAAGGGAGATCCCTGTAATCGCCAGAGCGGATGTAGTGGTGGCAGGCTCCGGACCCGCAGGCGTCTCCGCCGCAATTGCAGCGGCAAGAGAGGGAGCGAGCGTGGTGCTGGTGGAGCAGATGGGCAATGTGGGGGGGATCGCCACGGAGGGGCTTATGAGCCACTGGACGGGAGACACAAAAGGAGGATTTTATGAAGAACTTTTGAAACGTTCTGCTGATATGGATTCTCCGGAGAACCGCCAGGTCATCAATCCCGAGCGCCTCAAGACCGTATTGCTGGAAATGCTGGAGGAAGCAGGCGTCTGCCTGATGCTGTATACGTTTGCCTGCGAGCCGGTGATGGAGGGAAGTTGTATCCGCGGCATCATTGTGGAGAACAAATCCGGCAGGGGTGTGATCTATGGCAAAATTGTCATAGATGCCAGCGGGGACGGCGACATTGCGGCCCGGGCGGGGGTACCTTTCTCCCTGGGGCGGGAATCGGACAACAGGATGCAGCCGGCCACGATTATGTTCAAGGTGGCGGGGGTGGATGTGGACAGAGGCGTCTTCCCGGGCTTTTTCGAAGATCACCTGGAAATTCCCGCCGGGGACATCCAGCAGATCGGGCGGGAAAATCTGCCCTTTCCGGCAGGACATGTACTTTTGTACCGCACGACCCTCCCGGGCGTGGTCACCTGTAATATGACAAACTGCATCGGAATCGACGGCACAAAGGCAGAGGACCTGACAAAGGCCACCATTATATGCAGAAAGCAGATGGACAGAATCGTGGAGTTCCTGCGAAAGTTCGTGCCGGGATTTGAGGAGTGCTACCTGATCAGTTCCGCTTCTTTGATCGGGGTGCGGGAGACTAGGCATTTCGAGGGGGAGTATGTGCTGGGTCAGGAAGACATCGTCTCGGCCAGAGTCTTTCCGGACTGGGTGGTGGCCAAGGCGCATTTTAATTTCGATGTCCACAATATGACCGGGGAGGGACTGGACGAGACAGGCGTGCAGAAAGGGTTTGCACAGCCCCGGGGCTATACCATTCCCTATGGCTGCTTTGTGCCCAAAAAGGTGGACAATCTCTATCTTGCGGGAAGAGATATCAGCGGCACCCATATGGCCCATTCCAACTACAGGGTGATGCCCATCTGCGCCAACATGGGACAGGCAGTCGGGATTGCAGCCGCCATCTGCGCAGCTTCGGGCTGTCTGCCCCGGGCGCTGGATGTGAGAGCCGTACAGAAGAGGCTGGAAGAGGTGGGCGTGTCGGTATAGGACGGAAAATATAAGGTAAAGCCAAAAAAGCAGCCGGCAGGAGGATAGAGGATATCCTCTTGCCGGATTTGCTTTTTTCTGCTTTTGTGCTATACTGGTAGACAACATGAGAATTTGGAGGTATCCCCGTTTGACCGACAACTATACCCCGCCTTTTACCGCAACAGAATCCATAACAAACCTCGTAATAGAAATTGCAGAACTCACAGAACGAATCTCCCTGTCCGACAGGCTGTCCCGAAATCCAAAGCTTCGCAGGGAAAACAGAATCCGCTCCATCCATTCGTCTCTGGCAATAGAACAGAATTCCCTGACCATGGATCAGGTCAGCGATATCATTGACGGAAAGAGGGTGCTTGGACCGCCGCAGGATATCAGAGAAGTGAAGAATGCATATGAGGCATATGAACTGCTGACCCGGCTGAATCCATATTCCATAAAAGATTTGCTGAAAGCGCATAAAGTCATGATGTCAGACCTGGTAAAGGAATCGGGCACCTTTCGAAGCAGGGGAGTGGGGGTGTATGCAGGGACAGAATTGATTCATGCAGGCACGCCGCCCCAGTATGTGCCGGATTTGATGGGACAGCTCTTTACGTGGCTGAAGGAATCAAAGCTTCATCCGCTGGTCAAGTCCTGTATTTTTCATTATGAATTTGAGTTCATACACCCTTTTGCGGACGGAAACGGGAGATTAGGCAGGTTATGGCATACCCTGATTTTGGCAAAATGGAGGGAGTTCTTCCTGTGGATTCCCATAGAGACCATGATTCATGAGAGGCAGGATGCCTATTATCAGGCGTTGAATGCTTCCAATGCTGCCGGAGAATCTACGGTTTTTGTGGAGTTCAGCCTCAAGGTGATTCGGGATTTGCTTTTGGAGCTTTCAGAGAATGGCACAGGACAGGAGGACATTGGGCAGAATTCTACAGAAGATAAGCTTTTGGCATTGTTGCGGCAGGGTGAAAGGCATACCGCCAAAAGCCTTGCGCTGGAACTTGGAATTTCAGAAAGACAGGTACAGAGAATCCTCAAAGAGTTAAAGAAAGCCGGAATCATTGAACGAATTGGCGCAAACCGCGGCGGTAAATGGATTGTTCGTTGATGTCGTAATAAATGTCGTAGTAAATGTCGTAATAAAATACAGATCCAGAACAAGAGTTTTTTTGCTTCAGGCCAAAGCTGTCTGGTCTTTTATGCGGATAGTCACGGTGATACCCTCTCCTTTGCCTGCGGTAAAGTGCAGGCCGCAGTCCTGCCCGTACAGCATTTGAATCCGGTGTTGAATATTGGGAACGCCGAAACCATGGGAGCGCGGTCCGTCTTCTGCAGGGCAGTCCGAGAGAATCCGGCCCAGCTTTTCCTCTGGCATGCCGCAGCCGTTGTCGCTGAGTTCCAGCAGGATATCAGATTCCTCGCGCCATACCCGGAGCCGGATCCAGTTCTCCTTTTCCGGATCCGCATCCTCCCCCAGAAAGCCGTGGAGCACGGAATTTTCCACCAGGGGCTGCAGGGTCAGCTTGGGAATGAGGACAGAGAGACAGTCTTCCGGAACCTGTACCAGGAATTGGATGTCTCTGGAAAACCGGAAATTCTGGATGTCCAGATACCGGTCTATGAGTTTCAGCTCGTCGTTTAGGGGGACCATGGATTTGCCGTTGCTTAAAGTCAGGCGGTAGAAATCCGCCAGATTCTGGGCAATCCGGACAATCTCAGGGGAGTCGCTTTCCATGGCTTTCCAGTTGATCAGTTCCAGGGTATTGTAGAGGAAATGCGGATTGATCTGGGCCTGGAGGGCATTCAGCTCCGCAGTCTTGACACGGATACCGTTTTCATACTGCTGATGAACCAGAAGCTTCATCTCCCCTGTCATATGGTTGAAAGACCGAAAAAGGTGGGCGACTTCATCACGTCCCTGCTCTTCGATATGGACATCCAGATCTCCGTCGCAGAGCTGGGACATTTTTGCGTCCAGATGGAGGAGACGTCTGCTGAAAGTGTTGGTGAAGAAACGGGCGGCGGCAATGGAAACCATGATAAAGCCCAGAAGAATCCAGAGGGCGTATTTCGGCAGCAGCCGAAGGGAGAAAGAAAGGGAATCCCCAGGCAGCAGCAGGGTCAGGGTCTGCCTCGTGCTTTGAACGGGATAGCTGTATGTGGAAAATACCTGGCCGTTCAGAGAGCAGGAGTCCCAGACTTCCTGCTTTGGCCGGACAGAGCCGCAGTAGGAGAGGTACGCAGCCCCAAGCGCCTCATCTGTGGCGCTAAGCAGAGAGCCGTCCTCCGCCAGCCAAAATACGGCGCCTCTTCCGGTGGGATCTGCGTCAGAGAGGATTTCCTGCAGCTGTGACTGCCGGATGTATAGTTCTGTAATCCACCTGCTGTCCAGCCCTACTTTGCGGAAGAGGGAGAGGGAGGCTGTGGTTTCATCGGTATAAGGATTTTCCTGCGCGGTAGGAATCCAAAGGGTTTGGTCTGACCGGTTGCAGAAATCCTGAAATCGGGGATATTGTTCTAAGACAGATATGTCTTCTAATATGTTATGGTCTATCACATCGGAAAAGGAATCTTTCATATAGATCCGAACGGAAGCATCCGGCAGAGGCAGGACGGAGCGGTGGAGGGCATTGCGCAGCTGAATGGATTCCCGGTATTGCCTGCCTATGGAAAGGGAGTCGTCCGATTCGGTCAGTTCCAGGGCATAGCTGACCTCCTCGGAATTGCTGATGACATACAGGCTGTAGAGATATTGTCTGCACTGGTAATCCAAAAGGGCAGCGGTCTGGGAGCAGCGCAGCAAAAACAGGAAGACGTATTCGTCTTTCTACGCGGAAAAGAAAGAAGAGGAAAGGCCGGACTGAGCCAGGGAGTCGGATATGGCCTGAATCAGGGCCGGAAACCGCATGGTGTCCGGTCGACTGGCACATATGTAGACACGGTAGTAGTCCTTATGATTTAAGGGAAAAAGGGCCTGTTCCTTTTCGGTGAGCTGCAGGGGGCTGTGAATGAGCTTTTGCATTAACTGGTCTAAAAGTAATTGCCGGTTCTTCTGTATGATCTCGGAAGCGGTCTTTTCCTGCTGTTCCAGGGAGCGGGTGTGGAGCTGTCTGCTTACGGCTTTCTCAATGGCGCTCTCCAGTTTGGGGATGCTGACGGGTTTTTCGATATAGTCCACGGCGGACATTTGGATGGCATTCATCAGATATTCCTTGTCGGAATAGCCGCTGATGAAGATGATGCTGACGGAGGGGTTTTTCTGCAAAATCTCCCTGCACAGGGTAATGCCGTCCATCTGGGGAATGCGGATATCGGACAGGACGATGTCCACGTCTTCTGTCTCCAGGTAGTGCAGGGCTTCGAATGGATTGGAAAAGGATACGAGGCTGTGGATGGAAAGCTTCTCCCAGTTGATATTCTTTTCGATTCCTTTTCTTGTCTCTTCTTCATCGTCAATGAACAGTAGCTTCATGGCGGTTCTCCCTTGGCAGTGAAAGTGTTATAGGAAGTATAACATAATTCGGCGAAAGTTTCCAGTGGGCTGGTATTTGCAGTTTTCCCTTGCTTTCTTTCCGTAAGTTGTGTAATATGGGTAGCAAAGAACAGCCATGGCAATCATAAGGCGCTTTTAAGGAGGAAAACAATCATGAAACAGCAGCAGGCATTTTCAGGCAGTGAAAGGATGTTAAAGGGCGGGCTCCACTGCCATACCACGCGCTCCGACGGCAAGGGCAGTCCGGAAGAGGTGATCCGCTATCATCATCAGCACGGATACGATTTTCTTGCGCTGACCGACCACCGGGTCTATAATTTTAAAAATTATGCCCCGGATGTGCCCATCACCATCATTCCGGGTATGGAAATGGACGCCGTCTTTGAGGAGGGGCAGGGGTTTCGGTGCTTCCACATCGTATGTATCGGTCCCGCCAAAGAGGACGGAAACGGGTATGAGCAGGACCAGAGGCTGGAATCCGACCGCTCCCGGAATCAGGAGGAATTTCAGAGCTGCCTAGACGACATCCACGCAAAGGGCAATCTGACCATCTACTGCCATCCGGAATGGAGCTCCACGCCTGCCCGCTATTTTGACAGGCTGCGGGGAAACTTTGCCATGGAGATCTGGAACAGCGGCTGCGCCATGGAGGACGATATGGACACGGATGCCGCCTACTGGGATGAACTGTTAGGGCAGGGACAGATCCTTTACGGCGTTGCCACGGACGACGGACATCCCATGTACCAGCATTGTAACGGATGGGTGATGGTGCGGGCTGAAAATAACATCAATTCCATCCTGGCGGCTTTAAAGAACGGGGCGTTTTATTCCTCCTGCGGCCCCGAAATCTACGACTTTTATGTGGAGAATGGCAAGGCCGTGATCGAGTGCTCGCCTGCGGCCAAGATTCGCTTTCACTGTGACAAGCATCCTACCAGGATCCAGAGAGCGGAAACCGGACAGCTGACACATGCGGAGATTAATATTTCCCATAACGGGGTTTTGGATTACCCTTACGTGCGGGCCACTGTAATCGATGAAAACGGGAAGTATGCCTGGACGAATCCCATTTTCTTGTAAGTATGGTAAGTATGCTATGTTGCAGGCGGCAGGGGCCATGTTACGAATGGCTCCTGCCGCCGGCTTTCATGACACCAGCCGCGGCAAGCAGGGACAGGGGCACCATGATCACGGTGGCGTCGCCCATGGCGGCTTTCAGGTTCCGGCGCAGGGTCTGATCGGTCTTCATGTCCAGAGCCGAGAAACTGTCGTCAAACAGGTAGATTTCCGGTTTTTTCATAATGGCCCTTGCGATGGCCATGCGCTGGCGCTGTCCGCCGGAGAGATTGGTTCCGCCCTGGGCCACATAGCCCATCAGGGAGCGGAGCTCATCCACCGCATATTCCCTGGCATTGAGGCCGTCGATGAGGACCTCCCCGAAGAGGGGGTCATAGAGCCGGGGAATCAGTTTCAAAATGCTGGACTTTCCCCTGCCCGTGCCGCCGATGATGGCAGTGATTTCGCCGGGACGGGCCTCAAAAGAGATGTCCTTTAAAACCGGCTCCTGGGCGCCGGGGTAGGCAAAGGTTACATGGCGGAATTCCACCGTGGAGCGCAAGGGGCGGTCCTGAAGAGCGGAATGTCCGTCCCGGATTCCGGGCTTGGTTTCCAGAACCTCCCCAATCCGCCCGGAGCAGGCATAGGCCGTGGGAAACATCATGATCACAAGGGCCAGCATCATCACCGACATCAGCACCATGCTGATGTACTGGCTGTTGACCACCAGAGAGCCCGCCTCCATAGCCCCTGTCTCCACATAGTGGGCGCCAAGGCCCGGAACCGCCGCCGTGGTGACGCCGAAGATCACATTGATCACCGGCATCAAAAGGCTTGTGATGCGGCCGGACGCCCTCCAGGGATTCCGGAAACAGCTGGTTGATCCGGTCCGGCTTTTGCCGCAGCTTTACGGAATACCGAGGGCGGTTTCGGGAAAGCGTGCGTGTCTTGACAGGGGGTGGGAGGTAATTTATAATGAATGCGAACAGAAAGCAGGGAGAAGCAATATGATCATTGATTTTCACACACATACATTTCCGGAGAATCTGGCCGGGCGGGCGATAGCCAAGCTGGCGGCCAGCTCCAGGGCAAAAAATTATCTGGACGGGACGGTCCAGGCGCTTCGGGCATCCATGAAAGAGGCGGGGGTGGACTATTCCGTGCTGCTGCCAGTGGTTACCAGACCCGGGCAGCAGGAGGACATCAACCGTGCCGCCATAGAGACGAACGCCCATTCTCAGGAGACGGGCCTGATCTCTTTCGGCGGCATCCATCCGGAGAATGGGGACTACAGAGAGATTCTGCGTTTCCTCTCCAAGAACGGCGTAAAGGGCGTAAAAATCCACCCGGTTTTTCAGCGGGTGGCCATTGACGATATCCGGTATCTGCGGCTCATAGAATGTGCCGGTGAAAATGACATGATTGTCATAACTCATGCGGGATGCGATATAGGCTTTCCGGGGGAGGATTTTTCCTCGGTGCGCCGGATAGAGAGGATGCTGGATACGGTGAAGCCCCGGAAGTTCGTGCTGGCCCATATGGGCGGATGGGGCTGCTGGGAAGAGGTGGAAGAGCGGATCCTGGGACGGGATGTGTGGCTGGATACGGCGTTCTCCCTGCTGCCCATTGAACCCGCCCCCGGCACGGTGCGCGCCCCGGAAGAGAATCCGCCCCTGTCCAGAGACCGGTTCCTGGGGATGGTCAGTCGCCATGGCGCAGGGCGAATCCTCTTCGGCACGGACAGCCCCTGGAGCGGGCAGAGGCAGATGGTGGCGGCCGTCCAAAACAGCGGGCTTGACGCAGAGGAGCAGGAGGCTGTCCTGGGCGGGAACGCGGCCGGGCTGCTGGGGATTGGCGGCGATAAAGATTGCCGAAAAGCACAATCAAGGCCTATCCGTCACAAATGAAAAACATTTACCTCTTACTCAAAATGTGCCAAACATCAGAAGCGGTAAATCCGCAGCCGTATTTATGGGAAGTACCGGACAAGAATCGGCGCTACCACTGGGTTCGGATCATCTCATTCAGCCGCTTTTCCACTTCGTCAGCCGGAATCTGATCCGAGAATAATGCTTCGATTTCCATGCAGCGCTCGGTATTTCGGGCATCGTTATGACGGATTTCCTGATATAAAATATGCGGTTCACCGTCTATTATCAGGGTGTTATGCCCTTTTAAGGACACGCCGGAGGGCTTTTTGCGCCCTGCCAGCTTCTTTACCAGATAGAAATAATCAGTGACGATGGTGTCAATGTCCTCCAAATCTCCGCCCTCATTTACCTTTGCCATAGCGCGCAGGAGCTCGTCCTCGCGCCTTTCCATTAAAGAATCCAGTATTTTGAATAAAAATCCGTTTCCGGAATCTGCCATAATGTCTCCTTATAGAATGCGTCTGTCCTGCCCGGACAAAAGAGTCCGTCAGGAATCCGCCCCGGCCATCAGCAGCTGCTCCACGATTTCGGTATACCCTGCCTCGGAGGCATAGTACAGGGCGCTGTGGCCGTCGTTGTCCACGCTGTTTACGTCCGCCCCCGTCTCGATGAGCATGGAGGTGAAATCGTTTCTGCCGCTTTTGGCTGCCAGAATCAGGGGAGTCTGGCCGTCGGAGGTTTTCCGGTTGATGTCGGCGCCTGCGGTGAGCAGGGCTTTCCCCAGGAAAAGATCGCCTTTGTCGGCGGCGATATGTAAGGGCTCCACGCCGTCTGCGTCTGCGCAGTCGGGCCGGGCGCCTGCAGCCAGCAGGAGTTCTGTAATCATGAGATTGGACTTTCGCACCGCCAGGATCAGAGGGGATTCGCCCTCGTCGTTTAGGCTGTTTACGCTGGCAGGGTCTTTTTCCAGCAGGACTCTCACCACCTCGCTCTGTTCGTTCCAGCATGCGTGGTGGAGGGTGGTGTTGCCGTAAGTGTCGGTATGGGACGCTTCCGCCTGGGTAAGGGCTTTCACCAGATCTCTGAGCCCGGCGGAGGTGGCGTAGTCAATAGCAGTGCGGCCGCTATTATCCTTGATGGTGATATCAATGTCCGGATTCTGAAGCAGCTGCAGGGCCGCGTCGGTTTTGCCGCTCTGGGCCAGCACCATTAAGGGAGTGACGCCGTCATTGTCCGTGCAGTTCACATCCGCCCCTGCCTGGCACAGCATGGAGATAATCTGGAAATTGCCTGCCTGGGCGGCAAAATGCAGAGGCATCCGGTTCTTCTGATTGCCCAGGCTTATGTCCGCCCCATTGTCCAGCAGAAGCTTTACCAGATCTCTGGCGCTTTTCATACAGGTATAGATCAGGGGGGTATTGCCGGATTCGTCTCTTTTGTTCACGTCCACGCCGCCCCGCTTTAGGAACGTCTGGACCACGCCTTTCTGATTGTTTTTGCAGGCCTGCAGAAGCATATTGTCCAATTGCATGGTGATTCTCCTTTCATGCTCACGAGCCATAAAGTTTGCCGCAAATTTACGGCATCTTTCGCTGGTGAAACAGGTAACTTGCCTATATTGTGATATGATATTGGGCCAGAAAGCGGATGGCGGGGGCGGCTTCCCGGGGGCGGTCAAGCCGGAGCAGACACAGGGCCGCAAGCCACTTGGTCCTGATGAGGCCATACCGCTCCAGCCCGTCAGGGGCCTGGGGATTCAGGGGGCGCAGAAACACGTCTTTCTCTGCGTTCACTGCCCGAAAGAACAGCTCCTTTTCCCGGATGTCCAGATCGGGAGGAGCGCCGAATGCCTGTTCCGCCCGCCGCAGGCCGGCCAGGGCCTTTTCATACTCTTCCAGCCGGTAAAGGCACAGCCCGCAGTTAAAGGCCGTGGAAGCAGACAGTCCCTCAAAATCTGTCCGTTCCAGGCAGGGCTTGGCCAGCAGCCAGGCCCCGGGCAGATCGCCCGCAGCCAGAGCCTGGTACAGTCCGCTGTCCAGGTCGGGCCGCTGGCTGGCGCTTTTGCCTTTTCCTAAAAATTCCATATCCTGTCACCGCTTTCTAATGCTTTCCATATAATGGTATCCTATCACTCCGGAAAAAAATTGTCAAATCTAACTTCTTTCTTGTACATCCCATGAAAGAGTGCTAAAATATTTTCAAAAACGAGGAGGTACATATTTATGAACATAAACGAATTGACAGACATGCTGGTAACATCAAGCCAGCAATACAACCAGGCTAAATTTCATCCCTGGTGGGAGGGAAATCATGAAGAAGCCATTTACAGGTATAGTATTTTTTCCGGGAAGACTCTGCAGGATGCCCGGGAGTGTGTGGCGGGATGCAAAAAGGAAGAGGTGCTTTCACCGGTGGGCAATGCGGGAGTGACTTTGTTCCACCTGCTGGTGTGGCATAATTTCTATGATGTGGTGGAAGATTTGCTCCGGGCCAAAATGGTGGGCGCAGAGGAGATAGACAGGACGGACGACAAAGGCCATGGACTGACCGCGCTCCTTTTGGCCTGTGCCTGCGGAAATGCGGCTATGGCCGGATTATTGCTGAAATACGGGGCCGACGGAGGCGCCTGTGACGCAAGGGGGATGAATGGGTTCCACTTCCTTGTGAATCCCAAAATCCAGGAGCTGGCGATGGCCTCCGCCTGCCTGGAGTACAGCGCGGAGCAAAGAGGGGAGATTGCCCGGCTGCTGACCTGTGACATCAACCATAGGGATGAGGAGGGGATGACACCTTTGGCGCGCATGCTTTCCAGAGAATACTGTTCGGACTATACCTGGCCATTGGCAGAGTTTTTTCTGGAAAAGGGGGCTGAAACGGATTATGTGGACGCAGAGGGCAGTACGCTATTGATGATGGCTTTGAAGCACGGTCATAAGACAGCGGCCTTTCAGCTGATGGAGCGGTGTCCGCAGATGCTGGACACCGCGGACGGCAGAGGCGTGACGCCCCTGGGACATGCGGCTTCTTTTCGGGATCAGGCTATGTACACAGCCCTGAAAGACCACGGAGCCGTGGCCGACGGAGGGGAAAGCATGGAAATGTTCCCCTTAAGCCAGATAATCGGAAACGCCTTTTACGATGTGCATGAGAAGAATAAGGACGGTCTGAGCCTGGCGCTGTATCTGGCGAAAAAGCTGATCAGGCAGGCGGATCCGGATGACGATGATGAACTGGGCGAAGTCACGGATATCCTCCACAATGCCCTTATGGGCGATAAAGAGGCCAGTATTCTGGATGCTCTCAAGGATGCGGGATTTGATTTTACCCTGCCTGTCCACTACCATGGAGAGAGGCTTTGTCTGCGGGACATGTGCCTGCGTCCGGCCTATGGGCCGGGGGTTATCCGGAAGCTGGCGGATCTGGGCGTGGATATGGACAGCTCTGTGGTGAGGGGGCAGACGCCGGCCTGTATCATAGCATCCGATAAGCAAAGCGGGGATTCCGAGGTCGAGGCCTATTTCGAAGAGGCGGCCAGGCTGTTGTCCGGGGAGTCCATGGGGCAGTTGTCCGATGCCGGGGAAGCCGCCGTCCATCTGGCCGCCAGGAGAGGGCATATGGGCATGCTGAAAGTCATGGCAGAAAAGGGCGTGGATCTGAATCTTGCCAAGGACGCCCCTGCCCGGGCCGGCATGACGCCCCTCCATGAGGCCTGTGCCGCCGGCCGCGGGGATGTGGTAAAGATGCTCATGGATGCCGGAGCGGATGATACCAGGAAAGATCTGGAGGGCGAGACCCCGGCCCACGCTGCCCTTATGGAGGATAAGTGGGGCAGCAATAAGCTGACCGAGGAACAGAGGGCCGGTGTGCTGAGAGAACTGAAGCATCTGGACATTCCCCGAAACGATGGGAAGACGCCGTTTATGCTCCTGGGTTTTGACCACAGAGAGCTGTTGCCCATTTTTCTGGAGGCAGGAGTGGACGTGAACCACAGAGACAACATGGGGCGGACGGCCATGATGCTCAATTCGAACAAAGATATGATTAAGGAGCTGCTTAAGGCGGGGGCTGATGTAAATCTGGCGGATAATGAGGGCAATACCGCGCTGCACTATGCCCTGATAGAGTATAATGAGGGAACGGCGAGGTACCTGATCAAAAAGGGCGCCGACTACAACCGCGCCAACAACGATGGCCAGACGCCTGCGGACATTGCCGTGGAAAGAGGATTCGAGGGCGTGCTGGAACTGATGGTATAGGCGGGCTTGACGCGCCGCTGCGGGGAAAAGCGGAGGGAAAATCAGGAAAGAGGGATAGAGATATGTACCGCATCATGATCATAGAGGACGACATGTCCATGGCAAATGCCATGAAGAAACAGATTGAGGCCTGGGGGAACCAGTGCCTGTGCGTGGAAGATTTCCGGAATATCGTTCCCGCCTTTGCGGAGTATGACCCTCACATGGTGCTGATGGATATCATGCTGCCTTTCTTCAACGGCTATCACTGGTGCAGCGAAATCCGCAAGATTTCCAATGTGCCGGTGGTCTTCCTTTCCTCTGCCGCCGACAAGATGAACATAGTCATGGCGATGAACATGGGCGGGGACGATTTCATCCCAAAGCCGGTGGACCCTGAGGTGATGATGGCCAAGATACAGGCCGTGCTGCGCAGGACCTATGACATGGCCGGGATGGTGCCTGTGTTGGAACATAGGGGGGCAGTACTGAATCTCAACAGCGCCTCCCTGATCTATGAGGGGAAGAAGATTGAGCTGACCAAGAATGAATTCCGGATTCTCCAGACACTTCTCAAGAACAAGGGGAAAGTGGTCAGCCGGGACACTTTGATGGTAAAGCTCTGGGAGATGGATTCCTATGTGGAGGAAAACACGCTGACCGTTAATGTCACCAGGCTGCGCAAAAAGCTGGAGACGGCAGGACTGGCGGATTTTATCAAGACAAAGGTGGGCAGCGGCTACATCGTGGAGTGAGCGGCGCAGATGACCGGACAGGCATGATCGGGAGATTGGCCGATGTACGATATGGAAGCGCGCAGGGGTACGGGCATGAAAGAGGAAAAATGGTATCATTTATTGAAATATTTCCTGTGGCAGCACCGCTGGCAAGGAGCCTTATGCGGGGCTTTTGCCGGTGTGTTTGCCCTGATCTTTACTTTGTATGATCTGGAGACAGAGGCAGTGCTGTATGCGTCGGGACTGTGTCTGCTGCTGGGGACAGGGGCGCTGACGGTCTCTTTTTCTTCCTACTGCAGGGAACATCGGCAGCGACAGCAGATTTTGCAGAACGTGGAACTTCTGTCGGACAATATCCCAAAGCCGCGGACCCTGGCAGAGGCGGATTATCAAGAAATGCTGGTGAAGCTGAAAGGGGCATATGACAGGAACCTGACGGAATGGCAGAAAGAGCGCAGGGAGAGCATGGATTACTATACCACCTGGGTGCACCAGATCAAGACGCCCATTTCCGTCATGCGCATGATGCTGCGGGAAGAGGACAAGGAGGAATACAGAGAACTTCTGGAGCAGCTGTTCTGGGTGGAACAGTATGTGGGGATGGCCCTGAACTGGATGCGGCTGGGAAGCGATTCCTCGGACTTTGTGTTTGAAGAATGCTCTCTGGACAAAATCATCCGGCAGGCCCTGCACAAATACGCGTCCCAGTTTGTCAGGAGTAAGATCCGCCTTTCCTATGAAGCCACGGAAGTCTCTGTACTGACCGATGAAAAATGGCTGCTCTTTATCATTGAGCAGCTTCTGTCCAATGCGGTGAAATATACCAAAAAGGGAAGCGTCTCCATCACGGTGACGCCGGATAAGGTGCTGCGCATAGCGGACACGGGAATCGGAATCGCGCCGGAGGATGTACCGCGGATCTTTGAGAAAGGCTTCACCGGGTACAACGGCAGGGCGGACAAGAAATCCACCGGCCTGGGACTGTATCTGTGCCGTCTGACAGCGGAGAAACTGTCCCACAGAATAAGCGTGGAGTCCCGGGTAGGGGAGGGGACTGTATTTTTGCTGGACTTGCACAGTGATGAACTTTGGGTAGAATAGATAAAACTTACAAAAATGTCACATGATAAGGCGAGAATGTCACTCGATTCGATGTCGGGGCTTTTCGCCTTTTTGTATAATAGGTTCATCAGTTAAAACAAGGAGGTCAATTGAAATGGTTCTATTAGAAGCGCAGGGGCTTAGAAAGGTATATACGACACGGTTTGGAGGAAATCAGGTACAGGCGCTGACCAATGTGTCCTTTTCCGTGGAACAGGGCGAATATGTGGCGATCATGGGCGAGTCCGGCTCCGGAAAGACTACACTTTTGAATATTTTGGCGGCGCTGGATAAGCCCACGGGCGGACAGGTGCTTTTGTCAGGTAAGAGTCTGTGGAATGTAAAGGAAAAGGAACTGGCGGCTTTCCGCCGCAACAATCTGGGATTCGTATTCCAGGATTTTAATCTGTTGGATACCTTTTCCATACAGGACAATATCTTCCTGCCCCTGGTGCTGGGGGGCAATGATTACAGAGAAATGGAAAAAAGGCTGCAGCCCATTGCGGATAAGCTGGGCATCCGGGATATCCTGGGGAAATACCCCTATGAGGTATCCGGAGGCCAGAAGCAGAGAGCGGCAGTGGCCAGGGCCCTGATTACGAATCCGCAGCTGATTCTGGCAGACGAGCCTACCGGCGCTCTGGACTCCAAGGCGACCGACGGTCTGCTCAGGGTGTTCAATGAGATCAACGAAGACGGACAGACCATCATCATGGTAACCCATTCCACCAAAGCCGCCAGCCATGCAGGGAGGGTGCTGTTCATTAAGGACGGAGAGGTGTTCCATCAGATTTACCGGGGAAACAGTACCAATGAGCAGCTCTACCAGAAGATTTCCGACACGTTGACCCTGCTGACCACAGGAGGGAAAAGCGCATGAGAAAGATTTTTTATCCGAAGCTGGCGGCGGGCAATATCAGGAAGAATGCCAGTATTTATTTTCCCTATCTTTTGACCTGTGTCATCACCATCGCAATGTACTGTATCATCAGATCCCTGTCCCTGAACCCGGGGATACAGGAAATGCTGGGCGGAGGCTTCCTGAGTGAGATCATGTATCTGGGAAGCAGGGTTGTGGCGGTCTTTGCCGTGATCTTCCTGTTCTATACCAACAGCTTCCTTGTGAAGCGCAGAAAAAAGGAGTTCGGTCTGTTCAATGTCTTAGGCATGGAGAAGCGGCATCTTTCCAGAATGCTGGGCTGGGAATGCATTTATATGACATTGGTCAGTCTCCTGTTTGGCCTGGGGATCGGCATTGCGCTGGACAAGGTCATGTATCTGGTGGTGGGCAAGGTGATAGCCCAGACAGTGGCTCTGGGATTTTTCATCTCGGGGAAAGCCATCGGAGAGACGGCTGTACTGTTTGGCCTGATTTTCCTATTCATCTGTCTTTATTCCGTCCGGGAGGTCTATCGGGCAGACCCGATTGAGCTGCTCCGGGCCGGGAACGCGGGAGAACGGGAACCGAAGACAAAGTGGATCATGGCCCTGGCGGGGGTCGCAGCGCTGGGCGGCGGTTACTATATCGCCATCACTGTCCGCAATCCTATCGCGTCCATTCTCCTGTTCTTCGTGGCGGTGATATTGGTGGTCATCGGAACTTATTTGTTGTTTACGGCCGGGAGTATCGCGCTTCTGAAGATATTGCGCAAGAACAAGGCATATTATTACCGGACCAGGCATTTCGTCAGTGTATCCGGTATGATCTACCGCATGAAGCAGAATGCGGTGGGGCTTGCAAATATCTGTATTCTGTCCACCATGGTGCTGGTAATGGTGTCAACTACCACTTCCCTGATGATCGGTATGGAGGATGTGGTGAGGGAGCGCTATCCGGCGGATATTATGATCTACTTCCGTGAAAATACGCCCCAGGGAAACCAGGCGGGTATAGAGACGGTCCGGGCCTTTTGCAGAGACCGGGGGGTGACTGTGACGGATGAGACGGCTTACGTGTATCTGGGGATTTCGGGCTCTCAGGAATACCAGTATGAGGAAGCTAATGAGGCGGAGGTATCACCTACAGTGGATTCCATGGATGAGCTGTTCTTTATCACACTGGATGACTATAATGCTGTAATGGGGGAACGGAAGACTCTGACAGAGGATGAGATTCTGATCTATTCCAACCGGAGTTCCTATGAGCATTCCACGTTCAGGCTGTTCGGCAGGGAGTACAAGGTGGCGGAGAAGCTGGATTCCTTTGTGGGGAACGGCATGTACGCGGCCAATATCTACAACACCCTGTTTATCGTGGTTCCCGATCAGGAGACGCTGTTTGAGATCTACGACAGGCAAAAAGAGTTTCTGGGGGAGAATGCCAGAAATATCAAGCAGGTCTACGGCTTCAATATAGACGGCAGCCAGGAGGAGCAGAATGCATTTTACAATGGGCTGATAGACTGCTTTAACCAAAACCGGATAAGCGCCCTGACAGAGGGACGGGCGGAGGCGAGAAATTCTTTCGTATCCCTGTACGGTGGGCTGTTTTTCATCGGCGTGCTCCTGGGTGTGCTCTTTGTCATGGCCACGGTGCTGATCATATATTATAAGCAGATTTCGGAGGGGTATGACGACAGACAGAGATTCACTATCATGCAGAAAGTGGGGATGAGCAGGGAGGAAGTGAAAGCAGCCATTCATTCTCAGGTAGTGACCGTGTTCTTCCTGCCGCTGATCGTGGCGGGAATCCATGTGGCAGCGGCATTTCCTCTGATCTCCAGGCTGCTGCTACTGATGCAGCTGACCAATACAAAGCTCTTTATCGCCTGCACCGGGGCATGCTTCCTGTTGTTTGCGGTTATGTATGTCTTCGTATATAACCAGACGGCGAGGACCTATTACAGGATTGTCAGTAGATAAGCGTTCACATTGTTGACGGCATTCATCGTCAGACGCATCCTGTTCAGACATTAGAAACATGCCGCAAAAGCAGAGTGAACGAAATATACGTCTTGTAAGCGAAGAAAATGGTAAAAGGGAGAGCTTCATATGCTCTCCCTCTCAGATTTCTTCCCGGGCCTCCAGCACAGCCCGGATGGTCTGCTCCAGCACAGTCATATCTATGGGTTTGGAAGCATGGGCATTCATGCCGGCTTCCAGCGCGTCACGGACATCCTCCGCAAAAGCATTGGCAGTCATGGCAATAATGGGAATTTTAAGGGCCAGGGGATGATTGGACTCCCGAATGGCTCTGGTGGCCTCATAGCCGTTCATCACCGGCATCTGTACATCCATCAGTATCACCTGATACTGCCCCGGAACCGACTTTTCAAAGGCCTCTGTGACGGCCTTTCCGTTCTCGCAGATATGGCAGGCGGCGCCGGCTGTCAGAAGCAGTTCGCTTAGGATTTCGGCATTGATTTCATTGTCCTCCGCCACCAGAAGATGCATCCCATGCAGGATGCTCTGCTCCCGGCATTGCTGTGCCGCAGCGGGCTTCTCCTGATGGCCCAGGATGGCGTCTAATTTCTGGCGAAAGCTTGTGAGGAAGAATGGCTTGGAGAGAAAGGCGTCTATTCCTGCGGCTTTGGCTGCCTCCTCGATATCCGGCCAATCATAGCTGGTCAGCACCAGAATCGGCACATCCTCCGGCATCTTGCTGCGGATACGTCTGGCGGTTTCCACTCCGTCCATTCCCGGCATTTTCCAATCCAGCAGGACCACATGGTAGGGATGCCCTTCCTGGCCGGAGCGGACTGCCATGTCTACGGCAGTCTGTCCCTCCAGAGCATAGTCCACAGTGACGCCTGTACCCTCCATAGTCATCAGGATGTTCCGACAGACTACTTCCTCGTCGTCCACAAACAAAATTCTGTCGATGCCATGCCTTTTCCAGAAATCCTTATCCGCATTCTGTTCGCCTGCCTGGAGCTCCAGCTCCACTGTGAAAGTGCTGCCTTTTCCCTTTTGGCTTTCCAGAGAGATGGTTCCGCCCATGAGCTCCAGGAGATTCTTGGTGATGGCCATGCCCAAGCCTGTTCCCTGAATTTTGTTGGTGATACTGTCTTCCTCCCTGGTGAAAGCCTGGAAGATTTTCTGCTGATATTCCTCGCTCATGCCATAGCCATTGTCCGCCACGATGAAGCGAAAGCGGAGGAACTGTCCGGTAAGCGGGGGCAGCTCCTGAACGGTCAGGGTCACAAAGCCGCCGTCAGGGGTATATTTCACAGCGTTGGACAGGAGGTTCAGCAGAATCTGGTTCAGACGGAGTTTATCCATTATCACTTGCTCGTGCTTCAGATCCTTGCTGTAGATTTCAAAAGTGTGGCCTTTCGCTTTCATCTGGGGCCGGATGATGGAGTCGATATTTTCAATCATGTCCACGATATTTTCATCCGACAAATTCAATGTGGTCTTGCCGGCCTCGATTTTACTGATGTCCAGAATATCGTTGATCAGTCCCAGCAAATGCTGGCTGGAGGAGGTGATTTTTCTGGTGTACTCCATCACTTTCTCCGGATTGTTTACGTCTCTGGCCAAGAGGGCGGCAAAGCCTACGATGGCGTTCATGGGCGTGCGGATGTCATGGCTCATGCTGGAGAGGAAAGAGCTCTTGGCCCGGTTGGCCTCCTCCGCGATCCGGAAAGCCTGTTCCGCGGTCTCCTTGGCCCGGGCAAGCAGGGCGTTGGAATCGGCAAGCTGCCCGTTTACGGCCTCAAGCTTGCGCAGGCTTTCCTGTTCCTGCCGAAAAAGCCTGGCGCTGTTCTGCTGCCTTGTGAACGAAATGACAACCAGAACCAGCATGACGACCAGAACCAATGCCAGAAGCAGCAGCATCCGGATCACGGCTCCGACCATTTCCACGGTATTGGAGGCGACGTAAGCTGCCGGAATCAGAAACAGAACCAGCGTGTCATATTGTTCCATGGATGTGAGACAGTAGTAATATTGTGTGCCGTTATAGGTAAAATTCGCACTGAGGGTACCGGCTTCTCCTAAAGCGGCCCGAATATCAGTGTAGGGCTGTCCCTCCATTTCCTGCAGCACCTTAAGCACATTGTAGGCCTGAATGGTACTGCCATGGGAGATGTCGTCATGGAGCCGTGTCCCGTCGTTTTTCAGAATATAGGTCTCGTTGCGGCTGCCGTAAGCCGCATTGTCATAGTATTCGGTGAGGGTATGCATATCCTTTAGCAGAACCACATGCGTGAAGCTTTCCCCGGAGGAGGACAGCGAAAGCGGCTGCTGCAGCTTCTGGACAAAGGCCCAGTAATTGCCGTCTCCGGTAATGCTTTCGGAGATAAAGGTATATCGTTCATCTCTGTCGGTAATCATGTTGATGCATGGCCAGACGCCATGTTTACCGTCTGCGTCATAGTAATTTCCGTAGCGGTCCAGGAGCATCAGCGAGGAGCTGTAATTCTCCGTTTCCAAAAGTGCTTCCATCTGCCCGATGCCGGCAATCAGGTTCTGCACGGTACTGTACTCCTTTTGCTCTAACAGATTGACAGCGGCGGTCAGATAATTCCAGTGAGAATCCAGGGCATTGTTCAAATTGGCCTGTACCTGGGAAGTGATCTCATTGAGCTGTGTGGTGCGCTCTTCAAATATCCGGTTCTGAAGATATCCGTTAAAATAAATGCCTCCCACGACCAGAAAAAGGAACAGGCATGCGGCTGTCACGCTCGGCAGTATAAAACTGTGTATTTTTCCGTTTGGTTTCAAGGTATCACATCTTTTCTTCATGATAGTATTCCATATATTATATTTTCGGACCGGATTTATTGCTCCCGGGTATTTTGGTCCGGGGACACCCGGCGCTGCTCCTCCAGCCAGACCCGCAGGATCGTCCGCAGGGAACCCGGATGAATTTCGGCAAGATATCTATCCGCGGTCTCCCGGGTGTAACCGCCTTTCAGGAAAGCTATTTTGTAGTTTACATTGTCCTGCAAGGTCTCCCCGCCCGCCAGCACATAGGGGAAAGGATTGCCGTTTCCCTCAGGATCAAAGCCGGCTTCCGCCAGCGCTTTTGCTTCTGCGCCGGTCATGGTCATCACTGCGTATTCTCCGTCGTTGGAAGGAGAGATGGTGGCGACGGTATCCACGTTGATCTTTCCCGCGTAAAGCTTGCCGGTGACACAGCTTTTGGAGTCCGCGCCGTCGTGGAATTCTCCCAGCGGAATCATTGCCGCGTCCGCGCCCGCGGCGGCGCCCAGAGCCTTGCCTATGAGCTCTGCTGTCTGCGCTAAGGTAAAGTCCGCGGTACTTTCACAGAAATACAGCTGTTCCGGACTGTCCAGCCATGCCTGGCAGAGCTCATCCATGCGGGCAATGCATTTGGGACCGTCCATGCCGTTCTCGCCCCGGAACCAGTCTTTGTAAGCCTGACCGATGTCGGTCAGAATGTTATCCCAGTGCGCATAGGTCATCATGAAAGCCCTGCCCTCCCCCAGAGCCTGTCTGGCATCGTAGATCAGGGCATCTTCCGACAGAGAAACGCTGTCCAGCACGCTCATGACACATGGAGTGAGATCATCAATGAACGCCGCCTGCCCTTGTGGCGAGTAGATCAGGGACAGAAGCTTTATGGCATCTTCCAGCTTCTTTTCGTTCCCCGGTTCCGTGAGCCTTTTGCTGAGACCGATATAGCAGGTAGGGGAGTACATGTAAATATTTTTACTGCCGTCCTCGCTGAGGAAAGGCATCATGCCCAGCTTGTCGCCGGTATCCGGCAGCTCAGTGATGTTCAGCGTCTGGACCGTGGTACAGAATACGGCTTTCCGATTGCCCAGATAATCCAAAAGGATGGTAGGGTCGTTTCTGTCCTCCGGATCCGTATGGAACATGCCGATATCAATATAACGCTGTACATAATCCATCGTATGTTCCCATCTGCCCTCCGCCGCGGCATCCCCTGCCAGAAAATCCCGCTCCCAGTTTATCCCCTCCGGCGTGGTAAGCCAGTCGGTCTTGGCCAGGTTGAACACGGCGGAAAAGGGGTCTCCGGTGAGCATGGTCCCCGCAATGCCGGGAAGCAGGCCGGCCTCCTGTATCTTGCCGCAAAGAGCCTCCAGCTCCGCAAAGTCTGTGGGTATCTGCCAGTTGTTCTCCTCCATCAGGGTCTTGTTGTAGAAGATACCGTACATGGAATAGTCAGTGGGCAGCAGGTAAATCCCTCCGTCGATGGATACCTGATTCAGGACAGCGTTGGAAAGAGCTCCGATGAAAGGGTAGCCGGACAGGTCCACCAGGCGTTCCCTGGCCAGGTCTTTATCCAGAATCTGGGAAGTGATAAAAATATCGGAGATGTCGTCCGCCTGCATCTGTGTCCAGGAATATCCGGTGGCATTGCTGCCGGTATAGGAGATAAAATCCAGTTCTATCTCAGGATAGGTTTCGGCCAGCAGGTCCCAGAGCTTCTGGAATCTAATGTACACATTTCCGGCGCATAAGGTCAGGGCATCGCCGTTGTCCGTCTCATTGTCCGCAAAAGCGCAGGAAGAGAGCAGGAGGATGACCGGAAGTAACAGGATGGACAGGTGGCGCAGAGCTTTTTGCATCATGGAGCATTGGTTCCTTTCTTGCATTTACTTTTTCTATTGTAGCATTTTCGGGAGATAAGAACAAGTCGCATTTTCATACGAAATGCGGGAAACGCTAATCTAAATTTTTATAAAAATATTCCCAATCCCCTTGCAAATCTTTCAAAGAACATGTAAGATAAAAATATCCCTGAGGGATAAAACCAAATTTTTCAAGGAAAGAACTGCATGACTGACGGAAATGGGAGAACCCATGGGGAGTGCAGCCGTATGTAAGCCGACCGTCTGGGCGCCATTTGCTTTGCGATGCCCCGGGGTCGGCGCTTTTTTATGTAATGCAGGAACAGACCGCCCGGCACAAAGCGGATAGGAAAATTGAAATCAAGGAGGAAAAAAGATGCTGCAACTGGAACAGGAACTGAAAAACAATGCGTACCCCGGCAGGGGAATCGTCATCGGCCGGACCGCTGACGGGAAAAGCGCGGCAATCGCCTATTTTATCATGGGGCGGAGCGTGAACAGCCGTAACCGCATCTTTGTCACGGAGGGAGAGGGAATTCGTACCCAGGCGTTCGACCCTGCCAAGCTGGTGGATCCCAGTCTGGTCATCTATGCTCCCGTGCGGGTGCTCGCCTCCGGGGACGGGCATAAAAATGACACAATTGTCACAAACGGAGACCAGACGGACACCATCTATGAGGGCCTTTCCCGGGGGCTTACGTTCGAACAGTCCCTGCGCAGCCGCCAGTTCGAGCCAGACGGTCCTAACTACACGCCAAGGATTTCCGGCCTGGTGCATCTTCAGGAGGGGAGCTTTGACTACTGTATGTCCATCTTGAAGAGCAATGACGGAGACCCGTCCTGCTGCCACAGGTACACCTTTGCCTATGACAATCCCGCCGCCGGAGAGGGACGGTTTATCCATACTTATATGCATGACGGCGATCCCCTGCCCGGCTTTTGGGGGGAGCCGAAGAAAGTGGCCATAGAGGGCGACATCGACAGCTTTGCGGGAATGCTGTGGGAGAGCCTGAACGAGGAGAACAAGGTCTCCCTGTTCGTCCGCTTCATCGACATTGCCGCAGGGCATTACGAGACCCGCATCTTTAATAAAAACCAGTGAAAACCGGAACCGGAAAAAAGAACCGGTCAAAAAGTCAAATGCTTTACGAAAGGAAAACAAAACCATGAAAGAAATCCAATTAAAATACGGATGCAATCCCAACCAGAAACCCTCCAGGATCTACATGGAGGACGGAAGCGAACTCCCCGTAACCGTGCTCAACGGCAGGCCGGGGTATATCAACTTCCTGGACGCCTTTAACGGCTGGCAGCTGGTGAAAGAACTGAAAGCCGCCACGGGTCTGCCGGCCGCCACCTCTTTCAAGCATGTCTCTCCCGCAGGCGCGGCGGTAGGCCTGCCCTTGGACGAAACCCTGGCGAAAATCTACTGGGTGTCCGACTTAGGGGAACTCTCCCCGTTAGCCTGCGCCTATGCCAGAGCCAGAGGAGCCGACAGGATGTCCTCCTTTGGCGACTTCATCGCTCTGTCCGACATCTGCGACAAGGACACGGCCCGGCTCATCAAGCGGGAGGTTTCCGACGGCTGTATCGCCCCGGGCTATACCGAGGAGGCGCTGGCGCTGTTAAAGGCTAAGAAAGGAGGCAGCTACAATGTTATTCAGATCGATGCCTCCTACGTCCCGGCCCCTGTGGAGAGGAAGCAGGTCTACGGCATTACGTTTGAGCAGGGCCGCAACGAACTGGATGTGAACGGCGACCTGCTTTCCAATATCGTCACGGTGAACAAGGAGATTCCGGAAGCCGCGATGATCGACTTAAAAATCGCGCTGATTACCCTGAAATATACCCAGTCCAATTCCGTCTGCTACGTGAAAGGAGGCCAGGCCATCGGCATCGGCGCGGGGCAGCAGTCCCGCATCCACTGCACCAGGCTGGCCGGCACCAAGGCGGACAACTGGTTCCTGCGCCAGTCCCCTCAGGTGCTGGGACTGCAGTTCGTGGACAAGCTGGGCAGGCCGGACAGGGACAATGCCATCGACGTCTACATCGGGGACGAGTACATGGATGTGCTGGCGGACGGCGCCTGGGAGAAAGTCTTCAAGGTGAAGCCCCCTGTGTTTACCAGGGAGGAGAAGCGGGCCTGGCTGGAACAGATGAAAGAGGTCACTTTGGGGTCCGACGCGTTCTTCCCGTTCTCGGACAATATCGAGAGAGCCCGCAAAAGCGGCGTGCGGTATATCGCCCAGCCCGGCGGTTCCGTGCGGGACGACGCGGTAATAGAGTGCTGCGATAAGTACGGGATGATGATGACCTTTACCGGGATCCGGCTGTTCCACCATTAAAAGGCAGCCGGATCAAAGGGAAAATCATAGGGAAAGCAGCCGCAGCAAAAAGAACCGGAACAAAAAAGAACTTGACGGCCATCTGTCTGTTCAGGGGCGGTCCGGCAGTTTCTGGAGATTTCGCAGATTTTTTCAGGAATGCACGGAATTTTATTGAAAGATGTCGCGGGGATATGATATAATAAAAAATAGTGGGCAGAGCGGGCCTGTTTTGTGAGCGGCGAATGGCGGCCACAGACGGCCGGCCTGACAGAATGGGCGACAGCGAAAGCGCCGGCTCGTTCTGCCGCAGCTGTAAAATTACGGACACCACAGGAAAGGCAAGGAACTGACAGATGGGCGATACAGAATCCAGAAATTTTATTGAAATGATCATAGACAAGGATCTGGCGGAGGGTGTGTGCGACACCGTGCACACCCGCTTCCCGCCGGAGCCCAACGGTTATCTCCATATAGGCCATGCCAAGAGTATCCTGCTCAACTACGGTCTGGCCAGGCAGTACAATGGCAAGTTTAACATGCGCTTCGATGACACCAACCCCACCAAGGAGGACATTGAGTTCGTGGAGTCCATCAAGGAAGACATCCAGTGGCTGGGGGCCGACTGGGAGGACAGGCTGTTCTTCGCTTCCGACTATTTCGGGCAGATGTACGAGGCGGCGGTGAAGCTGATCAAAAAGGGAAAGGCCTATGTATCCGACCTGACGGCGGAGCAGATCCGGGAGTATCGGGGGAGCCTGACCGAGCCCGGAAAGGACGATCCTTACAATGCGCGGTCCGCGGAGGAGAATCTGCGGCTGTTTGAGGAGATGAAAGCCGGGAAGTACGCGGACGGCGAGAAAGTGCTGCGTGCCCGTATCGACATGGCTTCCCCCAATATCAATATGCGAGATCCCGTCATTTACCGGGTGGCGCACATGCCCCATCACAATACGGGAGATACATGGTGCATTTATCCCATGTACGACTTTGCCCATCCCATTGAGGACGCCATTGAGGGGATCACCCATTCCATCTGCACATTGGAGTTCGAGGATCACAGGCCCCTCTACGACTGGGTGGTGCGGGAGCTGGAGTATCCCCATCCCCCGAAGCAAATTGAGTTCGCAAAGCTGTATTTAAAGAATGTAGTCACCGGAAAGCGCTATATCAAGAAACTGGTGCAGGAAAATATCGTGGACGGCTGGGACGATCCCAGGCTGGTGTCCATTGCCGCCCTGCGGCGCAGGGGCTTTACGCCGGAGTCCATTAAGATGTTCGTGGAGCTGTGCGGCATCTCCAAGGCCCAGTCCGTTGCGGAGTATGCTTGTCTGGAATACTGCATCCGGGAGGATTTAAAGACAAAGGCCCCCCGTATGATGGCAGTGCTGGATCCGGTAAAGTTAATCATCGACAACTATCCGGAGGGGCAGACAGAGATGCTGACCGTGGGGAACAACCCGGAGAACGAGGCCCTTGGCAGCAGGGAAGTGCCCTTTGGGAGAGAATTGTATATTGAGCGGGAGGACTTTATGGAGGAGCCCCCGAAAAAATATTTCCGGATGTTCCCGGGCAATGAGGTGCGCCTGATGAACGCGTATTTCGTGAAATGTACCGGCTGTGTCAGGGACGCGGAGGGCAAAATCACAGAAGTGCACTGTACTTACGACCCGGCCTCCAGAGGCGGAAACAGTCCGGACGGGCGGAAAGTAAAGGGCACCATCCACTGGGTGGCTGCAGCCACTGCCGTCAGGGCCCGGGTGCGGCTGTATGAGAATATCATCGACGAGGATAAGGGTGTCTACAGTGAGGACGGAAGTCTGAACCTGAATCCCAATTCCCTGACGGACAGGGAAGACTGCTATCTGGAGCCGGCCTTTGCCGGGGCAAAAGCCTATGAGCGTTTCCAGTTTGTGAGACAGGGATTTTTCTGCGTGGACAGCAAGGACTCCCGGCCGGATGCCCTTGTGTTCAACCGGATCGTGTCCCTGAAGAGTTCCTTTGTGCTGCCCAAGGAGTCCTAGGCAGGAGGATACGGAGAGGGTACGGCACTGCCCGGGAAGCGCGGGAAAGCTTACAGGGCATCATTTACTGCGTCTTAGGGGATGGAGGTCAGTATGGGAATCTTATCGGGGTTAAAGAGTCTGGGACTGGGCAGCCTGGAGAATGTAAGTCTTTTTGAAGAGCCCAAGAAGAAAGAGACGGAAAAGGCGGAGCAGGCGGCCGCGCTGAAGGTGGCGGAAAAAGATCTGGTCTACGACAGATCTTTCGTCTGCCCGGTGTGTGATTGTTCTTTTACTGCCAAAATTATGAAGTCCAATAAGGCAAAGCTCCTTGGCACGGATGCGGATCTCCGGGCCAGATATGAGGGGATTGATGCGGCTAAGTATGAGGTGGTAATGTGCCCTGTCTGCGGCTATGCCGCCCTGATGCGGTATTTTACGGGCATTACATCCGGCCAGGCAAAGCTCATCAGGGAAAAAATCAGCCAGTCCGTGCGTATCAAGCCGCACGACGGGGAGATCTATTCCTATGAGGAGGCGCTGCAGCGGTATAAGCTGGCGTTGGTGGGCGCTGTGGTAAAGCATGCAAAGACCAGCGAAAGAGCGTATATCTGTCTTAAATATGCGTGGCTTACAAGAGGGTACATGGAGAGCCTGCAGGAGGAAGACCAGCCCGATGAGAAGCTCATAGAGGAGCTGCGGGGGCAGGAAAACGAGCTTTTGGAACATGCCTATAAAGGACTGAAAGAGGCCAGGCAGACAGAGATGTTTCCCATGTGCGGTATGAATGAGGTTACGGTGGACTATCTGCTGGCTGTGCTGGGAGCCAGGTTCCAGGATTTCGAGATGTCCATTAAACTTTTAAGCAGCATCATAACCTCCAGAAGCGCCAATCCGCGCATCAAGGACAAGGCCAGGGAGATGAAAGACCATGTAATGCGGGAGATGAAGAAGAACCAGGAATGACGGGCTTAAATGAGATGATGTTGAGATAATCAGAGGCGGGAAGCTTCTCTGCGGGGAGAGGCTTCCCGCGATGCGTTCTCTGAAGAGGAGCCGCTCCGGCGCGCGGCAGGGTGCGGTACGGCATACGGAGAAAAAATCCCCAGGCGAAGCTGCTCGCATGGGGATTGGGTCCGGCTTAAGCCTAGGACTATTCAGCCGCTCGGGCCGACGGAGCTCTGACAGCCGGATTCGGGCTGCCGGTCAGTTGTCTTTGATAGGAGGTTCCTCTGTGGTGCTGTCCTCGTCGAAGAATTCCTCTACGGTTTCTTCCGTGTTTTGGACAGTCTCTGCCGCCTTGGATGTGAAGTCCGCCAGATGCGTGAAGCCATCCTCGCCGGTCGAAGTCTCCTCCCCGGGAGCTTCCTCCGAAGAAGCGCTCTCTTCGGCGGAGGCTGTCTCATCCTTAGCGCCGTCCTCGGGATTTAAGGGGACATAGCTGCGGGAATCACAGGATTTGTCCTCCTTTTCCTCGCTGAAATCATCGTAATCCTCTTCGGCGCTGTCAGCCTCTGCATTTTTTTTGCGGGCAAAATAATATGCGGCACCGATTGCGGAACCGATTGCAGCGCTGAATACCAAAAGCTTTGCAAATTTTTTTGACATAGGTGACTCCTTTCAATACAGGTTCATTTTTTCTGATAATATGATATTAATACTATTTTGCAGAATTGAAAAGAGAATATGCATAATTTTACTAAAAATTTATGATTTGCTTTCCGCCGGAGAGGAAGCATGATATAATAAGCTTATTCGGGGCAAAAACAGCGGGATGGCCTACGGCCTCTGCAATAGGAGCAGTATACATATGAACAGTAAATTCTTTGATATAAAAAAAGAGAAGCAGGACAGAATCATTAACGCTGCCCTGAAGATTTTTGCCATGCAGGGATACCGCCACGGCAGCACTGACGATATCGTAAAGGAAGCGGCCATCAGCAAAGGGCTGCTCTTCCATTACTTCGGCAGCAAGGTAGGGATCTACGGCTTTGTATATGACTACAGTGTCAGATTCATGAACCTGGAGCTGCGCTCCACAGTGAACGCGAAAGAGACAGAGCTGTTCGCGCTGATGAAGCAGATGGAATGCGCCAAGATGCATGCCATGAAAGGCTATCCGTATATGCAGCAGTTCCTGAACCGCTCGCTGGCAGAGGACTCCTATGAGGCCCTTCTCTCCACAGAGGAGAAGCGAAACGCTCTGTCGGAGACCTATGCCGCCATTGACAGCCAGATCGACTATACAGCCCTGCCCCCCTGGGTGGATGGGGAGAAACTGCGGAAGATGCTGGACTTTACCATTAAGGGACTTATGACGGAGCGGTTTCAGGACGCATCCTTTCAGCCGGAGATGCTCTATGAGGAGATCTGCGGCTATCTGGATATGGTCAGGGGAATCGTATACAGATGACCGTCTATTTGCTCATGGTATAAGGACCGTCCGCGGGATATCCGCCCTTGAGCTTCTGCATGCCGCGCTGGATGGCGTCCTTGGAATTCTTCCAGTCCGCGTCCTTGTTGCGGTAGTCGAATTTCTCCACCATCCATGCCACGTCCTCCGACAGGCGGTTCATATTGCTTTCCATGAGAGAGAACATGGTGCTGTAGAATTCTTCTTTTGCCTTATTGGAGAGTTTTGCGTCCGCCGCCTGGCACAGATCGCCGAAATGGTGCAGACAGAAGCCCTTTCCCTCCTTTATCTTCCGGCAAAACGCTTCGTCCTGGTTCCAGAGATAGAAGAAAGTGTCCATGTACCGGGCGTAAGTATCCGCAAAGTGCTGGCAGATATAGCAGGAGGATTCCTTTTCCCGGACCCAGGCGGCGATGGGATTGGATTCGGCGGCTTTCTTAAGTTTGTCTTTCAGAGAGGCTTTTGCGGGCTTAAAACGGGCGAATTCCTTTTTCATCTCGCCTATGACTTTCTGGTAGTGGGTCTTTAAGATCCAGGCATTGCCCAAAGTATTGCCGTAGTCGAACATTTTCTGGAAATGCTGTCTGCAGAAACCGGCTTTGTCCGTCATCTCACGGATGTCCGCCTCCATATAGGAGGAGCCGCTGCCCAGCACAAAATCCAGGAGATCCTGCTCCACGCTTCGCTCAATGAAGCAGAAAGGGCACTCGTCTCCTGCGTTTACCGCATCATTTAAGGGGATGGTGTATAGCTGTTCTTTCATGATTTCGTCCTTTCTGTGGATGTTGGGAACTGTCTGGGGACAGCTCCTTATTACCAGTGTACAATAGTTTCCGCAGAATTGCCAGTGTGAAATCAAAGAAAAAGCCCTTTTGGCATTGGAAATGTCAGATTATGGTTAATGAAAAAGAGGATTCGGACGATATATAATATGATAAGTATCCTTAGCAGAATTTCATCAGTGATCAAAGGAGTGATGATATGGGTATCAGTATAGATGTGGGAAATATGGGTTCGGACTATTCGTATCTGTTTCAGGGGATGACGTCCTCCGGCGGCAGTCTTGGCAATCTGAATTTTTTATCGGATTATGCCAGCATCAAGAACGGCAGCTACTCCAGGCTCATGAAAGCTTATTACGGTACAGGACAAAGCTTAAGTACGGGCACGGGCACTTCGGACAGGAAGCGCGGCAGCAATATTCTGGACAAGATTCTGGAAGAGAAAATGCATCCGAAGGTTTCCAAAGAGGTGCAGAAAGCGAATACGAATCTGACTGCGGGGCTTTCGAGCCTGAACGCCTCTGTTGCAACGCTGCAGAATGACAGTACTTATACGGATTCCACAGACGGTCGGAGCGCGGCGGATAAGGTTGTCTCCGCGGTGAAAGCTTATGTGACGAATTACAATAACGTGGTGACGGCGGCAAAAGACTCCACCCTGAGCAGCAAGACGGCCTATGTGGCGAACATGATGAGCAGTACGGCGGCCAATGCCGACAAGCTTTCGGAGATCGGCCTTACGGTCAATGCCAACGGGACGCTTATGCTCAACGAGGGCAAGCTGAAAGAGGCGGATATCTCCAAGGTACAGGACTTGTTCTCAAGCGAGAATATTTTGAGCTATGGCTCTATGATTTCGTCCCGTCTTCAGTTCGCCGGCTCCGCGGCCGGCACGAACGGTACAGACAGCACGGACAACAAGACATCCTCCGCATCGTCCTCTCTCAAGGCAGACAGCCAGGCCCTTGCTTCCGATGCATTGTATCAAAAGGTAAAGGACAAGGACGGCAATGAGACGGATGAGTACGATATCAAGAAGATTTTAGCCACGGTGAAGAGCTTTGTGAGCAATTACAACAAGATGTTCGATAAGGCAGAGTCCAGCTCCAATTCCGGCGTAGTGGCGAATCTGTCCTATATCAGGGAGAAGACGGCGCGCAACGCGGATGCGCTTAAGGCTTTCGGAATCAGTGTGGACGGAAAAGGCAGAATGAAGATTGATGAGGACACGTTTAAAAAAGCGGATATGTCCAAAGTGCAGGCATTCTTCAAGGATTATGGTTCTTCCATTGCCACCAACGCGTCCCTGGTAGACTATTATATGACCACCCAGGCGGGCGCTGCCAACAGTTATACAGCCGGCGGGACCTATCATGTACAGGGAAGCTCCCGTTATACCGGCACGGTATAAGCTGTTTGCAGGAAGACGGAGATACGGTATATAGGGATGCGGATCGGCCGAAGTATTATCTGCGGGATTGGCATCCTTATTTATGACAACAGAATCCACGCTTTGCGTGGATTCTGTTGTTTACGCTTTGCGGCAGGCCGGGATTCTTTTGCCGGAAAACGGGCGCGGTTATAAATTTTTACATAAATGCTACGTTTTTGTAACGATTTGGAAAGAGAAATTAATTATTTTTAAGTTGAAAATGTACCGGATGCAAGTTAGTATAATATACAGAAGAAGAACTAATGAAAGATGTGATGATTTTTGGTATTTAGCAGCATAGAATTCTTGCTCTTCTTTCTTCCTATATTTTTAATAATTTACAGCATAACTCCCAAGCGAATAAAAAATATGACACTTCTGTCGGGAAGTCTTATTTTTTATGCCTATGGAGAGCTGAAGTTTCTGCCGCTTCTCCTACTGTCCATTGTGATGAATTATTTTTTCGGACTGCATCTGGGGCGCAGGGAGCAGTACAGGACAGAACAGGCGAATGCGGAGACGGGAATAGAGAGCAGGCTTAGAACAAATAAAGTAAAAGCAAAATTGAATAAAAGGCGCAGGATTGTATTTCTTGTGGCCATTGCGTACAATGTGGGGATGCTGGCGGCGTTCAAATACGTAAGAGGAGGGGCTTATCTGCCCCTGGGCATCAGCTTTTATACATTTCAGATGCTTTCCTATCTGATAGACGTGTACCGGGGAGACCAGCGAAAGGAGCTTTCCTTTCTGCGGTTTGCCACCTATATCAGCATGTTCCCGCAGCTGCTGTCAGGCCCGATTGTGCATTATGCAAAAGTGCGCAAAGAAATCATATCCAGGGAGTTTACGGCAAAGGGACTTCAGGAGGGGCTTAAGGTGTTCACGCTGGGGCTGGCGGCGAAAGTTCTGCTGGCGGACCGGGTGGGACTATTGTGGCAGGAGGTGCAGGTAACGGGGTTTGAGAGCATCTCCACGCCTTTGGCCTGGCTGGCGGCTATCGCCTATTCCCTGAAGATTTATTTTGATTTTTACGGGTATTCCCTGATGGCCATGGGACTGGGCAGGATGCTGGGCTTTACGCTGCCGGAGAATTTCAGGCATCCCTATATGGCCACTTCCGTCCGGGATTTCTACCGCAGATGGCATATGACATTGGGACGATGGTTTCGGGAGTATGTATACATTCCCTTAGGCGGGAACCGCAGGGGAGAGTACCGGACAGTCTGTCATCTGCTGGCGGTATGGCTCCTGACCTCGGTGTGGCATGGGAGCACGGCGAATTTCCTGGTGTGGGGGTGCCTGCTTTGGCTGGCAATCGTGACGGAAAGGCAGCTGGAGGCGCTGGGGGTGACGAGAATCCTCGACAAGGTGCCGGGGAAAATCTTCTCTCGTCTCTATGTGTGGGCATATATTCCGGTTACATGGGTGTGCTTCGCCATTACGGACATGGAACAGCTCCAGGTCTTTTTGGGCAGGATGTTCCATGTATCGCCTGGTATCAGGGTAGCCCAGGGAGACTGGCATAAGGCTCTGATGAATTATGGCCTGCTGTTTTTCGCAGGGGCCATTGCTTCCACGCCGCTTCTGCGGAAGCTGTTTGAGCGGTTTCAGAACAACTGGATCCTGATGGCGCTTTTGGCGGCGCTGTTCTGGGTATGCGTCTGGAGGCTGCAGATGGAGGGGCAGAATCCTTTTATGTATTTGAATTTTTAACGGACGGAATCGGGTGATGTTCTATGAAATGGATAAAAAAGTGGTCCTATTTGATATTGCTGGCGGGGATGGGGATTATTTATTTTGGCTGCGTGGATAAAGGGCAGGTCTACGCAAAGACTTTTCAGGAGGTGAAGAGCTGGGTGGACAGCCGGGCATGGGGCGGCGCGCTCTTTGCCGACGGCAGCGCTTCGGAGGGGGACGGTGAAAGCGGCGCTTTGGGGGATGCAGGAGAGCCGGAAGCGGCACTGCCGCCTGACGGCGGGGCAGACAGCAGTGCCGCGGAGGAAAACCGGACGCCGGGTACGGAGGCGGGAGCTGCAGGAGCTTTGTCCGGCAGCGGCAATGAAACCGGCTCCCCGCCGGACGGTCAGCCCGGGGGAAATGACCAGACGGGCTCTGCAGGAGAGACCGGCAGCGGCCAATTGGGCGGGATGCCGGAGGGAACCGGCAGCGGCCAGCTTGGCGCAGGCCCGGAGGACGGGCAGCCAAACGGCTCCGGAGGCGGGGCTTTGGCAGGGAGCGGTTCTGGAAACAACGCAGGGCCGGGATCGGCGGAGCCGAAAGAAGTGACCTACATGACCGTGGAGGACGATTATTTTGCGGATGCAGTGTTCATCGGGGATTCCAGGACCATGGGGATGTTTGAGTACGGCGGGCTGGAAGAGACGGCTGCTTTCTATTGCTCTACCGGGCTGACAGTGTACAAGATGTTTGAAGCGCAGATCGTGCCCGCCGAGCAGGGGAAGATCAGCGTGGAGGAGGCCCTGCAGCAGAATGTCTTTTCCAAGATTTATTTTATGATAGGGATCAATGAGATGGGCACGGGAACGGTGGAGTCTTTCCTGGAGGCCTATCAGGGAGCGGTGGATCATCTCAGGGAACTGCAGCCGGATGCCATCATTTACCTCCAGGCTATCATCAAGGTGACTGCGGAGCGCTCCGCGCAGGGGGACTATATCAACAATGAGGGCATCATAGCCCGCAATGAGGGAATTGCCCGGATGGCGGACAATGAGCATGTGTTCTACCTGGACGTGAATCCGCTGATATGCGATGAGAGCGGCGGAATGATTCCGGAGTACACCTTTGACGGGGTGCACCTGAAAGCGAAGTATATCGATATCTGGAAAGACTTCCTGAAGAGCCATGCCATAGCCCTGCAGAACCCGGAAAATTGAGCATGCGCCCAATTCGTTCAGAGAATTTATGAATTTTCCTTGACGGATGGGGGCCGAAAGATTATTATAATTGTCAGAGGTTGTAGTGGAACGACTGCAGCCTCTTTCCATGAGGAGGGATAGAACCTTTCATGGCGGAAAAATACATAGTCAGGTGGGGGAGAACTGTCTGACAGATACAGGAGGAAAGAGTTCATGAGCGAGAAAAAGAAATCCGCTTCCGGCCGGGGAGGCGTCGGCGATACTTGTATCTACGATGCCAAGAGCCTGGGGGCGCCCAAAGTCCTGGTGCTGGGGATTCAGCACATGTTTGCCATGTTCGGCGCCACCATACTGGTGCCCATGCTGACGGGACTTGACGTATCCACCACACTGCTGTTCGCAGGTTTGGGCACACTGCTGTTCCATTTCCTGACCAAAGGCAAGGTACCGGCGTTCCTGGGATCTTCCTTTGCGTTTCTGGGCGGATATGCCGCCATTGCTCCTATGACGGACGCTGCCGGAGGGGCGGCGGACAATTCAAAGCTTCTGCCATACGCCTGCTTCGGCGTAGCCTGCGCCGGTCTGGTGTATCTGCTGCTTTCCCTTTTGATCAAGCTTTTCGGCACGGGAAAGGTCATGCGTTTCTTCCCGCCCATCGTCACCGGTCCCATCATCATAGCCATCGGCCTGACCCTTTCCCAGTCCGCCATTGACAACTGTTCCGCGGACTGGCTCATCGCCATTGTGGCCATCGCCCTGGTGATCGTCTGCAACATCTGGGGCAGGGGAATGGTGAAGATCGTGCCCATCATCATCGGCGTCATCGGCTCCTATGTGCTGGCGGCAGTCATGGGCAGGGTAGACTTTACCGCGGTGAAAGAGGCGAGCTGGATCGGAATTCCCATCCACTGGAACCAGACAGCCTTTTGGGCGCTGTCGGACGGCAATGTGTCTCTTCTGATTACTTCCGTGATTACCATCATGCCCATTGCGCTGGCGACGATTGTAGAGCATATCGGCGACATTTCCGCCATATCATCTACTGTAGAGAAGAATTTCATCAAGGAACCGGGACTTCACCGTACGCTTTTGGGTGACGGTCTTGCCACCATCATGGCAGCGCTCTTCGGCGCGCCTGCCAACACTACATACGGTGAAAACACAGGCGTGCTGGCGCTGACAAAGGTATACGACCCGTTGGTAGTCCGTGTGGCAGCCCTGTTTGCAATCCTGTTTTCTTTCTCGCCCAAGTTCGCGGCCATCATCGGCTGTATGCCCACTGCTACCTGCGGCGGCGTGTCCCTGGTGCTGTACGGCATGATCTCGGCTGTAGGAGTGCGCAATATCGTGGAGACTCAGGTGGATTTCACCAAGAGCCGCAACGTCATCATCGCAGCTTTGATTCTGGTACTGTCCATCGGTATCAACTACAGCGCGGCGGGCTCTGTGGGATTTGCCATCGGCGATTTGAATCTCAGCTTCTCCGGCATTGCCGTAGGCGCCCTGACAGGTATCATATTGAATGCCGTGCTGCCCGGAAAGGATTATAAGTTTGACGATGACAAACCCAGCGATACGGGAGTGGATTTCGCGGTGAGAGGAAGATAAGCTTGCAAAAGAAACATCCGATAAGAGCATGAATTGGGAATCATCCAGGTTCCTTGTGCAGCCCGGTCGTAAGACCGGGCTGTAATGGTTCTTTCAAATGCATATTATTGTGCGCTTTGTTACGCGTTTTGCCCGTTCGGGGCTTGTTCCTGACAGCGGCAACGGAAAATAAAAGCGGCTTTGGCGCCGCCGCGGGTATGACCAAACGGCAAATTGGTTGCCTTGTCCGGACTTGACGTCTGGCAGGAGAGGAGGAGAAGTCATATGAAAGTAATAGACATGCACTGCGATACCATAGGAGAACTGTTCCGCTTAAGAGAAGAGGGGAGGCCCGGATCCCTGCGGGAGAATGCCGGCCATATCGATTTGCTGAGGCTGCGCAAAAGCCGTTATCTGCTGCAGAATTTCGCCATGTTCATTCCGCTGAACCAGTGCCGTGATCCCTGGGAGCAGGTCTGTGCCATGTACGGATACTATAGGGAAGAGCTGGAGCGCAACCGGGACATTCTGGCTCCGGTGTACGGCTTCGGGGATATTGCCCGCAATGAGGCCGCAGGCAAAGTGTCCTGCCTGCTTACCGTGGAGGAGGGAGGCGTCTGTAAGGGAGAGACCAAAAAGCTGCGGGAGCTTTATAGGATGGGTGTCCGGATGCTCACCCTTACATGGAATTTCGACAATGAGATCGGCCATCCGAATTTCGACAGGAGACTGCGGGAGAAGCTCACCGGGGCTGTGGAGGAATGGCGCGGATGCAGCCCGGATACTTTAGAATGGGAGCAGGGGCGCCAGGCTGCACAGACCGCCAGAGATGCCTGCATGCATACCCCCAACGTGACGGGAGGGCTGACTGAAAGGGGCAGGGAATTCGTGGAGGAGATGGAGCGGCTGGGCATGATTCCGGACGTGTCCCATCTGTCCGACGCCGGCTTCATGGACGTACTGGAGACAGCGAGGAAGCCCTTTGTGGCCAGCCATTCCAATGCCCGGGCGGTCTGTCCCAATGTGCGGAACCTGACCGACGACATGATACGCAGGCTCTCTGAAAGGGGAGGCGTCATGGGGCTGAACTTCTGTCCGGATTTCCTGGAGGAGAGGCCGGTGGGGGAGGAGAATCCAGGCACCGTCGCGGCGGTGGTGCGCCATGCGAAGCATATTGCGAATATAGGCGGCACAGAAGTGCTGGGGCTGGGCAGCGATTTTGACGGCATCCCCACCCATAGGGAGCTGCCGGGAGCTCAGAGCATGGAGCGGCTTTGGGAGGCTCTTCATGCAGCCGGATTTTCCCAGGATCAGCTGGATAAGATTTTTTACGGAAACGTATTGCGGGTGTACCGGGATACGCTGGAGTGAGGATTTGAGGCGGATTTTGGGCTGTCTATTGTCCGCAGACTTTATTTTATCTCATAGTGACATATGCGGGATTTCAAGCGAGGATATCCGCTGGACAGTCTGCATAAAAGGGAAAAATGGTTTCAATATTATAGACAAATGAATTAAAAAAAATTATAGAAAACGTCAATTTACAAAAAACGAAACCTGATATATGATTGTGCCTCAGAAAGCTGAAAATATAATCGGGGCAACCCCCCGGAGAAAGGTGAGAGGAGGCACTCGTTATGCAGCAGGTATTGGTTAAGTTTGAGGATGTAGATCAGGTAAGAAATTTTGTAAATACAGTCAGCATGGTAGAGGCTAACTTTGAATTGGGCTCTGGCAGCCGTATCGTGGACCCGAAATCGATTCTGGGCGTGCTCGCCCTTGATCTGGCCAGGCCCCAGCGGCTGATATGCGATTCGGACGATTCGGCGGTTCTGGAAAGGATAGAGCCTTTTCTCGCCAGGGAGCGGGTGGGCTGAACAGGAAAATACTGGCTGCGACGGCTGAGAGCAAAGAGACGAAATGCGGCAGCTATTCCGGACAGTCTTCTGGCCGAATCAGATCAGCAAGGGTAACCTTGTCCAGATAATCGCTGATGACCTTGTCCAGCCCCTGCCACAGGGAAAGCGTGCGGCATGCGGCCACGCGGGGGCAGGACGGGGCATCTGCCTCCAGACAGGCAACGGGCGCAAGGGACTCCTCCGTAAGGCGCAGGATGCTGCCTACGGTGCACTGGTCGGGAGCTTTGATCAGCTTATAGCCGCCGCCCTTTCCGCGCAGGCCCAGGACAAGTTTTCCCTTGACCAGGAGTTTGATGATGCTTTCCAGGTATTTCTCGGAAATTTCCTGCCTGGCGGCAATCTCTTTCAGCGGGATATATCTGTCCGGCTGCTGCTCGGCCAGGTCGATCATGACCCGAAGAGAATAGCGTCCCTTTGTAGAAATCAACATAACAATCCCCCATTCCTTTCTGTTTGGCGCCCCTGTAATCATAAACCTGCAATAGGAAGCTAGAGCGGCTTTCCATTGTCTTAAAGCCATTATACAACAAGGTTAATAGGAAAATCAATGGAAAAATGAAAGGATTCCTATTGACAAAATCTGGTTCCCGTCATACAATCATATAAACCTACTTAATATATAGGTATAAAGGCGCAGGAGAGGAAAGCCTGGGGGTTTTGCAGGATCAGAATCTATTAGGAACCGGAAACAGCATAGATGCAGATCGTGCCGGACTGAATTGCGGATGGGAGCGCGGCTGGAAGGCAGTCATGGGAAAGGCAGAAGCCGCATCTATGCAGAGGTGGAACAGGAGAATCAGAATATGAGCAGAATTTACACATCCGCCGATCAGCTCATCGGCAGGACTCCGCTGTTGGAGCTGGCGCACATCGAAAAAGAAGAGAGCCTGGAAGCCCGGCTCCTGGCCAAGCTGGAATACTTTAACCCGGCCGGCTCCGTGAAAGACCGCGTGGCCAAGGCCATGATCGATGACGCTGAGGCAAAGGGCCTGCTGAAGCCCGGCTCCGTCATCATCGAGCCCACATCGGGCAACACGGGCATCGGCCTGGCCTCCGTGGCCGCCGCCAGGGGCTACCGCCTCATCATTGTCATGCCGGACACCATGAGCGTGGAGCGCTGCCGGCTGATGAAAGCCTACGGCGCGGAATTGGTATTGTCCGAGGGCGCAAAGGGCATGAAAGGGGCGATCGAAAAGGCGGATGAACTTGCGAGGGAGACTCCGGGCAGCTTCATCCCGGGCCAGTTCGTAAACCCGGCCAATCCCGCCGCCCACAGAGCCGCCACCGGCCCGGAGATTTGGGAGGACACGGCAGGAGCGGCGGACATCTTCGTGGCCGGAGTGGGCACCGGAGGGACCCTGACGGGTGTGGGAGAGTATCTGAAGAGCAAAAACCCTCAGGTAAAGGTAGTGGCCGTGGAGCCGGCTTCCTCTCCTGTGCTCAGCAAGGGGGTTTCCGGAGCCCATGGGATTCAGGGCATCGGCGCGGGATTTGTTCCGGAGGTGCTGAATCCGCAGATCTATGATGAAGTCATCACTGTGGAGGACGAGGACGCATTTGCCGCAGGCAGGCAGATGGGCAGAAAAGAGGGCGTGCTGGTGGGCATCTCCTCCGGCGCGGCTCTGTGGGCCGCGGTGCAACTTGCGAAGCGCCCGGAGAATAAGGGCAAGACCATCGTGGCATTACTGCCTGACACCGGGGACCGGTATCTGTCCACGGCGATGTTCGCGGAATAGGGGAGTTGCCGCGGACGAAAAGTTTTGGCGAAAAAAGCAGGGAGCCATGGGAGAGGCGATGTATCCGGCAGGGAAGAACATGCGACGGCACGAAATGCAGCAAGTGGTTATGAAAACCACAAAATCCAATTTTCATTACGAAATGAGTTGATTAATTCCTCCGGAAGTGGTATTCTATCCTTTGTAAGACGAAAGTTAAGACGAAAGCATAAAGACGGCTTAGCATTGTCTAGTATGGTACGAAAGGAAGCAGTTTATGAGCGAGACATATCATATCATCAGCGACGGTTCCTGCGACCTGCCCAAGGAGCTGGCTGAGGAGAAGAATATCACCGTGGTTCCCTTTTATGTGTCTTTTGACGACAAGAACTACCTGAAAGAAAACGTGGAGATCGGCATCCGGGATTTTTATCAGCAGATGGTGGACCGAAAAGGCGTATATCCCAAATCCTCCATGCCGTCCACCCAGGATTATGTAGATGTCTTTACGCCCTATGCCCGGGACGGAATGCCTGTGATCTGCATCTGCATCACGACGAAATTCAGCGGCTCCATGCAGTCCGCAGTGAACGCAAAGGCAATCGTGCAGGAGACCTGGCCCCGGGCGGAGATTACGGTCATCGACGCCACGATCAATACCGTGCTCCAGGGACTGTATGTGCTGGAGGCGGCGAAGCTGCGGGACAGTGGGATGGGCTATAGGGAATGCGTGGACAGGCTGGAGGAAATCAAGAGCACCGGCAGGATTTTCTTTACCGTAGGGGATATGGAATACTTACAGCATGGAGGGCGCATCGGCAAGGTGTCCGCCGTAGCGGGAAGTGTCTTAGGCATCCGTCCGGTGATCACCCTGAAAGAGGGGGAGATCTTTCCCTCCGGCATCGGCAGGGGCAGGAAGCGCACCACGGAGAAAGCCATCGGCCTCCTGCTGGACTATCTGGAGGAGAACGGGAGAGCCATCGGCCGCTACAGCATCGCTGTGGGCTTCGGATACGATTATGAGGAGGCTGTGGCGTTTCGGGAGCATACGCTGGAAGTGCTGCGGGGCCGGGGGTATGAGGTGGGCGAAAAGGATATCCCCCTGTACCAGATCGGCGCCACCATCAGCGTGCATACCGGGCCTTACCCGCTGGGCTTCGGCATTATCGAGAAAGGGATCCTGTAAGACTGCAATATACGGGCTTTTCAGCGGGGGATTGCTGTATCCGCCTGGCTCCATGAGACCATAGGCAGAGGCGGCGCAAGCTCACGCCCAGGGGGTCCGAATCAGAGGGCTTCGGCGCAGTGCGTCAGAAGCTCTTTTATATTGTCAAAGCAAAAGTCCGCAGGATAGGGAGTATCCGCCATATCCTCCGGCTTTGCCTCCCCGGTGAACACTACGCAGGTGTCCACGCCGCCGTTAATGCCGCAGGCGATGTCGGTGTAGAGCCTGTCCCCCACCACCAGGGTCTCTTCCCTGGAGAAACCGGACAGAGACAGGCACAGATCCACAACGCTGCGGCTGGGCTTGCCCAGGTAGACAGGTTTTTTGCCGGTGGCATCCGTGAGCATGTTGCAGATGGCGCCGCAGTCCGGTACAAAGCCGAAATCAATGGGACAGCACAGATCCGGATTGGTGCCGTAGAAAGGCGCGTTTGTGGTGGAAAGCGCCTTACAGGCCTGAACCAGCTTCTCATAGGTCAGTTCGCTGTCGTAGGCCGCCACCACACAGTCGATATCCTCCTGTGCGGTTTCGGTAACATGCAGCCCGTTCTTCTTCAGCTCCGCAATGAAAGAAGCCGTACCCAGAACGAAGATTTTTCCCTCCGGATAATGCTCCTGTAAAAACCGCAGCGTCATGTAGCCGGAGGTGATAAACTGCTCCTCGGTGGTCTCCAGATGAAAAGCCCTGCGGAACTTTTCCACATAGTCCCGGCCGCTGCGGGTGGAGTTGTTGGTGATATAATAGGCCCTGCCGCCGATTGCGTCAATGTATGACAGAAGCCCGGCGCTGCCCTCATAGAGGCTGTCTCCCACGGCCAAAGTGCCGTCTATGTCGAAGAGGAAGAGCTTTTTGGATTTTAATCGATTGAAATCTGCATTCATATCAGCCGCCTGCCTTGTTCTTGTGTTCTGTGACATATTTCCGGTTCCTGTGTCTGGGAGTGGAGGGAATGGTCATCCGCTTATCCCCCTGCTTTTAAGCCGAATCAAAATCTTCCCCCAGTATAGCATGATACCTTTCGGGATTCAACAAAAGTTTTGCGGTAGGGATAAGAAAAATAGGCGATGTACTGGCGCAAAAATCCAGGCCGTGTTATGATAATGGAAAAGGAGACAGCCCCCGGCGCAAGCGAAAGCGGGGCGGAAATGGAGAAGAGATGAAACTGATATCCTGGAACGTAAACGGACTGCGGGCATGCATGCAGAAAGGCTTTATGGAATATTTCAACCAGGCAGACGCGGACATCTTCTGTCTGCAGGAGACCAAGCTCCAGGGCGGCCAGATCGAAATGGAGCTGCCCGGTTACCACCAGTACTGGAACTATGCGGAGAAGAAAGGTTACTCGGGCACGGCCCTTTTCACGAAAGAGGAACCTCTGAAAGTGACCTGCGGCATCGGAGTGGAAGTCCATGACCACGAGGGACGCGTCATTACGGCGGAATACAAAGATTATTATGTGATCGTGGTCTATGTGCCCAATTCCCAGCGGGAGCTTACCAGGCTTTCCTACCGTATGGAGTGGGAGGCGGCTTTCCTGCATTATATAAAAGAGCTGGAGAAGAGCAAGCCCGTGATTTACTGCGGCGATCTGAACGTGGCCCACAAGGAGATCGACTTAAAGAATCCAAAGTCCAACCGCCGCAACGCCGGCTTTACCGACGAGGAGCGGGAGTGCTTCAGCCGGGTGCTGGACAACGGTTTCGTGGACACGTTCCGCCATTTTTATCCGGACTTAAAAGACGCCTATTCCTGGTGGTCCTACATGGGCCGGGCCAGGGAGAAGAACGTAGGCTGGCGCATCGACTATTTTGTAGCGTCGGGGAGCCTGAAAGAGCGCCTTGCGGACGCGAAGATCCACCCGGATGTCTTCGGTTCCGACCACTGCCCGGTGGAGCTTGACCTGAAAGAAGTGTGAGAAGAAGTTTTGAAAGGATCTAAAAACATATGAGTCTACAATTCTGCTTCGGCCCCTCCGGGGCCGGGAAAAGCCGTTTCCTATATGAAGAAATCACCAGACGCGCGGCAGAAAACCCGGGACAGAACTTCCTGATCATCGTTCCGGATCAGTTCACCATGCAGACCCAGAAAGACCTGGTTCTTTTAAATGACCGGGGCGGCATCCTGAACATCGATGTGCTCAGCTTCAGCCGCCTGGGCCACCGGATTCTGGAAGAAGTGGGCGGAGGGGAGACTCCCGTGCTGGACGACACGGGGAAAAGCCTGGTACTTCAGAAAGTGGCGGCGAATTTAAAAGACCAATTGCCGGCGCTGGGCGGATTTCTCCACAGGCAGGGCTATATCCATGAGGTGAAAAGTGCCCTTTCCGAATTTATGCAGTACGGCATCGGCGCAGAGGATGTGGGAAAGCTGGTGGAGTACGCGAAGAAGCGCGGCGCCCTGGTGCAGAAGCTGAAAGACCTGCAGACACTGTATAAGGGCTTCCTGGAATACATCCGCGGCAATTTCATCACCACCGAGGAGACCCTGGACGTGCTGTGCCGCAGCCTGCGAAAGTCAAAGCTCCTGCCCCAAAGCGTGGTGGTTTTCGACGGCTTCACCGGCTTTACGCCCATTCAGACAAACGTGATCGCTGAGCTCATGCGCTGCTGCGGCCAGGTTATCGTCACACTGACCATGGGGGAGGGAGAGGATCCTTACAGACAGGAGGGGGAGCAGAATCTGTTTTACCTCAGCAAGAAGACTGTGGCTGACCTGAACCGGAGAGCCGGGGAGCTCTCCATAGAGCGCAGGAGGGATGTGTTTGTCCTGCCCGGCAGACCGGGGGAAAGGCAGGGGAGGGGAGACAACGGCCGGATAAGCCCGACCGCACCGCCCGGAGAGTCAAACCGGCCGTCAGGGGAAGAAAGCCGGGCAGATTCCCGGGAAAGGCGGCAGACAGCGGATGAGGCGGAGCCCTGCAGGATTTTTCGGAATCAGGTCAACCGCTTTGAACAATCCCCTGCCCTGCAGCATCTGGAGCACAGTCTGTTTCGATACGGCGTTCCCTCTTACGAAGAAGAGCAGCAGGAAATCCGTCTCTTTGAGACCTCGGATCCGAAAGAAGAGGTGCGCCAGACCGGCCTGGAGATCTGCCGTCTGATCAGAGAAGAGGGCCTGGCCTATCGCGACATCGCGGTGATTTTGGGCGATCTGGCAGGCTACGCCCCATATGTGGAGACGGAATTCGCCCAGATGGACATCCCCTGCTATATCGACCGTACCAGGAAAATTACCCTGAACCCCATGATCGAATATATCAAAAGCGCCCTGGAGCTCTATGAAAAGGATTTTTCCTATGAAGCTGTCTTCCATTACCTGCGAAGCGGCCTGTCCGATCTGCAGCCCGAGGAGGCCGACCGCCTGGAAAACTATTGTCTTCAGACAGGAATCCGGAGATATCATGACTATAGCCATACTTTCACCCGCAAGACCCGGGAAATGAAACGTCTGGAGGAACAACGCTCCCAAGGAGAGGACAATGCCGGGGAAGAACTCCTGGCAGATCTGAACGCCCTGCGGCAGCGGATGATGGAACAGGTGGGAATGCTGCACCTGAAAGGAAAGGAACCGGTAAAGACCTATGTGAGCAGCCTCTATGAGTTCCTGGTACAGAACCGTGTCCAGCAGAAGCTCTCCGCTTTCCGGAGCCGTTTCGAGGAGACGGGGGAACTGGTCCGCGCCAAGGAATACGCTCAGATCTACCGTCTGGTCATGGAACTTCTGGATCAGATTTATGCCCTTTTGGGGGAGGAGACCATTTCCCTGAAAGAGTTCGCGGAGATTCTGGAGGCCGGCTTTGATGAGATCCAGGTAGGCACCATCCCCCAGAATGTGGACCGGGTGCTGGTGGGGGACATGGAGCGCACCAGGCTCCAGCAGGTGAAAGTCCTTTTTTTCCTGGGCGTGAACGACGGCAATATTCCCAAAGGCGCCTCCAGGGGCGGCATCATATCGGATATGGACAGGGAATTTCTGCGGGAATCGGATCTGGAGCTTGCCCCCAGCCCCAGGCAGCAGATGTATATCCAGAGATTCTACCTCTATTTAAACATGACCAAGCCCTCCAGGCGGCTGTATCTGGGCTACTCCAAGGTAAACAGCGCCGGCAAGTCCATCCGTCCCGCCTATCTGGTGGATGTGGTGAAAAAGATATTCCCCGGGCTGACCGTGGAGTACCCCCAGCAGAGAAGCATTCTGGAGCAGATCGTAACGGGACAGGAGGGGGCGGGATATCTGGCCAGGGGGCTGCGGGAATATGCCCAGGGCCTTATCCCGGAGGAAGAAGAGAGAGATTTCTTCACCGTTTATCAGGCATATGGGGAAGAGGGGCTTAAGGAAAAGAGGGATTTCCTCACGGAGGCTGCTTTTATGCGGTATCAGGACACAGGCCTGTCCGCGGCAGTGGCAAGGGCTCTCTACGGCATGGAGCTGGAAACAAGCGTTACCCGGCTGGAAACCTATGCCGCCTGCGCCTACAGGCATTTTCTCCAGTACGGCCTGACCCTGCAGGAACGGCAGGAATTCTCGTTTGAGAACGTGGACATGGGAAATGTGTACCATGCCGTTCTGGAGCAGTTCGCGGACAGGCTTAAAAACCAGGGCTATACCTGGTTTGACTTTCCGCAGGAATTCGCGGAAAGCCAGGTGCGGGACGCCCTGGAGCGTTACGCTGCCGAATACGGAAGCACCGTCCTCTACAGCAGCGCCCGGAACGAATACGCCATCACCCGCATGTGCCGCATCCTGACCCGTACCGTTGTGACGCTCCAGAAGCAGCTGCAGCGGGGGCGCTTTGTGCCGGAATCCTTTGAGCTGTCTTTCCATCATGCCGACCGCCTGGAAAGCGTCAACGTAGCTCTGTCAGAGCAGGAAAAAATGCGGCTTCAGGGGCGGATTGACAGAATAGACGTGGCACAGGACGGGGAAGCCGTATATGTCAAGGTCATTGATTATAAATCAGGCCACAAGAGATTTGACTTAGCGGCGCTCTACTACGGCCTCCAGCTCCAGCTGGTGGTATATATGAACGCCGCCGCGGAGATGGAGGCGAAACGTCACCGGGGCAAGGAGGTGGTGCCTGCCGCGCTTTTGTACTACCGCATCGACGATCCTGCCGTGGAGACTCCGGTGGAGCTCACCGAGGAGGAGATCAACGAGCAGATCACGAAACAGCTGCGTATGAACGGCGTGGTGAACAGCTCCCCCGGCATTGTGGAGCTGTTAGACGCCCGGATGGGGGACAGATCCGACGTGATTCCCGTGGAGCGGAAGAAAGACGGCAGCTTCTCTGCCCGTTCTTCCGTCTTAAGCGGCCCGGAACTGCGCATCGTATCCGACTATGTAAGCCGTAAGATTGCGTCCATCGGCCGGGAGATTTTGGACGGTGCCATTTCTCTGAACCCTTACGAAAAGGGCAGCGAGGAGGCCTGCACCTATTGCGCCTATAAAAAAGTCTGCGGCTTCGAACCCGCCATGCCCGGCTGTGAGAAACGAAAGCTGGAGGATATGGACAGGGAGGAGGCGCTTAGGAGGATGGAGACTGCTTTGTGAGCTATTTTTAAGAATTGAGGACTTGCTATAACGGTTGACAGGATGCTATAATGAAAAACAGGCAGAAAAAAGACTACAAAAGCTTAAAAAGGGGAGTGAAAATAAAATATGGGGAAACTGTACTTTGTGACCGGGAACACGAATAAGTTTAAGGAAATGGAGGCAATCGCAAAGCTGGACGGAATTTGCCTGGAGAGATTTTCCCTGTCCATAAGGGAATTGCAGACAAAGGATGTGGAGGATTTGGTGAAAAAGAAAGCATTTGAGGCTTTTAAAGAGATTCGCCGGCCTTTGATAATTGAGCATACCATGCTGAAAATAGATGCTTTCAACCAGCTCCCGGGTCCGCAGACAAGTTACATATATTCACAGCTGGGAGACCAGATTATAGTGGAATTTTGCAGGCACAGAAATCAGTTTGGCGCTTCCGCGGAATCGCTATTATGCTACTGCGATGGAAAAGGCTATATAATTGCCAGGGGAGAGGAGAAAGGGAGAATCCCGGAAGAGGCGGACTTCAAGAGTGAGGCTTTTGACTGGGACAGGATTTTCAAGCCGGATGAGAATAATGAAGAAGATGCCACCTATGCGGACAGGAACGGAAAAAAAGCCCAATATTCCATGAGGAGAAAGGCCTGGGATAATCTGAAGCGGGAGATGGAGGAAAAAGGGATTCTGGAACAGTATAAAATTCCGGTGGTGGGAGAACCTTTATCTGTGACGGACGACAGACGGAAAGAAACGGAAAGCCTGAGTGACCTGGAAGCGTTGGCTGATCTGATCAGTCAGAAAAAGGTAATGCTGTTCATCGGGGCAGGGATATCCAGATCTGTAAAGATGCCCCTATGGAAAGAATTGCTGAAATCTCTGGTAGAAGACGAATTTGACGGCGACTTGTTTGAAACCTATGGCGATAACATGGTGCTGGCCGAATATATCCGGAAACAGTATGGGAATGAAGCTGTTTATCAGAAGATGAAGAAGCTTTTCACAATTGGTGAAGATATTCAGAGAGAATTGGAAAACTCAAAGATCTACAAAGCCATTCTGGAGTTGGGCTGTCCCGTTATCTATACCACAAATTACGATCATTTGCTTGAAAGCTATTATAAAATGAAACGCGGGGCAGATTCTTATGATCGGGTTGTGACAATAGAGGATATGGGGAAAGTAAGAACCCAGACCACCAGAATCATGAAATTCCATGGCGATATTTCCGATGAGGATTCTATTGTATTGGCGGAGAGTGAGTATTTCGGAAGGATGGATTTCCAGAATTTTATGGATGTCCAGTTACAGGCGGATATGCTCCGCTATCATGTGCTGTTTCTCGGTTATAGCTTATCGGACATCAACGTGAAAATGCTATTGTATCTGGCGGGAAAGAGGCGGAGAAGCCAAGGAAAGTGTTCGGAGTTCCCGGACATGAAAAATTACATTTTTACAGCAACGCCGAATCAGATACAGAAAGCGGTATTTGAAGACAATCAGATTATTACCCTGTGGGGAGAAAACGCCGACAAAGAGGCAGGAACAGAGGAATTTCTGCTGCGGTTGTCAGAACTGGTCCGTGAGAGGCAAAAGTAACGACGCTGCATACAATAAATAAATGAAAAGGCGTGGTAGAGAATGAAAATATTTTTGGCATATGACAGGGAAAATGCAGCCAATGCCAGCTATTGGGAGTACTACTTCAAGAGTTGCGGGATATGGGCGGAGAAAAAGAGTTACAAAGAAAAGCTGAAAATCCCGACTGGTTTCAAGGGAGTGGCCCTGGTCAGCCCCAAGAGACTGGAGGAGTATTCGGGGGGAAATATTTCTGACTTTGTTTACCGAATGCCGGATGGCAATCAATCCATTTCATTGGGCTCTTACATGCCTGCCACAGTAATAGGACATACAGTTGCTGTGGGAAGTACTTGTTTGCCGGCTCGTACTAAGGTACATGTCACAATAAAGCCAGAACCTGGCAATTTGGCAGAGGCAAAGTTAAAGGAGCTTGTTCGGTTAGACGACGGTCAAGTTCGAAAGGCCAGGGTAAATCTCCTCTCTGGGACAGATAGTGATAAACCGAAAAAGAAAAAAAGAGCTGTTAAGGGAGTTGTCACCAAAGGGCTTCAAAGCGGAGGAGAAGCGTCTGCCTGGTCAGATATCGACAAATGTGCTCAGATAAAGGCAATTAAGCCTGTTCGAGTGCAGGCCCATGCGGCAGAGCGAGATGACGATGTGAACGTGGCGCCAGGGAAATACTATAGGAGCCTAATTGAATCCATATCAGGAGAAGATAGGGAATATCAGAGGTTAACCCAATTATTCCGGATTTATACCGGGAAACAATTGTGGAAAGCCTGCTGGCTTTATGAAGAATTTGCAAAAGGTGATATCAGACGCTGGGATAAAGAGATCGTGCAAATCTGCGAAAAGGGGCTGGACAGCATTCGGGACAGCATCCGCGAAACAGAGAATGAGCATATCCGGTATATGGAATTTTATTTCCGGTATATCCTGTGCGGCGCAGGTTACAGGGCCTTGTCCAGGCGGCATGAAAAATGCAGGGAGCTGCTGGAGGACTTTAGGCCTGTGCTGGAACGGTATGGGAGCAATGCCATGTTCCAGCATCTGGCAGGCAGAATATGTGAATTAAGCAGTGTGGCAAATAAGCAGGCGGTTTTCTATTATCAAAAGGCTGCAAAACAACAGTCCTGTTCGGATTTCTTTTATGATTTAGGGCATTCTTTTGAAAAAGTGTATGGGGACGACAAAATGGCCTTGCGCTTTTACAGGGAGGCATGTGAGCTGGACAGTGAAAATTATAAAGCGCTTTATAAACTGGCATCCGGCCATGAGATGCAGAGAGAATGGATTGAGGCTTATTGTCTTTACAGCAGAATAGAGAAGAAACTGGGCGCATTGACCGAGCAGAATTATCGTTGCGGCAGTGCGGTTTCGGTCCAGGAAATAGAATACCCATACAAGGCTTGTAAGCGCCTCAGCCATATATGCAGACGGATTTTCGGCTGGGGGGATGAAGAAGACGGATATGTAAAAAAAAGATCCGAAATCACCGAAAAATATCTTTCTGCGAAAAGCTTTGGTAAGCTGGCAGCCCTGATGGGAGAGCCGGGGAAGGGAGGAGAGATAGCGGAAGAAATAAAAAATAAGTTCACGGGCAAATGCTATCAATAAATTTACGGCGGATTTGCGGCGATGCGGTGGGGAAACGAAAGCTGACACTGCAGGGCAATATACAAGAATAAAAGGGGAAAATTCATGGAAGAAAGTAAATGGAAAGGCATGACATTGGAGTTCAGGGAGGAATCCGTCTCCAATGTCATCTACGAAGACTCTGCCGCATTCGGCAGGTCTGTTTCTAATGAGGCTTATCGAAAAGCATTTCAGATTACGCAGACAATTCTCAGCATCAATGACAGATACCAGGATAAAGGAAAGAAAGGCGGAACGGCCATTCGCAACAGAGGACAGTTTTTCAATATCATTGCTTTTATCGGAGGCAGAGGCACGGGAAAGACATCTGCCATGCTGTCTTATATGGAGTTCCTGAAAGATTACTACCGCAATGCCCATTCCGGGGACGAAAATGAAAAATTAGGAGATATGTACTTCCATAGCATGGGCGACGAAAAAGTGAAAGAGTTGATGTTTACCGGACTGGAACACATAGACGCCTCTCTGCTGGGAAGCCGCAGCGATGATGTGCTGCGCAATATTCTGCCTAAAATGCTGAAAAAGTGGCATGACGAGGAGCGGCGCAGCTACCGGGACAGCGGTATCGTCAGAGATGAAGATTACGCCTATAAAAAGCGCCATATTCAAATGTTGTTTAATAACGTATACAAAAGCCTCAGGGACTTAAACAGCTCGAAAGATATTCTGGAATCAGACAATGATATGTTCATGGAGACTCTGGAAAATCTGTCACTGACATGGAATCTGAGACAGTCTTTTCAGGAATTGGTGGAAGCATACCTGGAGATTATGGAGTACCCGGGGAGCGAGGGGAAGATACATCTGAACAATCATTTCCTGGTAATTTCCCTCGACGATCTGGATATGAACATAGATCACGGCTTTGAACTGCTGGAGGAGATCCGGAAATATCTCATGGTTCCTAACGTGATCGTACTGCTGACAGCCAGCTATTCCCAGTTGGAGATGCTCTGTGTGGAACATTATACAAAAGCCTTTAAAGAGACAAAGGCAGACAACGGGACAAAAGAGTACATAGAAAGGCTGGCAAAGGAATATCTGGAGAAGATTCTGCCCGCCCATTGTCAGGTTGCCATGGAGCCGGTGCATGGCTGGAAAGCTTATGATCAGAAAAAGATAGGCTTAAAATATATAACGATTCGTGGGATAGAGTATACTCCTGTTCCGGAAACCATAAAGAAAATCATCCAGAGACAGCTGATAGAATATATAGGAATAAAATTTACCGGGGAGGGAGTAAACCTTGCCAGGCTGGTTCCTGATACGATAAGAGAGCTGGCTGTTTGGATAAGACAAGTCTATTCCTTGGAACCGGTAACGTATACTCTGGAGGATATGAGAAATCTTGCCGAGAAACCCAGCGGCGCAGAAGAACAGGAAGATCACACAGAGTTGACAAGTGCTTTGGAAGTCTACAACAGAAACTTAAAGTGGTTTTTGAAAGGCAGGCTGTTTCCACTATATGATAAGCATTTAGATCGGAACGCGGAATTCATTGAATATCTGGCTCCTAAGGGCCAGATTCAGACCGTAAAAGAATTGCTGTATGTGGACGAAGAGGATTCATTATTGGAAAGCCTTGCGAAGAGCTTGGCCGAAACCCGGCAAATTCAGGAATCTGCCGTTTTGAGTGTGATTTATTTTACGGTGAAGCTGACACAGTTATTTACCTCGTGGTATTGCGGGGATGAAGACTCTCAAAGCTCTTTGGCTGTGCAGGCTATAAAACAGTATTTTGAGGAAGGCATATGGGGAAAATGGGAAGAGAAGATGATGTGCAAAGTCAAGGCACCTGAAGAAAGTATGTTCTGTGACATTGCAAGAATTAAATTTGGGGCCCTGAGTAATTGTCTGGATCATATTCTGGGAGAAGTGTTTTCAGCTAATAGCAAAGATAATAAGAATAAATTTATCAAGAAGAATGTTCAGAGAATCCAAAACTATCAGATGCTCTTGCTATTCTTTGAATTTTCTGCGGATTTCACCTTTTCCGGAAGCAAATTGGTTCCTGAAGAGGGAAAATATCGGTTAACCCTGGAGATGGAGAATTGCAGAGGGAAGTTCGCACTGTCTAATATCATGTGTCCATGGGAAGAGAAAGACAGGGTGTTGGATGACTTTCAGAATACGTTTCTGCAGCTTATGGGTGCTGACAAAGATGCAGGATGGAAAGAACAGATATTGGATATTATAGATATACGAAAAACAGACAATAACTATATCATAATACCGGCCGAAAACGTGGAATATCTTATCCGTACAGGACAAGAACTAGAGGAAAAATTTGACGACAGTATAGTGGTAATGGAGACGGATAAGATTTGCGGGAAAATAGTGGAATATTTTGCTGTAATAAAGGATTCCCTGAAAGAATATGATGAGATGTTCGGAACAATCTATGAGGAGAATTTCAACAGGACACAGATCGGACGGGAACTTTTAAAAGTATCCCAGGACCAGAAAATATCCGATGGAGACTTGCTGTACATGCTTTCCGAGACGATTGAGCATGTTGCAGTGCCGGAAGCAACATTCCTATTTGACTGAGAGGAGACAGCAGATGGCTTGGAATATTTTTTGGGAACGTGCAGCGTGGACAAGGACCGGCGGAGGCAGAAATGAATAATTTACGAACCGTGTTAAGCATCGTGCTGAGTAAAATTCCGTCAAGCGAAATCCTCTGTAATCATATCCAATATGACCATATTACCATGCGCAGTTTTGTAAAGCTGGCAGGGTATTATGTAAAGAATTATTCCAATGACGAGCTGGAGAATCTGTTCGAGTATATACAGAACGAATATGAGGAACAGGCAAACTATATCATGGGATATGGCAGGGACTATCTTGACCGAAAAGAGAGAGAGGATGCCAGAAGCTTCAGCGTATTTGACGCCATATTGGTATTTGCGGCCCGTGTCCTGCAGGAGATGGACGGAGAACCGGTATGCCAGTATGAACAGATGCTCAGGTGGCGGATGACCTCCCATGAACTGGATGAGGATGTCTTTACTACCGCTTATCTGGCATTTCAGGATATCCGGTATATTAACGAAAAGAGAAATTTTTCCTGGCGTCCGGTAATAAGACATAACAACGAATATTTAAACCGCCTGCTGGCCCAGGGGATGGCAGACAACCATTTTCATCTGAAAGGATCGGCGCCCCAGTTTCCTCTGTCCTGGATCAGCATGATGAATAATGTAACCAGTGCGAGATTCCACAGACTGCTGGATGAATACGGCAATCAACGTCTTTCCACAATTTACTATACGGGATCCAATGAGGAGCATCTTTATATTTCCTATTTAAAGGCGGCGTTGATCAGAGTGTTTCTGTTTTCCAGGCTGACAGGGCAGATGTTTGTGCTTGACAATGGTGAAACGGTGGACAGGGAGAAGATAAACCGATTGGTAGACTGGCTTTTATGCGAAAGAGACGAGATTTTGTTTTACCGGGACGCCATAGAAAATAATATTGTCTACTTTAAGGGAAACCGTACTTACGGCAGGAAAGTGCTGGATTATGCCCTGGCGGGAAATTACAATCACGGCACTTCCTGCAATCAGGTAAATGATATTTTGTCCGGGGAGCGTTGGTTTATGTATGCGATGTTCCAGAAAATCTATTCCAGGGACGCAAAAATGTCCCGGTATTTTAATATGTTTTACGCTTATCTCGTAATAAAGGAAACCATACGCTCGGAATTGGTCCAGACAAACGACAATATAGGGTTTGACAATTTTGCCAGATACCAGGACCGGAAAGAAGATTTCATAGACGGTACTCCGTTTGAAGAAAAATACATTGAGATGGCAGTAAGAGGCACACTGGTGAACCAGAACATCCTGCATCTGGAAGCCCGAATTGTGCCCAAGAAATCGGCTCGGGAAAACTATGAATACATCAAAAAGTTTGATCATTTTCTGGATGACGACGAGGAACTGCAGAAGAGATACTTTTATGTGTTTCATTTTATCAAGGAAAAAGATGATCCCAAATGGCTGGAAAGCGATATTTTCAGCAGGCATTATATAAAAAGATTAAGTCTGCGGGAGCAGGCCCAGGCGATTGCCAAGTTCCGGGAGAAGTATCCAAGGGTCGCCAGGCGGGTCAGAGGAATCGACGCATGCTCAAAGGAGATTGGGTGCAGGCCGGAGGTTTTTGCCCAGACATACCGCTACCTGAAAAACCACATTGTCTATCAGACTGGCAAGGAGGAAGACTATTACCCGGGAGTGCAGGTCAGCCTGGACCAGCTTTCTGCCACCTATCATATCGGTGAGGATTATCTGGACGTCATAGACGGGCTGCGGGCAATTGACGAAGCTGTTTACTTTCTGCAGCTTGGCTGCGGTTCGCGCCTGGGACATGCTCTGGCTCTGGGGATTGACGTGGAAGAATATTATCAGGTGAAAAGAAACCGTATCCTGATCACGCAGCAATGCTATCTGGACAATCTTGTATGGATTTACTATAGGATAAAAGGCTTTGGACTTCAGGGCTATGACGATCTGCTGCTCTTTATAGAACAGGAATACAGTAAATACTTCCGCCTGATTTATGGGAACTATATAAACGACAAATTTTTCGACTCCACTATGAAAGCAGCCCAGAAGTATTTCCAGGAAAAGAATGAACTGATGGGAAGAGGGTATGAAAATACAAGATTTTACTTTCGGATTTCTGAGTATTACGGCGCCTGGAAGCTGCGGGGGGATAACCCGGTCTGTTATATTGACGGATACTTCAAGGAGGTGGACAGTATATCGGAATGGGACAGATATGCCGTCAACAGAACCTATCCGATAGACTATAAGATACGATACAATCCGGAATGCGCTTATCTGTACTTTCTGTACCATTATAATGGAAGAGCCAAAGTAGAGGGAGAGCGTGTGATAGAAGTTAAAGTCAGTTATCAGATGATACAATGCATAAAGGAAGTACAGAAAAAAATGCAGGCGAAGATATCCCAGAAAGGAATCGGTATCGAGACCAATCCTTCTTCTAACTATCTGATTGGTTCCTTTAAAAGATATGACAAGCATCCGGTATTTTCACTGTACAATCTGGGGCTGGAGACGGACCGGGAGACAATTGCCAAGTGCCCTCAGCTGCCGGTGTGCATTAATACCGACGACCAGGGGATATTTTCTACATATCTGGAGAACGAGTACGCGCTTCTGGCCCTGGCCTTGGAAAAGGCTACGGATGAAAAGGGAGAGTATAAGTATAACAGAGCATCTATCTATCAGTGGATCGACAATGTGAGAAAGCAGGGGATAAATCTGAGCTTTGCCAGCCAAAAGGCATCTCAACAAGTACAATGTCATCTATCTGGGCATTACCCTGTTCACGGTCAGGGAAGAGATCGAAGAGGCCTTTCCCAATGTCCCTAAGGGAACAGATCTGGCGGAGACATTGGTTTACACTGCAAAAGCCACCGGCGAAAAGTTTATCATGATCATCGATGAATGGTGCGCGCTTTTCCGTGAAGCGAAAAACGATGCTGCGGTACAGTAGGACTATATTGTCTTCCCAAGGAGCCTGTTTAAGAGCAGTTGGACGGATGTGGACAGCAGAAAGAAGCCGAGCTACCCAACAACTCTCCAACCTTAGACGCATTCTTAGACGCTCTACCTGCTATAATAATTATCAGCCTTGCTGTACCCACATAGCAGCGGGCGATGACAGACAAAGTATAATAAATGACGGAAACTTCCCGATAGATATTGAAATTTCTCTCATATGATAGTATACTGAGCAAAGGCAGGGAGCAAAAATGACAGAAAAACAGCTACACAAGTTACGCCGACAGGACCTGCTGGAACTGCTGCTGGCCCAGGGAAGAGAGGCAGCCCAGCTGCAGGCTCAGCTGGACGAAACGACAGAACAGCTGAATGCCCTGAAAGATACCAGAACCCGTTTCATCGGGCGGATGGACGAAAAAGACGCCCAGATAGAAAAGCTGAAACCCCGCCTGGACGAAAAGGATGCCCAGATAGAGAAGCTTACAGCCCGCCTGAATGAAAAGGATGCCCGGATAGAGAAGCTCATCGGCCGCCTCAATGAAAAGGACGCGCGCATCCGTGAGCTGACTACAGAGATAGAACATTACCGCTCGGGCGAGATCCTGGGCTTCGAGGGAGACCCCTCCATGGAGGAAGTCTCGGCAAAGCTGAACGCCGTTTTCAAAGCGGCCCAAAAGGCCGTGAACCGGTATCTGGACAGCGTGCGGGAAACCCATGACACGGATTACATAGAGGAGCAGAAATGAGCGAGGAAAGCAAAGAAGCCAAAGAACCCGTAAAAGCTCCCACCATGGAACAGCTGGAAGCGGAGCTGAAAAAGGAAAAATACAAGCGCAATTATGGCAAAGTCCTGCGGAGCACTGCCTTTTCTCTGTTGGTAGTGGCCGCAGCCGCCGTGCTGGTAGCGGTTCTGCTGCTGCCCGTGCTGCAGATCAACGGCACATCCATGACAGAAACTCTCCAGGACGGAGACATCGTCGTAGCTATCAGCAACTCCAGGTTCAAGACAGGAGACGTCATCGCTTTCTACTATAATAATAACATCCTGGTAAAGCGCGTCATTGCCGCTGCCGGAGACTGGGTGGATATCGACGATGAGGGTAATGTCTATGTGAACGGCGAACAGCTGAATGAGCCCTATGTGGCGGAGAAAGCTCTGGGCACCTGCGACATCGAACTGCCCTATCAGGTACCGGACGGAAAATGCTTCGTCATGGGAGACCACCGAGCTACCAGCATCGACAGCCGCAGTACTGCGGTGGGCTGCATCAGCGAAAGCGGCGTGGTAGGGAAAATCATGTTCCGGGTCTGGCCGCTGGAAGAGATTGGCCTGGTGAACTGACCAACCACTAAAAGTGGTTGACTGCGGAATGGAAGAGCATAGACACACAGAAAAATGTTATAATACCTCTTTTTACCCAAATCTTTGACGCTTTCCTTGACCATTGACTTGATATAGTAAATACAACAAAGGCGGAGAAGCCTTTTATAACTGGTGATTTCGGCGTGAGATTGTAAGAGAGATGCTATGGAAAACATGGAGAACATGACCGAAAAGGAATTTTCGAAACTGAAACGCCGGGACTTGCTGGAACTGCTGCTTTCGCAGATACAGGAGGATGAACGGCTGGAACGCAGGGGAGCCGCCATGGCAGCCCGCATCACCAAGCAGGAGAAGAGCCTGACCCATTTAAAAGAGCGGCTGGATGAGAAAGACGCGCAGATAGAGAGGCTGAAGAACCGGCTGGACGAAAAGGACGCGCAGATAGTAGTCCTGCGCGATACCCTGGAACGGGAGCGTACATCCAGACGCATAGAGCTGAACGAGGCGGGTTCCATTGCCGAAGCGGCCCTAAAGCTCAGCGGTATCTTCGAAGCCGCACAGGACGCGGCAGATCGGTATCTGGAGAACGTAAAGCTTCAGGCAGCCGAAAGCCTCCGGGAGGAGGCGGAGGGGCATCCGCAGGACGAAAGCCCGAGGACACCCGGAAGAGCCGGGAAAGAAACCCGGACGGCAGAGCGGACAGAGACAGAGGCCGCACAGCCGTCGGCAGAAGCTTTCGGGGAGGTACCGACAGATGGCCAGGGCTGACAGCAGGATTCCCTCCCGGGAGATTGTGGAGGCAAGGCTTTTAAAGGAACAGAGGAGATATCATTATCTCAGGCTCCTGATCATCACCCTCTGCCTGCTGGCTACAGTAGCCGCGGCCGCAGCGCTTATCGCCATTCTGTTCCTGCAGATACTGCGGATAGACGGCACCTCCATGGCGGATACGCTCCGGGAAGCAGACCTGGTGGTGGCGTACAGCGCCTCCTCTTTTGAAAAGGGAGACATCATCGCGTTCTATCAGGAGGAGGATATCCTGGTAAAGCGCATCATAGCCACGGAGGGAGATACCGTAGACATCGGCCCGGACGGCAGCGTATATGTCAATGGCCAGCTACTGGAAGAGCCCTATGTAAAGCAAAAAGCGCTTGGGGGATGCGATATCGAATTGCCCTGTCAGGTGCCGGAGGGAGAGAGCTTCGTGCTGGGAGACCACAGAAACGTGTCCATAGACTCCCGCAGCTCGGCCATCGGATGTATCAGGGACAGTGAGATCATCGGAAAAGTATTCCTGCGCATCTGGCCCGTAAAGGAAATCGGACCGTTAAAATGAGACAGACAGATATTCTTTGACAGTACAGAGACTGAGATAGAAGATTTTAGGAAGGGAGACAGCAACATGGGAAATATAGTATTTAACCAAGCTGCAAAATTCTTAAGTAAAAGGCGGAACACCAGACGGTGGATAGCAGCGGTTCTTTGCCTGGCGCTGGTAGTCACCTCCGGTACGTTCGGCATGCTGACAAGGCATGGAAGCGCCCTGAGCGGTGAAAAAGTGCTGGATTGCGTTTTTGAAGAGCATGTGCATACAGATGGCTGCTACAATGAGGCGGGAGAGCTGGTATGCGGATATGCGGATTTCTGCGTCCATCAGCATGACGAGGAGACCTGCTATGACAGCGAGGGGAACCTGGTATGCCAGCTCCCGGAGATAGAGGCCCATGTGCATGATGAATCCTGCTACAGCGAGGTGCAGAAGCTGGTCTGCGAACTGGAAGAGAATGAAGGCCATCAGCACACAGAGGATTGCCAGGGCTTAGTGTGCGGCGATTTGGCCTGCGAGTTGGAAGAGCATACACATGGAGAAGAGTGCTACGAGGCGGTGACAGAGGACGCAGAGGCCTCTGAAAGTGAGGAAAGCGCTGAGAGCGAAGCGCCAGCAGAGGACGAGGGAGCGCCCGAGAGCGAAGCGCCTGCCGGGAGCGAGGGAACGCCCGGGAGCGAAGCGCCTGCCGGGAGCGAGGGAACGCCCGAGAGCGAAGCGCCTGCCGGGAGCGAGGGAACGCCCGAGAGCGAAGCGCCTGCCGGG